>JBMNUV010000021.1:0-57334 GCA_050946455.1 Prevotella sp.
CCACCTGAAAGGACCTTTTTTGATTAGAGGGGGCTTACTTTTAGAAAAACAAAGCCCGAAGTCCATTTTTACTGGGCTTCGGGATAGATAATTATGCGTTTTTAAGTTTTACCGGACAGCAATAATCTCTATATTTGCACCGAAATTCCCTTTGTTGGCAAAGTCAATGAGAGGGACTAAAGAATATTCTTGCAATTATTTTTTTGACATAGTTAAAGTTTAATTTAATTTAAAATCGTATGAAAAGAAGATTTTTAAGTACGCTATTCATGGGGCTGCTTATGGTTGCCACTATGGGTATGGTTACGTCTTGTAAGGATTACGATGACGACATTGATGCCAACAAGGCAGAGATTGAGAATTTGAAGACAACTCTTTCCTCTTTGCAGGCAGACTTGGAGTCATGCAAATCCGATTGCGAGGCTCAAATCCAAGCAGCCGTGAGCGACTACACAGCTAAGATTGCTGCTCTCAAGGCAGAGTTGGAAACTGAAATCGCTAATAAGGCAGACCAGAGCACTGTTGATGCACTCGAGTCTAAGATTGACTCTTTGCAGCAAGACTACGATGCTAAGATCTCTGCTCTCCAAGCAAAAGACGAAGCTCTGCAGGAAGCTATTGATGAGGTGAAAGCTCTCGCTGAATCCAAGGTTGACCAGAGCGAGTACGATGAGTTCGTTGCAAAATACAACGATGCTCTCGCTGAGTGGACAACTTGGCGCGGCGGAGTGAACGACCAGATTGACGCTCTGACCAAGAAGACCAACAACCTGAGCGACAGCCTCAGCACTGCTTATGGCAAGCTCGCTGCTCACGACTTGGCTATCAAGGAACTGCAAGACCAGGTTGATGCTCTGAACAAATTCAAGGAGTCTCAGGAGAGTAAGAACGAGGAGCTTGAAGCTGCCGACAAGAAGCAGAACGAGCGCATCGACTCTTTGAAGAATGCCATGGAGCAAGCTATCCAAGACTTGAAGGATCAGATTGCACAGGCTCAGTTCGGTATGACTTTGGATGAGTTGAAGGATTACATGAATGAAACTTATGTTTCAATTACTGACTTCAACACAGAACTCGCTACTATGAATACCTTCATCAACAAGCAGCTCACCAGCCTCGTGCTGAAGCCCACTATCTATGTTGATGGTATTGAGGGTATCGAGTATCCAGTTCTCCGCGACTATGCAACTTACTCTGTACAGAAAGAGGAGATTGATGAGGTTTGGACTGTTAACAACGATAATAAGGTCAACAGTTCTAATGGTGGTGTTGCAACCTATCATGTGAACCCGAACATCTGCGACCTTACTGGCTACTCCATCGACTTCTACGGAAATGATCCTGTCACCCGTGCAGGTATCCAGTATGTAAATCCTACCTACACATCTTATGATGCACTGGCTGAGGCTGATCCTACAGCATTCAGCGCTGGTCTTCTCTCTGTTCCTTTCACTGTGAACTTCACAGAGTACGACAAGACCGTGAAGGAAGGCAAGACTCCTATGATTGCTCTGCAGATGAGCAAGGTTACTGAGGATGGCACACGCACCGTTACTTCTGACTATGCTCTGCTCTCTCTGAACATTTACAAGAGCCTTATCCTCGCTGATAACGCTACACAGGGTGGAGATGACCACATTCAGCAGGAAGCAACAGACTTGCAGCACAACCACATGTTCGGTCAGGGTGAGAAGCAGGTTGTTAAGAACCTCGCTCCTGAAGACATTGAGCCAACTCATGAGATTACTGACAGTACCTACGATATCAACAAGATTGTTGAGACTCACTACACATCTGCTGACAACACAGTTGACCAGAAGATGACTAAAGAGGCTATGGACGCTCTGGGGCTGTCTTACGAGTACAAAGTTATCAAGTACACTCTCACCGGCCGTACTATTTCTGAGGATCAGTATGTATCTCTGAAGGACGGTGTCTTGACAGTTGTGAGAAGCATTAACGGTAAGACCGTTTATCCTGAGGGCCACATGCCTATCGTTCGCGTAACATTGGTTGACGGTGATGGCAACGTGCTGAAGGTGGGTTACATCAAGTTCCGCATCGCTGGTTCTACCACACCTGTCGTAACTGAAAATCTGGACGAAACACAGAACGTTGACTGCGACGGTGTTGTATTCAGCTCTTTGAAGGTTTCTAAGGTTGTTGAAGACCTTGCTACCGACCCCCGCATTGATATGTCAGTGGCAGCATTCAACCAGACCTATCAGCTTGTGATGAACACCGACAACACTGTTAACCAGTATGAGGCTACTACTAGCAACGGTAAGACCACATACTCTGAGGCTGATCCTGAGATTGGTACTATTACTATCAATGGTGACTACTTCAATTGGACGTTGCCTGCTACTTACACCGACACTATGAGTGTTGATGCTGATGGCAAGAACCTCTATCCTATCGTTACTTACATCAAGTACAGCAATGGTGGCAAGGCTGAGGCTTATGCTAAGATTGTCATCCCCGCTGGTTCTATCACAAAGCCTGTGGTTTCTCTCGACAACAGCAGTAAGGTGCTTGCTCGCTGGTATAAGGAGAACGAAATGACGCAAGAGGGTACGGGTGATGAGCTCACTGAGATTCACATTACTCCTGAGGTAGTAGGCCAGCCCGGTGCTGACGATGAGATTTACTACAACCTCAACGAAGGATTCCTGTCTCAGAAGCCTGCATTCAAGTTCCAGAACACTACATTCAGTAGCGACCTTATCACTGATTACAAGTACGTCTTCATTATGAAGCCTGGAGTTGACGAGTGGGTTGTTACTGGCCGCAGCGGTAGCACTTATAAGCTGACAGTGAACGAGGCTGGTACAGAGGTTCTCGCAACGACACTGACAACTGCTGGTACGTACGCTGGTAAGACGGTTGAGAATGAGGTAATCGCAACTCTGAGCGGTTCTCACAATCAGAAACTGACTTACAATGAGAAGGCTCAGGAGAAGTATCTCGCTTCTTACGATATTCTGAACAAGAATGGTCACAAGGAACTTGCTGACGGTGAGACCCTGAAGCTCTACATTGGCGTACAGGCTATCATCTGCAACAAGCCGGTTGATGCTGGTCAGTTCACCGCTCGCGTTCTCCGTCCTGTTGACTTGAACACAACTTCTCAAGACGCTGGTGTTGATGCAACCGATAATGGTTACTATGCTGACATCATGAAGCTGTTCGAAGATCCGAGCGATTGGCGTGATCAGTGGAAGGATAGCTACTGGACCTACTATGGCATCGATTCAGTGCAGGCTGACCTCGACCATGCTTACACCGACGCAGCTCTGACCGAGAGCCAACGTGTAGCATACGAGCCTGGCTTCGACAACGCTGATCAGATTGAGCAGTTGGCTAATACCGAAAAAGCAAGTATCCACTTGGAGTTTGTTGAAGCAGACGATACTCACAAGTATGGTCAGATTCTCTACACTGCTAACGGTGCTACTATCGGTGCATTCCACGTTTACGTTCCTATCACAATCTCATACGATTGGGGTTACAAGGTGAACATGGGCTATGCTCGTATCGACATTGCAAATACTTTGAACAATGCTAAGAATCGCTAATTGCTAGTGCTTTCTTAAACATTAAATAACCTACAAGGGGTGTCAAGGTGTCAATCTTTGGCACCCCTTTTATCAATTTTTTATATGAAGAAGAGCTTTTTTTTAGTTGCATTGGCTGCGTCGGCGCTTTTAGTAAGTTGCAACGGTTGCAGCGACAAAAAGGTTAAGCCAGGCTCAGTGGAGGATATCAAGGAAACTTATCAGAAATCCCCGGAGATGAACACTACCGGTCAGGATACTGCTGACGTCATCAATCAAGTGAACAACTTCGTCAGCTATCTCAAGAACGGCCAGGTGGATGGAGCTATGAATATGCTCTATTATCTCGACGGAGACACGATTAGGCAAGTTCCTCCAAAACTCGCCAAAGGCTTGCGCACCACACTCAACATGGTGAAGTCGTGCCCCAAGTATGATGTGGAGAAACTCACTTTCTTCCGCGAGAAGGACTCACAGGTGAAAATCAACGTTACGCTCTTCGAAAAGAAAGCCAACGACCCGCGTCCCAATACGATGGGGATGATTATCTCGCCCGTGAGACGCAACGGTAAGTGGTATCTTACAATGGCCGATTCTAAATCGGACACTAATCACGGTACTTTAATTGAGAACTAATTGAATTGTTATGAAATCATTAATTTTAGCAACTTTACTTTCCTGCAGTGTTCTATCTGCTGCTGCTCAGGCCACTTACACTGACAAGGAAAACAATGAGTATCAGTTCAAGAAGTACGGCTTCATAGAACTTCAAGGCGGTGCTCAGTACACATTGGGTGAGGCTGACTTCGGCGACCTCATCTCTCCCAATGTTCAGCTCACATTCGGCTACCACTTCAATCCTTGGTTTGCAATCCGCTTGCAGGCCAACGCTTGGCAGAGCAAGGGTGGCTACAACGGAATCAACGAAGAAGGCGAGGACGCTGCTGTCAACACTACTTATAAATACAACTACGTGGCTCCCGGTCTGGACTTCATGTTCAACTTGAGCAATGCATTCTTCGGCTGGAATCCTAAGCGCGTGTTCAACCTCTACGCCTTTGTAGGAGGTGGTGCGAACATCGCTTGGAACAACGATGATGCAGTGGCTATGGCAGACGCCAACCACATGCGCTATATCTGGGATGGAACAAAGGTGAAGGCTTTTGGCCGTGGCGGTCTTCAGGCTGACTTCAGAATAAGCGATGCTGTGAGCATTCTCGTTGAAGGCAACGCCAATATCCTCAACGACCGTTACAACTCCAAGAAGGCTGACAATGCCGACTGGTATTTCAACGGCCTGGTAGGTCTGCGCATCAACCTCGGCAAGAGTTACACCAAGACAGAGCCGGCTCCAGCTCCCGTTACTGAGCCTGCACCTGTGAAGGAAGAATATGTAGCTCCCGAGCCTACTCCAGCACCCGTAGAGGAGAAGGTTGAGCCTATCCGCCGCGATATTTTCTTCCACATCAACGCCACCAACATCGAGGCTTCTGAGGCTTCTAAGGTTGACGAGATTGTGAAGTACATGAAGGAGAACCCCAACTCCAAGGTTACTGTGACCGGTTATGCCGATAAGGGTACAGGAAATGCTTCCATCAACGCCCGTCTTGCTGCTCAACGTGCTGAGACAGTTGCGAAGGCTCTTGAGAACGAAGGCATCTCTGCCGACCGCATCACAAGTGATTCTAAGGGTGATACCGTTCAGCCGTTCGCAGAGAACGACCAGAACCGCGTTTCTATCTGTATCGCAGAATAATCCATCTATAAGCCATAAAAGGCTTGTAGCCAAAATAAAGAGCCTTGTAACTGGAAATCAGCCAGCAACAAGGCTCTTTTTCAATCAAAGAAAGGATGAAGCTCTGACAACTCCGACCAATCAGAAAAGTCCGAGCCCTCCGAGAATTCCGAGCCCTCCGAGCTCTCCGAGAAGTCCGAGTTCTCCGAGCCCTCCGAGAATTCCGAGTTCTCCGAGAATTCCGAGCTCTCCGACCCTCCAAAAAATTCAATCAAAAGAATGAAAGCCATCAATAAGATATTAGTTGCCGCCATCCCCTTAGCAGTGTTGCTGTGCGCATGCTCCCATTCCAAGGTGAATCCTTCGAATGTGCGGGCAACAATGGAATTCAGCGAGACTAATTACGACTACGGTCGTATTTCTCAAGCCGACACTGCTGCTATCCACGAGTTTGAAGTGACCAACACCGGTCAGCAGCCATTGGTAATAAAGGATGTTGCCTCCGGCTGTTATTGCAACCGCGTGGAATATCCCAAGCAACCCATACAGCCGGGCGAAACAGCCAAGTTCAAGGTCATTTTCAGTCCTAACAAATCCAATGTGGGAGAGTTCCGAAAGGACATTGCCATCTTCTCCAACACAGCAGACGGACTTGATACCTTCACTATCAGAGGATTTGTAGAGCCTGCTAAGTAATTAGGCTTTAATCATCAACATCAACAATAGCGAGGGTATCTACACCTCCGCTTTAAAACACATCCTTTTCATACCTACTCTTATTGCCAAAAAAGAATGAAACAGGCAGAACAGTAGCGATAAAGAGACGAAAGTCCCTTGCACACCCTACAGTTCTGTCGTAGTCATGTTTTTTGGCAATAAGTTATTTGTTTATTCCATTGAAAAGCAGTAACTTTGCACCCACAAAGATGAGCCGAGGCAGTAATCTGCGTGTCTGTATACTCATTCCCCCTCAGATTTCTTACATTATTCAACATGGCGAATTCGCAGGTTTGCCGCATAATAAGTTATCGTATTATGTCCTATTTATTTTCATCAGAATCGGTATCTGAGGGACACCCCGACAAGGTGGCCGACCAAATCTCAGATGCTCTACTCGACCAGTTTCTCGCCTACGACCCCAACGCGCATTGTGCCATCGAGACATTCGTAACAACCGGACAGGTGGTTATCATGGGTGAGGTGCGTTCTTCTGCCTATATTGACCTGCAGACCATTGCGCGCAACACCATTAAGAAAATCGGCTATACCAAGAGCGATTATCAATTTGACGGCAATAGCTGCGGAATCCTCACTGCCATCCATGAGCAGAGCGAGGACATCGACCGCGGTGTGAGCCGCGAGGATGCCATGAACCAAGGCGCTGGCGACCAAGGAATGATGTTCGGCTATGCCACCAATGAGACTGAGAACTATATGCCCGTCACCATCGATTTGGCTCATCTTATCATGCATACACTCGCCGACATCCGCAAGGAAGGCAAGCAGATGACCTATCTGCGTCCCGATGCCAAAAGCCAAGTGACAGTGCAATACAGCGACGACGGTGTGCCAGAGCGCATCGACACCATCGTGGTGAGCACCCAGCACGACGAGTTTGTCCAGCCCGACCCCAACGCCAAAGACCCAGAGCAGGCACAACGTGAAGCTGACGAGAAGATGCTCAGCAAGATTCGTGAGGATGTCATCCATATCCTCATGCCCCGTGTATTGGAACAGGTAGGTCCCAAGGTGAAGGCGCTCTTTAATGAAGACATCAAATACTTTGTGAATCCCACTGGCAAGTTTGTCATTGGTGGTCCTCACGGCGACACAGGTCTTACAGGCCGCAAGATTATCGTTGATACCTATGGCGGTCGCGGAGCCCACGGCGGCGGCGCTTTCTCCGGCAAAGACCCATCAAAAGTAGACCGCTCGGCTACCTATGCCGCACGCTGGATTGCCAAGAACATGGTGGCAGCCGGCGTGAGCGACGAAATGCTCGTTCAGGTGGCTTATGCCATCGGTGTGGCAAAGCCCGTGAGCATATACGTCAACACTTACGGCAAAAGTCACGTCAACATGAGCGACAACGAAATTGCCAAGAAGATAACCGATCTTTTCGACCTGCGTCCCAAGGCAATCGAGGTACGTCTGAAACTGCGCAAACCCATCTATTTTGAAACAGCCGCCTACGGTCACATGGGGCGCAAGAATGAAACGGTTCACAAGGTTTTCACGAGCCACTATCATAAGACTAAACCCATGGATGTGGAGCTATTCACGTGGGAGAAGCTCGACTGCGTGAATAAAATCAAGAAAGCCTTCAAGTTGAATTGAGACAAGAAATAGGAGTTAGGAATTAGGAGTTTTCCGATTACTCCGAGTTCTCCGATTACTCCGAGTTCTCCGAGCACTCCGAGTTCTCCGATTACTCCGAGTTCTCCGATTACTTCGAGCTCTCCGATTACTCCGAGCTCTCCGATTACTCCGAGCTCCCTACACACAGCAATGACCTCAAACGACACCATACTTTTCACTGACACGCTGGCACCCGTAAATGAGGTGCCAGCATGTTTGAAGCGACTGCCGAAGCAAAAGCCGGTGGACGTAACAGAACTGCATGCCGATATCTTTGAGGATTCCACCCATATCACGTCCATCCTTTCGGGCGATACACTCTATGTGGACCGTGGTGGTGCCGGAATGGGCGTACAGGGCGACCCTGTGCCCTACAATATCTCCAACGACAACTTCATCACGTCGTTGCTCTTAGCTTGTTTCCTGTTGGCTCTCTTCGCCTCAGCCCAGAGCTACCGATTCATCGTGCGCCAAGCCAAGAACTTTTTTTCCGTTCCACGCCGCGAGTTCAGCGACATCACGGAAACCTCCAATGAGCTTCATTTCCAGCTTTTCCTTGCCCTGCAGACTTCTCTTTTGGTGGCGCTTCTCTATTTCTTCTATTGGCACAGCGGAGACACGAGCGTCAACTTCACTGACAAGTATAAAGAGATAGGCATCTACACTGGTGTAGTAGCGGTTTACTTCCTCGTGAAATTGCTGCTCTATTGGATTACAGGCTGGGTGTTTTTCGATAATCAAAAAACAGTTCAGTGGTCCAAGGCTTACCTCTTTTTAATCTCCACAGAGGGCGTGTTTTTACTGCCCGCTGTACTGCTCTGCGCTTACTTTAAAAACGACCCCACAGACACCCTGTTTTACATCATTGCTGTGGTTGGAATCGTCAAATTACTAACACTTTACCGCACTTCGGTCATCTTTTTTAGAAAGAAAAACGCCTATCTGCAAAATATTTTGTACTTTTGTGCGCTCGAAGTGGTTCCGCTCTGCATTTTAGCAGGCATCCTACTCCTTATAAGTAACTATTTGAGAATAATATTATAGGTCCGATGATTAAGAAAATACTTATTTCACAGCCCAAGCCGGCAAGCGACAAATCGCCTTATTATGACATTGAAAAGGAATTCGGAGTTCAGTGTGTCTTCCATCCTTTCTTCAAAGTGGAAGGGCTCACGGCAAAGGAGTTCCGTCAGCAGCGCATCAACCTGCTCGACTATACCGCAGTGGTTTTCACATCCCGCCATGCCATTGACAACTATTTCAAGCTGGCAAAAGAGATGAGAATCACCATCCCTGAGGATATGAAATACTTCTGCGTCATCGAAACCATCGCCCTCTATATCCAAAAATACATCCAGTATCGCAAGCGTAAGATTTTCTTTGGAAATACGGGCAAGATCGACGACCTTCTCACCCAAATGGTCAAGCACAAGACCGAGAAGTATCTGGTGCCGTTGAGCAGTGTACACGATGACAGCATCGCCAAGCTCCTTGACAGTAAGAAACTGCAGCATAAGGAGTGCGTGATGTATACCACTGTGAGCAACGACTTCACCGATGAGCAGAAGAAAGAGTTTGATTTTGATATGATTGTTTTCTTCAGTCCCACTGGCGTGAAGGCTCTGAAAAAGAACTTCCCCGACTTTGAGCAGGGCGACATTAAGATTGCAGCCTTCGGTCCTGCCACAGCCAAAGCTGTAGAGAGCGAGGGGCTGCGTCTCGACCTGCAGGCTCCTTCCAAGGAATATCCCTCTATGACATCGGCTCTGAAGGCTTTTCTCAAGAAGAACCGTAAATAAACTCATCGTTTCATGCCTTACAACACCCTGAGCAAACAAGAGAGACTGTGCAGTCGCACAGCCATTGAGGAATTGTTTAGCACCAATTCCCATCGGAGCATGACTGTGTTCCCGCTCAGGGCAGTTTATGTCAATCGCAAGCGCTTTGCCGATGAAGAAATCCTGCAAATGCTGGTCAGCGTATCAAAGAAGTGCTTCAAGCGTGCCGTCAAGCGCAACCGCGTAAAACGGCAAGTTCGCGAGGCTTTCCGCAGGAACAAGCACCAACTGCTGAACCAGTTGAAAGAGCGCAACGAGACGATGGACGTGGCTTTCATTTGGCTTGACGACAGTCTACACGACTCTGAAGAAGTGGAACATAAGGTGGAGAAACTGCTCCATAGAATAGGAGAGAGGCTATGAAGGATGTTCCCAAACCTCAACACCGCAGCAAGCTGGGACAGTTCCTCTATTGGATAACGCTGCCTCTGACGTGGGCGCTCGTACTTCCCATCATGTTCTATCAGAAGTTCATCACGCCCTATACGCCACCGTCGTGCCGATTCACTCCCACGTGTTCGGAATATGCCCGTCAAGCACTGCTTAAATACGGTCCCGTCAAGGGACTCCTCTTAGCTATCTGGCGAATCCTTCGCTGCAATCCTTGGGGCGGAAGCGGCTACGACCCTGTGCCGTGACGCTCTGCAATCAATATATCTGGAATTTAATTATTAATCAACATGAAGAATTTCGTAGAAGAACTCAAATGGCGTGGCATGTTGGCACAAATCATGCCCGGTACTGAAGAATATCTCAAAACACATATCACGTCGGGATATCTTGGCACTGACCCCACCGCCGACTCCCTCCATATAGGTCATCTTTGCGGCATCATGATGCTGCGCCATTTCCAGCGCTGCGGCCATAAGCCTTATCTGCTTGTGGGCGGTGCCACGGGAATGATTGGCGACCCCTCTGGAAAGAGTCAGGAGCGCAACCTGCTCGACAAAGACACGCTCTATCACAACCAAGAGGCTATCAAGAAGCAGGTGAGCCGCTTCCTCAACTTCGAGGGCAATGAGCCTAACAAGGCTGAGTTGGTCAACAACTACGACTGGATGAAGGACTACCGCTTCCTCGATTTTGTGCGCGATATCGGCAAGCACATCACAGTGAACTACATGATGGCGAAGGAGAGCGTGCAGAAACGTCTCAACGGCGAGGCTCGCGACGGTTTGTCTTTCACCGAGTTCACCTATCAGCTTCTGCAAGGCTACGATTTTCTCTATCAGTATCAGCATTATGGCGTGACCCTGCAGATGGGCGGCAACGACCAGTGGGGCAACATGACTACCGGAACAGAGCTTATCCGCCGCACGTTGGGCAATGAAGCTCAGGCTTTCTGCCTCACCTGTCCGCTCATCACGAAGGCAGACGGAAAGAAGTTCGGCAAGACCGAGAGTGGCAACGTATGGCTCGACCGCAACCGCACCACGCCCTACGCTTTCTACCAGTTCTGGCTCAATGTGACGGATGAAGACGCTGAGCGCTATATCAAGATATTCACCGACCTCGACCAAGAAACCATCAACGGTCTCATTGAGGAGCACCGTCAAGACCCCGGTCGCCGCACCTTGCAGCACCGTTTAGCTGAAGAGGTCACAACGATGGTTCACAGCAAGGAGGACCTCGACATGGCAATCGCTGCCAGCAATATTCTCTTCGGTAAGGCAACGAAGGACAGTCTCGCCAAACTCGACGAGGCTACGCTCAACGATGTTTTCAAAGACGTGCCCCACTATGAGCTTCCCAAAGACCAACTCGGACAGCCCGCAGTAGAGATATTCTGCCGCGAGGGATGGCAAATCTTCCCCAGCAAGAGCGAAATGCGCAAACTCGTCAAAGGCAACGGCGTGAGCCTGAACAAGGAGAAACTGACTGCCTTCGACCAGCCTGTCACTTCCGACGACCTCATCGACGGCAAATACCTGCTCGTGCAGCGCGGTAAGAAGAACTACTACCTCATAACAGTTAGGAGTTAGGAGCAGAATGAGTTAGGAGTTAGGAGATAGGAGTTATTCTCAGTTAGGAGTTAGGAGATAGGAGTTAGGAGTTGCTGCGCCCTCGTGTTCGTCGCAGCCAATTATGCATTATGAATTATGAATTTCTTACTGCACTCCTTCTGATGGTGCGAAGCCAATTATGAATTATGAATTATGAATTATAATTGTGCATTTTTCCTCGAGGAAACAGGATTATCTTCCCAAAAAATTTGGATATTGCGCATAAAATTCTTAACTTTGCACTCCGATAATTGTCCTATGGTGTAATGGTAGCACTACAGTTTTTGGTTCTGTCAGCGGTGGTTCGAATCCGCCTGGGACAACGCTAAAAGTCAAATAGCTGATTCTCAGTTGTTTGACTTTTTTCTTTTACTGTATGGCAATTACTAATCCCATCCTTTTGGAATTTGCCATAGCTGTATTATGCGAGTTCGATTTCAATTGAATTTACGAAAATCTTAAATTACTGTCCGGTAAACATTTTGAGGAAAAATGGTGCTTCCGAAATAGAGAGCCATTTTGTCCCGACCTTTCATAGAAAGGGATGGCTTCCAAAAGTTTTCCCATGACGGGTGCTTCCTCTGAGTTTTTTTAGTTGAAAAAACATCTCAGCAATCTCAGCAAAGCATCTAACACGTTGAAAGAAATACCCTTACGTACATGAATAGATGGTAAAACATCCCAGCAATATCTCAGCAACATCTCAGCGGACTGAGACGGAACATCTTTCCATATGGAATGGGCAAAGAGGTGACGAATAGAGCTTTAGGACGAATTAAGAGCCTATTGAGTCAACCAGCCATGTGATGAGGAAGAGGCATCGTGAGATGTGCTTATCGGACAAGTAAAAAGCCCCAACCCGTCTGTAGATGAGGATGGGGCACATGAGTGGTTAAGTTTACCGGACAGTAATAAAAATCTTTACTACTATCAATGATTGACAGGTCCCGGACTCAATTACATCAAATGGAGTTAGAAAATAACAAAAGATAAAATATGAGAAAGGGCTGTGACAAGGCATTCGCCTTTGACACAGCCCTAAAATAATATAAAGTCACTCCTAATCAGAATATCTGATTATCATCATCAACTCATTTCGTTGGATTGAGGATGACTTTCTTTCCCTTGCGGACGTAGATTCCACGATGCGTAGGACGAGACACCTTGCGTCCACTGATATCATACCAAGAGCCTTGCGAGTCAACCGAAGTAAGCTGGTTAATACCATCAATGACAAGCGTAACGACGTTGGACGGGTCGCTCTCGCCGAGGTCGTAAACAACTTCCACGTAGAACTTGTCGCCATTGGCAGCCGTAGTCTCATAGCGAGGCTCCGTGAGCAGTTCTGTATTCAGTTTCTCGTCATTGCGATAGATATTGTAGCCCTTAAAGACTACTTCCAACGGATATGCGCACTCCTCGTAGGAGAAGTCGTCAATGAGCATTGCCTTACGGTTGTGGGAGATGCAACGCACGGCAAAATACTTGGTTCCTTCGGGCAGGCTGAAGCTGTATTCCGTCCACTCTGAAGGCACGTATCTCACTTCTTCGTCAAGTGCTTGGAAACTTGCCAGAGCCGTATCGGTTGTCGAAGTATAGACGCGGAACATCTCATGACCATACTCCTCAGAACCTGAGAGTGCCATAAACGTCACATCTTGAGCGTTGCCGGAGAGTTCGGGTGTGATGAGCCAGTCGTCGTTGTCGCCGGAGGCTGGAGCTAATGTACCTACACACTGCGAGCCACTGTAAGCGGGCCAATAATAAGAGGTACCACTCAAATCATCCGTATTGAATACGTCCCAACCCATAGGAGTGAACAATGCAGGGAAGCTCATGATTAAATTCGCATTGGGATATTTTCCATCCAAGTCGCGGGCTGTCCACTGTCCGAAGTGGTTAGGTAGGAAGGGACGATAGCTCTCAAAGTCATCCGTCACGCGCTGTACGGGTGTTCCGCTCTGGTCGGGTTTCGACCATGTGAGAACAACATTTGAGCCATTCACAGTTGCTTTCAGGTCATCCACAGCCGGACGCAGCGGCTTGAAGACGTATGCCGTAAGGCTGTCGGATGCATTGTTGCTGTTATCCTGGTCGCCAGAGTAGTTGACCACAGCATAGAGTTGCGTCTCGTCGTCATCTTTCACATTGGGATGATAAACGGTCTGCAGAACGGCTGTCTTCATATAATCGATAGCCTTACCCTCAACACTTTCCAGCAGACGGTCGCCTGCATAGAAGGAAACCGTGTAGCTTCCGTCCTCAAGAGCTGCACTACCCAAATTGATGACGCGTGCACTGACGGTAATGGAATCCTTGCCGACAGTTGTCTCGTCACCACTGATGGTGAGTTTGTCGATGGCTGGGTCATCTTCCAACACGTCACGAATGCTGATATTATCCAGCACGATGGTGCAGTCATATTCCTTAGGAATAGCATGGAAGGCAATATGGATATAATCTTCGTCCAGATAATCTTCCAATGGAATGTCAATGCTCTGCCACTCCTGAGCAGGATAATCCTTCATGCACATACTCTTCACGGGAACGTAAGTGCCATTGAGGTCATTGGCAATCTCCACAATCAGAGAGTCGCTGGAGTTGAATCCTAACATCTTGAAGTGCAGATGAGGTTCACCAGCCGAACTCAAAGAAATCTTACCGCTGACAAGCGACTGTGACTGGTCAGGGAAGGCTGCCGTGTAGCGAGCAAAACCGTATGCTTCGTCGTAGCCCTCACCCCAAGACGTATTCCAACCGTCCTCTTCATCATCAGAGACTGTTCCTGCGAGGAACCAACTGTAGCTGGGATAGCCATTCTTGAAGTTCTCTACCATAGGAAGCTGATAGGGATTGCCCACACAGAGTGTATTGGAGAGAGAACCGCTAGGAGCGCTACCTGCCTCGTTATAGGAAACAATGCCCAATACCAAACCGTACTGATAGTTTGGCACTATCTGGAGAGGCGTGGTGTAGACGGTGTCCTGATAGTCCTGAGCCAACACGCCGCCTGTTCCAGGCTCTACAACGAGATAACGTAGACCTTCGGGGTCGATATATCCACCGTTGGCTCCCTTGGTGGGCGCTTTCCAAGAAAGACGGGCATTGTTGTTATCCTCAACGAGTGTAACATCAGTTGCCACATCAGGTACGTCCACACCGATATAAACTGTCTGCGTGGTGGTCTTGCCCTTTGAGCCATTGGCATTGAAGGCGAAAACGGTGTAAGTGTAGTTGCCCAACGTATCTACTTGGTCTTCTGTACTGATGGCTTGTCCAGGTTCCACATCAGTAAAGGTGGCGATGGTGTCAGATATCAGTCTGCCCCAGTCGTCTTGTTGTCCGCGAAGAATCATCACCGTCTCATTGCCGCTCAGGGCGTTGCCGTTGATATCTTTTGTCGGTGCATTGCAGGTAACGGTAGCTGAAAGTTGACCCATGCTGTCGGGAGTTACCACAAGATTCTCAACCACGTCCGGAGCCGTGAGGTCTGCCTCCTCATCAATAGAGAAGGAGCTGACAGCCACTTCCATACCATCTGTAGAAAGGCAATGGAAGGCAAAATGATAGAGTCCGCCTTCTGGAACATTGACGGAAACGGTGGTTTGACCGAACTTCTCACTGATGTCCAGCGTGTCAATTATCGTTTCAAGAGAGTCTGCTGTTGCTCCCTTGCCCATTCTGAGCTCTACGAGTTCCGTATAGACATAGGGATTGCGTGCCCAAGTACTCACGTTGAGTTGATAGCTTTGTCCACCCTTGAGTCTCACTTTGGGCGTTACAAGCCAGTCGTCGGCTGATGTGCCCATTGTGGAAATGTCAGCACCTCTGAAATTATTCGTCCACGTGTAGCTGTCGTTATTGGCATCAATGACAGAACATTGATTGAAAGTGAACTCATCACTGAAGTCAAAACTGCACGGAGCCACATATTCTTCGCCGAAGATAACGCTGTTTGAGGTCTGCCAATCGCCCACGTGACCTTTGTAGATAGGCAATACGCGGAACATGACACTCTGAATCTCACTTCCGGTGATTTCATAGGTATAGGTGGTGTCGGTGTAGTTTTCCTCCCAGATGGAACCGCAACTGAGGTTGAATACCACTTGGCTGGGGTCAATATATCCGCCATGCTTTCCCTTAGTAGGACGGGTCCATGTCAACACAGCCTTGGTTCCTTCTTTTTTCAGTGTAACGCTTTCCATGGCAGCAGGGTTGTCGGGACCAATCCATTGCTGTGCCGAAGCAATCTCACTGCATCCATTGTCATTGCTCACACTCACGTTGGCTGTGAAATACTCACCCAATCCATCGAAGCCCATAAGATTGACGGTGACGGGTACGGAGCAGTCGGCATCAGGCTCCACGGTAACCGTATAGTTCTGACCACCCACCTGCACCGTGGCATTCAGTGTTCCAGAGAGACCCTCTCCATCAACCGTTGTCGCAGGTGAGTGGAAGGTGATGTTTCCGCTCGTGCTCTCACCCTCGAAGTCGAAAGCCACGTTGGTGGGTGCAGCAGGAGCGCTGCCCGTCGGCTCTTCATCGGGAATAAAAAGCGAAATCAACTCGACATTGTCGGGTATCTCACCCACCTTCGTCGCATGACCTGTAGTTGTGTTGACGGTGTAGAGTATCGACTGATACATATCGTTGAAGGCTGCCCAATACATGATGCCCGTCTTATTGTCAAAGGTGGCGCTCTGCAGAATCTGAGCGGGTTTCACGTCAGTATGACCAATCTTTGTAATCTCACCGCTGTTCTTGTCTATCGTCTCCAACATACCATTGATATTAATGGCATAGAGCTTGCCGTCGGGTGAAGCTGCCAATACACCGATATTCTCATCGGAAGGTAGCTGACTAATGGTAATCACCTCACCAGTGGTTAGGTTCATTCTACCAAAAGTATATATCGTTGACTCACCTTCTGGCTCAGATTGGATAAGGAAGACCTGTCCTGTTGTTTTGTCGTAGGTGATACAGTTGGCATTGGGCTGTGAATAGGTCACCTCATACTGTCTTACCTTCGTCCAGTCCGTTGCGTCGAAGACTGTCTGCGTACAGGTGGAGATGCCATACTGGGTTGCCATCCGCGTAACATAGAACTCACCATTCACATAGACTGCATTTCCAGAAGCCTCAAGGTCCTCATCGCTGAAAACCTCGGAAAGACTCATATCAGCCGAAGGAGAGAAGGAAACAATCGCCCAGTCTTCCCAGTCGTCCTCTCCGGGCATCAGTCCGTAGATGACGGGACCGTCACCGTCTGCCTTCGCCATGCTCTTTCTCGGCAAGGTCTTTGTTTTCAGACTGTTTAGCGTAGGATTGAAGACTCCTCTTCCCATCCGGTTCAATCGCCAAGTCACAGGCTTGGCAGTGTGCCTTACGCGCTCTGTGGCTTTTTGGGCACAAACACCCGATGGCAACAGCATCAGCAGTGCCATCCACACCATGAGTTGTTCTAAATACTTTTTCATAAGCTGAAAAAATTATGGTCTCATTAAGCCCCCCACCCACCGAGGTACGGCAGGCAAAGAACAAATAACAAGATGTTAATACTAAAATTTGACGATTATCTAAGTTAGTCTTCCAAGTGTTCCTCAAAAGACCTAAGGAAGTCTATCAGCCTCGACTGTGGGTCGTTGATGCCCAATTTATGTCGGAGTCGTTGTCGCGCCTTGCGCACACTGTCGGGCTGAACGTTGAGTATATGTGCTGTCTCCTTAATATCCAGTCCCATTCTCACGTAGGAGCAGTGGCGCAACTCTGCCTCCGTGATGTCGGGATATTGCTGGTGGAGACGTTTAAGGAGATTAGGATAAGAGTGATTAAAATAGGTTTCGAAGGTGTTCCAGTCGTTCTCCGCGGCATGACTCTTAATCATCCTCCTCAACTCTTGCATGGTGGCGGCATCGAGAGTTCCTTCCTTTCGCGCCAAAGCCATCTTCGTGTCAATGCCGTGGAGCACCTTGCGTTTCTCCTCCAATTTTAGCGCCGTGGTAGTGAGTTGGCGGTCTTGGTCATCAATCTGGGTCTGCAACTGCCGATTGCGCTCATCGGTTTCCTTCACCTTGTTGTGATTCTCACGCCAACGTCTGAAGTAGCGAACCCCAAAGCCTATTGCCAGTACCAATGCAACAACCGAAATGCAGATAATTATCCACATGCGCCAGATTGCCTCGCTGTGCTGCCGCTCCATCTCCCGCTCATACGCATAGATATTGGCACGTTCCTCAGCCTCTCCGATATGTGCCGAGGCTGAATTGAGCGAATCGCCAATGCGGTTGGCTTCATCTAAACAGTCGAAGGCTCGTTCAGCATCATTCAACCGATGGTATGCTTGTGACAGCGTGCGCAGGATGTTTGCCTTCAACTGCAAGTCGGAAGTGGTCGCTGCTAAAGCCAATGCCTTTTCTCCATAGATGCGGGCGCTGTCGGCACTGCCGTAGTGGTTGAGATATTCGGCGCGGTTGAGCAAACAGAGACTTCTGAGATTGGGATTCGCGACGTCGCGGGTCAAATCAACTGCCTTTCTGCTGGCTTGGTCTTTCTGCTGTTGGTTCCGCCCGAAAGTGTACATGGCGCAATACACATTGGCAAGGAAACCTTTCTCCGTAGGATGGATGGCTGACGTTAGCCCCTGCAGTAGGCGATAAGCGTCAGCTTTTCTACCTTGATAGCCCAATAGCGTAGCCTTGTTGAGCAGGTTATGCAGTCGTGCGTAGTTGGGACCTTGACGACTGAAAATCCCATCTGCATTATTAATATAGGTAAGTGCCTTCGTATAATCGTTGAGGTGCATGAAGATGCCACCTATATGTACATAGACACGCCCTAACATCACCGAGTCGCCCTCCTGACTGAAATAATCCTGCAACTTACGCAACTGTTTATAATTGTTGATGTCAGACGCGGGCATCGTCATATTTTTCAGCAGCAAGTAGCGGTTGTAGTCATATTCATAATGGTCGCGGTCAATCATGTTGTTGGCAATTGCCAAGAGACGCTGGCTGTTGGATTTGTCTATTTGAGCATTGGCGAGGATAGCGCGCCACATCAGCACCTTATCATCGGGATGCTGGCGACTTAGCTGATAGAGTTGAGCCGTCAACTGCTTCAGTCGGTCCGAGTCGAAGCATGTGTCCATCTCCTGCAAGATGATGTCCTGTTGGGTGGACACCACCTTCCATTTCGTCCGGGCGCTAACTATCGGCGTTACTGACAGAACGAAAATAACTGTAGCGATTATATTCCGTTTTGCTATCATATCGCAAAGATAGGATAAAAAAATAAAAATAAAAGGAAAAATTTCGCTCTATTTCAGCAAATTGTCCATTGTCCACCTATTGTCCACCTGACATTGAAAAATATTCTCTGAAAAGTGTCCACTTAGGATATTATTTTCCTGTCCGATGGATATTGTACCGTTCTGTAGTTCTCACTCACAGATTCGCAACTCATGGAGGTCCCGCGCTCCGCGCGGGACGATAAACGAATATGCTAGAAAGGGTAGTGTATATATTGTCGGATATTGCAGACGCAACTCACGGAGGTCTCGCGCTCCGCGCGGGACGACTACCGTCAGTACAATTAAACTTACTGACTATAATTGAATCTCGTCCCGCGCGGAGCGACGGGACCTCCATGCATCGCGGGACGGCTACCGGAAATAAAATTAAAACTACAGACTATATTTCACTCTCGTCCCGCGCGGAGCGCGAGACCTCCATGCATCGCGGGACGGCTACCGGAAATACAATTAATACTACAGACTATATTTCACTCTCGTCCCGCGCGGAGCGCGAGACCTCCATGAGTTGCGTCTATATGAAGAGAACTTCGTGGCAAATAAGAGGCAGAATAAGTTTATTTACCGGACAGCAATAAGCAGTTATTATATGTATTGCTGGATATCGTAACCGTAGTTCTCGCGCTCCGCGCGGGAACAATATCCATCGGGAAGGAGAATAAAATCAGAAGTACATAGTAATGATATAGGAAGTACAAATACGGTTGATGTTCCCGCGCGGAGCTCGAGAACTACGTGCAAAAAAAACTTGAGAGGCGTTCATCACTGAACAACCTCTCAAGGTCATAATATGAGTGTGTTTCAAACCACGGCGGGTTTGTTAAGGAGTTTCCTTATATTCTCATTTTCTTTGGAGCAAATCTACTTGGACCAGTCATAACTGCCATCTTCCGTCCCTGTTTGGGTTTGTTCCTCGAAATCGAAAGAACTCTCTTTAGAACCAACACCAGAACCAGCACTATTTTTTGATTCTCCAAGTATATCAAATTCCAAGTCTTGTTCCAACATTTCGATAGTGGGTGTTAAATACTTTCTTTTCATCATGACAGGCATTTTTATTTAACTATAATCTTCTTACCGTTATGAATGTAAATGCCACGAGTGGTGGGCTTACCACTCAACTCAGTTCCATTGATGGTGTACCACTTGCCTTCACTTGTCTCCTCGGTATTAACATGGCTGATACCCGTTATGGAGTTATCTTCCGTGTCTATAAATCTCTTTGCTTTAGCCTGACTTTCTACAGGAACGTAACACTTAAACGGAGGCAAAGAAGTACCACTGTAGTACCATACTCCATAACCTTTATTATTTACTTCATCTAAAGTAAGAGTATAAACGGTATATGGCTCAACTTCAGTTGTTTCCAGTACACCTTTTAGTAAATTGTCAGCTGAGGCAGTATAGCCTTCTTTATCGCTGACATTATAAACGGCATAGGTGTCATCACTTGCCAATACCATGGGTTGATAGGCGTTAATTACACGATTTTCACCTAATTCAACCTCTGTGATACAATTCGTGATGGTATCATATACAGCAGTAACTATATAAGGAGTTACATTGTCGGGTAGGGTATAGGCAAAGGGCAAATACATAGTAGACTCTCTATTAAAACGATGCACATATGCCTCCACAGGTACTGTTACATCCATGCTTGCAAGTTTCTCATCGCTTGCTTCTGTATTATAATAATAGGTAAGGCTGATGGGAGCTACAGAATCTGTTTCAGCATCGTAATAGAACAATTGAAGATTGCTGCTTGGATTGCTTGCTAACACAAGCTGATTATTCTCATCGCCGCTCACCACTGAAGGATTGTCGTTGCTGAGATAAGAGTCAGCCTTCAGACTCGTGACTTTACCGTTCTCCACATTTGTAGGAACGTCAATGTAGATTTGTCCACCATTGTTGGCAACCATACTGAAGTCGAGAGTTTGTCCGGAGATGTCGGATTGCGGCCAGTATCTACCTTTCACCAATTTCTTATATGCGCTCAGATTGAGGGCAGCAAGATGGTTTTTAGAGCAGATGAGTTTCTCTAACGTGTTGTTCTCTGAATTTTCAGCAACAGCAGGGAGCGTGAGTGAATACAGACCATTGTTGCTGCAGTCGATGTCCTCCAACTCCTGATTGTTGCTCAGGTCAAGCGTAGAGATAGCGTTGTTCTGGCACTTCAGAGTTTCCAGTTTCGTGTTGGCGCTTACGTCAAGACTCGGAAGCTGATTTTCGAAGATGAGGAAATCCGTTAAGTTGGTCAACGGCTTCAAGTTGATAGCACTGATTTTGTTGCCAGAGCAATACAACTGATGCAGATTTGGGAATAAGGCTAAATCAGGCAGCAAATCGTTGTCGATTCCACATCTTGCCATCTCTAAATAAGTAAGCTGCGTGTAGGTGCTTGCACCAAAAACGAGAGAAGTCACAGGATTGTAGCTGATCATCACAGTGCGCAGCTTTGGATTGTTAGTAAAGTCGAACGAAGAAATGTTGTTTTTGTGTGCGTAGAAATACTGCAAATTAGGTAAAACGCTTAAGTCGATGCTTCCCACATTATTGGAATACTTGCAATCCAAATAATAGATATTAGGCATCTTCGCTGTGGGGATGTAATTCAGATTACAATAACTGCAGTTAAGTTTCTGAATCTTACAGTTTGCCGGCAAAGTAATTTTGTCGAAGTTGAGGGCGGAACTACCAAAGTTGAGTTCCTTGAGTAGAGGATTGTTGCTGAGGTCGAGACTTTGCAACGTTTGATTGACCCCGCAAGAGAGCCTCGTCAATTTGGTGTTGTTGCTGAGGTCAAGCTGCGTGAGACTGCAACTTGTACAGCTCAATTCAGTGAGATTAGGAGCGTTAGAAACGTCGAGCGAAGTAATCAGCTCAGAGCCTAATGTTAGGTGGCGCAAAGCTGTCATCTTGCTCACCACGGCTACACCCTCGTTAGTGAAATCGTTACCGCCTGCCTCAATAAACTCAAGATTGGAGGCGATGGGGCGCAGAGGTTCAAGAGTAGTGATGTTGTTACCCCAGATGTAAAGAGTCTTGAGTGATGTGAAATTCTCTAATCCTGTAAGGTCTGAAATACCCTTCTGTTGGAGATAGAGCTTCGTTACGTTCTTAATTTCCGATTCGCTTAGTTCGCCGTCTCCATCCGTATCACAATTAGTCGAGATGTAGCTGCGAAGATTCGCATCAGGAAATGTCTGTTCATCCACTGCAACACTTGAAGATTGTGTTGTAAAATAGCTGAGATACTGTTTCCAATAATTGTTCCACCAAGATTGCGCATGCGAATGGCAAACTGGCAAGCACAGCATGGTCAGTGCTAAAATAATAGACTTTTTCATTTGCAATAAAAATAAGTTCATTAATAATCAGTTGAGGCTATTCTTATATTACCATCTCAAACAAGAAAGGGGCGATAGAGCCTTTGTTCCTGTCTAATCATGTATTCTGCAAGCATTTTTCCTATCAATTTGCAAATATAAGAATTTTTTCTTAATTTGAACAAAATTTGAATGTTTTTTAATTAATTTTCAACAATAAAATAAAAAGAGAATTTACAGAGAGAAGTATGATAACGTATATCGGCAACAATAACTACGATTTTTCTCACTTCTAAGTTTTCAAGGGAAAAAGTCAAATTTTGAACAGAAAAATAAGAAAATCTTGCTTTTCTATTCAAAATTTAGCTGTTTTACATCACGTATGATAAGTGGCAATATCATAAATAAAGCCTCCGTTTTACCTTTTTAGGAAAAGCAGAGGCTTTATAGTATGGTTTTCTCAAATGAATATTCTGCGTCAAATCGCAAACATGATGAGTAGTTGCGCAATGATAACCCTCGCAAACATACCGATGGGATAGACAGTAGCGTAGCTGATGCTGGCAGAATCACCACGAAGAGTATCATTGGCGTAACCCAATGCCATAGGATTTGCCATTGAGCCACAGAGAATACCACAAATGGTTCCAAAATCGTATTTGTGAGTCTTTAGTGCTATCACACCCAAAATCAAGATGGGTACCACAGTGACAAGGAAGCCAATTCCTACCCACATCAGTCCTTCCGGGCGTACTACCGTGGCGAAGAAATCCTTACCGGCATCCAATCCTAAACAAGCAAGATACAGACTGAGTCCTAACTTACGAAGCATGAGCGATGCACTACGCGTAGTATAGGTAACCAAGTGTAGGCGAGGTCCGATGGCTCCCACAATGATACCCATCAAGATAGGACCACCCGCAATGCCCAATCGGATGGGTTGGTCCATGCCAGGAAGTGTGATAGGAATCGTGCCGAGAGCCATACCGAGGACAATACCAAAGAAGATATTTCCCAAATTAGGCTCTTCCAGCGTTTTCACAGCATTACCTAAAAACGCTTCCACTTCATCCAAATTCTCATGTTTTCCCACCACAGTGAGGCGGTCGCCATATTGAAGTCTCAAACTGTCCTCAGCCAACAGCTTTACGTCGCCACGGGTCACTCGGCTCACATTCACGCCATAGAGTTTCCGGAGGTTGATATGTCCCAAACGTTTACCGTTTAAGTGAGTGTTGGTCAACACGATAATCCTACTTTCCACGTTGCTGTCGATAGCGTTCCAGTCGATTTTTCCGCGGTTCCAGTTGCGTTCCTCTCGCTTCCCGAAAAGCATCTCCAAGGTAGGCTCTTCTTCGGGAGTAGTGATGACAAGCAGACTGTCATTTTTCTTCAGCACGGTACCAGCCATAGGCACTATTACCTGACTGTTGCGCCAGATACGCGAGATGACGAAGTGCATACGTGCCATCTGAGCCACTTGCATCACAGTTTTCCCATGGATGGCAGGATTCACGATTGTAAACTGTACTATATAAGTATGGTCTTCGTTGTTGTTATGCGGCTTCAAATCCTCTGGCTTCACGAAGAACTTGCGAATCAACACCATCACGATAATCACACCGAGTACACCGAGCGGATAGGTCACGGCAGTAGCCAATGCCACAGAACCTGTTGGCATACCATGATGGGACAGTGCCTGAGTGGCAGCACCGAGGGCAGGAGTGTTGGTAGTGGCGCCACAGAGGATACCCACCATATCGGGCAGTGAGATATGCGTGAGCGGTATGAGGCACACGGCGAAGAGAGTGCCAAAGACAATCATGCCCAAGCTCCATAGGTTGAGTGCCATTCCTTCCTCTCGCAACGAGCCGAAGAAGTTAGGACCCACATGCAGACCCAAGCAATAAACAAACATTGCCAATCCGAAAGTCTCTATAAAGTCGAGTATTGAAGCATCGATACTCAGATGCAGGTGTCCGGCTAAAATTCCGATAAAGAACACAAAAGCCACACCCAGCGAGATGCCGCCAATTTTGATTTTACCCAAAGCCAGACCGCCTGCGATAATCAATGCGACTACTACCACAGTCTGGATGGAGGAGTGGATGGTAAAAAGACCTTGTAACCATTCCATATTTTGTTCTATTTTGGATAATCGACTGCAAAGATACGAATAATTTACTGCTTAACCAAGTTTATCAGGCAAATAGCGACAAAATAGAATGAGTTAAGAGTTAGAATGAGTTAGGAGATAGGAGATAGGAGTTAGAAAGAGTTAGGAGATAGGAGATAGGAGTTAGGAGTGAGATGCGTCTGATTAGTCTGATTAGTCTGATTAGTCCGATTAGTCCGACAATCTGCAGCGGTTTAGGAACTCACCCATCGCTTACTGGCGATTGCTGACAAGTGGCATCCAATCGGTTGGCACTTGGCGCTCGTTTTGCTGGCACTTGGCACCCGTTCGGTTGCCACTTGTCAGCACACGGCAGTAAATAGTTCTTGAAGTGATTGCACCTACAAATATACAAAATAT
Organism: Prevotella sp.; assembly: GCA_050946455.1. GTDB lineage: Bacteria > Bacteroidota > Bacteroidia > Bacteroidales > Bacteroidaceae > Prevotella. The sequence continues at coordinate 24,669 of JBMNUV010000021.1, forward strand.
TTCGCGAAAATCCAAGCAGAGGGTGCTTTATTATAAGGAGTCAAAGGAGTTATTAGGAGTCAAAAGGAGTTAAAGACAATAGTGCTGAAGAGTAAACAGAATCTTGATTACCGCGAAGGAGTCAAAGGAGAAAGAATGAGTTAGGAGCAAAAAGAGTTAGGGGATAGGAAATAGGAGTTGCTGCGCCCCACCTACTACACCCTCTAAACCTACCATACTCCTTAGTTAGCTGCCAAGCCAATTATGAATTGAAGTTTCGCTAGTTTGCAACTTGCTTACTTCAAAGGAGTTATTAGGAGTCAAAGGGAGTTATAGGAGTTAAAGACAAATCCGATGCAAGCGAGTGTAGAGCCGAACTTGTTCGAGCTATACCGAGCGCAGCAAGGATTCAGCGAAGTTAAATCCGGAGCAAGCGAGTGCAGAGCCGAAATTGATCGAACTATACCGAGCGTAGCAAGGATTCAGCGAAGCTAACAGTGCTGAAGGGTATCAGAATCCTTCAATAGTAATGTCTTAACTCCTTTGATTCCTTTTAACTCCTTTGACTCCTCCATACAGGCGAAAGTTGAATTATGCATTATGAATTGTATCCAGCGCCTGACTTAAATCTTCGATGATATCGTCCACGTCCTCAATACCTACAGAGAGACGGATGAGGTCGGGAGCGATACCGGCTTCACGCAACTGCTCATCAGTAAGTTGGCGATGGGTGTGGCTGGCGGGATGAAGCACACAAGTGCGCGCATCAGCAACATGGGTGACAATAGCGATGAAATGGAGGGCATCCATAAATTTCACAGACGTGTCGCGACCTCCCTTTACGCCGAAAGCCATCACACCGCAAGAACCATTGGGAAGATATTTCTTGGCTTTCTCATAGTTGGGGTCATCTTCCAACTCAGGATAATGTACCCAAGCCACCTTGGGATGATTGTGGAGGAACTGAGCCACCTTGAGCGCATTGCTGCAATGCTGACGCATACGAAGATGAAGCGTCTCAAGTCCGAGATTGAGTAGGAAGGAATTCATGGGCGAAGGCACAGCACCGAAGTCACGCTGAACCTGAGCCACCAGTTTGGTGATATAAGCTAATTTTCCAAACGACTTCGTATAGGTGAGACCGTGGTAGGAAGCATCAGGAGTCGTCAGACCGGGATATTTGTCGGTGTGAGCGTCCCAATCGAAGTTGCCGCTGTCCACAACCGCACCACCCACTTGAACGGCGTGACCGTCCATATATTTCGTTGTGGAGTGAGTCACGATGTCGGCACCCCACTCAAAGGGACGGCAGTTGATAGGAGTGGCGAAAGTGTTGTCCACAATCAAGGGCACGCCGTGCCTGTGAGCCACGCGCGCGAACTTCTCTATATCGAGCACCTGGCAACCGGGGTTGGAGATGGTTTCACCAAACATCACTCGAGTGTTGGGTTTGAATGCCTTGTCCAATTCCTCCTCAGAGGCATTGGGGTCAACAAAAGTGCAGTCAATGCCTAATTTCTTCAGCGTCACTCCGAAAAGGTTGAACGTGCCGCCATAAATCTCGTTGGATGCCACGATGTGTTCACCTGCTTGGCAGATATTGAACACCGCATAGAAATTGGCAGCCTGTCCACTTGACGTGAGGACACCGGCTACACCGCCTTCCAAAGCGGCTATTTTCTGAGCCACGGCATCACTGGTGGGATTCTGAAGACGCGTATAGAAATAGCCTTCCTTTTTCAAATCGAAAAGAGCAGCCATCTCCTCGCTGTTGTCATACTTGAAAGTAGTACTTTGTACGATGGGCAACACACGGGATTGTCCGTTCTTGGGTTTCCATCCAGCCTGTACGCAAAGGGTGGCGAGTCTTTGATTTTTCTTCATTCTATTATCGGATTAAATTTATTGGAAACAAAATTACTAAAAATTTGGTAAACGCCAAACGTTATCCACAAATCATTATATTTCATTATTCCTTTTATTTTTAAAAAAGAAAAAAATATGTGTATGATGATGAGTTGTGGAAAAGTTGATAAACTCAGCCTCATTTTACTTCGTTTTTGTTTTCCACAGCAAAAGCGGTATTATCAACAGTAGGTTTGTATATCTTCTTGTTGGATAAGAGAGAGTTGCGACGTTATCCACAAGTTAAGCATCTGTGTGGATAAGTACAAGTTGATAAGTAGGAATTGTGGTTGATTGTGGAGAACGTGTGGAAATCGCCTGTATAACGTTTGGATTATCCACAATCAATTTTGGTTCGAAATTGGGATGTGGATAATTCACGAGTTGTTCATCGGTTTTTCAACAGTTATCCACAGGGTTATCAACATAGGAAAATTGAGGAATATGAGTTTTTTTTGTATGTACTGCGCGGTCGTAAAATATTGTGCGCAGCTGTAGTTCTCGCGCTCCGCGCGGGAACAGCCACCGTATTTGTACTTCGAATATCATTACTATGGATTACTGTTTTTTCCTTCTTGACGGATATTGTTCCCGCGCGGAGCGCGAGAACTACAATTACGGATTATTGTTATGGAGCGTAAGAACTACGATGTTTGCGAATGAATAATTAAAGGTTTCCACGAGTTTGTTTCCTAAGAAAAAAAAACTCGTAGAAACCTTTACGATATTTCTTTCATAAGGGAAAGCTATTTACCTTCCCTATCTTTCTTTATCAGTGCGAGAAGATGCTCGACAGCCACTTCCTGCGGGATGTTCTTTTCCACACAAACTTGACGGCGATAGAGACTTACGCGGTTGATACCTGCGCCGACATATCCATAGTCGGCATCAGCCATTTCACCGGGACCATTGACAATACAGCCCATGATACCGATTTTCAGTCCAGTCATATCTTTCGTTGCCTCCTTGATGCGGGCAATGGTGGAGCGAAGGTCGTAGAGGGTGCGACCACAACCCGGACAACTGATGTATTCGGTTTTGGAGACGCGCAGACGAGCGGCTTGTAAGATGGAGAAGGCTGTTTCCTCAATGTCGTTAGCGGCAATGTTGCCTTCGTTCATCAACCAGATTCCATCGCAGAAGCCATCTATCATCAGTGCTCCCATATCGGTTGCGGCACGAAGTTGGAACTCTTCCTTGTCGCTCAACTGATACATCTGAGCAAATACAACAGGATTTTCCACGCCCGCATTCATCATCTCATGCACGAGTGCACGCTGACAACCCAAGCGGTTTTGGTGATTGCTCATGCAGACCACCACTACTTCGGGGTGAGTTTTCAAGCAGGCAAGATATTCCTCGGCAGGTGTTCCAAACTGCAACACAAGAAATTTCAATTTAGCCTTCAAAGCCCCCACGAGTGGCATTGCAGTGACGGGGAAGATGGGATAGACATTAGATGGAACATTGCCCTCTTTCTCCAAGTCGGCATAAACATTGAAATCAACGATATACCTCTTGGAAGCATCCAAGTTCTGCGGTTTTTTACTACCTATATATATATAGTCAGATTTATTGCCTTCGTTGGAAGTGATGACGATAGGCAGGTGGTCGCCGCCGATATTCTCCACCGCCTTCGTCGTGCGACGCGTCGGATGGAGCCAGTCAAATTTATTACATGCAATGCCCGGCACTAACTGGTGTCCCGCCTTGCGACCGATATAGTCAACCAAATGGCGAGCCACGGGAATTTCGGCTTCCGGCTCTTCCGAAAGTGAGACGCGCACCGTGTCACCAATACCATCTGCCAACAAGGCTCCGATGCCCACGCAACTCTTGATACGCCCATCCTCGCCTTCACCGGCTTCGGTGACACCGAGATGAAGCGGATAGTGCATGTCTTCCTTCTCCATCTGAGCTACCAACAGCCGTACGCTGCGCACCATCACAACCGTGTTGCTTGCCTTGATGCTGATGACCACGTCGTCGAAATGCTCACGCTTGCAGATACGCAGAAACTCCATGCAACTCTCAACGATGCCTTCCGGCGTATCGCCATAGCGGTTGCGGATGCGGTCGGACAGTGAACCGTGGTTGACACCAATGCGAATGGCGGTGTGATGCTCTTTGCAGATATTGAGGAAAGGAACGAAGCGCTCCTCTATCTTCTTCAGTTCTTGTGCGTATTCCTCATCAGTATATTCTTGTTTGATGAATTTTCGTGCCGGGTCCACATAGTTGCCCGGATTGATGCGCACCTTCTCCGCGTAGAGCGCAGCCACATCCGCCACGTGAGGGTTGAAGTGGACATCTGCCACAAGCGGTGTGTTGAATCCATCGGCACGGATGGCGGCATTGATGTTCTTCAGATTCTCAGCCTCGCGTGAGCCTTGCGTGGTGAGGCGCACAAGTTCTCCACCCGCCTTGATGATGCGTTCCGCCTGAGCCACAGAGGCTTCAGTGTCGTCGGTACTCGTGGTGGTCATCGACTGGATACGGATGGGATTGTCGCCACCCATGTACAAGGCGCCGATATGAACCACCGACGTGGGACGGCGATGGTAGTTGAACAAATCAATTACATTTGAACTCATATTTCACCTCAGCAAGTTCCTGATTGGCTTTCTCGATTTTCTTACCTAATCCAGCCTTCCATGCGTCTACCTTCTTAGCAGTCTCGGGGTCGCCCAAGGCAATCATCTCAGCAGCAAGAATGGCAGCGTTTTGTGCTCCGTTCACACCCACGGTTGCCACAGGGATGCCTGGCGGCATCTGAATGATAGAGAGCATGGCGTCGAGTCCGTCAAGCATACCCTTGATAGGCACACCAATAACGGGCAGTGGGGTGGAGGCGGCGATGACTCCTGGCAGTGCAGCAGCCATACCCGCACCGGCAATGATAACCTTGATGCCACGTTCCTTGGCGCCCTTGGCGAAAGCCTCGACGGCATCGGGAGTGCGATGTGCCGAAAGGGCATTGACCTCAAAGGGAATGGCATTGTCGTTGAGCCACTTCATGGCTTTTTCCATAACGGGCATATCACTTGTGGAGCCCATAATGATACTGACTAATGGTTTCATTTTTCTGTTTGATTTTATAATTGTTGTTGTAGTTTGCTGTTAATACATCATGGGTGTGAAGAACATGGAATATCCCACAGCCGCACCCGTGAGGAAGCCCAACACAACTTGTGAGAGCGTGTGTTGACGCAATATCATGCGACTTGTGCCCACCAGTCCGGCGAGGAACAGTATCAGGCAGAGCCACCAGATAGGATTGAAATCGAAAATAAAGGAGAGAGCCGTCAGCGCACCGAAGAAGCCTCCGATGGCTGCCGTATGGGTACTGATTTTCCACCAGATGTTGATGACGGCGCATACAATTTGAATGAACAATGCCGCCACAACGATAGAACCCATGAAAGTAGGCATGTGGAAAAGGTTCATCACATAGAAACAGAGAAAATAACAGAGGATGCTGATGATATAAGGAATCATACGACGCTCCCTTACGCCTAACTCCCTCGATGTCCATCCTTGATAATTTCGGTAGATATGGATGAGCAACGTGGGCAGGAGAATGGTCATGGTATAGATGAGCGTCAGCACGATGAGCTTATAGCCCAAGTCGAGGATGCTGAGGTAGCTGAAGATGAACAACGCTATCATTGCCACCAAGGGCAGATAGAATGGCGTGAAAATCATGCTCAGCACGCGTGCTGTAAGGATAAGATTCTTCGCTTTCATCATAAATACAAATGTTATTTTCTCAATCTTGCCACGGGAAGTCCCAATTGTTCGCGGTATTTCGTTACCGTCCGCCGTGCAATGGGGCAGCCTCTCTCAGCCATGCGACGCATCAGTTCGATGTCGCTCAGCGGGTGCTTCTTGTCTTCGTGGTCAATAATATCTTTGAGTGCAAGCATCATCTTTTGTTTGGCAAGTTCCTCTCCGTCGTCGGTGGTGTAGCCGCCCGTGAAGAAATGGCGCAGGGGGAAGATGCCCCAACGCGTCTGAGCATATTTCTGGTTGCTCACGCGCGAGATGGTCGACATATCCAGTCCCGTCTTGTCGGAGATATCTTTCAACTTCATAGGTTTGAGGTCTGCCTCGTCGCCATCCTGAAAGTATTTTTTCTGCCAATCAATAATAGCCTTCATCGTGACATAAAGCGTATGGCGACGCTGTTTCACCGCCTCGATGAAGCTGTTGGCGCGGTCCACCTTCTCTTTGGCATAGAGCAGAGCCTCCTTGTCGCCACGGCTCATGCCTTTCTTGTTGTTGCGGTAGGTATCGACCATCTGCGTAAAGGAGTCGCTTACCTTGAGGTTGGGAATATCCCCATAGTTGATGGTGAACGTTACGCTGCCGTCGTCTTCCGTATCAACAATAAAGTCGGGTGTCACCTGCTGCATGTTTCGTCCTTCGGTCTCGCCCATTGCGGCACCGGGCTTTGGATTGAGCTTGCGCAGTTCCCGCTGTAGAGTCTCGCTCTGTTCGGGAGATAGCTTGAGTGCGGAGTTGATGCGGTTCCAATGTTTCTTGGTAAATTCCTCAAAATGATGGGCTATGACTTCCTCCATGAGGTCGCGCAAATGGCTTTTGGGCTTGCGTTGAATCTGGAGCAGGAGACATTCCTGCAATGAGCGGGCACCAATGCCTGCCGGGTCGAATTGTTGCAAGCGATGGAGAAGTTTCTCTAACGTTTTCTCGTCAACGTCGATATTCTGATAGATGGCAAGTTCATCGCAGATGGTATCTAAGTCCTTGCGCAGGAGTCCGTCGGAATCGAGTGACCCAATGAGGTATTCTATCACATCGTGGTCCTTCTGACTGAGCGGTTCCATGTCGAGCTGCTCTTTCAGTTTGTCGTAGAAAGATGTCGTGTCACCGTAAACAATCTCCTCGTAGTCGGCATTATTCTGATTTTGTCGACTGTAAACCTCCGGCATCTCATCGTCGCTGCCCATGTTTTGCAGCGCCTCGTCGAGCGCATCCTCCCGGTCTTCGCGGCTGTCGTCATTGTTTTCAGCAGAATCATCTTCTTCTAACGCGTCGCTGCCATCATCCGCATTGTTTCCGGCAAGGTGGTCTTCGTCGGCATCATAGTCTTTTTCCAAGGCAGGATTGTCGTCCATCTCAGCCTTCACGCTCTCTTCCAGTTTGGTGAGAGGCATTTCCAAGAGCTTGATGTTAAGAAGTTGCTGCTGCGAGAGATGCAACTGCTGAACTTGACGTTGGGTTTGCGTTTGAACTAATTTCTGAGCCACGGCATTGATTAATTGAAATAAAACTTCATTTGAGCGGCGATACCCTCTAATTGCTGGGGTTCCAAATTGCCATATTCGTTCCAAATCTCACTGCAAGGTCCCAACAAATTGTTACCCACATCGGGAACGAAATTGAGGTATGGGTCGCAAGTGAGAAAACATTGAAGCACATCCACAATGAGTTGGGCAGGAATGTGCATCAGATTGGCTAATTCTATGATTTCGGGTGTCTCCTTCACCATGGTGTTGGGAGTGAGACGGAAGTAGAGGTCAAGAATGATAACAAGCATGATGGGCTTGAGTCGGGGCTCGCTGGGCAGGGGCTGGTACATTTTTTCCCATTCTACGTCAACCTTTACGTCTTTGTAGAAGTCCTCTGCGTGACCGAAACCACGCATTTTGCGCAGCGTTCTCACCTTCTTGCCCAGTTGTTGGGGCTTCTGACTGTATTTGTCCCAAAGCCGTTGCAGCTTGGGCGAGTCGATATGACGAAGCTGCATCATCTGCGAGTGAAGATACTCGGGTTCGATGTGGAGTTCCAAACTCAAGTCGATGAGTTGTCGCGAATAGAGGTGTTTCACCCCCTCCGGCTTTTTAAGGAAAAGCTGGATAATGTAAAGCCAGTATTCGTCTTGCCATAAAGGATGACTCATCTAAACCTCCCTTTTTCTGCAAAGATAGTGCAAATCGAGCGAAGAACAAAATAAACTTGTTTATTTTTTATTCCGAGATGCCGCCTATCTTTGCAAAGATAGTGCAAACACGTAGCAAGAGAGTGAAAAAACAAGCTTGCTTGGATTTTTCCGAGCGCAGCAAGTGTTCATCGAAGATAAATCGAGCGAAGAACAAAATAAACTTGTTTATTTTTTATTCCGAGATGCTGCCTATCTTATCTAAATATAGTTTAATAGAGTAAAGAATGAAATAATTGGGCTATTTTTTTTGTACTTACCATGATTTCCACTACCTTTGCGGCGAAAAAGGCGGAAACACTAGGCGACAGTCCTGTTTAAGAATATTCAACGATAATGAAAGATATTTGTTGCATCGGTCATCTTACCCATGACCGCATTATCACCCCTAAACGCTCGCTTGACCTCGCGGGTGGAACTTCTTTTTATTTTGCCCACGGCATCAGTCATCTTCCCCAGCGGGTGAGTTTCCAACTCGTCACAAAGGGTGGGGAATATATCAACCAAGAGGTGGAATGCCTTCGAAAGATGGGCGTTGACGTGACGGCTTATAAAAGTGAGCATACGGTATTCTTTGAGAATAAGTATGGTACCGACTCCAACAACCGTCAGCAGCGTGTGCTGGCAAAGGCGGATGCTTTCACAATGGACGAGGTGAAGCCGCTGGAGGCTAAGGTGTTTCACTTAGGCTCGCTCTTGGCACATGATTTTCCCGTGGAAGTGGTACACTATCTTTCCACGAAGGGACGTGTGTCGATTGACGTGCAGGGATATCTGCGTGAGGTGCGTGACGAGAAGGTATATCCCGTTGATTGGAAAGACAAGGCTAAGGTGTTGGAGTGTACCGACTTTTTGAAACTCAATGAGCACGAGATGGAAGTCGTCACTTCCTCTCACGACCCTCGCTCAGTAGCTTTGGAGCTTGCCTCCTATGGAGTGCGTGAGGTCATCGTGACGCTGGGCAGCTATGGTTCCGTGGTTTATGTCAACGGAAAGTTCTATGAGATTCCTGCCTACAAGCCACGGGAGGTAGTGGATGCGACCGGCTGTGGCGATACCTATAGTACAGGTTATCTGTATCTTCGCTTGCAAGGCGCAGACCCTGATGAGGCGGGACGTTTTGCAGCAGCCATGTGCACGCTCAAGTTGGAACATTCCGGACCTTTCGATGCTAAGATAGAGGATATTCGTAGACTAATAAGGAAAAACAGTTAGTAGGAAAAATGAGGCAAGTAATCCTCATGGATGTTTGCCAGAAACAAAAATAGCGGCGTTGACTCTCCATTGAGTCAGCGCCGCTATTTAAATTGGCGTTTTGCGGTTATTCCTTGAAAGCGGCTTCCTCAGCGGCAGCGATGATATCTTCGCGGCTCTGCGACTTGACGCTGATGTCGCTCAAATCGAATTCATCGTTAGAAGCAGCTTGTTTTGTTTCCGTCTCAGCGGTTGCAGGCTGCTCGTCGTTGGTTGCCTCTCCGTTTTCGCTATATACTTTCTCTTTGAACACCGTGACGTGTTTTTCCTCTTCAGGCTGTTGCTCGTCACCCTGCGGAATGAGAAAGTCCATCTTCTCCTCAGTGTCGGGCACTAAGTTGACAGGCTCCTCTTCCATCTTGGTGCGCTTGCCCTTGGCTTCAAACACGGCATCGATGAACTGAGGCTCTTTTTTCAACTTCTCCAGTGTGAGTTTGCTTGCCTGTTGTTGGCTCTCCTTCTTGGAGAAACCCTTTCCAGAACATCCCTCTACTCCCTCTATCACTACTTGATAGGTAAAGATAGGGCTTCCGTTCTTGTCCTTATTCTGCGACAAGAGTTCAAAACTCAACTTCACGCGATTCTTCTGACTCCACTCAATGAGCTTGCTCTTGAAGTTCACCTCTTTGTAAGCCACCTTATCAATATTAATCATCTGGGTGAGGATACGTTTCTTCATGAACTTCATGCAGGCATCGTAGCCACGGTCGAGATAAAGAGCGCCAACCAGCGCCTCAAACGCATTTCCTCCCATATAGCTGTTGTGGGAGAAACTGTGTCCGCTGCTTAGAATGAGCTGGTTGATACCCATCTCCTGAGCCAGCTTGTTGAGTGTCTCGCGCTGAACGAGTTTGCTTCGCGTATTGGTCAGAAAGCCCTCACGCTTTCCGGGGAAGTGAACATACACGATGTCGCCTACTACGGCGTCGAGAATGGCATCGCCGAGAAACTCCAGCCGTTCGTTGTTGACGGGTTTTCCTTTCTCATTGCGGTGCATGATGCTCTTGTGCATCAGCGCCTGTTTGTAGTAGGTGATGTTGCGGGGATATACCCCGAAGATGTCGTGTATGGAAATATAAAGCTCCTTTTCTTTACGGAAAGGGAGCTTTATGATGTCCAAAAGATTATTCAGCATACTTTTTGAAAACCACACATGCGTTGTGTCCACCGAAACCGAATGTGTTGCTCAAAGCGGCGCGAACCGTGCGCTTTTGTGCCTTATTGAAAGTGAAGTTCAACTTATAGTCGATTTCGGGGTCGTCATCGCCTTCCTCATGATTGATGGTAGGCGGCACGATATCGTTTTGCACAGACAAGATGGCTGCCATAGCCTCCACGGCACCGGCAGCGCCGAGCATGTGGCCTGTCATACTCTTTGTGGAAGAGATGTTGAGCTTGTAAGCAGAATCGCCGAATACATCCTTGATTGCCTTTGCCTCAGAGAGGTCGCCTAAATGCGTAGAAGTGCCATGCACATTGATGTAGTCGATGTCCTCAGGTTTGAGGTTGGCATCATCCAGAGCTGCCTCCATCACAAGGCGTGCACCCAGTCCTTCGGGATGGGGAGCTGTGATGTGGTGGGCATCTGCGGATTCGCCTTCGCCTACCATCTCAGCATAGATGTGTGCGCCACGAGCCTTGGCGTGTTCCAGTTCCTCAAGAATGATACAGCCGGCACCCTCGCCCATGACGAAACCGTCGCGGCTTCCACTGAAGGGACGAGAAGCATGCTCAGGGTCATCGTTGCGTGTGGAGAGAGCCTTCATCGAATTGAAACCACCTACGCCACAAGCGCAAATGGCGCTCTCAGCACCACCAGTAACTATAATGTTAGCCTTGCCCAGACGGAGCAAGTTGAAAGCCTGACACAGACCATTGCCTGAAGAGGCGCAAGCACTTGTTGTAGTGAAATTAGGACCGTGGAATCCAAAGTGAATGGATATCTGACCTGCTGCGATGTCAGCAATCATCTTCGGAATGAAGAAGGGGCTGAACATGGGACCGTCTTCGGCATGCTGACCATAATATACCACCTCGTCCTCGAAGGTGCGGATACCGCCGATGCCAACACCATAGATGACACCAATGCGGTCCTTGTCTTCTTTTTCCAAGTCCAAACCGGCGTCTTTCACGCCTTGGATGGCTGAAATCATAGCCAGTTGAGTGTAACGGTCCATCTTGCGCGCTTCCTTGCGGTCAAGATAATCCAACACATTCAGATTCTTTACCTCGCAAGCAAAATGGGTCTTGAATTTGGACGTGTCGAATTGGGTGATGGGTGCGGCTCCGCTCTTTCCGGCGAGAAGATTCTTCCAAGTCTCCTCTGCGGTATTTCCTACCGGTGTTACAGCGCCTAAACCCGTTACCACTACTCTTTTTAATTCCATTAATCTTGGTAATTTATAAATAAAATAATAAAAAATTGATTGGTGGCTGATAAGTGCACGCCACAACCGTATATGCAGAAGCATAACGAAGCGACGGCATCCTCCCCTTATCAACCATCAATCAAATGACTGAAAAAAATCTCAGATTACTTGTTTACGTTCTCTTTGATGTAAGCGATAGCGTCGCCCACTGTGGCGATTTTCTCAGCTTTGTCATCAGGAATAGAGATGCCAAATGCCTTCTCAAACTCCATTATCAACTCTACGGTATCCAAAGAGTCAGCACCGAGATCATTTGTGAAACTTGCCTCAGGCTTTACCTCAGACTCGTCAACTCCAAGTTTGGAAACGATGATCTCCTTAACTTTGCTTTCAATTTCTTCTGCCATGATTTGTTAAATAATTAAATGTTTTATTTGTGTTCGACTTTAAATCGCGTGCAAAGAAACAAATTTTATTTCAATTGAGCAAACTTTTTAAACAAAAAAGATGCTTTCACTGCACAAACCACTGCATTGTGTGCATTTTTTTGTCCCATTTTTGTGCAAAACTTATTAATTTTGCTCACTTTTAGTTGGTCGTTTGAATTATAATACATACCTTTGCAATAATGTTTTGAACGTCCTAAAATTAGCAACCAACAACTATAATAAAATGTCGTTTACCCAACTCTGTAATCAGATTTTTAATCAGGCAATTAACGATTATCATGTGAAAGATAACATCGACACGCCTATCAACAACCCTTATAAGCGTGACTCGATTGAGAATAGGCTCTACCTCAAGAGCTGGATTGACACTGTGCAGTGGCATTTCGAGGATATTATCCGCGATCCTCACCTTGACCCCGTGGAGGGAATGCAGCTCAAGCACCGTATCGACCGCAGCAATCAGGACCGCACCGACCTTGTGGAGCAGATTGATGCCTACTTCCGTCAGCTTTTCTCTGATGTCACGCCGTTGCCCGATGCCACTATCAACACCGAGAGTCCCGCTTGGGCAGTGGACCGGTTGAGTATCTTGGCGCTGAAGATTTATCACATGAGAGAGCAAGCTGAGCGGCAGGATGCCTCGGAGGAACACCGCAAGAAGTGCGCCGAGAAATTGGCTGTCCTGCTTGAGCAACAGAAGGATTTGGCTTTGGCTATCGACCAGTTGCTCGACGACATCAAGGCTGGCAGGAAATACATGAAGGTGTACAAGCAAATGAAAATGTACAACGATGCCGATACCAACCCGGTACTTTATAAACAAAAATAAAAAACGGTAAATCTCCTGTTACCCCATGAAGACTGAACATATCCTCATCATACGTTTCTCAGCCCTGGGCGACGTCGCTATGACCGTACCCGTGGTTTATGAACTCGCTAGGCAATATCCCGAACTGCGCATCACCGTTCTCAGCCAGCCTTTCGCGAGACCGTTTTTCGATTTTATGGCACCCAGAGTGGGATTTATGGATGCCGATATGAGAAAGGAATATGTGGGAGTGGTAGGTCTCAACACGCTCTACCGCCGGCTTACGGCAAAGAATTTTACGGCAATTGCCGACCTACACGACGTTTTGCGCACCAAATGGTTGCGCACGCGCTTCAATATCGACCAGTTTCGCGTAGAGCACATCAATAAGCACCGTAAGCAGCGTCACCGTCTTGTGGCGACGAAGCACAAGGTCTTCAAGCAACTGCCCACTACTTTCGAGAATTATGCCGACGTGTTCTCGCGTTTGGGCTATCCCATTGAGTTGGGGCATTTCAAGTCCATCTTCCCCAACCAGCATGGCAACCTGCGCCTGCTTCCTCCCGAAATTGGAGAGAAGCGCCCCTTCCAGCAGTGGATAGGTATTGCGCCATACGCTGCCCATGCGGGCAAGATGTATCCGTTGAGTCTTATGAAGAAGGTCATCGACATCATCATCAAGCGCCATCCCAGTTGCCGCATCTTCCTTTTTGGTGGCGGTGCCCGCGAGAAGAAGGGGCTTGACGAGATAGCCGAATTGCACGAACACTGCCTCAATGCTTCGGCAGTTCTTAGTGGACTCGAGCAGGAACTCATTCTGATGAGCAACCTCGACGTGATGGTCAGCATGGATTCTGCCAATATGCATCTTGCCTCGCTCATCGCCACGCCCGTGGTGAGCATCTGGGGAGCCACGCACCCTTATGCCGGTTTCTTGGGTTGGAACCAGAAAATAGAGGATTGCGTCCAGTTGCCGCTCTCCTGCCGACCCTGCAGCATCTACGGCGAAAAAGCCTGCAAGCGCGGTGACTATGCTTGTCTCAACCGCATCAAGCCCGAAACAGTGGCAGACCACGTGGATAAGGTATTGGAACGGGAGAAAGAATAATCCTTGTAGGATTGATAAGTTTAGAGAGTGCTAACAAACAGGTTACTGAAGTGTGCTTGTTAGCACTCTTTTTTTATACAGTAAACGAAATTTATTATGCAGACATTGTTTCCGCAGCCGTAGTTCTCGCGCTCCGCGCGGGAACATCATCCGACGTGTAATTGTAGATGTTGTCCGCAACTCACGGAGGTCTCGCGCTCCGCGCGGGACGACTACCGACTGAGCCAACTAAGCGAAGAAAGAAGTAAATCCGGAGTAATTATTTGTACTGTCTGCAGTCGTCCCGCCTTCTCCGTAGTTCTCGCGCTCCGCGCTGGAACATCATCCGACGTGTAATTGCAGATGTTGTTTCCGCAACTCACGGAGGTCTCGCGCTCCGCGCGGGACGACTACCGACTGAGCCAACTAAGCGAAAAAAGAAGTAAAGCCGTAGTAATTATTTGTACTATCTGCAGTCGTCCCGCCTTCTCCGTAGTTCTCGCGCTCCGCGCGGGAACATCATCCTTATATGTAATTAATGTTGTCCGCAACTCACGGAGGTCTCGCGCTCCGCGCGGGACGACAACCGAATAAAGCTAACTAAGCGAAAAAAGAAGTAAAGCCGAAGTAATTATTTGTACTGTCGGGTGATGTTCCCGCGCGGAGCGCGAGAACTACGATACGGAACAGAAAACCGTATATTGTTGTTTGGTTCAGGTTTGGCAGTCGTCCCGCGCGGAGCGACGGGACCTCCATGCATCGCGATGGAATATCCATGCTGTGTCAACTAACATAGGGATAAATACGTCAGTCGTCCCGCGCGGAGCGCGAGACCTCCATGTGACGAGACCTCCATGCGCGGGGATTATATATTCCCATTTTTCCACGATTCTATCAACACCGGGCAAAATAGTACAAACATTCTCGAGCTTTTATTTGTAACTTTGCTCCATAGTAAAGAATCAACAACCTATGACCAATTTCAAACGTATTTTCTTGTCGTTGTTCGTAATGCTCATGGCGTTGACAGCACAGGCTGGAAACGGATTCGTGACGCAGCACGACGGACAGCTTTGGCGTGACGGACAGCCCTATTATTTCGTGGGTACAAACTTTTGGTATGGTGCCATCCTCGGCTCTACCGGACAGGGTGGCGACCGCGAACGACTCTGCCAAGAGTTGGATTTTCTAAAGAAACAGGGTATTGACAACCTGCGCATCCTCGTTGGCTCCGACGGTGAGCGTGGCGTAAAGACCAAGGTGGAGCCTACACTGCAGGTCGCGCCGGGCGTTTACAACGATACCATCCTCGACGGACTCGACTATCTGCTCATGCAGATGGGGAAGCGCGGCATGGTGGCGGTGCTCTATCTGAACAATTCGTGGGAATGGAGCGGCGGCTATGGCTTCTATCTGGAGCATGCCGGCGAGGGTAAGGCTCCCCGTCCTAATGAGGCGGGCTATCCTGCGTATATGAGTTTCGTGGAGAAATTCGCCTACAGCGAGAAGGCTCACCAGCTTTTCTATGACTACGTCCGCTTCATCGTCAACCGCACCAACCGCTATACGGGCAAAGCCTATAAGGATGATTCGGCTATCATGTCTTGGCAGATAGGCAACGAGCCGCGCGCCTTCTCCAAGAAGGCTATTCCCGCTTTTGAGAAATGGCTCCGCGAGGCTTCCGCCCTCATCCGCAGTCTTGACGGCAACCATCTCATCTCCGTCGGCAGCGAGGGCGCATGGGGCTGTGAGGGCGAATACGACTGTTGGAAACGCATCTGCAGCGACCCCAATATCGATTATTGCAACATCCATCTGTGGCCCTACAATTGGAGTTGGGCAAAGCGCGACTCGCTCAAGGAGGACTTGCAGCGCGCCTGCGACAACTCGCGTGACTATATAGAGCGCCACCTGCGTATTTGCGAGGAAATCAAGAAACCGCTTGTGATGGAGGAGTTCGGTTATCCGCGCGACAACTTCAGTTTCACTCCCGGCTCCCCCACGGAGGCTCGCGATGCTTATTACCGCTACGTGTTCCAGTTGGTCGCAGACAACATGCGTAGTGGCGGTCGCTTCGCCGGTTGCAACTTCTGGGGTTGGGGTGGATTCGCACAGCCGAACCACGAGCAGTGGCAGGTGGGCGACCCCTACACAGGCGACCCTGCCCAAGAGGCACAAGGTCTTAATTCCGTCTTTGCCAAGGACAAGTCCACGTTGAAAGTAATCCGTGAGGAAATAAAGGCTATCCACAATCGTTGATAGCCATTCTGCTTCATACAATTATAGCATCGTCCGTAAGACAACTGCCTTGCGGACGATTATACATTATTGAAGTTACGCAAGTTGGCAACTTGCTTACTTCAAAGGAGTTATTAGGAGTCAAAGGGAGTTATAGGAGTTAAAGACAACAGTGCTGAAGGGTATCAGAATTCTTCTATAGTAATGTCTTAACTCCTTTGACTCCTTTTAACTCCTTTGACTCCTCCATAAATGCGAAAGTTGAGTACATTATTATATATAGGTTAAATGGCGGATTCCAATAGAAATCATCCATTACTTTTGTATCTCATGAGAAATGAATGGATAAATTCGACGTAAAGCATGAGCATTCATAATAATGCATAATGCATAATGCACAATGCATAATTGGCTGCGCACCTAACAATAGGAGTTCGGTAAGTTCAGTAGGTAACTTCTAATGCATAATGCACAATGCATAATTAGCTTTCGCCCTCGTGTTCGGCAACACAACTCCTAACTCCTATCTCCTAACTCATTCAAACTCCTATCTTCTAACTCCTAACTCCTAACTCAATATATTACCAGTTGTCGCTTCTCCACGGGAACAGCGGCAGACCTGCAGCATTGGCTACATTGCCAAGCTGGAAGTTGCGGAAGCAATAGCGCACGGCTACAGGCTTCTTCACTTCGGGGCAAGTGATGATGATGCCCTTCGTCCAATAGTAGTAGGCGTTTGCCTTATGAAACACCTTGTCCTCTCCAGCCAATTCAAAGCCTTGAATGTCCTCATAGCGCGAGATGGCACC
Source organism: Prevotella sp. (assembly GCA_050946455.1). Classification (GTDB taxonomy): domain Bacteria; phylum Bacteroidota; class Bacteroidia; order Bacteroidales; family Bacteroidaceae; genus Prevotella. The sequence continues at coordinate 41,529 of JBMNUV010000021.1, forward strand.
ATAGTCGTTCTGCAAATGAACGAAGCAAGTGTCACCCTTGAAACTGTAGTCTTTCACTTCCGGGCTTTCACACATCAGACTCTTCATGCCATAGTCGTGGTTGAGCGCGATGTAGGCTAATCGCTGACCCACTTGACGCTTCTGCGATGGGTGAATCTGCTGCGTCTCCCACGGATACACCAAGTCCTCGGTGCAGACGATGTCGCTGTTGGGAATTATCTTGGAAGCCTTCCATTGCTGTTCGCGCAGTTTCGGTCCCCAGTCACCGTTCACGTCATCATTATAATAAGGTGCAATCTGAACGAAGTAGAACGGAATTTCCCCTAATTTGAAGTCGCGCCTCCACTGTTCCACCAGCAGTTTCAGCCTTTGCGAATATTGGTCTCCGGGGTCGCCCACGTTGGAGCAGCCTTGATAGAAAAGGATTCCCTTCACCGTGTAGTTGAGAATGGGAGAGAAGGTACCGTTACCCCAAACCAATGGGCGGTGATAGTCCCAAGAGAACTTCTTAACGTTCTCCATAGAGTCGAGGCTCTCCTTGGTGTATTTCTTCAGATTCTCAGCATCGAGCCAGCTCTCCACGCGTGTGCCGCCTTTGTTGGCGAGGATGAGACCCACGGGAATATCCAGCGCCTGATTCACTGTCTTGGCAAAGAACCATCCCGCAGCTGAGCAGTCACCGACGGTTTCCGGCGAGATGGCGTCCCAATGGCAGTCAGCATCGTTGAGGGGCTTCATGCTCATCACACTGGGAATCTTCACGTAGTGGATGCCGCCGAATTTCTTGGATTCAATCACCTCCTCATTGTAACCCTCCACAGGACAGTTGCCGAATCCTTTCAAGGGCATCTCCATGTTGCTCTGTCCGGCGCAGACCCAAACCTCACCGCTCAGCACGTTGTTGACAGTGGTTTTGTCGCCGTCGTCAAAGGTGATGCTCAGGGGCGTGTAGCTGGCTTTGGGCGTGTGGATAGTCAGGAGAAACTTGCCGTCTTTTCCCGTTTTAGTCTCTGCCACATCGCCCGACCAGGAGTTGGTCACGCGAACCGTGGTTCCGGGCTTGTCCCATCCCCAGAGTCTTACATCGGTGTTTTGTTGCAGAATCATACCATCGCCAATCAGATGGGGCAGTCTGACTTTGGCATTTCCCACTGTTGCCACCAGGACGAGCACAGTGGTGAGAAATAGCAGTCTGAATTTATTCATTGGTTGTTATAGTTTTTGATTGAAACGTTCCATCCTATCATTGCAAAGTTACAAATTAATCGCTATCTCTGTCCGCGAAAAGCAATTTTTGTTTTTTGCTGTGAACAATTAAGCAAAATAATACCAGTTTCGAGCAATATTTGTAAATTCATTTAGTTCAATTAACAATAACTTTGCAATAAATAAAAACCTGTATATTTACAATGAAGCGATCTCTAATATTATTTCTTTTAGTTCTATCTCTATTGCCTGTCAGCGCTCAAATTAGAGGCAACAACATTACGGTAACTGTTCAGCCCGACCACCGCGACTGGAATTATAAGACCGGTGAGAAAGCCGTGTTCCGCATCAGTGTACTCAAGTCGGGCACTACCTTGCAGAACGCTAAGGTGGACCTTGAGGCAGGTCCCGTGATGTATCCCGATGTCCACAAGAGTCTTACACTCAAGGAAGGCGAAACGCAATGGACAGGCACGATGAACCACCCCGGCTTCTACCGCGTCAAGGTTACTGCCCACGTAGATGGTAAGGACTATGAGGGACTGTGCACGGCAGGCTTCTCACCCGAGAAGATTCAGCCAGCTACCCAAGATGCGAGGGACTTTGACGAATTTTGGTCGAAAGCCCTCGAAGAGGCACGCAAGATTCCTCTCAACTCCAAGCGAATTTTATTGCCGGAGCGTTGCACCGACGAGGTCAATGTGTATGAAGTCAACTTTCAGAACGAACGTGAGGGCAGTCTCATCTATGGAATCCTCTGTGTACCGGTGAAGCCGGGCAAATATCCCGCTCTGCTTCGGGTGCCCGGTGCAGGTGTGCGTCCCTATGAGGGCGACAGATGGACGGCATCACAGGGCTGCATCACGCTGGAAATAGGCATCCACGGCATTCCCGTAACCATGCAGCAGAAGGTCTATGACAACCTGCTCGCCGGTGCACTCAACAATTATTGGAACTGTAACCTCAATGACCCTTACAATAATTATTACCGCCGTGTCGTGGTAGGTTGCGTGCGCTGCGTTGACTATATCGCCAGTCTGCCCGAGTGGAATGGTCAGCAGTTGGGCGTCACGGGTAGCAGTCAGGGCGGATTCCTCTCGCTCTCCACGGCTGCCCTCGATTCGCGCGTTACGTTTATCGGCGTTGTCCATGACGCGCTTTGCGACCATGAGTCAGAGCTAAAGGGCGTGGCAGGAGGCTGGCCCCACTATTTCTACAAGGTGAAGAATCCCGACCAGAAGAGTATTGAGGGCGCTCGCTATTACGATGGAGTCAACTTTGCCCGCCGCGTGAAATGCCAAGGCTGGTATAGCTTCGGCTATAACGACGAGGTGGTTCCGCCCACGTCATCCTATGGCACGTACAACGTGGTCACCGCTCCCAAGACGCTCAGCGTCTATCAGCAAACCGGTCACTTCTGGTACCAAGAGCAGTGGGACGAGTGGGAGAACTGGCTGCTCAAACAGTTAGGAGTTAGGAATTAGGAGATAGGAGTTTTGATGAGTTAGGAGATAGAAGTTAGGAGTGTCTCCATCTTACATGCGAGAGTTGAATTCTCTCATCTTTATAATAAAATAGGAGTTGGGGGCCCCTCATCTCTTGAAAAAAACAACTATAAAACCAAAATATATGAAGCATATCAGATTCACAGTTCTTGCGTTCTCAGCCCTATTCTCGCTGGGAATCGCTGCACAGAACGCTCCGCAGCTACGGGCAGACAACATCGACGAGGTTATCAAAGCGATGACGCTCGAAGAAAAGGCACAGATGCTCGTGGGTGGTGGCAACGACGGTTTCGTTGGCTCCGGCGCCATGCTGGGTCATCAGAAGCGTCTCGTAGCTGGCGCTGCCGGCATCACCGTGGCAATTCCGCGCCTCGGAATTCCCTCAACGGTGCTCACCGACGGACCTGCGGGCGTGCATATCGACCCGACGCGTGAAGGTACCTCACAAACCTTCTATGCCACGGGCTTCCCTATCGGCACTTGTCTGGCTTCCACTTGGAATACGGAATTGGTGGAGCAGGTGGGCAAATGTATTGGTAACGAAACTTTGGAGTATGGCTGTGACGTGGTTCTCGGTCCGGGCATGAACCTCCACCGCAGTCCTCTCTGCGGACGCAACTTTGAATATTATAGTGAGGACCCCATGGTGACAGGCATCATCGGTACCGCTATGGTCAAGGGCATTCAGAGTCAAGGTGTGGGTGTCAGCGCCAAGCACTTTGCCGTCAACTCGCAGGAGGGCGACCGTACACGTGTGGATGAGCGTGTCAGCCAGAGAGCATTGCGCGAACTTTATCTGCGCGGTTTCGAGCGAATGGTTCGCCAAAGTCATCCTTGGACGCTGATGGCTTCCTACAATCGCATCAACGGCGTTTATGCACAGAACAACAAAGAACTCCTTTCCACTATCCTGCGCGACGAGTGGGGATTTGACGGAATCGTCATGACGGATTGGATAGGCATCCGTCCCGACCTGCCCACTTGGACGGAACCCGATGCCGGCGACGACCTCCTCATGCCGGGCTACGGAGAACAGGCAAAGGAAATCGTTGCAGCCGTCAAGAACGGTAAGCTCAGTGAAGAGGTTCTCAACCGAGAAGTGAAGAGAATCTTGGAATATATCGTCAAGACTCCTAAGTTTAAAAATTATAAGTATAGCAACAAGCCCGACTTGAAGGCTCATGCACAGGTGACGCGCCAAAGCTCCACCGAGGGCATGGTGCTGCTCAAGAATGCTACGCTGCCCTCTTCAACGACGGGCGAGGCAACACTGCCTCTCAAGAGCATGAAGAAGGTTGCCCTGTTCGGTGTCAGCAGCTACGACTTTATGAGTGGTGGCTTGGGTTCCGGCTGCGTCAACGTGCCCTACGTGGTGGATATGAAGCAGGGACTGAAGAATGTAGGAGTGGAGACTACCAAAGAGCTCACCGACCTTTATGAAAGCTATATCAAATACGCTAAGCTAAAACTCCAAGCCGACAAGAATCCAGAGAAGTGGTTCTTGAATCAGGGACAGCCCAAACTCGACGAGATTGAAATCTCTCGCCGTTGCGTGGAGACTTCTTGTCAGGATGCCGACGCAGCCATCATCACCATCGGTAGGCAGGCTGGCGAGGGCATCGACCGCGACATAGATACGGAGTTTAACCTTTCCAACGACGAGAAATCGATGATTGAGCGCGTGAGCAGCGTGTTCCATCAAGCCGGTAAGCCCGTTGTGGTGATTCTCAACAGTGGTTCAGTGATGGAGACCGCATCTTGGCGGGATGCCGTGGATGCTATCCTCGTGGCTTGGCAGCCCGGTGAGGAAGGCGGAAACTCGGTGGCAGACGTGCTCACCGGCAAGGTGAATCCTTCGGGACATCTCACCATGACGTGGCCTATCTCGGTTTATGATGTGCCGTCAACGAAGAACTTCCCGCAGACTCCCGACTATTATAATTTCACCGACAAGTTTGCTATGGGTGTGATGAAGGGTGTCAACTTCTCCAATCACGAAGAGGATATCTACGTGGGCTACCGCTATTTCGACACATTCCGCAAGAATGTAGCCTACCCGTTCGGTTTCGGTCTGAGCTACACGCGTTTTGACTTCTCCAAGCTCAAGGCATCCGCCAAGGGTGACAAGGTGAACGTGAGCGTTACGGTGAAGAACACGGGTAAGGTGGCTGGAAAGCAAGTGGCACAAGTCTATGTTTCTGCGCCCAAGGGTTCCATCGAGAAGCCCGCCCGTGAATTGAAGGGATTTGCCAAGACCCGTCTGTTGAAGCCTGGTGAGAGCCAGACGCTCAACATCACGTTGGACCGTCGTGACCTGACGAGTTTCGATGAGGCGAACAGCCAGTGGCTGGGTGAGGCAGGCAACTATATCATTCAGGTGGGTGACAACGTAGAGAACATCGCTTCCTCCGTTACGGTTCGTCTGCCGGAATACACAGAAAAAGTGAACAACGTGATGAAGCCCAAGGTAAAGCTGAATCTGTTGAGACAATAAAATTCCCTAACCTAATCATATAGGGGACAATAGAAGGGCGAATGATGCGCGCTGCTATTGTCCCCTTATTCTTTTTTTCAAAGTTGTAGTTTGTGTTGTTGCGCGCAGCCGTAGTTCTCGCGCAGCCGTAGTTCTCGCGCTCCGCGCGGGAACAATACCCAACTTTGCCCGATAACAATGTTCCCGCGACTCATGGAGGTCCCGTCGCTCCGCGCGGGACGACAATCGAATATGCTAGTAAGTAAATACGATAGGAAATAAAGATGCTCCGCCGTAGTTCTCGCGCCGTAGTTCTCGCGCTCCGCGCGGGAACATCACCCGCAACTTTCGCCCTTTATCGTTCCGCACCATCGTAGTTCTCGCGCTCCGCGCGGGAACAGAGTACGTATCTTGCCCATCGGTTATTATTTCGCGTACTCCTGTCGTTTATTGTTCCCGCGCGGAGCGCGAGAACTACGGAGCACGGGACGACAACCAAATCTGCCCCAATTACTTACTTGTAATAATAGAAGTCTGTAATCTATTTCGGTTGTTTCTTTAATAGTATTGTCGGTTGTCGTCCCGCGCGGAGCGCGAGACCTCCGTGTGTTGCGGCTACACAACGGCTATTGTTCCCGCGCGGAGCGCGAGACCTCCATGCATCGCGGAACCTCCATATTTCTTTGATATTATCGTCAGTCGTCCCGCGCGGAGCGACGGGACCTCCGTGTGTTGCGGCTACACAACGGATATTGTTCCCGCGCGGAGCGCGAGAACTACGGAGCGGTAACAATAACCGAATATTTCAGTATGAAAAAAGGAAATAAAGATGCGAAACCTCCATGCATCTTCACCAAATAAAAAAAAGACCGCCAACCCGATGGTGGCGATCTTTATTTTAATTAAAAAAAGACGCTGTCTATTTAAGCATTGAGAGCCTTGTCGAATTCAGCACCTGCCTTGAACTTAGCTAATTTCTTAGCGGGAATATCAATAGAAGCACCTGTAGCAGGGTTCACACCCTTACGAGCTGCACGGTCAGCAACTGAGAATGTGCCGAAGCCAACGAGCTGAACTTTGTCACCTGCTGCCAAAGCGTTCTTGATAGCTTCTGTGGCAGCGTCCAATGCTTTCTTTGCGTCTGCCTGACTCAGAGAGGCAGCTTCAGAAATCTTCTTAATTAAATCTGTCTTGTTCATAATTGTGAATTTATGGGATGTCAATAATACATTTTGTTCAAATTACGGAGCAAATATAACAGATTAATTCCAAATTACAAACAGATTTGCCAAAAAATATCATTTAGTAGGCAAAAAAAACCGTAAAATCGCCTAAATGCTGCGATTTACGAGATATTTTTAGTACTTTTGCAGCCATATAATGTGATTATTAATTGTGTAAGTTATGTTGAGATTAACTCCCGTCACCAAATATTTGCTGATTGCCAATGTTGCGGTATTTCTGCTCTTTGCCGTTATACCTGGTGGCAACATGTTCGGTCTCCATTTCTTCTTGGCGCCGGACTTTCATTTCTATCAGCTCTTCACTTATATGTTCATGCACGCCAACTTCCAACACATATTCTTTAATATGTTTGCCCTGTGGATGTTCGGTTGCGTGATGGAGAGCGTGTGGGGTGGACGAAAGTTTCTGTTCTATTATATAAGTTGTGGAATTGGTGCCGGCATCTGTCAGGAGCTTGCCCAGTTGGGACAGTTCTATCTGATAGCCCAAGAGCAGATTCCCGGTTTCAATTTAGGCATGATGAACCTCGTGGCACAGAATTCGGCAGAAGTCCTCAACCAGTGGACGACCGTCGGTGCGTCGGGTGCCATCTACGCCATCCTGCTCGCATTCGGTATGACATTCCCCAACGACCGCATCTTTATTTTCCCCATTCCAGTGCCCATCAAGGCAAAGTGGTTCGTGCTCTTCTATGTGTTCATCGAACTGTTCTCCGCCATCAGTACGTCGAGCGATGGTGTCGCCCACTTCGCCCACCTTGGTGGTATGCTCATCGGCTTCCTCATGATTCGCCACTGGAACCATCATCCCGAGGGGCTCAATATGGACGGTGGCTCGCAGTTCTTCTCCAACCTGAAGAACCAGTGGGACCGGCACCAGCACAAGTCGTCCAACCGCTGGAGCAACACGCGCGAGGATTCCTCGAGCAGAAATACTTCGCATGAGACCGATTGGGAATATAATGAGCGGAAAAAGAAGGAGGAACAGGAAATGGACGAGATTCTCGACAAAATTCGCAAGAGCGGCTACGACAGCCTCACGCCCGAGGAGAAGCGGCGGCTCTTCGACTTCAACAACAAATAAGCCTTTATAATTATGATAAGGCATCTGAAATCGGTCACCCTCAGGACGATAGCGGCTGTGAATATTTTCGCTATCGTCCTGATGCTGTTGTCGGGCTATGCGGGGAATCTTAATCCCGAAGCCCATCCCACGTTGTCCTGTTTCAGTTTGTTCTTCCCCGGATTTCTCCTGCTCAATTTGGCATTCCTCGTGTTTTGGGTATTCTTCAAGATGCGCTATGTCCTCATTCCCTTCTTAGGCTTTGTCGTGGCGTTTGTTCCCGTTAGAACCTATACGCCTCTCAACATCACCCATTCCATAGAAAATGCCGACATGAAGGTGCTCTCCTACAATACTTGGGGATTCGGAGGCTTCGCGCATCTCACTACCGACAACCCCGTATTGCAATATATCAAGCAGCAGGATGCCGATATCGTCTGCCTGCAGGAAGGCACTACCGATGACCGTGGTCTGCAGGCAATAGACAGTTTGTTCTCCCAAGTCTATCTTTATCGCGACTCAGCCCGCTATGGCAGGGGCGGCGGCATCAGCATCCTCTCGAAATACCCCATTATTAGGAAAATCCACATCACCTTTGAGCAACCCACCAATAATGTGGCTTGCGCATGGTTGTTGAAACGCGAGAAGGACACGCTGCTCTTGGTGAACTGCCATTTGCAGAGCATCGGACTGACCGAAGTGGAGAAAGAAGGCTTTAAGCAGATGGTGAAGGGCGACCTTTCAGGTGACAAGACCCGCAAGGAAAGCAAGAGACTGCTCTCGCGCTTAGGGAGTGCCAACGCTCAAAGGGCAGGGCAGGTGAGGGCGGTGGCGGCTCTGTTGCGCAAGTTCCGCGACAAGAGCACCATCCTTTGTGGTGACTTCAACAGTTCGCCACTGTCGTATGCCCACCGCCAGATAGAAAAACGGCTCAACGATTGCTACACGATAGCGGGCAACGGTCCCGGCATCAGCTATCATCTCAATGGTTTTTACGTCAGAATAGACAATATTTTCTGCTCCGACGACTGGCAGCCATTGAAGTGCGTAGTGGACAAATCTATTTCCGCAAGTGACCATTATCCCATCGTCTGTTGGCTCAAAAAGAAGCCAAATCATTAAAAAATAGCGATTTATGCAAGATAAATTTTTAAAAGTTAGGAAAAAATCGTATCTTTGCACGACTTATATAGAAGAATAAAAACAAAACATAATAAAACAAAACATGCAAAACAAAGGATTAGTAATTACCATTGCCGTCCTCTTGACGCTTGCGAGTCTGTTTTATCTGTCGTTCCCAATAGCTACCAGCTATTACGACGGACAGATTGCCAAGCTGAAGACTGAGCAGGAGAAGCAGGATTACAAGGATTCTGTGAAGTACCTCGGCACTTACTCCTATCAGAAGTGTCTGGAGACTCAGATTGGTCTCGGTCTGGACTTGAAGGGCGGTATGAACGTCATCCTTGAGATTAGCGTGCCCGATGTTATCGAGACACTCGCTGACCACAAGACTGACCCCGCTTTCACTAAGTCTGTTGCTGAGGCCCGCAAAGCTGAGGAGAACGGACAAGGACAGTTCATCGACCTCTTCATTCAGGCTTTCCACAAGAATGCGCCCGGACGCCGTTTGGCTGAAATCTTCGCCACGCAGCAACTGCAAGGCAAGGTGAGTCCCACCAGTACAGACGCTGAGGTGGAAAAGGTGCTCCGCGGTGAGGTACAGGCCGCCATCGACAACTCCTTCAACGTGGTGCGTACCCGTATCGACAAGTTCGGCGTGGTGCAGCCCAACATCCAGAAATTGGAAGGACAGGAAGGACGTATCATGGTGGAGATGCCGGGTATCAAGGAGCCTGAGCGTATGCGTAAACTCTTGCAGGGTAGTGCCAACCTCGAATTCTGGGAGACCTACAATGCACAGGAGATTATGCCTTACTTGAACCAGCTCAACGCTCGTCTCGCCAATGGAGGAAACGACTCTACAGCTACCGACACAACCCAGACGGATTCTGTCAAGAAGCCCGCTAAGTTCGGTAAGGCAGCCGCCAGCAAGAAGAATCTTGCCGATGCTGAAGCCAAGCGTAATCCTTTGCTCTCGAAACTGATGCCTTATCCCAGCCTCGCTTTGGTGGGATATGCCAGCATTAATGATACAGCAGCCATCAACCGCATGCTGCAGAGTCCGCTCGCCAAGCAGATTTTGCCCAGCGACTTGAGACTGCTTTGGAGCGCTAAACCTGTGACCGACATCCCACAGTTGCGCAACCACTACGAGCTTTATGCCTTGAAGGTGACAACCACTAACGGACGTGCTCCGCTTGAGGGTGACGTAGTGACCGATGCCAAGGACCAGTTCAACAACCTTACAGGTCAGCCTGAAGTGAGCATGACTATGAACTCTGAGGGTGCTCGCCGTTGGGCTGCACTGACCAAGGCTAACGTGGGCAAGGCTGTTGCCATCGTTTTGGATGGCGTGGTTTACTCTGCTCCACGCGTCAATCAGGAAATTGACGGAGGTGAGTCTTCTATCTCCGGTAACTTCACCGTGGAGGAGACCAAGGATTTGGCTAATACATTGAAGTCAGGTCGTATGCCTGCTCCTGCCAAGATTGTTCAGGAGGAAGTGGTAGGACCTACCCTCGGTGCTCAGTCTATCCAGCAGGGAGTCATCTCCTTCATCATTGCCTTCATCCTGTTGATGATTTACATGATTGCCATGTACGGCTTCATTCCCGGAATGGTTGCCAATGGCGCTCTGATTATCAACCTCTTCTTCACGCTCGGTATTCTTACCTCATTCCAAGCCGCACTTACCATGTCGGGTATCGCCGGTATGGTGCTGTCTTTGGGTACTGCAGTTGATGCCAACGTGCTTATCTATGAACGTACGAAGGAAGAGCTACGTTCCGGCAAGGGAGCCAAACAGGCTATGGCTGCCGGTTATCATAATGCCTTCTCCGCTATCTTCGACTCCAACGTGACATCAGTCATCACCGGTGTTATCTTGCTGTGGTTCGGTAAAGGTCCTATCCAAGGCTTCGCCACCACATGGATTATCGGTATTGCCTGCTCGTTCTTCTCAGCAGTATATCTCACCCGTCTGCTCTATGAACACAAGATGAATCACGACAAGTGGCTCAACCTTACGTTCACCACTCCGCTGTCAAAGAACATGATGCAGAACACGCACTTCCATTTCATGGAAATGTATAAGAAGACCTTCACTATCGCAGGTATCGCCCTCTTGGTGTTCATCATCAGCTTCATGACACGTGGTCTGAGCAAGAGTATCGACTTCACGGGTGGTCGCAACTACGTGGTACGCTTCGAGAAACCCATCGAGCCTGAGGAGGTTCGTGGAATCCTCGATGAGGCATTCCCCGGCTGCACCAACAACGCCCTTGCTTTGGGTACCGATGGCAAGACTATCCGTATTGGAACCAACTATAAGATTGAGTCCTCTGCTCCAACCGTTGACGACGAGGCTGAGAACAACCTCTACAAAGCATTGAAGAAGCACGGACTTGTAACCCAGAAGGATGTCAATGCCTTCAAGAATCCTGATATCCGTCAGGGAGGCTCCATCATCAGTAGTGCGAAGGTAGGACCTTCGGTGGCAAGCTCCATCACATGGTCCGCTGTAGAGAGTGTGATTTTTGCTCTTATCTTCATCTTCCTCTACATTCTGTTGCGCTTCCGCAACCTCGCTTTCTCTGCAGGTGCTACAACGGCTCTGACCTTCGATGCCATCACGGTCATCGGTTTCTTCTCATTGCTCTATGGCATCATGCCGTTCCCAATGGAAGTTGACCAGACGTTCATCGGTGCTGTGCTGACGGTGATTGGTTACTCTATCAACGATAAGGTGGTGGTGTTCGACCGTATTCGTGAGAACCTCCGCCTGCATCCCAATCAGGACTACCGCGAACTCTTCAATATGAGTATCAACCAGACGTTGACCCGTACCATCAACACCTCAATCTCTACGTTGATTGTGTTGCTCTGTATCCTCTTCCTCGGTGGAGAGAGCATCCAGGCATTCGCATTCGCCATGACTCTCGGTGTTATCTTCGGTACCATTTCTTCTATCTTCATTGCATCGCCCATCGCCTACCTGCTCTTGGGTCGCAAGACTTCGAAGAAGGTGAAGAAAGCAGTAGCTCAAGCTCAAGCATAAGGCTTATACCTTATTATATATATAAAAGGCGGCGACCTCACCAAGGTTGCCGCTTTTTGGTTCTATCCCTAAATGTTTTAATAAATTTTTGTACCCTAATTGGCATTGGTTGCGTATTATTAAGCAGAAACAACAAACAACTATGAGCTAAACTTATGATGAATCTCGGATTTCCTAGGGATTGCAGCCTCTGCGGCAATCTCAAACTACATTCTCTCTCATTAGAGTGCGTTTTTGCTTTTTATTCAAAATATGGGCACGTGAAAACAGACTCTAATTAAAAAAGTCGGCAATATATTTTGTCCTTACCGCAAATTACGTTATCTTTGCGAATAAAATTCTAACAATCACCTAAAATAAAGAAAGTCAAACCTATGATGAAGAGAATCCTGACATTGACCTTGCTATTAGTCTCAGCAATCGTCAGCTACGCACAAAATCCAGTTCACTTCACTTCCGCGCTCAAGATGGGCAAGGGAGCGACGGCTGAGATTGTGTTCACAGGAAAAATCGACAAAGGCTGGCACGTTTATTCTACCAACCTCGGAACCGATGGACCTATTCAAGCCACGTTTCACACCGACAAGATAGACGGAGTGGAACTTGTGGGCCAACTCACCCCTCGCGGCCACGAAATTTCACAGTACGACAACATCTTCGGAATGAAGTTGCGTTATTTTGAGAATAGTGTCCAATTCGTTCAAAAGATAAAGTTCACCAAACCCACTTACAAGATTGATTGCTATCTGGAGTTCGGTGCATGTAACGATGAGATGTGCATGCCCCCCACGCAGGTAGAACTTCATAAATCCGGCAAATCGCCTGCTACGGCTGAGGCTACTAAGCCCAGTCCCGAGGAGTTGGCAAAGCAGAAAGCAGACTCGCTGGCTGCTCTCGCCGCAACCAAGGGCGACACTACAGCCAAGGATTCCGCTGCTTCTACTGTATCTCCCGAGCAGTTGGCTTCGCTCGACATGCAGAAGCTCTACCGTCCTGTTATTAAGGAGCTTCAGGCACAGGAGAAGAAGACTCCCGCCAACAACTCGTTGTGGTATCTCTTCGTGATGGGCTTCGTCGGTGGTCTGGTGGCTCTGCTCACACCTTGCGTATGGCCTATCATCCCAATGACCGTGAGCTTCTTCCTCAAACGTTCCAAAGACGATAAGAAGAAAGGTGTCCGCGACGCCATCACTTATGGTGTCTCCATCATCGTTATCTTCCTTGTTTTGGCACTCGCCATTACTGCCATCTTCGGACCAGAGAAACTGAATGCCCTCGCCACGAACGCCATCTTCAACGTATTCCTCTTCCTGTTGCTCGTTATCTTTGCAGTGAGCTTCTTCGGATGGTTCGAGATTACGCTTCCCTCTTCTTGGGGCAATAAGATGGACAACAAGGCATCTACCACCACAGGTCTGATTTCTATCTTCTTCATGGCATTCACCCTCGTGCTGGTCAGCTTCTCCTGCACGGCTCCTATCGTAGGTTTCCTGCTTGCTGAGGCTGCAACGAGCGGCAACTGGGCTGGTCCTACCGTGGGTATGTTTGCCTTCGCCTTGGCTTTGGCTTTGCCGTTCACCCTCTTTGCCATGTTCCCCAGCTGGCTCAAGAGCGCACCTAAGAGTGGTTCTTGGATGAACACCATCAAGGTGGTGCTGGGATTCATCGAATTGGCATTCTCTCTGAAATTCCTCTCCGTAGCCGACTTGGCATACGGTTGGCATATTCTCGACCGTGAGACCTTCCTCGCTCTTTGGATTGTCATCTTCGGTGCGATGGGTCTCTATCTCATTGGCAAGCTCAAGTTCCAGAGCGACGCTGCCGGTGGCGATATCAACAAGCCGATGCCAGTGCCCTGCATCATGCTGGGTCTCTGCAGCATCGCTTTCGCCATCTATATGATTCCCGGATTGTGGGGCGCTCCCTGCAAGGCTGTGTCAGCATTCGCTCCGCCTATGTACACTCAGGACTTCAACCTCAACACCAAGGAAGTGCGTGCCGCCTATACCAACTATGAGGAAGGTATGGCTGCTGCCAAGGCTCAGGGCAAGCCTGTATTCCTCGACTTCACCGGCTTTGGCTGCGTGAACTGCCGCAAGATGGAGGCTGCCGTTTGGACCGACCCAAGTGTGGCTGACAAGCTGACCAAGGACTACGTGCTGATTTCGCTCTTCGTGGATGATAAGACTCCGCTGCCCGAGCCTGTTCACGTGAAGGATGCCGACGGCAATCCTAAGACGCTCCGCACGATTGGCGACAAGTGGGCTTACCTCCAGCAGACCAAGTTCGGTGCTCTGACGCAGCCGTTCTACGTGCCTGTTGACAACGACGGTAACCCGCTCAACGGAAGCTTCTCTTATAAGGAGGATGTACCCGAGTTCCTCGACTTCCTCAATAAGGGTCTTGAAAACTATAGAAATAAATAAATGAAGAAGGCCCACCCCCAGTCTCTCCCTCAAGAGGAAGGAACTGGAGGCGGGCTTTAAAAATCTTTTGCTATGATAGATTCCGCAACACAAAAACAAATCCTTGACCTTATCCATCGTGAGGTGGTACCCGCTGTGGGATGTACCGAACCGATGTGCGTGGCATTGTGTACGGCTCGTGCCACGGAACTCTTGGGCTGTCGACCCGAAGAGATTGAGGTGCAACTTTCTGCCAATATTCTGAAAAACGCCATGGGCGTAGGAATTCCAGGCACGGGCATGATAGGTTTGCCTATCGCCGTAGCCCTCGGCGCTCTCATCGGCAAGTCTGAATATCAGTTGGAGGTCATCAAGAACCTCACTCCGGAAAGTCTGGAAGAAGGAAAGAAATATATCAGCGAGAAACGCATCAACATCGGACTGAAGCCGGGCGACTGCGACAAACTCTATGCCGAGGTGACATGCTCTGCTCACGGCTCACGCGATAAGGCAACCGCCATTATCGAGCATTCTCATACCAACATTGTCTATGAGGAGAAGAATGGTAAGGTACTGCTCGACAAGCGTGGTGGTAACAGCGATGGTTCTGCTTCCGACGACGTTAAGCTCAACCTCGCTTTGGTTTGGGAATACGCCATGACGGCTCCGCTCGATGATTTGCGCTTCTTCCTCAACGTGCGTGATGTCAACATGCGTGCCGCTGCCGAGAGTCTGAAGGGCAACTATGGTCACTGCTTGGGCAAGACCATGGACCGCCCGTTGAGTCGCGGTATCTTTGGCAATAGCATCTATTCCCATATCATCTCCAAGACGGCTGCGGCTTGCGATGCGCGTATGGGCGGTGCCATGTTCCCTGTGATGTCCAACAGCGGCTCCGGCAACCAAGGCATCTGCGCCACCAACCCTGTGGCTGTTTATGCCATGGAGAATGAAAACACCGAGGAAGAGTTGCTCCGTGCCCTTTGCCTGAGTCATCTCACTGCCATCTACATCAAGCAGAGTCTCGGTCGTCTGTCGGCTCTCTGCGGTTGTGTAGTGGCAAGTATCGGCTCCAGTTGCGGCATCACCTATTTGATGGGAGGTGACTACCAGCGCATCTGCTATTCGGTGAAGAACATGATTGCCAATCTCGCCGGAATGATTTGCGATGGTGCTAAGCCCAGTTGTGCTCTGAAAATCAGTTCTGGCGTCTCCACTGCCATTCTCTCTGCTATGATGAGCATGGAAGGCAAACACGTGACCGCTGCCGAAGGTATCATCGATGAGGATGTGGACCGCAGTATCCGCAATCTGACCAGCATTGGCAAAGAGGCAATGTGCGAGACCGACGACATGGTGCTCGACATCATGACTCACAAGAGTAGCTGCAAATAATTATTTCTCATAATAGTCACCCCGTCTTTCCTTTCATGGGAGAGGCGGGGTGTTTTTTTTATCCTCTTTAAAGAAGTATAGGTTAAAGGTAAACAGCTACTCATGTAGTCTTGTACAATTCCCGTTTTTTCCGTTACTCACGTCTTTCCCGTTACTCACGTCTTTCCCGCAACTAACATATTTCCCGCTACTCACGTCTTTCCCGCAATTGTAAGCGTCTCCGCAATTGCGTATTGTAGCTAAAAATATAAGTGCGTATCTTTGCATCGGAACTAAAAAGATGAAAGATATGTATGATACAGCAAATGAACGTTATCAGAAAACACTGAAGGTCT
>JBMNUV010000022.1:0-52622 GCA_050946455.1 Prevotella sp.
CGCGACGCATGGAGGTCCCGCGCTCCGCGCGGGACGACTACCGCATTTACCCGACCTTATTGTTCCGCGATGCACGGAGGTCCCGCGCTCCGCGCGGGACGACTGACGACAACACAATTAATAGCAACAACTCCCTATCGTTTTATCCTTTACCGGCATATTCGTTTCTCGTCCCGCGCGGAGCGACGGGACCTCCATGAGTTGCGTCTCCACGACGGGTATCGCTCCGCGCGGAGCGACGGGACCTCCGTGAGTTGCATCTCCACGACGGATGATGTTCCTGAGCGGAGCGACGACATACAAAACGAAAAAGGAGTCAACTCTTCCAACTTCGGATAGAGTCAACTCCTTTAATTTCCCCAACAAGGGGTGGTGAATCACCTAATCAGCATGAGTTCGAAAAATAGCGGGCAATCATGGACTATAATAACAATAGTTACCTCAAATCATCTATCTACCTATTCTTATTTTCATTGCAAATTGTCTACAAACATTTGAGAGGTAACGACTTCAAATCATCATTGTACGCACTCTTCTGTTGTCATGCCCGCTATTTATGGGTCGAACTCACGTTGAGTATCTTCTTAGTGTTGTTGCCTTGTTTCACGATGTAGATGCCGCGAGGCAGAGTAGCAAGCTGGCTATGCAACTGCGCAGCTGTCGTGCGAAGCATGAGCATGCCCGTCGTAGTATAGACAGTAATAGGCTCTGTGCCCACATTACTCTTTGTTGCATTGATACCTGTTGTCTCACCGAGTGTGAAGTAGAGCTGAGCACAATAGGAAGGTATCATCCAATCATCTTGGTCTACATTATAGAGATAGACGTAATACTCCTTTCCAGCTTCTCCCTCGAGGAAGTCACCCCAGAACTCGATGGTGTCGGTATCCATGTGTCCGATATTTACCTCGATTGTATCCAATGTGGCAATGGGGTCATAATCATCGTCCGGGTCAAAGATGAGCGGAACAATCTTCGTAGGCACTGCTCCACCCTCATTCTTGATGATGGCGTGTAGGGTCATATCATCTTTCGGCACATTGTAGTTGTCAGGTTCAAACCACATGTCATCCTCAACGAGGAAGTCGGCAGGTGCTTCCTCACCAATCACTGTAACCGTATCAATCTTGCCTATTCTCTTCCATTCGCTACCAGTGATATCATTCTGTGTAACAGCCCAGAAGCGCAACTTATACTGACCACCCGGCAGAGAGAAAGTCTGCTTGAAATGAACTTCTGCCACTTCGCCACTCTTGATGATGGTCGGGATACCCTCACAATAATAAGTCTTGTACTCCACATCGTTGTCAACGGGAGCCAGCGAGAAGTAGGTCGTGCCATTCCACTCGTTGCCGCTATTGCTTACACGCATAGTGATTTCGCTCTCCTTGTCGCTCTCCAGCGGATTAGGATTGAGTTCGTAGCTTTCAAGAGTAAACGAAGGCTTTCCGGCAGCGCTATAGAAAGCGGAATCGCCCTTCACGGTAATAGAATAATAATTGTTAAAGTTGGGATTGGTTTCAACGATGCTGTAGTCGGTATAGGTTTCTCCTTCCTTTACAGCATAGGCTATTTTGGCGCGATATTCTCCGTCTGGCAGACTCTCGGGCACTGCAAATTTGGCGGGAATATAGTCATAGCCATGGTAAGGTGAGAATCTCAAATTCCAGGAGGTCGATGAAGCCACCACCTGATTCTCTTGGTCGTAGATGTTGAAGCGAATGTTGGTATAGATGGTATCGTAGCACTCGCTATACACATTTAGACCTTTGAAAGTAACAGAATCAGTGCGCAGGACACGTGCCTCGAGGTCTTCCACTCCATCGCCCTCAAGCACATAATTCATTTTGGAGCCTTCCACAGGAGGCTGGATACCGATAATCATATCTTGACCATAGTTGAATCCGAAACCGCTGGCGGCTCCACCTATACCCATGTCAGGCGGGTCAAGTGCTGTGAGAAGGAAATAGCCGTTGCTTTGACCACTCCAACCCCAGTTGATATGATAATATCCTTCGGCGTTGTAGCCATCGCAAACGAAAGAGTGTCCCTCACGTTGACCTGTCATTCCATTATAGACAATGGGGCGACTATTGTCAAGTTCGTTGCGCACCATGTTTTCCCAGTCTTCTGAAGTATAATAGCCGCGCATACGATAGTTGGCGCCCTTGTCGTAGTTGAAATATTTCACCAACGACTGAGAAATGGGGTAAGAATAAGCACCGCTCGACTCATCGTAATCCATATCAAGACTCACGCCAACGTGGTAGAGAAGCGTTGATACGGCATCGATAGCCTCTTGGCTGCTGCCTTCATCAATGGAGGGAAGCATCTTATCCCACTCGTAGGTTGTGCTGCCGAAGTCGGCAGAGCAACTATATTCATTCGTTGAAGTAGTATAACTGTGCGAACCAATGCCTTGCACGGGCCATTTATAATAGTACATGACTTGACCCACAGCGGTTGCCACGCATCCGGTAGCACTGCCAGCGGGGCATTTGGCGTTGTAAGGGTATCCTTGGTCCCAAGCGATGTCGCCCAAGAGCGGCTCAACCGAATTGCCATTGCCACGAAGGATTTGGTTCTTCATCTGCGGATTGCGGGCAAGATAGTTAATCTGGTTCTCATAGCCTTCCAGCCATGCCTTCATGTTGGAGGGAATTTTGCTGTAGTCGAAATCGCCCTTGTCGACATAGCCCAAAACGGGAGCCGTGCGGTCATCACCGGATACGATGACATAGCCGTAGCCTGCGCCACGGTTGAACACATAATAAGAATTGCCTTTGAATCCCTTGGCTTGATATGCCAAAGTGAGACGAGCCTGGGCAGGAGCCTTGCGCATGTTTTGCGTAGCTACGGCATTACCAATAAATGCCTTCGCCTCGCGCTGGGCTTGAGCCAAGTCGACTGGCGCTGCCACTGACAACTGGGTAACAGCTGCGAAAAACAGCACTGTGAGGATTGATTTTTTCATAAGCTCAATTGTTTGATTGAAAAAGATTGTTATAATAAAAGACTGTTGCAAATTTAGCAAAACGTCATTATTTAGCTGGAAAAATCCTCTTCAACCATGCTCTGTTTTATGAATTAGAGCAAAAAAAGTGCTGTTATTGCAGAAAAAAGTCAGTTATTTTGGGCGTACTTCTGGAATTCGGATGGCGACAGACCTGTGATTTTCTTGAATACATTAAGGAAGTTGCTACGCGAGCGGAACCCCACACTCGTGGCAATAGCATCGATGGTGAGTTGACCATAATGCTCACTGTCGGAGAGGCGGCGGCAAGCCTCCTTGATGCGCCTATCATTGAGCAAAGCCCGGAAGTTGCAGTCGTAGCGTTCATTGATGACCTGCGACACATAGCGGCTGTTGCTTCCCACCATCTCGGCGAGTTGCTGGAGAGAGAATTCGGGCGAACTGATAGTTGCCACGTCGCCCATGACCGTCTGGATGCGCTGCTGCAAGTCTGCCTTGTCACTCTCGTCGAGCCGACTACTGGAATATTTCTCGTGCTGCAGGTTCATCAACTCCACGTTTTTCTTGTATAGGCTATGGGCATACTCCCGTTGTTTCTTATACATCTTATATATAATAAGAGAAAGCGCCACGATGAACACAAGCACGATGAGCGCCGCCACAAAGGCATGCTCCACCTTGCGTTGTCGCTCTATGGAAGCCTTGAGCCGTTGGTTGTTCTCGTTCATGTCGGCATCGAACTTCTCCTGCCGAACGCGATAGAGGCGACTGGAGCGGATGAAACTGTCGCGTGCCTCAAAATACTGATAGCGATAGGAATGAGCCAATTCCTTATTGCCCATCTGCTTATAGTTGTCATAAAGGAAATAGTAGCATTCTATCACTTCATCCATGATATGATGCTGCTTCACAATAGCCAAAGCCTTGTTCAGCCACTTCACGGCATCCGCATAGCGACCATCCATCTGACATGCCTTGGCGGCACTGGCATAACTGCAATACATATACCGGATGCTGTCGGTGGTATTGAAGGCGGTGAAACGGTTGGTCATAGCCCCAAACTCCTGCTCAGCTTTGGCATAGTTTTTCTTGACAAGCTGTATCACGCCCTCAGCAGCGTGCATGATATATTCACGGTTGTAGATTCTCAACGACTTTGGCAACGCCTTAAATGCCTGGGCATCCTTGAGAATCTTGTCTTGATTGGCACTGGGCAGAACAATACCCATCAAATTGAGGAAACTGAGCGTGATGTTTTCAGGTTGTTTCTCCTTGACGGAAAGCTCAAATCCCTTGCGCATATAGTCAACGTCTTTCTGTGAGAAATAAGTAGGCAAGATAATGCTGCCTTCAAGATAGTCGATTAAGCCAAGGTTGATATAGATATAAGAAAGGATGTCGTCGTAATGATTGCGCTGGCAGATGTCCCGCGAACGTCGCAGAAGGTTGTATGCCTTCACATAGTCAAATGAGATGGTGACGTAGAGATACCCCATCTGCATCAGACAGACGGCGGTCTGACGGCTCTCGGCTTGCCTCGGCTGCAACTCATTACGGCTCACGATGATGCTCATGAGCAACATGGCACTGTCGGCTTTGTGCTCATCATCAAGGAACACTTGTGATTTCCTATATAGAGAGTCATTGCTCAACTTCAGAAGCTGGTTATAGCTCATCGCGCCCGACTGGGGAGCGAAAAGCAGAAACAATAGCGCCATGAGCAATAATCTTAGATAGGAATGCATGTCTTTCTTGTTTTGATTGCAAATGTAGTAAAATAAATTCGTAATTATGGAGTCGTAGTAAGAAAAAAAGTAAGCGTACCGGACGCAAGGCAATAAGGGAATTAAGCACTGAATGCCACCAACGCATCCAAGAGAAGCATTGCACTGGGGTTGTCTTTCATTTTATCGCGAAGCAAGGAAATCAGACGAGCCTTGCGCTTCTTGATTCCGTCAATGGTCAAGCCCAATGCTTGGGCAGCCTCCGCATTGGAGAGTCCCTTCTGAAAACTCACCTCAAACACGGCTTTGTATCGTTCGGGCAATTCTTCGATTGCAGCCAAAAGGATGTCAATGGTCTCTTGTTCAATGATTGTCGGAATGATGCTGTCTTCCGTCGTGGTTGCTTCCTTCATATAATGGTCGCGGCTGTTTGCCTTGCGAAGAATACTGATGCACTTATTGTGAAGGCAGGCAAAGACAAATGATTTGAAATGGAAGAGCGAAGTGAATTGGTTGCGCCTGTCATAGGCAGCGACAATGGCATCCTGTACGCAATCCTCAGCCATGAATGCGTAGTTGTCAGTAAGTGTGCGAGCTGCATAACCCATGAGTGAAGCGTAGCAATTCACATAGAGACTGTCTATCTCACCCCGCTTAAAATCATTGTAAACCTGCTCAGAAATGACCATTCCTTCATACTTTTGCTGCAAAGATAGCGTTATTTTATTAAATAATTCCCTCAAAATATTTTTTTCGCTTAATAGATTACACTTTTTCCCACCTTTAGCGTATTAACAAACAAACGAACAAAAACCTAAAGAATATGGAAAAGAAAAAACATTTGAGCCAACAAGCTATGGTAATCATGGCGTTTTTGGCACTTCCCAACATCGCAAACGGTCAGTTGCTCAAGGGCAAAGTAGTGGGCGAGATTCCAGAAGATGCCATCGTGAACTATTCGCCCACGGGCAATCCCTTCCAAGTGATGACCACCAATTTAGAGTTTGACAAGGAAGGCAACTTTGTCTACGACACCAACTTGGCACAAGACAATGCCGATGTCACGATTGACTTCGGTGTGCCGGGCGGCTATTTCGGAGCACACCTCACCAAGGGAAAGACGGTGGAGATGACCATCAAAAAGACCGCCGATGGGTATGAGGCCACTTTCAAAGGACCGAACGCCGATGTCTGCCGCTACGTCAACCGTTCCACCATTGCCTTCGACAACATGAAATACTGGGCTCCAGACCCTTCCGAGGCAAAGCCCAACGCCGAATACCGCAAGATTTTGGAGGATGAGCACAACGCCTGCGTGGCAATGCTTCCCTCTATCAAGGACAAGGCAACGCGCCAATACTACACGGCAATCACGGAAAACCAATATAAATGGTGCAAACTGCGCCTCATCATGGATAAATGCCAAGAGGACGGAACCCGCACTACCGACAATGCAGAGTTTATGTCGTTGCTCAAAGACGTAAACGTGAACGACCCCATCTTGGTCAAGACCAACATCTCGCTCACGGCTCTCAATTCCATGACGACCGCGCCTATGGAAGGCAGCAATGAGGCATATTGCCGTCAGCAGTTGGACGTGAGCAACCGACTCGTCACCGACCCGACCCTGCATACCATCATGACACAGGTCATCGGTCAGAACTATTATCTTTATGGCGACGGCAGCGGCAACGTAAAGAAGTTCACCGAAGACTACTTGAACTTTGCCGGTGCAGATTCCCTGTTGGCTAAGACCATCGTCAATCAATTCCAAGAGCGTCGCAAGGCTTTGGCTCAGACCAAGAGAGGCAACAAGGCTCCCGACATCACGCTCGAAACACCCGAGGGCAAACAGGTGCAGCTATCCTCCCTGTTAGGTTCCAAGTTTACTTATATAGATGTATGGGCTACCTGGTGCGGTCCCTGCTGCAAGGAGATTCCTCACTTGGAGAAGCTCGTGGAGAAATACAAGGGCAATGACAAGGTGCAGTTCATCAGTATCTCGGTGGATGCCGACACCAAGGCATGGCACAACAAACTCGCTAAAGACCAGCCGCAATGGGCTCAATATCACCTCACGCCGGAGAACAGCAAGAAGTTTCATTCCGACTGGGGAATCAGCGGTATTCCGCGTTTCATCATGATTGACAGCGAAGGCTATATCTACAGTGCCGACGCAAGTCGTCCATCTGACGCCAAGACCGTTGAGACGATCGACCAACAAATCAACTAATAGAATGAACCGACTCACAAAAGAAGAGATTCAATCAACCATTCCCTATCTGATATGCAAGTACCTCACGGGAACCCTGTCGGAAGAGGAGAGCCTGCTGTTGGAACAATGGCGTCAGGCATCGAAGGAGAATGAGGCTGTGTTTCAGCGATTGCTCAACACGGAACAGCTCGACCGCGAGCGGCTGCGCATGAGCATGGTGGACTACCAGCGTCCTCTCGATGACATGAAGCGTCATTTGGGTCTGTTCGACATGGAACAGCCGGAAAACCACTGGCACTGGCAGAAAGTGGTGGCGATTGCGGCTTCTATCATGCTCGTCGTAGCCATTGGGGCAGGTTGGTGGCTCAAGGTTAGAGAGGAGCAAAAGCCCCAATCAGCCACTACCATTGCCCAAGTGACAGACATCCAGCCGGGTCACACGCAAGCCGTGCTGACACTCGACGACGGTCAACAGATTCCGCTCACCGACGACAGCAAGCTCAACGAGCAAATCTTGGCGAAAGCCTCGAAAAAGAAGTCGGCTATGAACCACCTTTCCACCCCACGCGGCGGAGAGTTCAAGGTGACGCTCGAGGACGGTACAGAGGTTTGGCTCAACGCCGATTCCAAACTGTCCTATCCCGAGAAGTTCGGTGAGACAGAGCGACGCGTAGAACTTGAAGGCGAGGCTTACTTCAAGGTGACCAAGAATCCCGAAAAGCCTTTCTATGTGGTCTCGGGTTCGCAGGAAGTGAGAGTCTATGGCACGGAATTCAACGTGGAAGCCTATTCTGACGACGACCTCATCTACACCACGTTGGTGAAGGGCAGCGTATCACTCAAGTCGCTCCACACAGTGAAAGGCGAGGTGATGCTGTCGCCCGGTCATCAGGCTCTGTTCTCCCCATCCACAGAGACCGCCCGCATACGCAAGGTGGACACCGACGTTGTGACGAGTTGGCGCAAGGGCATGTTCGTGTTTGAGAACCAGAACATGGCGCAAATCATGAAGCAACTCTCGCGATGGTACGACTTCGACTATAAATTTGCCGACACTCACGTTGCCGACATCGTCTTCATGGGCAGCATTCCTCGCTACAGTTCTTTCAATGAGGTTGTTGACGTGTTCAGCAAAGTGGGTGGCATACGTCTCACACGCCACGGCAAGACTGTTATTGTATCAGCAGAATAAATGATTCAACTATTGACCTATGAACCATAACAAAACCAGAATAACCTTCATCATTCTTTTGATGCTGATGCTCCCACTCGGAGCACTGGCTCAGAAGATTGACGTGAATTATAAAAACAAGAGCATCGAAGAGGTGATAAGCGACTTGCGTCACCGCACGGGCTACCAATTCTTCTATAAGAAAGAAATCATCAAGGGTGTCTCGCCCTTTACGTGCAGCTACAAGGACATCACGCTGCAACAGTTTCTCAACCGTGAGTTCTACGAGGAGCGCGGCATCGCTTTCGATATCACCAAGGGGACTGTAGTACTGAAGAAGGCTCCCGCCAACCGTCCCTATTTCAAGCGCAACATCAACGGACTGGTCACCGACGAGAACGACGAGCCGCTGATTGGCGTAACGGTGATGCTGAAAGGCACTTCCACCGGAACCGTGACCGACTTAGAGGGTCAGTTCTCCCTCTTGGTAGAAGGCAACCACCCGCAGCTGGAATTCACCTATGTGGGTATGAAACCGAAGACGGTCACGCTCAACAGCCGCCAAAAAGGAATGCTCCAAGTGAAGATGGAAGCAGACAACCAACTTCTTTCCGAAGTGTTGGTTACAGGTTATCAGGACTTGAAATTGGAGAATGCTACCGGCTCTTATCAGAAAATCACATCGAAGCAACTCAGTGAGCGATATACCGCCGACCTCGCAGGAAGATTGGAAGGTCAGGTGCCGGGACTCACTCTCTATTCCAATGGTAAGAACGGAAGTGGTGAGAGCGCTATGACTATCCGTGGTGCCGGCTCATTCCAAGCCCGCACTTCTCCCCTCATCGTCGTGGACGGACTCCCCATAGAGGGTTCTCTCGAAACCGTCAACACGTATGACATAGAGAGCATCAACATCCTCAAGGATGCGTCGGCAGCCGCTATCTATGGTGCACGCGCCTCCAACGGTGTCATCGTCATTACCACCAAGCGCGGAAAGACGGACGGACTGGAAGTGGACTTCAATGCGGACCTCACCATCTCGGAGAAGCAGAGCTACAGCAACTATGGCTGGGCAAATGCCGAAGAGATGCTGCAATTAGAGGAATACAACTTTGACTATGTGAAGTCGCGCCCCGACCTCATCAGCAGTCTCACCAACACCCTCACCACGAATCCCCATTCCATCTCACCTGCCGCACGCCTCATGTTGAACCACTATCTCGGCAACATCAGCGACGAGGAATACAACAACCAGATGAACCAGTGGCGCAACAACGACTACCGCAAGGAGTGGAAGGACGTATGGCTTCGCCAGCATATTCAGCACCAATACAACTTGGCGCTGCGCACGCGGGGCAAGATTCTCAGCTCCAGCATCGTCCTCAACTATAAGGGCGACAATCTTGCAACCGAGAAGGAGCATGACAATACTTTCACGATGGGCTATAACGGCTATCTCTCAGCAACCAAATGGCTCGACTTGGCGTTCGGAATCAACCTGATTAGTGAGCGTTCAAAGACGCATTACAGCGATAACTTCAACAATATCTATTCTTTCCAGCCCTATCTGAGCATGTATAACGCCGACGGAACACCAGCCGACATGGAAGCTGCCGTCTACTTGCAGGAGCCTACACTGTCGCAGTCGTCATTAGGACTTAAGTCGGAGAGCTACAACCTGCTCGATGAGGTGGGAAGGAACTTCACCAAAGGACGCCGCAACAACATCCGAACCTTCGCCCACGCAACGGTGAAGATTCTGCCGGAACTCAATATTCAAGGCAAATTCCAGTATGAGGACATCATCTACAAAGGTGAGACTTATCTGAGAGGCGAATCCTACTACATGCGCCATCTGTATAACCTATTCACATCGGGCGGCACGCATTATCTGCCCGAGGGCGGCATGTTGCGCTCCAACCATTCCAACGGTGATTACTACACGTTCCGTATTCAAGCCAACTTCGCCAAGACTATTGCCGAGAAGCACGACGTGGAGGCAATAGCCGGTTTTGAATACCGCGACACCCACACGCGGGTGACCAACGACCTGTTGGTGGGCTACGATGAGGACACGCAGACCAACATGAACAATATCACGAACTTCAACACCCTCACCAATCTCACTTCATCAGACCTTGGCGTGAACTACTCTCCTTCGGGCAACGCGCCAACCTCTGATGACTTCCTGACCACCGATGTGACCCACCGCTTCTACTCTTATTATTTCAACGGCAACTACACCTACGACAGCCGTTATGCCGCACAGTTCTCCTACCGCGTGGACAAAGCCGACCTCTTCGGCGCTGACCCGAAATTCAGAGGACGCCCGCTGTGGTCAGTCGGTGCCAGTTGGAACATCGACAACGAGAAGTTCATGCAATCCATCAATTGGATTGACTTGTTGAAGCTCCGCGTCAGCTACGGTCTCACGGGTAATATCGACCAGAACGTATCTTCCTATCTGACGGCTAACATCGCTGTCAACGAGGTGAACAACCAGAAGATGGCAACCCTCAACACACCGCCCAACGATGAACTGCGTTGGGAAAAGACTTCGTCGTGGAACTTCGGTTTGGACTTCTCCTTCCTGCGCCACCGCATCAGCGGCTCGCTCGACTTCTATCGCAAGACGAGCAGCGACTTGTTGGCTCTGACCGATATCGACCCGACAACTGGTTGGTCATCCTTGACCATCAACAACGGTAAGGCACGCAACACCGGTGTGGAACTGCAACTCAACGGCGTTATCCTGGAAGCTCATAACGACAATCAAGTGGGAATCTCCGGAACATTCAATATCGCCTACAACAACAATAAGGTGATTCGCATCGACCATACACCTGCCTCTGGCTATGAGGCACTCACCACCCTGCACGAAGGACACCCCGTCAACTCGCTCTATTCTTATCGCTTTGCCGGAATGGTGACGAGCGATGATGGAACGCAAAGCTACTCTTGGTATGACCACGACGGAAACGTGCACACCAACGACATCTCAACAGGTGAGTTCTCCGTGGACGATGTAGTCTATTCAGGCGGACTCGACCCGAAAGTCACGATGAGCTTCACGCCCACCATCACGTGGAAAGGCTTCTCGCTGTCGGCTCTGATGATGTTCTACGGTGGCCATTACATGCGCGTCGGCATGGACCGCTGGACCCATGAGGGCTACTACACGGGTTATTCAGCTCCAGTGGAACTCGACGCTATCCCCTCATCCTATCTCAACTATTGGACGGCTGCCGATAAGTCAACGGCAATCGCCAACGGATATCCCGGCAGCACTACCATCGGCAACTATAGCTACATCGACCAGACCGTGCAGCACGCCGACTACTTCAAGTTGCGTAGCATCGTGTTGGGCTACAACTTCCCAAAGATGGTCTGCAAGCGCTTGGGCATTGGCGGAATGAGCATTCACGTTCAGATGAACAATGTGGCTACATGGGTGAGAAATAAATATGGTGTGGATCCCGAAGCCAACGACCCCATCAGTGGTATGGCTCTCAACAAGACACCCAAGAGCTACACCATGAGCCTGAGTATCAACCTTTAATTCAAGAATCGTATGAAAAAACTGATAATACCGCTCCTTTGTCTCACCGCACTCACTGCATGCGATGACCGGCTCGACATCACGCCAAAGGGAGAAAGCACCCTGCAGAAGGCTACCGACTTGGAAATGCTCTTCAATCAGAACTACGACCTCGGAATACCTTATAACGACTTGGGAATCGTCTGCAATGAAGCCTTGGGCATGGGCTCCAACGTAACGGTACAACTGACGCAGACCAGCACAAACACCTACGCCTATCTTGCCTACGATGAGAATGTGGACCGTGCATCACTCACGCTGGAAGATACGCGCTACAGCAATGCCTACAAATATATCAACTACATGAACACCATCATCGACAAGATGCCCGATGCCGACGGAGAGGACTCGGTGAAGACACGGCTCATTGCCGAGGCTCACGTGATGCGCGGCTACCTTCATTGGCTCTTGGTCAATATCTACGCCAAGCAGTATGACGCCTCCACTGCCGCAACAGAAGGCGGCATTGCCTATGTGACAGACTTGGACGTGAACAAGCAGAACCAGAAACTGACGGTGGCGGAGGTCTACGAGAAGATTCTCGAAGACTGCTCCGACGAAAACATAGCCCTGCTACCCCGCTACAGTAGTGACGTTCTGCGCGGCGACCAAGCGTGGGGCAACGCTGTAAGGGCAAAGGTGCTCATGCAGATGAAACGATACGACGAGGCTCTGCCCTATGCCCTGAAAGCGCTCGCCATCAACGGTCGCATTGAGGACCGTTCCTCGGTGGTAGAGGCGGGCGACTGGATTCTCACACGGCAATCGCCCGACAATTATATCTACTTCGGCACGATTCCCGCTCCGTTCATGGAAGTGCTGTCGCCAGAGACTGTGGCGCTCTTCGAACGCGGCGACTACGTAAAGGACTACGCTTACCTCTTCGGTCAGAAACCCGGCACAGGGGACGACTCTGATGAAGAAGAGGATGCCAAGCAGCAGACTTATCAAGTTAGTCCTCTGCTGTCGGACTCTTTAGACGAGAGTGATGACTCGACCGAGACCGATGATACGCCCGTCAATGCGGAGAGTCCTGCATGGAGCACACTCTATGGCTATCTGATGAGCGGCATCCCCGGTTCTGCCATGTACTACGCCATGAGCTCGTATATCAATGCCTATGGCATCACGAGTGACCGGATGTATTACACTGCCGCCGAATGCTATATCCGCACAGGACAGGTGCAGAAGGGACTGGACCTCATCAACCAAGTGAGGCAGTACCGCATTGATGCCGCCCACTACCAGCCGCTGCAAGCCGACAACGAGAAAGATGCAATGGCGCTGCTGCAGCCCTGCAAGTGGATTGAGTGCATCTGCACCTATGAGAACTTCTTCGACTGCAAGCGGTGGAACACGGAGAGCGATTATCGCCGGACGATTACCCGCACGCTCTACGACAGTGAGGGCAATGCCAAGACCTACAGTCTTTCGCCCGACTCCCCACTGTGGGTCTTCCCCTTCCCGCAGAATGCGACAACACGCAATTCCTCACTCACACAAAACTATTAATAGACTGGAGTTAAAAGGAGTTAGGAGCAAAGCTCAGTTAGGAGTTAGGAGCAAAGCTCAGTTAGGAGATAGGAGATAGGAGTTGCTGCGCCCCTACTAAACCTACTGAACCCACTGCACCTAATAAACTCATAACAGCCTTACGCTCCCCTCCCAGAATGCGCAGCTAATTATGCATTATGAATTATGCATTGTGCATTAGAATTGCCTACTGAACTCTCCTTAGCGAAGCAATTATGAATTATGAATTGTGAATTGTGAATTATGAATTGCCAGCGGGCAAGACTATTATAGAAGAGAAGCGACAACGCGCTTAGTTTCAATAGACAAAAACTTATAGACTCAATTTTGTCTTCTATCCATGTTCTATGGTTTGGCGGCAGCCCGACATTTGAGGGTTGCCGCCTTATTTTTTCCACCATCTGCAATGAACGATTGAAGACGCCCGCAACATGACATTGCACATTCATTTTACCGGACAGCAATAGTATTGATTAATGCAGGACGATAGTGTCCCGATTTTAACGGGGTACTAATGAACTATGCTTATTGATTAATAGGACATCCAAATTAAGTGAAAAGCCAGTGCTTCTTATATAATCATTCAATCGGTAGGTTTGATTCACCTTTCTCCGAATGATTTTTCTTCCATTCTATAGCAGCATCTGTCAACTTGTACATTTGCTTAGGATTGTTCGGTTCATTTGGAAAAAGACGTTCTATGGCATTTTCTGCTAAAGCAGGGACGATATAATTTTTGCGGAACCAATACCTGCTTTTTATGCCACACAAATTCATTATTCCTTTTAAAGACATAAATTCTGCTGACATGATAAGTACAAGACGCTTAACTTGGCTCGTACTTGGCTCGTGCTTGACTCCTGCTTGACTCCTACTTGACTCCAAGTCAGTTTGAATTTGATGAGCGACCGAGCTTTGGGGACGCATAAATGTAAGTGTCACAAATCCTCCATCTTCACTCCAAACAGGATCGGGAAGACCTTGCTTGCGGCAAGCTGTAACAATACGCAAGGCTCCGGAGCCCCAATTTTCCAAGAATGTGGTTTTGTACAACACTTCGGCAATAATGGGGTTATAAGGAAAAGATCCGTGGGGCTGTGTAATATTCTTAGCGGTTATCTGAGGAGGGAACATACCTGGACTCAATATTTCTATGCGGTTGTCATAAATGGCCAAGCCGAGAGTCAAATTGTATTTCTCGTATTGACGATGGCATAGAGCGTTGACCAGTCCCTCGCGCAAGGCCTCGACTGGAACTTCAAGATGTTCCTCCCTGCGGAATCCCACAATCTTACCACTGAGGGAAAGGTGTTTGAAGAAAAAAGCCATTCCTGCGTCCAGCAAATCGAAGAAGTTTCCTTGTGCACGTTGATTGTCAAAGAATTCCATTTTGTCATTCCCTACAAAACGAGCCATCCGAATAACAAACTGAGTATAGTTAGTCGTGTTATTCGAGAACAACATTGCCGCAGCATTATTCGGAACACCATCCGTCAACAGTCTCAACTTGTCCAAAATCTTATCAAGAGGCTCCGTCAACGCAGAGGAAACAACACGACCACCTTCAACACCCCAGTCGCAGTGCCCCTCTAACTCTTTCCTCGTTAAGGTCATTGATACTTATGCCATCTGCTTTTTGACGTTCCCAAGAGTAGTATTTGGGGCGATGGGCGATGATTCGTTCTTCAAACAATTCCCGAGGCATGAGTTTCGTGGTACTTTCAACACGGTAATAGGGTCTGCCCTCGTATGTATAGGGAGAATTGCCCCAGACGAATGCATTGAAGTATATTGCAATAACCTTCTTCCCCGGTCTATCGGGAACATCAATATATTCTATCTGGACTTCAACAGCAGGTTCTATGGAAGTTAACGATTGAGAGATTTCGCGCTGGGTGTTATCCGTCACATCCTGACCAAGAATTTTCAAAGATGCCGGAGCAATACCGAAAATCAACCAGCCGCCATCGGTATTGAGAAAGGCACATGCTGTATGCATTGCGTCTTTCAATTCACCTGTACTTTTCTTGAATTCAAGCGTAATTGACTCACCGTTTGCTATCAAGCTTTGAATATCTTCTATAGTCATATTGTTTCGGATTATAAAAGATAGGTATTTTTGATGGCAAAACGCCCATTCACCAGAAAATTATTCTTGTTGCCCAAGTTTTGCAGCAGCAAACAACCGTTGTAACTCTTCCATTGGGAGAGACGACAGATGACCTATCAACTCATTTTTCTTCATCTTTTCTTCTCTGGCGACATTCAGCAAAAGGGAGTTGTATTCCATCTTCTTCTCCCAAATTCGCACGCACTCACTTCAAACACTGTTTACTGGCGATTGCTGACAGGTGCCACCCGTTCGGGTGCCACTTGGGAGCCGTTGTGGTGCCAAGTGCCAACCGTTCGGGTGCCACTTGTCAGCACAAACCGATAAGCGAAGCTACGGTCTGAATAAATTGACAGCGGCGGCTGAAACGCTATACAAAGGCTTACTACTATATATTATAATATATAGTAGCAGACATTTGAGTGGGAGAATTATTAAACTCACGTTAATCTATTAGAATATCGTAAGAAAAAGTTGGAATCGTCAGAAATAATAACTACCTTTGGAATCGAAAACCAAATAACTAAATTATGAAAAAGAAACTTGCTTTAATTACTGGTGCTACAAGCGGCATAGGCGCTGCCTGTGCACGCAAATTTGCTAACGACGGTTACCGACTGATTATTACGGGACGTCGCGAAGAGAAACTAAATGAACTGAAAAAAGAACTGGAGAAGTTAGGTACAGAGGTGCTCACGCTCGTGTATGACGTGCGCAACCGCGAGGAATGCAAGCGTGCAGTGGATTCTATACCCGAAGAGTGGCGCGACATTGATGTGCTCATCAACAACGCCGGACTGGCTCTGGGACTGGACAAAGAATATATGGGCAACGAGGACGATTGGGAAACCATGATAGACACCAACGTGAAGGGTCTGCTCTTCATGACTCGCCTCATCGTCCCCCACATGGTGGAGCGCAACCACGGTCACGTCATCAATATCGGCAGTGTGGCAGGTGATGCCGCCTATGCCTGTGGCAACGTTTATTGCGCCACCAAGGCTGCCGTGAAGGCTATCAGTGACGGTCTGCGCATCGACGTGGCTGATACCGCCGTGCGCGTGA
Source organism: Prevotella sp. (assembly GCA_050946455.1). Taxonomy (GTDB): domain Bacteria; phylum Bacteroidota; class Bacteroidia; order Bacteroidales; family Bacteroidaceae; genus Prevotella. Next base: position 16,391 of record JBMNUV010000022.1, read on the forward strand.
CGACTATCAAGCCCGGACTGGTGGAGACTAACTTCAGCGTCATCCGTTTCCACGGTGACGAGAAGCGTGCGGACAATGTATATAAAGGCATCCAACCACTCACAGGTGACGATATTGCAGACGTGGCTCTCTATGCCGCCAACGCACCTGAACACGTGCAGATAGCTGAGGTATTAGTTCTTGCCACTCATCAGGCTAACGGCAGCACGATTGTGCGCGACCCGAATAGGAAAGAACACTTATCGTAAGAGATTAATCGTCTTTTACCGTTTCCTTACCTGCAGCTATCCACGCGAGGATTCCGCCTGCCATATCGACCACGCGCAGTCCCTTGTCCGTCATCTTCAATGCGGCTTTGTGGCTACGTTTTCCGCTACGGCAATATATATAATAGGTATGGGCAGAATCAAGCGTCGCAATCCCTTGGTCAAAGGTTTCAGGCTCAAGGAAGTCAATATTCCGAGCGCCTGCCAAATGACCCTCTTCAAACTCCTCGGCAGTCCTTACATCGATGAGAACTGCCGTGGAGTCAGTTTTCATCTGTTGTTCAAACTGTTGAGGTTCCAACGTTGTGATAGACTTGTCCTGTGCATTGCAGCCCGTCAACGTGGCAAAGCCACCGAAGAGAGCCATGATAAAACTTTTGATACTCATTTTCTTCTAATTTTATTTCTTCTAAATTCAAAATAATCCAAAATTAGCAAGCTGAAAAAAGTTTAGTAGGTTCAGCAACTCTTAATGCATAATGCATAATTCATCATGCATAATTAGCTTCGCGCCACTAGCGTTAGTAGGTTCAGTAAGTGTAGTAGGTGAGGCGCAGCAACTCCTATCTATTAATGCATAATTCATAATTCATAATGCATAATTGGCTTCGCCCAAGGGTTCGACGCAATGTCGCGCTTATGCTGCGCAGCAACTCCTATCTCCTAACTCTAATAGCTCCTAACTTAAATTAGTTTTTTCTTCACCACCGCAGGATTTCCCACGGCGACGCAATCGTCGGGAATATCGTGGACGACCACCGAACCTGCGCCGATGATGCAGCGGGCACCGATTTTCACGCCCGGCAACACTGTAACGTTGCCGCCAAGCCATGTGTCGTCGCCAATCTCAACAGGGTAGGATGTCTCCCGAGTGCCACGCCGCTGTTGGTAATCCATGGGGTGTTGAGGCGTGAAGATATGGCAATCGGGTCCAATCTTCACATCGTGACCAATCGTGACGTAGGCACCATCGAGAATCGTACAATTATAGTTGATAAACGAGTTCTCACCCATGCGGATGCCGTTGCCGTGGTCGCAGTGGAAGGGCGGGCAGATGCTTGACGAGTCGGGTATGCCGGGCACCAGTTCCCGCAGCACCTCCCGATAGCCCGGTGAAGTGAGCGTCAACTGATTCAGCCTGAGACATACCTCCTTGGCATGCAGCAAACTCTTATTGATTTCCGGGTCGGAGAAGTCATAAAGCTGCTCCGAACGCATTTTCTCAAATTCTGTCGCCATGAAAATTATAATTCATAATTCACAATTCATAATTCATAATTGGCAGGAGACCCAAGGTAATGCATAATTCATAATGCATAATGCATAATTAGCTTCGCCTCCTAAGCATTAGAAGGAGTGTAGTAGGTGCGGTAGGTTCAGTAGGTGTGGGTGCGCAGTAACTCCTAACTCCTATCTCCTAACTCAAACTGCCTCCTAACTCAAACTGCCTCCTAACTCAAACTGCCTCCTAACTCATCATTGTCCTCCCAGCCTCTCGAAGAACACGATTACATCCTCCCACGTTTTCATCTCATCGCTTCCGAACTCAACACCGGTTCCCATGAAGTTGGGATTGGGATGGCAGTCGATGAAATAGTCACCATAGAGTTGCGCTTTCTGATTGGTGAATATCACGTGGTTCCAAGCCGGTGAGGCGAAGGTTTCCTTCACCCACTGCTGCCAGTCGGAGATGACCTCTGGATTCTCAGTGGGCGCGGGGCACACCACATAAACTTGATAGTGCTCAATGAGCATCTCGAAAGCCTTGTTGACACTCGACTTCGGATGCCCGTAGTCATCGCGCAAAGTGGACGAGTCGATATAGACGATGGGACGCTCGCGCCCTTCCTGCCGGTCGCTTATCCAACGGATGACGGGCACTACGCCGTGGAGGAAGCTGTGGTCGTCCATGCGGTGCGCACCGTGGAAATGGATGGCTTGGGGATAGTGCTCGTGGAAGAGGTCAAACGTGTGGACCACCGAGTCGTTATCACCGAAAAGTCCGAACACGCGCCGCTGCTCCTCTGGAGTGACTTGGCTGAAGCATTGTTCTGTAATCTCCTTGTATTCTTTCACAAGGGCCTTGGTGACGATGAACTCCGTCTCACCGTCCTTGCGCGGGTTTTGCCATGTTTGCTTACCCATCATGTTCTGTTCGTGCATGGTCTCGCCCATCTGGAACGCAGGGTTCACGCAGATACGGTCGAAGCCTTTCAGCATTTCCGTGTACATGCCGCCCATCGACGTACCGATGATGAGGTCGGGCTTCTGCTCGTCGCAAAGTTTGTGAAGCAGTTCCACAGCCTCAGCAGGATGGAGAGGCATGTCCTCGGCAAAGACCTCCGCGTTGGGCAACACGGAGCGAATCAGTCTCACCGTGCCGGTCTGACCCGAAGAACCGAAGCCGTGAACATACATAATCTTCTTACCCGCCATCAAGTCGGGATATTGTTTGATGTATGGATTCTCCATTCTTGTAATTTCCTATCTATTTAGCAAACAATCATTTGGCTGTTATTTCACGCCTTTTTCTAATACTTTCCAAAAGTTACCTGCAAAGATAAACAAATTATTTAAGTTTGGAATCTGATATTAGTTAATAGGAGTTAAAGAAAACAATGCATAATTCATAATGCATAATGCATAATTGCTTCGCTAAGAAGAATTCAGTAGGCAATTCTAATGCACAATGCATAATTCATAATGCATAATTAGCTGCGCATTTTGGGAGGGGAGCGTTAGGGCTGTTATGAGTTTATTAGGTGCAGTGGGTTCAGTAGGTTTAGTGGGTGCGCAGCAACTCCTAACTCCTATCTCCTAACTCCTAACTCATTTTCCGCCATACCTGCGTAAAAAAAGAACCCCTTCCGGTTGGGGAAGAGGTCCTATATGTATTCTGATGAAAGAATCTTCAAATTAAGAATAGCGCAAAATCATGCCCGGACGAACTTTGGAGTTCGGCGTGAGGTGGTTGAGACGGCAGATTTGCTCAACCGAGACACCACGGCGGCGAGCGATGCTTGTGAGGGTCTCTCCTGCTGCCACCTTGTGGTAGAGTTTCTCCATCTGACCAGAGTTCTCTTCAGACTCGTTCTTGGCATATTTGCCAGTGCCGCGAACCTCGTCGGGAGTGTAACCGCCATTGCCCATCTTGCCGCGCTCACGCGTTGCCACATCGCTTTCCTGCTTGTAGGTAGAGCGATTGAAAACATAGTAGTCGCCCGTGATATCCTGATTGCGGAAGTCGAACATCAAAGCCGGATTCAGAGCCACGCCGCAAAGACGCGTTTCAAAATGAAGGTGAGAACCTGTACTTCTACCTGTGTTGCCACCCAATCCGATAGGCTCACCGGCACGAACTTCTTGATTCTCAGAAACCAACTGCTTGCTCAGGTGACCATAAATAGTCTCCAAGCCATTGTTGTGACGAATGACCACGTACTTGCCATAGCCACCTGCCTCGTAGCGCACGATGCGCACCTTGCCAGAGAAAGCAGCACGGATGGTGTCACCTATATATACTTTAATATCAAGACCCTTATGCTGGCGTCCCCAACGTGCACGATAACCGAAGTTACTCGTCACCACACGGCTGGGAGTAGGCATACAAAAACCGCGTAAATCAATCCGGTAAGTTTCCGGAAGTGTGGTTTCGCGGTGTGCATATTTGTTATCCCAGTCTTTGTAGAGGTCAGCAGCGGGATTTTCCATGTTTTCTTTCACGATGAGTCGGCGCAGAGAAAGCGTGTCAACAGTCTTCATTTTTCTGTCGACGGGTGCTTGACGTGCCAATAAGTCTTGAGCATGACTTGGGAATGATGCCAAGGTCATCATTGCACAAGTACATATAGTTTTTAAAGTCGTTTTCAATTGCATAATCTACAGGTTTTAGTCTCACCCCCATCGGTGCAAAAAAAGATGGGGAAAAACCGCAAAATGAACAAAAATTAAGCGATTTTATTAAAGACTTTGCAAAGATAAGAAAAAAACGTAAAAAAACGACATCAGTTAACATCTTTTTATTTAGAATTAACAAAAGCAAAATGCTGGAAATTAATCGAATTTCGTTAATTCTGTCGCTCAGAATTCCCATGTAGTGGGAAAATTGGCTAATTTTGGTAAACAATTGACACACGTCAATCTGTTAACTAATCGCCGACCAGTTGATGTTGGTTTTTCTTAATTCTTTTAACCTATTCCAAAGCAATTGATACTCTGGTTTGTTGCATTGCGAATCTGACTGAATAATTTTCTCAGCCTCATCGCGCGCCAACTGCACAAGCTGTCCGTCACGTGCAATATCGGCTATTTTCAAGTCGAATGCAATGCCGCTCTGCTGCGTTCCCTCAAGGTCGCCCGGTCCACGAAGTTTCAAGTCGGCTTCGGCAATACGGAAGCCATCGTTGGTCTCGCACATGATGTCGATGCGTTTCTTTGTATCCTCAGCCAACTTGGTGGTGGTGACAAGAACGCAATAGCTCTGACTGGCGCCACGCCCCACGCGACCGCGAAGCTGATGAAGCTGACTGAGTCCGAAGCGCTGCGCATCGAGGATAATCATCACAGTGGCGTTTGGCACGTTGACGCCCACTTCGATAACCGTGGTTGAGACGAGAATCTGTGTCTCGCCACTGACAAAGCGCTGCATTTCCGCTTCCTTATCGACGGGTTTCATCTTGCCGTGCACCTTGCTCAGCTTGAGGTCGGGGAATACTTCGGTGAGCCTGGAAAATCCCTCTTCCAAATTTTTCAAGTCGGTTTTCTCGCTCTCTTTGATGAGAGGGAACACGATATATACTTGTCGTCCTTGAGCCACCTGCTGACGGATGCCGTGATAAACGTTCGCCATCTGCGTATCATATCGGTGAACGGTGCGCACGGGTTTACGGCCGGGCGGCAACTCGTCGATAACGCTCACGTCGAGGTCGCCATAGATCGTCATGGCGAGTGTCCTTGGAATAGGGGTAGCGGTCATGACCAATACGTGGGGCGGATTCTCGCTCTTGCCCCAGAGTTTGGCACGCTGCGCCACACCGAAGCGGTGCTGCTCGTCAATGACAGCCATTCCCAAACGGTTGAACTGCACGTTGTCTTCCAGCACTGCATGGGTTCCCACAAGGATATTGACTTCGCCTGAGAGGAGTCCATCAAGCACCTCCTTGCGCTGCTTTCCCTTCACCATGCCCGTGAGCAATTCCACATGGACAGGCAGATTACCCAAGAAACCGCGCAACGTCTGCAAATGCTGCTCAGCCAAGATTTCGGTAGGCGCCATAATACAGGCTTGGAAACCATTGTCGATAGCCAAGAGCATTGCCATCAGCGCAACAAGCGTCTTGCCCGAACCTACGTCGCCCTGCAACAGGCGGTTCATCTGTCTGCCCGAGACCAAGTCGGCTTGAATCTCATGCATCACGCGCTTTTGGGCATTGGTGAGCGGGAAGGGAAGGTGGTTGAAATAGAATCCGTTGAACAGATTGCCCACGCGGCGCATCACGTAGCCACGAAATTTGCGGCGGTGGTCGGAAGCATAACGGAGAATGTTGAGTTGAACATAGAATAGTTCCTCAAACTTGAGCCGGTACTGAGCGTTCTGTACGTCGCGTACATCCTTGGGATAGTGAATCTTGCGCAACGCCTCCTCACGACTAATCAAGTGGAGGCGCGAGGTGATAAACGGCGGCAGCGTCTCCGGGATGCTTCCCTCCGGAATGCGCTCCACGAGGGTTTTGGTAAGTTTCTCCACATTGTGCGACATGAGTCCCGACTTTTTCATGCGCTCTGTTGTTATATAATAAGGTTGCATACCCATATTGGAAAGCTCAACTCCTGCGGCGGATTGGATGTCGGGATGGGCAAACTGGTAGCGCCCGCCGTAGATGGAGGGTCTGCCGAATACAATATATTCTACTCCTACCTTATAATGGTCGTATAGATACTTACCGCCATTAAACCAGACAATATCGACAATGCCCGTGCCGTCGCTGAAATGGGCAACGATGCGTTTCTTTCGCGGTCCCATCGGAAATTCTTCGAAGTGAAGGATTTTTCCTTTCAACTGAACGAAAGGCATATCACCCGTCATCTCCCGAATGGTATAGATACGACTGCGGTCTACATATTTATATGGATAATACTCTATCAGGTCACGCCACGACTGGATATTGAGTTCTTTGCTCAATATCTCCTTTCTGCGCGGACCTACGCCCGGCAGATACATGATGTCCTGGTCGAGTATATTCATTGTCTAATTGTTCTGTTATTGGTAGAAATAAGGAAAGTCACCACAATAGGGCAGCCCCCCAGCACCCGCTCTTTCCTAATGCAGCAAACTCTCTGCGATTTTCAGGTCGAAAGGCGTAGTGAGTTTGATATTCTCACGGTTGCCCTCCACCATGACCACCTTCTCGCCCAAAGCCTCTACCACTGATGCGTCGTCGGTGAATGCCTCGCTGTAAGGCTGTTGAAAGGCACGCTTCAGCAGATGGATGTCAAACGTCTGTGGCGTCTGCACCGACCGATAGTCACTTCTCAACACATTGTGTTCTTTCGCCCCTTTTCCGCAATAGCGCAGCGTGTCGGTCACCGGCATCACCGGTATGGCAGCACCAAATTGGCGAGCCGCATCAAAGCAGCGACCTATCACCTCACGCGAGACAAACGGTCTCACGCCATCGTGGATAGCGCAAACGCCATCTGAATCATCGGGAATCATAGCAATTCCATTCCGCGACGACTCGAAGCGCGTGGCACCGCCATTGGCGATTTTGTGCTCAATATGGAAATGGTAATCCTCGCACAACTGGCGCCAATAGTCCTGCTGCTCACGTGGCAACACAACTATGACCTGCAGTTGCGCGTCGAAGTTGCGGAAAGCGTTGATGGTTCGCATCAACACAGGCAGTCCGCCTACGGGAAGGAATTGCTTGGGAACGTCGGTTCCCATGCGCAGTCCCTTTCCGCCCGCCACTATAATGGCATAGTCCATTGGGCTTATTGATTCATCAAATGAGTGAAGCGCATGCTATCCTCAATTTCATCCACCTCGGCTCCAGAGAGGAAGCGGCGCAAAATGGCGTAGCCAAAGGGCAGTGCTGCGGCAGGTCCTTCGGCGGTGATGATATTGCGGTCCTCCGTCACTATCTCACGGGTGTAGATAGCGCCTTTCATTTCCGACTCAAAGGAGGGATAGCACGTCACCTTATAGCCCTTTAAGATTCCATTGTGAGCCAAAACGGTAGGAGCAGCGCAGATGGCGCAAATCAACTTGCCTTCCTTGGCACGCTGTTTCAGCAACTCGCGCAGACCGGCGTGGCGGTCAAGGTTGATGGTGCCGGGCATGCCACCGGGCAATACCACTGCATCGGCATCACTGAAATCGCATTCTTCAAACAACTTGTCGGTTACAACGGTCGTACCGGTATTAGAGCTTACATTACGCTCACCTGTAACACTCACCAATACTACTTCAACATTGCCACGGCGCAGTACGTCGGTTGTTGCAAGGGCCTCAGTGTCCTCGAAGCCCTCTGCAAGAAACAGATAAATCTTTGCCATTTTCGTTTTCATTTAAATTTTTATTATCGTGGTTCCCGTTATTTCCAAGAAATGATGTATATTTGCATTCGTAACGGGAGAAGCATCCCCCACCGTCGCCGGCAACCGGGGGAACTACATTTGCAAAGTTACGAAAAAAAAGGGGACTTGCAAATCTTTTCCCACGAGAAAGCATGCGATTTTGTCTGAATTTACGCATGCCACTCAACAAAGAGAATCAATTATGGCAGATAAGACGTTAAGTTTTGCTCTTTTCGGCAACGAATATCAAATCAGCAAGTCAGAGGCGGTGAGGACGCTTCTTGATACTCTCATGGCACACAACGCCCGCATCCTCTTAGACAAGCCCTATTTGGGGTTTATCCGTCATCAGTTGGGCATCAGCCTAAAGCCCGATAGCGTGATTTCCGGCAATGATTTCCTTGCCGACTATGCTGTCTCAATGGGCGGCGACGGCACATTGCTCCATGTGGCAGCGCGCGTAGGTTCCAAGAATATTCCCATCATCGGTGTCAACATGGGACGCTTGGGATTCCTCGCCGACATTATGCCCTCTGAGATTCCGGCAGCCTTTGACAATATCTTCGCAGGCAACATCGCCGCAGAAAGCCACTCGCTCATCCGCATTGACACTGAGGGCGACGACGTGCTTGGCTCACCTTATGCCCTCAACGACATTGCGGTGCTGAAGCGGGACAACGCTTCGATGATTTCGGTGCATATCACCATCAACGGCGAATACGTGGGCAACTACCTCGCCGACGGAATCATCGTGGCTACGCCCACAGGCTCCACTGCCTATTCTCTCTCCAATGGCGGACCAATCATTGTACCGCAGTCCAGCTCGCTCTGCATCACGCCCGTAGCTCCCCACAGCCTGAGCATCCGCCCCATCGTGATTCGCGACGACAGCCGGATAGAGCTGAAGGTGGACAGCCGCACGCACAACTTCCTAGTGGCTGTGGACGGTAGGTCGCAGAAGATGCACGACACGACGCTCATCACCATCACCAAGGCAAGCCACAATATTCAAATCATACGTAACCCGGAACACCGCTATTTCTCTACGCTCCGCAAGAAGATGATGTGGGGAGCCGACCAGCGTTAAACATGTAAGATGAAAATCAAGGAAATACTTAGAATACCCGAAACCCATTATACTTCACGGCAGATATTCTGCTGGCTCTGGCGTGCTTCCAAAACCAACCGCACGCAGGCGATTATCAATGCCTCTATCGGATTGTTGTCGGTAGGGGTCAGTCTCGCACAAGTCTGGGCGGTGCAGCACGCCATTGATGTGGCAGCCGGCAACATCCCCGGCTCGCTTCTCAAGGCTGTGGGCTTTATGGGACTGCTCATCCTCGCCAATTTCGGACTCAACATCACGTCGGTGTGGGTGCGCAATATTCTCGGCATCCGTGCCCAGAACCGTATGCAGCAGCGTATGCTTGACCGCATCCTGCGCACGGAGTGGCACGGCAAGGAGAGCCTCCATTCTGGCGACGTGCTCAACCGATTGGAGTTTGACGTGAGCAACGTGGTCATCTTTATCACGGAGACGCTGCCCAATGTGCTATCGGTGCTCACCATGTTTTTCGGAGCCTTCTTCTATCTCTTCTCCCTCGACCGCATTCTTGCCCTCATCACAGTTGCCATCATCCCTGTGTTTATCATCTTCAGCAAAATCTATATCAGTCAGATGCGCCACTACACGCGACAGGTGCGCGACAGTGATTCCAAGGTGCAAAGCGTTTTGCAGGAGACCATCCAGAATCGAATGCTCTTCAAGACGCTTGAGAGCGACGACACGGCTGTAAACCGTTTGGAGCATACCCAAAGCGAGTTGCATCAGAACGTAGTGCGCCGCACAAAGTTCTCGCTTTTCTCCAATCTGATGCTCAACTTCGGCTTCGCGCTGGGCTATTTGCTGGCGTTCGCTTGGGCTGCCATCCGTATGAGCCGCCACACGCTGACATTCGGTGGAATGACCGCCTATCTGCAATTGGTCAACCGTATTCAAGGACCTGCGCGCAACCTCACCAAACTGGTTCCAGCCTTCGTGTCGGTCTTTACCGCTGCCGAACGACTCATGGAATTGGAGGAAAATCCGTTGGAGGAGCAGGGCGAACCGGTGATGTTCGACGTGCCATGCGGTGTGAAGGTCAGCCATGTCTATTATCAGTATTCAGAGGCTGAACGACTTGTCATCAACGACCTCAGCTTCGACTTCAAACCAGGAACCAGCACGGCTATCATGGGAGAGACGGGTGCGGGCAAGACCACGCTCATCCGCATCATCTTGGCTCTGCTCAAGCCTCAGCAGGGCAGCGTCACCATCTACGACAATCACAAGAGAATGAAACTCACGCCGCGTATGCGATGCAATATTGTCTATGTGCCTCAGGGCAACACCCTGCTCAGTGGCACCATCCGCGACAATCTGCGCTTGGGACGTCTCGGCGCGACCGACCAAGAAATGGCAGACGCGTTGCATACCGCCTGCGCCGACTTTGTATTCGACCTCCCCGACGGACTCGACACGGAATGCTCTGAGTCGGGCGGTGGACTCTCTGAAGGTCAGGCACAGCGCATCAGCATTGCCCGTGCACTGCTACGCGACCGTAGCATCATGCTTTTCGACGAGGCTACGTCGGCTCTCGACCCTGACACGGAACGCAAGTTATTGGGCAACATCCTCGGTCGGCACGACAGAACCATCCTCTTCATCACGCATCGCCAAGCCGTAGTAGATTACTGCGACCAGACCCTGCATTTGGTGAAGTTCCATAAGAAAAGCAGTTGATTTCAATAGAAGTAGAAGTAAAAGGAGTCAGAGGAGATAGAATGAGTTAAGAGATAGGAGTTGTGTCGCCGAACCGTTTGCACAGCTAATTATGCATTATGAATTATGCATTATGCATTAGAAATTGCCTACTGCACCCACTGCACTCTTTTATTAGCGTAGGAAATTATGCATTATGAATTTATTGAGGATTCTGCTACCCTTCAGTACTGTTGTCTTTAACTCCTCTAACTCCTTTGACTTCTTTTAACTCCTTTGAAGCAAGCAAGTTGAAAACTTGCGTAACTTCAGTTAGTTGGAAGGCTCTTTTTTCTTCGTTGCCTCCTCATAGAAACGGTCGAAATACTGACGGAGCAAGCGGGGCTGCTCAATGATGTTGCGGATTTCCTTCAGTTTCTCTTCGTTGGGCGAATTGGGAATCCAAAGCGTGATGTAGCCAGCCGTTGAGTATTTCTCCTTCATGTGGGCATAGAAACGCTGCCACTGTTCCTCGCGGTTTTTCTCAGGATAATTCTCCAGTCCAAATTCCACGGCTCTCCTAAACACCACATCGCGGTCAAGGTCGCGGTCGGCTTCGGCTACAATCTTGCCGTAGATACTTCGCGGAGCGTGTGAAGCCGATGCGCGATGGTCCTCTACCGCCTCCTTCATCACGCGAATCTGCTCCGGCGAGAACCATTTGCAGAGTCGTTTGTCAGCCATCAGAATCTTTCCGCCCGTGATATGATGGATGGCACGGGGGCCTGCCATGCCCAAATCGTGATAGGCAGCAATGGCGTAACACATGTCCACATTGGCGCCCATCTTCCTTGCCAGCACCAACGAGTTGGCGATGACACGCTGCACGTGAGCCAAACCGTGGCTGGGACCGAAGGCATTATAACGGGGGAGTATGTTGGTCTCGACAAACGACATCAAGTCGAGATTTACTTGAACTTCTGTTTTCATTATTATATATGAACTTGTTGATTCCCCAAAATTACAACTTTTTTTGGATTCCCCATCAGTTGTCGCTGATTTTTCGTTCATATTGTATGATGTACCGCTTTATTATATAATGTACTATTGACTGCAACCCTCCACCAACATTCCCGTGACCGCTTCCTGCCACTGACAACATACGTTGATAGAATGACAGAATGACAAATCGTCAGTCTTACGTGCAAATTGCACAAATTGTCAGTCATACACTTGATTTAGAACAAGAATAAGGGTGATAGTGCAACAAAAAGGCAGGAAAATTTGGCTGTGTGCGATAACGGTATTATCTTTGCACTGCAAAACTAAGGATAACAATAACAGAGTTCTCCTCTCGGGGAGGCTCCAAAAAAGAAAGGATTATTAATTATGATGGTAACAGTAATTTCAGTAATGGTACTCGCAGTGATGATTGCACAGGCTGTACACGTGAACAACAAGCTGGAGCTTGGCAAATAACACTGCACAACTTCACAACTTGCGGTCTCAGACCCAAGTACAGAAGTTGAAAGTTTAGAAAGCGTTTTCAATAATATATAGATAGAAGGCCGGATGAACCGCAAGGTTCGTCCGGCTTTTTTGTTCGTTTTTTCCTTCCCCATAATTTTCACGGAGCATGTAGCCGCGAATCATGGAGGTCTCGCGCTCCGCGCGGGACGACTGACGACAACACTAATCATACTACCATTTAGCATTATTATCCTTACTCGGCATATTCCCCTCTCGTCCCGCGCGGAGCGACGGGACCTCCATGAGTTGCGGCTAATATGCGGATGTTGTGTTGCGGCTATTATGCGGATGTTGTGTTGCTGCTAATATGCGGATGTTGTGTTGCACCTTTTTGACGGATGCTGTTCCCGCGCGGAGCGCGAGAACTACGGCTGCGCGACATGGTTATCATGAAAAATGCGCCCTCGCTATTGTCGAAACGCAAAATATTGCGTATCTTTGCAAAGAACCCAAAAATTAGAAATGAACAGACTATTGACTATCGTAGCAGCCAGCGCCATGACTCTATCCATGAACGCTCAGCAAATCATCCGCATCTCTACGGATAAGACTGACCTTGTATTTCAGGTCAATGAGAAAAACCGACTGTATCAAGTCTATCTCGGTGAGAAACTCCTCAACCCAGACGACTACAAACTGCTGAAATGGAACGTGCGACCCGGAAACGACGGCTCCATGAGCATCCGCGGTCACGAGGCTTACGCGGCATCGGGGGGCGAGGACTATTTCGAGCCGGCTGTCGCCATCACCCACGCCGACGGCAACCAAACTACCTATTTATATTATAAGGGAGTGGAACAGCGTAGCGTCAACGGTGGGACAGAGACCCTTATCCGATTGGCGGACGACCAATATAAGGATGAGGTGGTGCTTCACTACGTGGCTTACCCGAAGGAGAACGTCATCAAACTGTGGAGCGAAATCACCAACCGCGAGGGCAAGCCTATCACGCTTTGGCGCTACAACAGTGGGATACTCTATTTCAAAGCCAACCGCTATTTCCTCACCGAATATCACAGCGACTGGGCACGTGAGGGGCAACCCGAAGTGCAGGAACTGAAATACGGCAAGAAGATTGTCGATACCAAACTCGGCACACGTGCCAACCTGTTGGCTGAGCCGTTCTTCGAGCTGGGTCTCGACGGTAAGCCGCAAGAGAATGAAGGACGGGTGCTGTTGGGCAACATCGGATGGACGGGCAACTTCCAATATACAATGGAAGTGGACAACACGAACACGCTCCGACTCATACCGGGCATCAATCCATACGCTTCCAACTATGTATTAGACAACGGCGAGACCTTCACCACGCCTGAGTTCGTGTTCACCCTGAGCGACCAAGGCACGGGACTTGCCAGCCGCAACCTGCACGAATGGTGCCGCCGCTACGACCTCAGAGACGGCATGGGCAGTAGGATGACCCTGCTCAACAACTGGGAGAACACAGGATTCAACTTCAACCAGCAGACATTGGCAGAACTGATGAAAGACGCCAAGGACTTGGGCGTGGAAATGTTCCTGCTCGACGACGGGTGGTTCGGCAATAAATATCCGCGCAAGGACGACCGCCAAGGATTAGGCGACTGGGAGGCAACGACAAGCAAGCTGCCGCAAGGCATTCCCGGAATGGTGAGCGACGCCAAGAAAGCGGGAGTGAAATTCGGCATCTGGGTGGAGCCGGAGATGATTAGCCCCAAGAGTGAGCTTTACGAGAAGCATCCAGATTGGGCTATCGAACTGCCCAACCGCGAGACCTATTATTACCGCAACCAGTTGGTGCTGGACTTGAGCAATCCGAAGGTGCAGGACTACGTGTTTGGAGTCATCGACCGCATCATGACGGAGAATCCCGACGTAGCGTATATGAAGTGGGATTGCAACAGTCCCATCACCAACATCTTCTCCCATTATTTGGGACGCAAGCAAGGCAACCTCTATGTAGACTACGTGCGCGGACTCTACAAGGTTTGCGAGCGGGTGAACGAGAAATATCCTAATTTGGCGATGATGCTCTGCTCGGGTGGCGGAGGCCGCTGCGACTACGAGGCGCTGAAGCATTTCACTGAGTTTTGGTGCTCCGATGATACCGACCCCTTCGAGCGCATCTACATCCAATGGAGCATGTCGAAGTTCTTCCCCGCCAAGGCGATGGCTTCGCACGTGACGAACTGGAATAAACAGACGAGCGTGAAGTTCCGCTTTGACGTGTGCAGCATGGTGAAACTCGGATTCGATATCGACCTCAAGTCGCTCTCAGCCGACGAATACAAGTTCTTGCAGAATGCGGTGGCTGAATATAAATCGCTGGAGCCGGTCATCTTCGACGGCAACCAATACCGTCTCGTATCGCCCTACGAAAGCAACCACTGCGCACTGAACTATGTATCGCAGGACCAGACAACGGCTGTGCTTTATACGTACAATCTCCATCCTCGGTTTGGCGAGAACTTAAACAATGTCAGACTTCAAGGTCTCAATCCGTCGGCGCAATACAAGATTACGGAAATCTACCGTATGCCCGGCGACAACCACAACAGCGAATACGAAGGACAAACCTTCAGTGGCGACTACTTGATGAAGGTGGGGCTCAACGTGCTGAGCGCCAATGATGCTACAAGCCATGTGTATAAGTTAGAAGCAAGATAAAGAAGTTCTTTTTTCGACAATTTCTTTTTTGAGAAGATAATTCCCGCTCTCCTCCCCTCTCATTGTATGGGAAGAGAGCGGGATTGCTGATTTGCTATTTCTTTGATTTACTTGTTATGATTATTTATGTTTTCAAAGTCGCCCATTGAAACAATAAGTTAAAAACGCAAAAAGGCTATCTTATAAGGATTAAGACTCAAAAGGCTCGTTGTCTGGAATAGCGGTTGCGTCTCTTAGAGCACTATCCATTACAACAATGATAAAGCACCATCCACTATTTCGATTGCGAACCTTTCAAGGCTCTTATTATTAAGTTCGACTTTTTAGGAAGTCTCCAATATCCAACGACCTATATCCCGACAGCGCATTTAACCAAAAATAAGCGCTATTATTTTCGGGAACGGATAGTTTTCATTAACTTTGCAGCCGCAATTCAGAAGGAGTCGCCGGCCCATTGCTGCAGCCCTCATAAAAAAGGACATACAACATGAATTGGTTTATTTTGACAGTCGCCGGCTTCTGCGAATGTGCGTTCACATTCTGCTTGGGCAAAGCCAAATTGGTTGCCGGCGTTGCCCATTATTGTTGGATGGGCGGTTTCGTATTATTCACTCTCGCCAGTATGACACTCTTGATGTGGGCTTCGCGCTCGCTTCCCATGAGCATCGCCTACCCCGTTTGGACAGGAATTGGTGCTGTCGGCACTGTGCTGATTAGCATCTTGGTACTACGCGAGCCTGCTTCCGCAGCACAAATTTTCTTCATCTTCCTACTCATTGTCGCTATCATCGGACTAAAAACAGTTTCAAACTAAAAGGCATTCAACAAATGACAGATACATTCAGACCCATGCGCAGAAAGCGCCAAGAACTTTCGCGCGAGATTTGCGAAGAGATTTTGAATAATGCCACCTACGGCGTGCTTGCCGTGTTGGGCGACAATGGATATCCCTATGGCGTACCCATCAACTACGTTTATCGTGACGGTAAGTTCTACTTCCATACGGCTGTAGCCGGACACAAGGTTGATGCCATGCGCAATTGCGACAAGGTTTCGCTCACTGTGGTGGATAAAGACGATGTAGTGAAAGAGGAATACACCACGTATTTCCGTAGTGTTATCGCCTTTGGGCGCGTGCGGTTTATCGAAGATGAAGCCGAGAAGCGGCAGACGCTCACATGGCTCGCCGACCGTTTCTACCCCGGTCATCCCGAAGCACGTGAGAAAGAGATTGCCAAGGGGTTCAATCATCTCCACATGATTGAAATGACGGTGGACCATATCACAGGCAAAGAAGCCATAGAGCTTGTCCGCTCCCGCAAGGCTGCTGAAGGACAACAATGAGAAAGCCAGCGCGCTTCACCCACCAAGGATGAAGCGCGCTGCGATTTTTTCGCCTTGAGGAACTTAATAACGGAAATAACTTATTTTCCGTGCATCTACTGTTAATTATCTATAAATCTTTCATTGCCGGCCATCGGCAGCCGCCCTTATATTAAAAATAATGTGTAATTTTGCGCACCGATTATTATGAGGGTACACTTAGAACCCTCTGCCCGGGAGTGTTAATAGTCATGCTTTTGGCCGAGCATGGCGGTTAGGGAATCGCCCGTGCACCTTGTGAGGACACCTTCTTAGGAAGATGTTCCAAACTTGTTAATTCAAAGTTTTTTAGTAGTAATTAAAATTTCAAATGGACACATTAAGTTTCAAGACTGTCTCCGTGAACAAGGAGACAGCAAAGAAGGAGTGGGTCGTAGTGGATGCAACCGACCAGGTGGTGGGTCGCCTCTGCTCTAAGGTAGCCAAACTGCTCCGTGGCAAGTACAAGCCATCATTTACGCCGCACGTAGACTGTGGCGACAACGTCATCCTCATCAATGCCGCTAAGGTTCGTTTCACCGGCAAGAAGGAGACAGACAAAGTCTACACACGCTATACTGGTTATCCCGGTGGCCAGCGTTTCAACACGCCCGCCGAGCTGCGCAAGCGCCCCAACGGAATTGACAAGATGATTCGTCATGCCGTTAAGGGTATGCTCCCCAAGGGTCCCTTAGGACGTTCCTTGATGGACAATCTCTACATTTTTGAAGGTCCCGAGCACAACAAGCAAGCTCAGAAGCCTAAGACTATCGACATTAACCAGTATAAATGATAAGGAAAGATGGAAGTAATTAATGCACTTGGCCGTCGCAAGAGCGCCGTTGCGCGCGTTTACCTCAGTGAGGGAACCGGCAAGATAACAATCAACAAAAAAGACATCAAGGATTTCTTCCCCTCTGCCATTCTGCAGTATGTTGTGAGGCAGCCGCTGCAGCTTCTCGACGTGGTTGAGAAATACGACATCAAGGCAAACCTCGACGGTGGTGGTTTCACCGGTCAGAGTCAGGCTTTGCGCCTCGCCATTGCACGTGCGCTGGTGAAGGTGAACGCAGAGGACAAGAAAAAGCTGAAGGATGCAGGATTCCTCACTCGCGACAGCCGTGCTGTTGAGCGTAAGAAGCCGGGACGTCCCAAGGCACGTCGTCGCTTCCAGTTCAGTAAGCGTTAACAACTGGACTACGTGTTTAGCATCTAAACCCAGTAGATTCCGCTTTGCGACGGACTACCACTGGGTTGGTTCTAAGCCCAACCGCCTCGTGGCGGCATAGAATTCAAAAAGAAAGTAAACAAACAAAAACAACAAAATTCAAATGTCAAGAACTAACTTTGACCAGTTACTGCAGGCAGGTTGCCACTTCGGCCACCTCCGCCGCAAATGGAATCCCGCCATGGCTCCCTACATCTTCATGGAGCGCAATGGCATTCATATCATCGACTTGAACAAGACTGTTGCCAAGATTGATGAGGCTGCTGAAGCCATTAAGAACATCGCTAAGTCGGGCAAGAAGATTCTCTTCGTCGCTACTAAAAAACAGGCTAAGGAAATCGTAGCCGAAAAGGCCACTTCAGTGAACATGCCTTACGTGATTGAGCGTTGGCCGGGCGGTATGCTCACCAACTTCACCACCATCCGCAAGGCTGTGAAGAAAATGACGAACATCGACCGACTGATGAACGACGGAACGTTCAGCAACCTTTCCAAGCGTGAGCTCCTGCAGATAACCCGTCAGCGTGCAAAGTTGGAGAAAAACCTCGGTTCCATCGCCGACTTGACTCGTCTGCCTTCTGCCATCTTCGTGGTGGATGTGATGAAAGAGCACATCGCCGTGAAAGAGGCTAACCGTTTGGGCATCCCCGTGTTCGCCATCGTTGATACCAACAGCGACCCGCGCGACATCGACTACGTGATTCCTGCCAACGACGACGCTAAGGACAGCATCGAGGTGATTCTCGACGCTATGTGCGGTGCCATCGCCGAAGGTCTGGAGGAGCGCAAGGCTGAGAAAGCCGATGAGAAGGCTGCTGCTGAGCAGAAGGAAATGGCTCCCGAGAAGCGCCGCGGCGCACGCCGTGCACGCGAAAACGACGCACCTAAGGCTGAAGAAGAGGCTCCCAAGGCTGAAGAGGCTGAGGAGGAGGCTCCCAAGGCTGAATAATATCAACCCAAAGGTCTTATAGGATTGCAACGGAAGCCTTCATGGGCGGTCCGGCATGTGGTCCCATAAGACCTTTTTTCAGTTTTATTCAATTCAATCATCAGAACCCAATTAACAAACGAATAAAAAATTATGGCTGTTTCAATTGAAGACATTAAGAAGCTCCGCGCTATGACAGGCGCAGGTTTGGCTGACGTAAAGAAGGCGCTCACAGAGGCTGAGGGCGACTTCGATAAAGCTAAGGAGTTGCTGCGCGAGCGTGGCTTGGCTATCGCCGCTAAGCGCTCTGACCGCGAGACCTCCAACGGCTGCGTGCTCGTGAAGAAGGATGGCAACTTCGCTGCTATGATTGCAGTAAAGTGCGAGACCGACTTCGTGGCTGCCGGCAAGGATTTCATCGCTATGGTGCAAGAAATCCTCGATGCTGCTGTGGCTGCACGCTGCAAGAGCCTCGATGAGGTGAAGGCACTCAAGATGGCAAACGGCGATGACGCTGCTACGGCTGTTCAGCACCGTTCCGGCATCACAGGTGAGAAGATGGAGCTTGACGGCTACAACTTCCTTGAGGGTGACCACCTCTACGTTTACGACCACATGAACCGCCACACTCTCGCTACCATCGTTTCTCTGAGCGAGGACAACGAGGACGCTGGTCACAAGGTGGCAATGCAGGTGGCTGCCATGAAGCCTATCGCTCTCGACGAGGCTTCTGTTCCTCAGAGCGTGAAGGACGAGGAGCTCAAGGTGGCTATCCAGAAGACCAAGGAAGAGCTTATCGAGAAGAACCTCAACAACCTGCTCAAGAAGGCTGGCATCAACCCCAACCTCGTTGACTCTCCCGAGCACATCGAGAGCAACCAAGCCAAGGGCTGGCTCTCTGCTGAGGACGCAGAGAAGGCAAAGAAAATCATTGCCGAGAACAACAATGAGGAGGCTGCTCACATCAAGGAGCAGATGGTTCAGGGCATCGCACGTGGCCGCATGAGCAAGTTCTACAAGGAGAACTGCCTCATTGACCAAGAGTTCCAGTTCGCTGACGAGGGCAAGGTATCCGTACAGGATTGGCTGAAGCAGCAGAGCAAGGACCTCAAGGTTCTCGACTATCGCCGCTACACACTCGTTGCCGAATAATCCGCGAAATTAATCATTCACTCTATAAGAGCGCTGCTTCTGCAAATGGAAGCGGCGCTTTTTTCTTCTTATAAAGTGTTCTTGGAAAACTCTGTAAAATACATCCTTTCAATCCCACTTAGTATAAGCGAGAAGACAGCATGGCACGGAACTATTACGTATTCGTGATTACTTGGCTTTATTTATTATTAAGAAATTGATAATACAAGCTAAGATGTGAGCACATAAAACTCCTGCCACGAACAACACTAACATGAGAGGCAAACTATCGGCAAAGGTAGATGCCACGAAACCTACGGCAACAATGTGAGCTTATTTATCGCAAATCATCAGCCCTGTTGGTTACCCTATGCTCAAGGCTCCTATTATCTTCATCGCTTGTCGCTTACTATACAAACACCAACAATAAGTTGGCAAAATGTAAGTTGGAAAGCATAAAACGAGAACAATTTGTAGCTTTAAAATTAAAATATAATACTTTTTGTTTCTAAATTATTTAATTAATCTACAAATTGTTATCTATTCAAGAGCTAATGATTACAGATTGACAACAAAACGGGCAGAAATGATTACACATTCGCACTTCTTGGCAAAATTTAGAATTAAATGTCATTATAGCGGATGACGGTTGAGCAAAATGTTGTAAATTTGCCGCTGAAAAGAAACAGATTGTCATTGAAAGAATTGTATACAGGAGGAACTGACATGCGAAGAACCATACGTTTTACAAAGATGCACGGTGCTGGCAATGATTATATCTACGTCAACACTGCCCATTACCCCATTCCCGACCCTTCGGCAGCGGCAGTAGCATGGAGCCGTTACCATTTCGGTATCGGCAGCGACGGTCTGGTTCTCATCGACAAGGCGGAGCCAGAAAGCGATGCCGACTTCACGATGCACATTTTCAACGCCGACGGTTCCGAAGCAATGATGTGCGGCAACGCCAGTCGGTGCATCGGAAAATACCTCTACGACAAGGGGCTCACCGATAAGAAGAGTATCAAATTGCAGACCCTTTCGGGTATCAAGACATTAGAGTTGCACTTGGACAAGTTAGACAGCGTGGACAGAGTGACGTTGGACATGTTGGAGCCAAAGTTCGACGTGAAGGAACAATTTGATGAGGCACGCGCCAACGACGGTCACCTCAAACCCATACTTGCTGAGGCAGGGTGTGAGGAGAGCATGTTCGTTTCGATGGGCAATCCCCACTTCGTATTGTTCCTGCGAAAGGACGTTGATTTGGATAATTTAGATATAAGAGATATAGGTTCAAGATTGGAAAAGGATAACTCGTTCCCGCAGCGATGCAACATTGAGTTTGCCAAACTAACAAGTCCTGGCGTGATTCGCACGCGGGTTTGGGAACGAGGTTCGGGCATAACGATGGCTTGCGGCACAGGAGCTTGTGCTACAGCCGTCTCCGCCGCCCGGACCAAACGCTGCCCCAACAAGAGCAGCATCGTGATGGACGGAGGAACGCTCAACATAGAATGGCGGAAAAACAACCACGTTTACTTGACTGGTCCCGCCGCCTTCGTCTTTGAGGGAGAGATAGAACTGCCCTAATGAAGTCATCAGAACTTCAAAAATAGAACAACCAATAAATAAGAAACAAACTATATGGCATTAGTAAATGAACATTTTCTAAAACTAACGAACAATTATTTGTTTGCCGACATCGCCAAAAAGGTGAATGCCTTCAAGGTGTCGCATCCCAAGCAGCGAGTTATCAGCTTAGGTATCGGCGATGTGACGCAGCCGCTTTGCCCCGCCGTGATAGAGGCAATGCATAAAGCGGTCGACGAAATGGCACACAAGTCCACCTTCCACGGCTATGGTCCGGAGCGAGGTTACGACTTTCTGCGTGAGGCGATACTGAAGAACGACTACCTCACGCGTGGCATCCATCTTGACTTGAATGAGATATTTGTCAACGACGGAGCCAAAAGCGACACCGGCAACATCCAAGAGATATTGAGGTGGGACAACAGCATTGGTGTCACCGACCCGATATACCCTGTATATATAGATTCAAACGCCATGATAGGCCGCGCAGGTGTGTTCAAGGACGGCAAGTGGAGCAGCGTGACCTACTTCCCCTGTACGGAGGAGAATCACTTTGTGCCCCAACTGCCCGACCATCGCGTGGATATGATTTACCTCTGCTATCCTAACAATCCCACCGGTACTGTGCTGCCCAAGGAGGAGTTGCGCAAATGGGTAAATTTCGCTCTTCACAACGAGAGCGTGATTTTCTATGACGCTGCTTATGAGGCTTACATCAGAGATGAGAGCATTCCCCATTCCATTTATGAAATCAAAGGAGCGAGGAAATGCGCCATAGAGTTCCGCAGTTATTCTAAAACTGCTGGATTCACCGGTGTTCGCTGTGGTTATACCGTTATTCCCAAGGAGCTTCACGCCTTCTCGCTTGACGGAAAACCAGTGGAACTCAACCACTTGTGGGACCGTCGGCAGTCGACGAAGTTCAACGGAACCAGTTATATCAGCCAGCGTGCCGCTGAGGCTATCTATACGCCTGAAGGTCATGAGCAGGTGATGCAGACGGTGGACTACTACATGGGCAATGCCCGCATCATGCGCGAGGCACTGACCAAGATGGGATTCACCGTTTATGGTGGTGAGGACGCGCCCTACCTATGGGTCAAGACACCCGATGGCATGGAGAGTTGGAAGTTTTTTGAGCAGTTGCTCTATGGAGCCGGCATCGTATGCACCCCCGGTGTGGGATTCGGTCCCAGTGGCGAAGGCTTCATCCGCTTCACTGCCTTCGGCAATCGCGAGGACATGGAAGAAGCCATGCAAAGAATGGCAGAATGGCTCAAATGAGGAACGAATAATAGAAAATTGTAGCCGCCTCATTAATTATGCATTATGCATTATGAATTATGCATTATAAATTGTGCATTATGAATTATGCATTATAATTATGAATTATGAATTGTGAATTATGAATTATAAGTTATGGCAGTATTAAGATTTGATGCAGTTGAAAAGGCTTCTGCCCGAAAGCCTGTTGAGGTAATCTCCCCACTGGAGCGACCCTCCGAATATTTCGGTAAGAAAGTGTTCAACCGTTCGAAGATGTACAAGTATCTTCCAGCAGATGTCTATGAGAAGATGGTTGATGTCATCGACAACGGTGCTCCCCTCGACCGTAGCATTGCCAATGCCGTGGCAAAGGGCATGAAGCAGTGGGCAGATGAGAACGGTGTGACCCACTACACCCACTGGTTCCAGCCTTTGACTGAAGGAACGGCTGAGAAGCACGACGCCTTCATTGAGCACGACGGAAAAGGCGGCATGATTGAGGATTTCTCCGGCAAGCTGCTCGTACAGCAGGAGCCTGACGCCTCGTCGTTCCCCTCCGGCGGCATCCGCAACACCTTCGAGGCACGCGGCTACTCCGCTTGGGACCCCACAAGTCCCGTGTTCATCATCGACGACACCCTCTGCATCCCCACCGTGTTCATTTCCTACACGGGTGAGGCTCTTGATTATAAAGCACCCCTGCTGCGTGCGCTGAGAGCCGTCAGCAAGGCTGCCACTGATGTCTGCCACTATTTCTACAAGGATGTGAAGAAAGTGCGCAGCAATTTGGGTTGGGAACAGGAATATTTTCTCGTTGACGACAGTCTTTATTCTGCCCGTCCCGACTTGGTGCTCACAGGCAGGACGCTGATGGGTCACAGTTCCGCAAAGAACCAGCAGATGGAAGACCACTATTTCGGCACCATCCCTGAGCGCGTGCAGGCATTCATGAAGGATATGGAGATTCAGGCTTTGGAGCTTGGAATCCCCTGCAAGACTCGCCACAACGAGGTGGCGCCTAACCAGTTTGAAGTGGCTCCTATCTTCGAGGACTGCAATCTTGCCGTTGACCACAATATGCTTCTGATGAGTCTGATGAAGAAAGTGGCACGCAAACATGGTTTCCGCGTGCTGCTCCATGAGAAGCCTTTCGATGGAATCAACGGATCGGGCAAGCACAACAACTGGAGTCTGTCAACCGATACCGGCATACTGCTCCACGGTCCCGGCAAGACGCAGGTGGACAACCTTCGCTTTGTAGTGTTCATCGTCGAGACGCTCATGGGAGTTTATAAGCACAACGGACTGCTGAAGGCTTCTATCATGAGTGCCGGCAACGCCCACCGCTTGGGTGCCAACGAGGCTCCTCCAGCCATCATCTCCAGCTTCCTCGGCAAGCAGGTGAGCGACCTGCTCGACCATATCGAGAAGTCGGATAAGAAAGATTTGTTCAAGATTGACAGTAAGCAGGGCATGAAGCTCGACATCCCGCAGATTCCGGAACTGATGATAGACAACACCGACCGCAACCGCACGTCTCCCTTCGCCTTCACCGGCAACCGCTTTGAGTTCCGTGCCGTGGGTTCTGAGGCAAACTGCGCTTCGGCTATGATTGTACTCAACACCGCCGTGGCTGAGGCACTGACCAATTTCAAGACGCGTGTGGACGCTCTCATCGCCAAGGGTGAGGACCAGACTTCCGCCATCATTGATATTCTGCGCGAGGACATCAAGACCTGCAAACCCATCCGATTCGACGGCAACGGCTACAGCGAGGAGTGGAAGCAGGAGGCTGCTAAGCGCGGACTCGACTGCGAGCCAAGCTGTCCGCTCTGCTTCGACCGCTATCTTGACGTTGACAGCATCAAGATGTTTGAGAGCCAGAACGTGATGACTGAGCATGAACTCAAGGCACGCAATGAGGTGAAATGGGAGACTTACACCAAGAAAATACAGATTGAAGCACGCGTGATGGGCGACCTGAGCATGAACCACATTATCCCCGTTGCCACTCACTATCAGAGTCAGCTTGCCAAGAACGTGCAGAACATGTATGCTATCTTCGGCAAGGACGATGCAACGAAACTCACCGCCCGCAACAAAAAGCTCATTGAAGAGATTGCGGAACGCACGCAGACTATCGAGACCAACGTGGAGGAACTGGTGAACGCCCGTAAGGTGGCAAACAAGATTGAGGACACGCGCGAGAAGGCAATCGCCTATCACGACACCGTTGCACCTAAGATGGATATTATCCGTTATCACATCGATAAGTTAGAGCTAATAGTTAGTGACGAACTTTGGGAGCTGCCCAAATATCGTGAACTTCTTTTTATACGCTAATCAAAGCTCCGCCTGTTTCCCTCAAAGTAGGGAAATTCAATAAAAGAGCAACTATTTCTTTTATTGGTTGTTTAACCGCCGGGTTTCATCGTGAGACGAAGCTCGGCATTTTTTATGCAGACGAAAAAATAATTTCCGTCGTATCGTAAGTCCAGCGAAGCATGGAGGTCTCGCGCTCCGCGCGGGACGACTACCGAATTTACCCGAAGATTATAATAACACACATGAAATTATTTGCCCGACAGTTATCGTCCCGCGCGGAACAAATAACAACAATACTAATAATAAACAATCTCGATGCAGCGACTCAATGAGGTTCCGCGATGCATGGAGGTCTCGCGCTCCGCGCGGGACGACTGTCGACAAAACAATTTAAAAATACGGTTACGCTTCGTACGTCCCCTTAGTTAGTATATTTGGCTATCGTCCCGCGCGGAGCGACGGGACCTCCATGAGTTGCGACTCCGCGCGGGACGACTACCGAATTTACCCGAAGATTATTGTAACGCATGAAATCATTTGCCCGAAGGCTATCGTCCCGCGCGGAGCGCGGGACCTCCATGAGTTGCGACTCTGCGCGGGAACTACGAGGCGTCGATACGGAATGCGAGATGAGGAAAGAGAATTATACCAGCGTATAATTACGGTTGAAATATTTTTTGTAATTTTGCAGGCGAAATATTCATGAAGTATATGTCAAAGGTTTTATTGGACGTTCACACACATACGACGGCTTCAGGTCACGCTTACAGTTCACTGCAGGAAATGGTAGCCGCCGCTTCTCAAAAAGGCATTAAGTTACTTGGAATCACAGAGCATGGTCCCAGCATTCCCGGAACCTGCAAGCCCATCTACTTTCACAATTATCATTGCATCCCGAGACACATAGACGGAGTTCGTCTATTGATGGGCTGTGAGATAAACATCCTCAACACCCAAGGAGAAATCGACTTGGACGACCGCACCATGGACTGTCTTGATATTCGCATAGCAGGCATCCATGGAGTATGTTGGCAACCGGGCACTCGCGAGGAGAACACGGCAGGAGTAGTAAAGGTGATGCGCGACCCCCGCATTCATATCATTAGCCATCCCGGTGACGGCACGGCAGACTTGGACTTCCCCACATTAGTAAAGGTTTCCAAGGAAAGCCACACTCTTTTGGAAATCAACAACCATTCCTTTGCACCAGCGAGACACATGAAAGGAGTACGGGAGAACAATTTAGAAATCCTCCGTCTCTGCAAGGACATGCAAGTGCCCATCATCCTTGGTAGCGACGCGCATATCTCCTATATGATAGGCGACTACAGTCGGCTCTATCCCTTGCTGGATGCTGTCCAGTTTCCCGAAAGCCTCATCATGAACTATTCGCTGGACAAATTCTACAGCTACCTTGGAATTAGGAAGGAATAGCGTATGCAACACGTCAAGCAATAATTTACAAAAGGAACTTGTGTTATCAGGAAATACTTATCTAAAGGCTGAATTCCGAGTGTGGGATTCAGTCTTTTTTTGTTGCGAAAGTGCTATTGACTCATGTTGGTTTGGTGGCGCAGCATAGTTCCCAAGCATCGTAGTTCTCGCGCTCCGCGCGGGAACAGCAACCGACTATACAAATATCAAACAATCGCGATGTAGCTACACAATGATATCCCACGTTTCATGGAGGTCTCGCGCTCCGCGCGGGACAACTGCCGCATCTACCCGAAGATGATTGAATCATGCATGAAACCACTTGCCAGAAGGTTATCGTCCCGCACTGCACGGAGGTCTCGCGCTCCGCGCGGGACGACTGCCGCATCTACCCGAAGATGATTGAATCATGCATGAAACCATTTTCCAGAAGATTATCGTCCCGCGAAGCATGGAGGTCTCGCGCTCCGCACGGGA
Source organism: Prevotella sp. (assembly GCA_050946455.1). Classification (GTDB taxonomy): domain Bacteria; phylum Bacteroidota; class Bacteroidia; order Bacteroidales; family Bacteroidaceae; genus Prevotella. Next base: position 42,895 of record JBMNUV010000022.1, read on the forward strand.
CGACTAGCGCATTTGGACCAAAATTATTGTATCATACATAAACCATTTGCCAGAAGGGTATCGTCCCGCGCGGAGCGCGGGACCTCCATGAGTTGCGGATAAACGACGGATGCTGTTCCCGCGCGGAGCGCGAGAACTACGAAGTTGCGAATACACGTCGGTTATCGTCCCGCGCGGAGCGCGAGACCTCCATGCATCGCGAGAACCACAAAGCCATTGCCAACCAACATTACTGATAGAAGTAACGATTTTGCACTGCAAAGCAATATTTCAATTTATCATCAAAAACATCCTGAGAAAACGGTAAATGAAACGAAATCAAGGAAAAAACGGCTTGCAAATCGTCTTTTTAACATTCTTGTCACCCATTTGTCCACCCCTAAATCATTTCTTTCTTACTTATTTATTTTAAATTTGCAAATGAACACCGACAAATTGTCACAAAAAACATTATTCTAACTATAAAATCAACAGCTTATGAACAAAAGACTATTTATGAACAAAAGACTATCCCAATTGTTATTGTTCAGTGTATTGAGCTTGGCAACCGTCTCAGCTCAGACATTGAAGGGGCAGTTCAAAGACACGTCGCCTAAAGCTCAGCAGAGCGTTACGGCTACCACGTCAAAGAACTCCATCAAGCTGAATCCGGCGAGCAAATTCAATTGCACAACGCCCGATGAAATCGCTGATTTTGCAAGCAAGAACGCCAATAGCCGGACTTATACCAATCCCATGCTCAAGCGCTCTGCCGCTAAGACCATGCGCCGAATTGACGCCTATGCCAACGTTGCCGACAGTTTGGTTCTGTATGGTATCATGAAACAGGCTGAAGGCTCAACGCTGACCAGCAATCACTTCTACACGTTCCATGCCGCATCCACAGAGAACTTCATAGAACTTGCCAATGGCAAGGAAATCCCTAATAATATGGCATACGTATATGCAAAAGGCAACTACTATCTGTTCTCGGCAGGAAAGGTGACTATCATTGATGCCACTACAGGTGAAACCGTCAAATCGGATATCGCTTTACAGATAGACAGCACGGATATTACACCTATGCAGGCAGGAACCTATGACCCAACAACCGGACTTATCTATCTGGCTTATTGGGCAGCCAACTGGACAAAGGGCATCCTCTCCTTTAACCCTGACACTTACGAGACCGCAGAATTTACAAATGTCGGCTCTAAGTATGTAATGGGTATGAGTTCTGCCGCAGACGGCAACCTCTACTTCATCTCCTATCCTTCCAATCTGTATAAGGTTGATATGTCCACAAAGGAAGCAACCTTAATCAGCAGTAAGGCAAAGGCTCCCGGAAAGAGCTATCAGAACGCAACAGCCAGCATGTCTATTGCCTGTGACTGGGCAACCAACAAGTTGTATATTGCCAACCTGACACAGGATTGGTTGACTCATGTTAGTTGTATGGACCCGACTACGGGTTCAGCCTATACAGTATTTGATTTCCCCAACAGCGAGCGCTTCGTGGGTCTCTATATTCCTATATATGATGAAGACGCACCCGCCGCTCCTCACGACATCAGTTTTGAGTATTCTGCAGCAGGCAGCTTGAGTGGACAGCTGAAGTTCACCGTGCCTACTACAACCTACCGCAACGGCAATACGCTCAGCGGCAGTCTCACAGCCCACATCGTTGTTGACGGCACTGAGGAAACGATGAGTGTCACGGCAGGACAGGCTGTATCATTGGACAAGACCCTCACACAGGGCAACCACGTGATTGAGATTTACGTGAGCAATGCCGCTGGTGATGGTGCCATGCGCCGTCTTTGCACTTTCGCAGGCTACGATGTTCCCTCAGCAGTCACGGATTTAGCTATTGAGGTGAATAACAACAACGCCACCCTCACATGGACGGCTCCTACGACTTCTCTCAATGGAGGTCCTGTGGATGACAGCACCATTGGTTATAAGATTGTACGCTATCCCGACGAGACCGTTGTGGCTCACGAGTTACAAGCTACAACCTTCACCGACGCTATGCCTACAGCACGTATGCACTATTGGTACGACGTGATTTCTGAGTCTGGCACCAACGAAGGTGGAGTGGCTACGACAGAAGAGGTAATTGGCGGAACCGCTTACATTCCTCCTTTCACTGAGACGTTTGAGACACAGTCTGACTTTGACAACTTCACTGTCATTGATGCCAACAACGACCAGCAGACTTGGATTTACATGGCTTCCGTGCAGTGCGCACACCTGCAAGGCAACGGTATCACCAACTCCGAGACTGGATTTGTAGCAACCTGTAATGACGACTATCTGGTATCACCGAACATCACCTTGAAGAAGGACGTGGACTACACGCTCTCCATGAACATAGGCGATACCTTCGTGCCTGAGCATCTGAGTATTCTGCTTGGCAAGTCGAATACCTTGACAGGCGACGAGGTGAAACTCGACTCTGTGATATTCTCTACCTTAGGTACCATTGACCACACCGTTGACTTCAACGTTACTGAAGATGGCGACTACTACCTCTTCTTCTACGCCAACACGGTGGGCAACAGTGGCAACTTTGAGTTCAATGAATTCTCTGTAGACATCAAGGGTACTTATGCAGGTCCCGACAGCGTTACCAACACTGGTGCACAGGCTGGCGCACTCGGTGCACTGACCAACAAGGTGTACTTCACCGCTCCTACCAAGACCTATAAGGGCGAAACACTGACCGACCTGACCCGTATCGAAATCTATAAGGGCGATGCTTATCTGCCCGTGAAGACATTTGAGAATCCGGGTATCGGACAGTTCTACTCTTGGGATGACCCCAACGTGACTCAAGGACAGAACGTCTACAAGGTGGTGGCTTACAACGCTGCTGGCCGCGGCAGAACGGCAACCATCGTCAACTGGACCGGTATTGACGTTCCTCAGGCTCCCGCTGACATCACAGTAAAGATGGATCCTGATACTTACAAGCCTATCTTCACTTGGACAGGAGTGAGCAACGTGGGTACACATGGTGGCTACGTTGACGTTGACCAAGTGAGATACGTGGTTTGCATGTACAATGAATACAACTGGGATGACCACTGGACACCCGTTTCCGACAGTCTGACCGATGTCAACTTCACCTATGAGGACTACAACGTGGGTGACACACAGCAGTATTGCGACTTCTTGGTTCGCGCTTGCAACGACGTCGGCTACTCCGGCAATGGCGTAGGCATCACACTTGGTCCTCCTTATGAGCGTCCTTACGAGGAGTCATTTGCCGGTGGAGTCATCAACAAAGCCCCGTGGACACGCCAGGCATTGACCTACTATTACGGTTGGAATGTAGTGACTGGTGAGGGCCTGACCGTTAAGCCGAAGGATAACGACGGTGGTATGCTCCGCTTCACTTGGATGAACGAGTATTCCAGCAAGGAAGTTCTCTTGAGTCCGCGCGTATCTCTGAAAGATGCCGTTAGCCCTGAACTTTCCTTCTACATGTATCATGGCTTCGACGCTGAGCCAGAAGACTTGACCTTGGACATCTATACAAATGTAGACGATGCCGGCTTCGAGAAAGTCGCTACTGTAGCTTACAACAACGACGAGGAAGGTTGGACACGCCACTCCATCGCTCTGCCTACTGACGCCAACAACGTACAGTTTGCCATCGCAGCCAACGCAATTGACAACGCCGCTTCTATCTTCGTTGATGAGATAAAGATTGACGAGAGCGTGAGCAACGACCTGTCACTCGAATATATGAACTGCGTGAAGCGCATTACTGCTGGCAATACTGCCAATATCAGCGTACGCGTGAGCAACAACGGTACGGAGACTGCCAAGAACTTCAAGGTATCTCTGTTGAAAGACGGTGTTGAGGAAGCCTCTACGACAGTCGCCGAACTTGCTCAGAACGGCGTTGAGGACATCACCTTCGACTTTGCTACAACTATTGCCGACATGGGCAAGAGCTACCAGCTGCAAACAATCGTGAAGGGCGACGGTGACGTTGTTGTCACCAACGACTCCAGTATAGTAAGAAAACTCACAGTTGCCGGCAGCACGAACCCAGCCGCAACGAACTTGACGGGTAACGTCAACAACACAGATGTTTGGTTGTCGTGGACAAAGCCCGCTACAAGCGAGAAGATGGATGCCATCACAGATGACTTCGAAGACTATGAGTCGTTCATCATCGACAGTATTGGCGACTGGACGACCTACGACGGCGACGGCACTACTCCTGCATATTTCAACGGTCCGTCTATTCCTCACGTTTATGAGGCACAGGCTTGGCAAGTTTGGGATCCCGAGAAGGCAGGATTCAGCCTTGATAAATTTGATGTGCTCGAGCCTCACTCCGGTAATCAATATCTCGCCTGCTGGGCAGCCAGCGATGGTGTATCTTCTATCTTGACCAACGACGACTGGTTGATTTCTTCCAAGGTTGTGGGCGGCTCAGATGTAGACTTCTGGCTGCGAGTTCCAAACGACGGCTCTGGTGCACAAGTCATCGAGATGCTCTCCTCCAACAATGACAGTCTCGTCATTGACAACATCGGTGATGATTTCGTAGCATTCGACCGTGACTCCGTAGAAGGTACGACCGACTGGGTACACTTCATCTACACGTTGCCTGCTGATGCCAAGTACTTCGCCATCCGCTGCTGCACTTACGAGACCCACCTCGTGCTCTTCCTCGACGACATCACCTACACGCCGCTCTACGGCTCGACTACTCAGCTCACCCTCAACGGTTACAACGTCTATCGCGACGGAGAACTGATTGGTACGACCAAGAACACGACGTTCGTGGATGAGAATGCCGCAACGAGCCAGCACACTTATCTGGTGACCGTCAACTGGCAGGAAGGCGAGTCGAATCCGAGCAACCCATACGTGAACGACGTGGTTGACGGAGTGGACGAAATCAGCAGTCTCTCCGGCGCTACAGTCTTCGGCGGCAAGCAGTGCATCCGTATTGTCAACGCTGGTGGAATGCCCGTAAGCATCTTCACTACTGGAGGTGCACGCGTCTATAGCGGACGCGTAGCCGACCAGAAGACGGTGAACGTGGCTGAAGGTATCTACTTAGTTCAAATTGGCAATAAGACCACAAAGGTGGTCGTAAGGTAAGTTCCCAAAACTCTCTAAACATGATTGGGCAGGCAATGCAATGATTGCCTGCCCATGATGTTTCAAACGACAAATCATCAATCTCAACATTTTTGCTGATATGAAGAAACAAATACTACTCGCTTTTTTCGCCTTGTTGCTCCCCTTTGCCGCATCGTCGCAAGTGGTGTTGCGCTATGGACCCAACATCGACGCTGGCTTCGGAAGTGCCTCTGTGATTACGCCCTACGTATCCTTCCCGAACAAATTCGTGAAGCCCTACGCCGGCAACCGTATCACAAAGGTGAACATCGGCTTGAACAAGGCGGCTACCAACGTGACGCTCTATATCAACTATGCCCCCAAGAATAAACGGCACGTATATACTCAAAAAGTGGGCGAGCTGCAGAAAGGATGGAACACAGTGGAGTTGACCACTCCCTACGAACTGAGCGACACATCGAACGTTGCCATCGGCTACCGCGCCACTTTTTCCGAGGCTTACGGTGTGGGCTACAGCCTTGAGCCATTCTCCGACGGCGACTACATCTATAACAACTCGCAGACGCAATGGACGTCCACTTATGGAAGCATCTGCATCCAAGCTGTAGTGGAAGGTGACAACATGCCGCAGAACGAGATGCTCATCGGCTCTCTCTCCAATCAGACGGCTCCCTTCGACTCCACCACTGTGACGATGCAGACCACCGTTCGCAATGTAGGCGGAAATGCCGTGGAAAGCTATACATTGGAATACACTTACGACGACAAGGTGGAAAACCTTGAGTTCAACCACGCATTGGACATCAATGCCAGCGACACCGTTCGGCTCACGGTTCCTTCCACGGAAGTGGGCACTCACAACCTGCGGCTCGTCGTGAAGGAAGTCAACGGTCAGCCCGACTTCTACACCGCCAATGATACTGCCAGTTGCACGCTCAAAGTCCTCAACCCCAACTTCCGCCGCCGCGTGGTATGCGAGGAAGGAACGGGAACTTGGTGTGGCTTTTGTCCGCGGGGCATGGTGGGCATGGAACTCATGAAAGAGAAATATCCTGAATATTTCATCGCCATCAGCGTCCACGGTGGAGACGAGCTGGAGATTCCCGACTCGCTCAGCTATACCTACAAACCGCTACTCGAGCGTTTTGGTGGCTTTCCCACTTGCTTCGTTGACCGCCGCCGCACTGGTGACCCCTATAATGACATTCTGCAGTTCTACAATATGGAATCGCTCGATGAATGCCACACGCGTCTCAACGCCACGGGCACATGGAATGCCGACGGAACTATTCATGTGACGTCAACACTCGTCACCGATGAGGATATGCAAGACATGACCTACAATATGGCTTACGCTGTGGTGGAGGATTCAGTTACTGGATATGCGCAAGCCAACTACTATGCAGGTGGAGGAAACGGATATATGTATGGATGGGAAGAGAAGTCTGACCCCACAACCGACTTTGCCTACAACGACTTGGCTCGAGGTATCTTCCCGCAGTACGACGGCGAGCCTCTGGAACTGAACAGCACCATAGCCAACGAAACCAACACGTTCTCATACGATGTACCCCTGCCGCCAACCGTGGTCAATAAGTCAAAGGTTCACGTTGTTTGTCTGCTTATCAACCGTTCTACCGGATTCATCGACAATGCAGCCAACGTATGGCCGACGGAGGCAGACCGCATCTCCACTATCAGCGCTTCCGACGTGCGTGTTGTGAAGAGCGGCAACGGATTCACGGTCAACTTCGACGGCAACGCTACCCGCCGCGTCAGCATCTACACCATCTCTGGACAGTTAGTTGCCCAGCAGGATGTTGCCGCCAGTGGCGAACGCATCGCCCTTCCAACCCAAGGCAATGTCTACATTGTTGTGGTGAGTGGCGGCGGCAAGCCCTCGCGCTCGTTCAAACTGATGTTTTAACTTTCGCAACTATCATTCGTTATGAAAATATCATTCAATTATCTTCGCCGTCTCAACGGCATAATTTGCGCTTTAGTGCTCTGCTCTTCCGTCCAAGCCATTCCGGCTTGGCGGGGAGCTTTGCAGTTTAAGCAGGCAGACGGCACCACCCTCACGTATTATCAGCGTGGCGATGAGCACATGCATGCTTTCTTCACTACCGACGGACTACCGCTCGCCCAGCGTGACGGCTCGCTCTGCTACGCCACTATTCTAAGCGATGGCTCGCTTCAGGCATCCTCGCAGGTGGCACACGATGTTGACCTGCGCTCTGCCGAGGAGATTTCCTTCGTCAGCCAACTGCCCAAGACCGACTACAGCAAGATAGCAAAGCCAGCAAGAGTGAGAGGTGTCAGCGGCACTTCCGACTTCCCCACTAAGGGCAACGTGAAAGGACTCATCCTGCTCGTCAACTTCAGCGATGTAGAGTTCCAGTCGGAATACGACCAAGCCACTTTCCAAAGCATGATGAACGACCAAGGCTACTCCGACTACGGTTCCACAGGCAGTGCACGCGACTATTTTCTCGACCAGTCAACCAACCAGTTCCAACCACAGTTCGACGTGGTGGGACCGTTCACCGTCAGCCACGGATTCGCCTACTATGGAGCCAACACGGGAACAAACGAGACCGACGGACGTCCAGGCGAGATGGTGGTGGAAGCATGCCAACTGGCTCACGACTCGGCTAATATTGACTTCAGTCAGTATGACTACAACAACGACGGCGAAGTGGACTTCGTCTATGTGATTTATGCCGGTTACGGCGAGAGTTATGGCGCTTCTGCCAACACCATCTGGCCCCACGCCGCCAATATCAGCGATTTTGGACTTTCGCTCACCCTTGATGGTAAGAATGTGGGAAGATATGCATGTTCTTGTGAGCTAAAATATACAACAGGCAACACCTTGGAGGGAATCGGAACCTTCTGCCATGAGTTTGGACACGTGTTGGGACTTCCCGACCTCTACAACACCTTCTATAGCAGTAGCATTCAGTTAGGCTCATGGGACATTATGGACCAAGGCAGCTACAACAACGATTCGCGCACGCCTCCCGCCTATTCGGCATTTGAGCGTTACAGTCTGGGGTGGCTCGACTATGAGGAACTGTCTGAGCCTGCCTATGGGGTGACGCTGCCCGAGCTTACATCCTCCAACAAGGCATACCGCATCAGCACCGCCTACGACAATGAGTATTTCGTGTTGGAGAACCGGCAGCAGAAGGGATGGGACGCTTATCAAGCCGGAACGGGAATGATGGTTACCCACGTCACCTACGAGGAGAGCTTTTGGACTAATAACACGGTCAACGCGAGCAGCAATCCCCATGTAGACATCGTGGAGGCTGACAATACGCAGACAACAAGCGAGGCTGGCGACTTATATCCCGGTTCCACCAACAACACTTCGCTCACCGACTACAGCACGCCCAACACGCTCGCGTGGGACGGAACATTGACCGAGAAAGGCATCACCAACATCAAGGAGACTGACAGCATCATCTCGTTTGACTTCATGCACGACAAACTCCGCCGCCCAGTGCTCAACGACCCGACCGACATCACCGACCATTCGTTCACCGCTTCGTGGAACGCTGTCGATGAAGCTATCGGATACCGCCTCACGGTGGACGAGGTTCTGCCCGACTCGCTCAATCCCATTCTCATTGACGAGGACTTCTCGGGTATGACCGAAGGAACTTATCCCAAGTCGGATGTCACCGATATTTCCGAGGAAATGGACAGCTACACCAAGGAATCCGGCTGGTACGGTACCGATGTTTATTCTTGTGGAGGCTACGTGCGCATTGGCAGCTACGGGAAGTCGGGTATGCTCTATACGCCACTCGTCACACCGAAGTACGACTCTCTTACGGTGGCAGCCCGCGTCCGCTCCTACACCGGAAAGAGCGTAAGCTATACGGTTCAACTCATGATAGAGGCACAAGGCTCTACCCAATCACAGACCTTTAAGAGCCGTGGCACCGAGAACGAGGTGGTGATAAGGTTTGCTATGGACGAGGGTGTAGAAAACAGGATTGTCTTTACAACCAACAATGAGCGGTTGTTTATTGATGACATCCGCGTACTCGACGGCTATATCGACAGCGCAGAGGTTTGGACGATTAACCCCGAGCAATGGGTATTCGACAGTCTGACGACAACACAACAAACGGTAACGGGGCTTCTTCCCGCACGCACCTATCGCTACAGCGTCATCGCCCTTGACTCTGTGGAATTGAAGAATTCCTTGTCGAGCAATGTCATGGAGGTGACCACCTTGTCAACCGCCGACGCTATCCAATCCACAGCAGAGACAGTCAGCGGCTGGTCGGTTTCAGGTCGTCTCCTCACGCTGACAGCCTCCTCACAGCCCGTGATGATAGCCGACATTTCAGGTCGCACCATCTATCGCTCATCGTGCATCAATGGAACAGTCAACATTGTCCTTCCCTCTACAGGAGTCTATCTCGTGAAGGTCGGAACGACCGTCAAGAAAATACTTGTTAAATAACTAATTCAACTTTCGCATTTATGGAGGAGTCAAAGGAGTTAAAAGGAGTCAAAGGAGTTAAGACATTACTATTGAAGGATTCTGATACCCTTCAGCACTGTTAGCTTCGCTGAATCCTTGCTACGCTCGGTATAGCTCGAACAAGTTCGGCTCT
>JBMNUV010000023.1:0-51511 GCA_050946455.1 Prevotella sp.
TATCTTTGCTCATGGTTACTTTATTTATTGCAAATACAAAGGTAGCCAAAAGGGTTGATACTTCGTGAGAAATGTCAGCCCTAATTTTTGTCGGTCATAAAAGTTTTACCGGACAGCAATATATAGAGATAATAATTAAAACTTGCAAATAAAACTTCGACTTTTTTCAACTAAAGGTGACAAAAGCGGCATTGTAGCCTTGTTTTTGGCTAAAATTTGTCTATTTCTTCTAATTTGTATAGGTAAGTTGGAGAAATATTTTCATATTTAAAGATTTGAGGTCACGCAGATTTAAAATTGTTAAAAAGGTTGAAGCAAAATGTTCTGAGTGTGTGAAACACAACTGGATAGCATTGTAAGATTTCTTATTCGATTTCAAACAAAATGTTGTTTTCATGCATGAGATTGTTGTTGGAAGCGTGGCTTGCTTGCATCTTCTATACATTATTATAACTGAACTTTCGTATGTTTGGTGGAGTCAAAGGAGTTAGTAGGAGTCAAAGGAGTTAAGACATTACTATAGAAGGATTCTGATACCCTTCAGCACGTTAGCTTCGCTGAATCCTTGCTACGCTCGGTATAGCTCGAACAAGTTCGGCTCTGCACTCGCTTGCCTCGGATTTGTCTTTAACTCCTATAACTCCCTTTGACTCCTAATAACTCCTTTGAAGTAAGCAAGTTGCAAACTTGCGAGACTCAATTATAATATACACTCGATTGAGAGCGAACGATTATCAAGTCTGAATCCAAAAGCCTAACTTCTAAATCTATTTATTCGCAATTGTTGTCACGGAGTAGCAATCATGGAAGAAAGTCTTCAATTCCTCAATAGTTGAATTCACCTCATCAATATCCTTCCTAATCATTCGTTTAGCTTATCCTACTTTATACCTTATTCAACTTTCGCATGTATGGGGGAGTCAAAGGAGTTAGTAGGAGTCAAAGGAGTTAAGACATTACTATAGAAGGATACAGATACCCTTCAGCACGTTAGCTTCGCTGAATCCTTGCTACGCTCGGTATAGCTCGAACAAGTTCGGCTCTGCACTCGCTTGCCTCGGATTTGTCTTTAACTCCTATAACTCCTTTGACTTCTTTTAACTCCTTAGAAATGAGCAAGTTGCAAACTTGCGAAATTTCAATTACCATTATTATAATAGGTATGGAAAAATATGCGTAACTTTGCAAACAGAAAGAGGCATACTAAGTTAGGAGTTAGGAGCAGAAAGAGTTAGGAGTTAGTAGATAGGAGATAGGAGTTGCTGTGCCCACCATATACAGGACATAATGCCGAACACGTGGGCGAAGCTAATTATGCATTGTGCATTATGAATTATGCATTATAGTGGGCGCAGCCAATTATGCATTGTGCATTATGAATTATGCATTATTTTCAATTTCCATTCGCTGGATAAGAAAAAATTACTAATTTTGCAAAATAACTCGTATTAATTATATGAAGCGACCGAATCGAATATCCGTTGTCATCAACACTTATAATGCCGAAGAGTTCCTTGCCAGCGTACTGGACAGTGTGAAAGACTTCGACGAGATTTTAGTGTGTGACATGGAGAGCACCGACAACACGGTGGAGATAGCCCGTCAGCACGGTTGCAAGGTGGTGACATTCCCAAAGAAGAATTATACTTGCGCGGAGCCGGCACGTACTTTCGCCATTAAGAGTTCGCAAGGTCCTTGGGTGCTTGTGGTCGATGCCGATGAGTTGGTGACGCCGGAGTTGCATGACTATCTCTACCGCCGCATCGAGAGTGACGATTGCCCTGAGGGACTGTGGATTCCGCGTCGTGACCATATCATGAACAAGCTGCGCAGGGAGAAAGCACGTGACTATCAGTTGCGATTCTTCCTGCGTGATGTCACGGAGTGGCCCCCATACGTACACACTTTCCCTAAAGTAGAAGGTCGCGTTGAACGAATTTCTCCGAATGAGAAGAACGTTGAATTGATTCATCTTGATGAGAATAGGTTGAGGAGTCGTCTGGATAAAATCAACCGTTATACGGAAGGCGAATTAGAGAAAAAGAAGAACAAGCGATGGGGATTGGGCGCTCTTTTCTACCGTCCTTTCTGGCGCTTCTTCCGGTCGTATGTGCTGATGCGCGAATTCCGCTATGGAAAGGCTGGTTTCATCAAATGTCTTTATGACGGTCTCTATCAGTTTGTTCTTGTTTCTAAACTCATAGAGCGCCGTATGCGTAAAGAAGATACGAACAAACAACCCAATAAAGACTAATAAACATCTACTTTGGATTGAGCGACAGGTGTCGACAATTGTCGCACAATGCAGAATACGCGTTTTATGAAGTGATTTCTTTTGGATTTGAATCGGAAACAGCCAATTGTTTCCGGTGAATTCATGTTATTTATGCACTAATAATCCGTAACGATTCATGAATTCTGTAAGTCGTTGCCAAACCAAATCGGGAGTGATTTTCTCGTATTGTTCGGGCTGCGGAAGGGTGGCTCTCTGCTCGGGCGAAAGTATCTCGTCGATGCTGATGGCACCGGCTGGCGTCTCGTTCTGCGGAATCCAAACCCTGGGATTGTTTTGGGGAGCCACAATGACAAAAGATGGCTTGCCATGAGCTTGGGCAATGTGGCGTGCCCCACCCTCATTGCCAAAATAGAAGTCGACGAAAGTTGTCATGACAGATAACTCGCGGGGGCTGTGCGCTTGAACGTCGATGAAGATATGCGGGTCGTGCTCCAGCATGTCGTAGAGTTTTCGTGCCTCTGCTTCCTCATTGCCCGGAGCGTAGTTGAAAATCAGTTGAACATCGGGATATTGCCGGATGATTCTACGGGTGATATCAGCCATGTAGTCTAACCGCCAACGCTTGTCGGCAAGTTTAGCCGTAACGCCCATGAGGATAAGGGGGCGGTCGCTACTGACGCCCTGTTGACGGAGATATTCACCAAAGCGCTGCCGTTCCTCGTCGGTGACGAAGAGGGTGAACTGCGAGTTCAGATGCTGAAAGCCCAAGGGAGCAAGCATGTCTAAATTGTGGGCAATCATGCTCTTGTTACCGCACTTGGGATAGAAATAATTGAAAGCGAGATGCGTGTATTTCTTTTTGGCTCCAATGCGGTAGCGGCTACTGTGCGACATTAGAGCGAAAATCATCGTGTTGACAGTGGACCGCATGTCGATAATCACATCATAGTGTTGGCGGTGGACGATACGCCAAATCTTCCGCGCGTACACAAGTGGGGAGTGGCGTTCTTCCTCAGTGAAGGTGATGATATGGTCAATGGAAGGATGGTTGCGGAACAACGGCTCTATGCGCTCGTTCAGCACAAACGTGGTGTCGGCATCCGGGTCATTGGCGCGGATGGTGTTGAAAATGCAAGTCGCTAAAATAGCATCGCCGATTTGGCGGAATCTAATGACAAGATACCTCATGACTTTCAGTTGATAAGTTCTATCTTGGTTGCTTAGTCTTTTCTTTCCATCACTTTTCCGTTGACAATCTGGAAGCGTCGGTCGAATTCCTCGTGGGTACGCTTCCAGCGGTTATGGGTCCAAAGCCAATAGGAAGGCTCGCGGCGGATGGTCTCTTCCAGCATGGCAAAGAAACGACGGGTGATTTCATTCTCTGGGAGTTTTTGCGGCTCCTTGGTAATCAGCCGGTAGGTCATGTTGTAGTAGCCGCGGCGTGGACGACTCATCTCCACAAAGAACACAGCATTGTTCATCTTTCGCATGATGCGCTCGGCACCTGTGAATACCGCCGTGTCGTGATTGAGGAAGGGCAGCCACAGATGAATGTTCTGCCACTTTGGGTCTTGGTCGGAGATATAGCCGAAGATGCTCATCTTGCCTTCGCGGCGCAAGGTCAGCAGTGAGCGCAGGATGTCGCGCTTGGGAACCAATATGGAATGGGGCTGTGAGGAGCGGATGCGTTGGAAAAGATAGTCGAAAGCCTTGTTGTGGAGCGGTGAATAGACGAGTCCCGTGATACGGTTGTCGGGCAGGTCGAAGCCCACGCACGACAGCCACTCCCAGTTGCAGTAGTGTCCCAAGATGGTGCCCACGTTTTGTCCCTGCAGGAAGCACTCTTCTATCTCGTTGGAATTGGAAATGTGGAACCGCTTGCGAAGTTCCTCTTGGCTGATGCTCAACAGTTTTACCGCCTCAAAGAAATAGTCGCAGAACCAGTGATAGAACTTTCGTTCAATCATGCGCAGTTCGTCTTGGCTCTTCTCCGGAAAAGCCGACGAAAGGTTGCCGCGGACGATTTTCTTGCGATAGCCTAACACGCGATAGACCCAGAAATATTCGAAGTCGGCAATCGCATAGACTACGCGCCAAGGAAGCAACGAGATAAGATAGAAAAAGCGATAAACAAGTTGAGTCATGATGGTTGAGTATTCAGACTACTCGGACTGGGCTGAGTCCGAATAGAGGATTTTCCTTTAGCTCTGCATGTCGTGGAGCTTCTTATAGTAGCCGTCAATGGCAAGGAGCTCGTCGTGAGTGCCACGCTCCACGATTTCTCCCTCGTGGAGTACGCAGATTTCATCGGCGTTCTTGATGGTGGACAGTCGGTGGGCTATTGCCACTGTGGTGCGCGACCTCATGAGCCGTTCCAAAGCATCCTGCACCAAGCGCTCGCTCTCGGTGTCAAGAGCCGATGTTGCCTCGTCGAGAATCAAAATGGGTGGGTTCTTGAGAATGGCACGGGCGATGCTCACGCGCTGGCGCTGTCCGCCGGAGAGACGTCCGCCACGGTCACCGATGTTGGTATCGAAGCCATGCTCAGAAGCCACGATGAAGTCGTAGGCATTGGCGATTTTAGCAGCCCGTTCCACATCTTCCATGGTGGCGTTCTCCACTCCGAAGGTGATGTTGTTGTAGAACGTGTCGTTGAAGAGAATTGCCTCTTGGTTGACGTTACCGATGAGTTGTCGCAGGTCGTGGATGCCAAGTTCCTTCACATTGATGCCGTCGATGAGCACCTCGCCTTTCTGCACGTCGTAGTAGCGCGGGATGAGGTCGACGAGTGTGGACTTACCGCTTCCGCTCTGTCCCACCAACGCGATGGTCTTGCCTTTGGGAATAACGAGGTTGATATCCTTCAGCACCCACTGTTGTCCATAGCGGAAGGACACGTGGCGGAACTCTATCTGATGCTTGAAACTCTTGATGTGCACGGGGTTCTTCTTCTCCTTGATGTTGATTTCCGCCTTCAGAATCTTATCCACGCGCTCCATGGAAGCGAGTCCCTTCGGGATGTTGTAGCCAGCCTTGGAGAACTCCTTGAGCGGGTTGATGATGCTGTAGAGAATCGTCATATAATAGATGAAGGTGGGACCGCTCAAAACCTGCTCGTTGAGTACGAGAATGCCGCCGAACCACAGCACGATGACAATCATCACCGTACCCAAGAACTCGCTCATGGGATGGGCAAGCTGTTGGCGGATGTTGACGCGCATGATATTGCTGCGGTAGGCAGAGTTGATATTGTCGAAGCGGCGGTTCATCTTATCTTCAGCACAGAAAGCCTTGATGATGCGCAGTCCGCCCAACGTCTCCTCCACTTGGCTCATCGTGTCGCTCCACAGTGATTGTGCCTTGATACTCTTCTGCTTGAGCTTGCGGCCCACAAAGCCCATAAACCACCCGAAGATGGGGACGAAGATGATGGTGAAGACCGTCAACTGCCAACAGAAGATGAGCATTGCCGTGAAGTAGGAAATGATGAGAATCGGGTTTTTGAAAAGCATGTCGATGCTCGACATGATGGAGTTCTCAATTTCCTGCACGTCACCACTCATACGGGCGATGATATCGCCTTTGCGTTCCTCACTGAAGAAAGCCAAATCGAGCGAAGTAATCTTTTGGTAGAGTTGGTTGCGGATATCGCGCACCACACCCGTGCGGATGGGGATGATGGTGGCTGAGGAAAGGAAATAGGCTCCCGTCTTCAGAGCTGTCATGAAAGCCAAGAGCAAGCCAATGAGGAGAAGAGTTGTAGTGGCACCGTAGGTGTTGATGAGGTTTTGCACAAGATAATCGAAGTTGTTGGATAACACATCCTTGTCCAACGCCCACGGCATCATGTGTGTTGCCGGTGCCTCGTCCTCAGTCTGGAAGAGAATCTGCAACATCGGTATCAGGGTGGCAAACGAGAAGATGTTCAATATCGCAGAAAGGATATTGAACACAACTGAAAGCACCAGATACTTCTTGTAGGGCGGAATGAACCGCCGCAAAACATTGAGAAACTCTTTCATTTAATTCATAATTCACAATTCATAATTCATAATTGGAAGGAGTTCGGTAGGTGTAGTAGGTTCAGTAGGTTTAGTAGGTGGGCGCAGCAACTCCTATCTCCTAACTCCTAACTCATTCTACTCCTATCTCCTAACTCCTAACTCAAAACGGCTCCCAGCAGTGTCGCGCTAGTGCTGCCAGTGATGCGCACGTTGACGCGGTCGCCGATATGGTTCGAGCCACGGTCAATGATGACCGCCTTGTTCTGCTCCGTGCGCCCCATGAGTTGGTCGTGGCTGCGCTTGCCGAAACGCTCGAGCAGTACCTCGAAAGTCTTGCCCTCATCGGCTTTGTTCACCTCTGCGCTGATTTCCGTCTGCAAGGCGATGAGTTGGTTGAGGCGATCTATCTTCACCTCCTCCGGTACATTGTCGGGCAGGTGCTTGGCAGCGTAAGTGCCCGGTCGCTCACTGTATTTGAACATGAAGGCGCTGTCGAAGCGAACCTCTTTCATCAGGGAGAGCGTCTGCTGGAAGTCCTCCTCCGTCTCGTCGTGATAGCCTACGAAGATGTCCGTGGTGAGACCGCATCCCGGAATAATCCTGCGGATTGCCTCCACCTTGCTGAGATACTGCTCACGCGTGTATTTGCGGTTCATCAGATGCAAAATCTTGTCAGAGCCACTTTGTGCGGGGAAGTGGATGTGGCTGCATAGGTTAGGTTCTGCAGCGATGGCATAGAGGATGTCCTCACTCATGTCCTCAGGGTTGGAGGTGGTGAAGCGCACCCTCATATTGGGCACGGCATGAGCCACGGTGGTCAGCAACTGCGCAAACGACGTTCCGTTCTCCGGGCGCTTGCCATTGGGCAACAGTCCGTAGCTGTTGACGTTCTGTCCCAGCAGTGTCACCTCTTTGAAGCCCTTGTCGTGAAGGTCGTTCACTTCGCGGAGAATGCTCTCCACGTCGCGTGAGCGTTCCCTTCCACGGGTGTAAGGCACGATGCAGTAGTGGCAGAAGTTATTGCATCCACGCATGATGCTCACGAATCCCGACACCCTGTTGGCACCTAACCGTTGCGGCACGATGTCGCGATAGGTCTCCGTCGTGCTGAGGTTGATGTTCACGGCATTGTGTCCCGTCTCGCACTGAGCTATAAGGTTGGGCAGGTCGAGATAGGCATCGGGACCGCACACCAAGTTGGCATAGTGGTTCTCCACCAAGTCGTCCTTCACGCGCTCAGCCATGCAGCCCAGCACTCCGAGGATGAGTTTGCGACCCTTCTTCTGCTCAGCGTGAAGTTGTTCCAGACGGTGGTAGATGCGGTTCTCGGCATTCTCGCGCACCGAGCAGGTATTGAGGAATATGGCATCGGCATCCGCCTCATTGTCACAGACCTCGTAGCCAGCCATCTTCATCACGGAGGCAACCACTTCCGAGTCGGCAACGTTCATCTGACAGCCGTAGGTTTCTATATAGAGTCGTTTCATTTTTTCCTTTTATATGAATGTTGGGGTGCAAAGTTACGAAAATTCGCCGACACAGCCAACAGCAAGAAGTAAATAGCGATAGCCGACACCCAACCTGCCAACACATCCACCAAGTAGTGTGCCTGTATATAGACCGTGGCAAAGCACAGCAGGATGTAGATGGGAAGCAGACCGAGCAGGAGCTTCTTCTGGCGCAGGCGATACAGGAGAAACATGCAGATGGTGCTCACGCCCACATGTGACGAGGGGAAGGCGGCAGTGGGGCGCTCGCCGGTGGCTTGCGCGTCGGCTACGAGTTGATAGAATATGCCCTTGCTGTAGCCTGGCAGTTGAAAACTCTCTTGATGATAGTTGAAGTAGTCTCCCAAATGGGGGAACACGCCCTTCGCAATCTCGTCCAGCCCCACAGCCTTGTAGTAAAACGTGGGTCCTGCCACTGGCATCAGGTCGAAGATGGCGTAATAAATAAAGAAAGAACCCATGATGATGAAGGCGCAACGCTCAAACTCGTCGTAGCGACGGAAAAAGTAAACCAGCACCGTGAGGGCTATCATGGGGTAATAGCTCACGTAGCCCAAGTGGAGCAGTTCGCTGATGATGGGTGAAGTGAAAGTGGTGGAGAAAAGTAGTGCGGGCTGACAGCCAAAGAGGCTTTGATCCCACTCTGCCACAAGATAGTCGAGATTGGTGAAGATACGGTTGATTTCGTAAGTGTCGGGATACCACCATGCCAACAGAGCCATCTGGGAGCAGACGCGGAGAAGCATAGTGGCGCGGCAGGGCAGCAGACGATAGACCGCCCACATCGCCGCCATGAGCGTCACTACGCGCACTCGTCCCCAAATCATACTTGACGGATTGGCGAGTTTCACGTAGGAGAAAAGCATGATAATGAGCGTAAAAGCAAGATAAGCCAATACCACCCATTCCACCCAAAGCAGACCCTTGCGTGGATTTTTATCTATTGTGAATAAATTCATTTCCTAATTAAAGCCATTCATTTTCCAGATACCAGTTGATGGCCTCGTTCACGCCCATGGGCAGGTCGTAGAGGGGACTGAATCCCAACTCCTTGCGCGCTGCGGAGATGTCACATCGCCAGTTGCGTTGCTTCAGAATATTGTATTTGTCGTTGTTGAGAACTGTCATTCTGCCTGTGAGCCGTCCCCAATACTCTCCGATAAATGTAATGATGCGCAGCAGCCACAACGGCGACTTAATGCGAATCATGAACGGCTGACCCAACTCTTGCCAGCACAGGTCGCTGAACGTTCGGCTCTGATAGACTTTGCCATCGGAGAGGAAGTATTTGCGGCCCACCGGACCTTTCTCCAATGCCAAGAACACCGCCTCAACGAGGTCGCTCACATAGAGGAACGTGATGTCCTGACGCTTGAAACCGGCGGCGAAGTCCACGTGGCGCTTGATGCTCTTAGCCAGCATGTAGTAGTCGCGCTCGCGTGGTCCGTAAACACCCGTTGGGCGCAGAATCACCACAGGCAACTGGTCCTTAACGCTGTCAAGAAAGCGTTCCGACTCCAGCTTGCTCATGCCGTAGGCGGTGTTGGGGTGGGGAGTGTCGGCTTCCGTGATTTCCTGATAGGGCTGTTGCTCGTGAATAGCACCGAAGACGCTTAGCGATGACAGATATACAAATTTCTTGATGGGCATCTTCAGCCGTAGCAGGGCATTGACCAAATGCTTGGTGCCCTCGGTGTTGATACGGAAGAAGTCCTCCTTGTGCAGGCATTTGGTAGCACCGGCGGCATGAACTACGTAGTCGAAGTCCTTGCCGCGCAACTGCTCCATCAACTCCTCCTCAGAATCGAGATTGAGGTTGACAAAGTTGATGCGTTTGTCCTGCAGGTAACGTCGTGAGCTGGTAGGCCTCACGCCTGCCCACGTCTCCCAGCCGCGGTAGAGGGCATCCTCCACGATGAAACTGCCTATGAAGCCACTGGCTCCGGTTATTAATATCTTCATGGTTGCAAAGTTACTGTTATTTTTTCAATCTCCGTTCAATCTATCTTATTTTACAAGAAAATTTAAGGTCTCAGAAGAGAAAAACCGTTCCTTTAAGCAATTACAAAGTTATGGAAAATATTTCTGAATCATATCTTTAGGCACTATTTTTCTCATATATTGTAGTGATTTTCACCACAAACAACGAAAAAAGTTGCAGACTCTCATCATGAAGGAATGAGAACCTGCAACCTTTATGGTTTCACAATGCAGTACTAAAGACGGATTGCTATTTAGTCAGAATCTGATAGCTTTTCTTGCCAATCTTCACGATGACCACTTGTCCGGGCTTTGCCTTGATGCTCATGCTGCCATTGCCTTGACCGAGAAGTGAACCGTCAAGGCTATTGATGCAGAT
The DNA here is from genome assembly GCA_050946455.1 of Prevotella sp. Classification (GTDB taxonomy): domain Bacteria; phylum Bacteroidota; class Bacteroidia; order Bacteroidales; family Bacteroidaceae; genus Prevotella. The sequence continues at coordinate 10,108 of JBMNUV010000023.1, forward strand.
GGGCTGAAGCTCCACTGACCCTTTAAGTTTTTCCCAAGCCTATTCAATCATCTTGAGAAGGTCTTTCATGCCCTCGCTGGCACCCTTGCGGATGGCGGTCACGTCGGAGTTGACGCCCACAGGATTCGGGTCTATCAAATAGATGGGACAGCCTTGCGGTGCGTATGCCATCAGACCTGCAGCGGGATAGACGTTGAGCGAGGTGCCCACAATCACGAAGATATCCGCCTTCATTGCCTCAATGGCGGCATACTCCATCATGGGTACTGCCTCACCGAAGAATACGATGAAGGGACGCAGCAGACTTCCGTCGCCAGCTTTCTCGCCGGGTTTCACATCGTTGTGCTCGGGAGTCATCTGTACCTGATAGCGCTTGTCGTCGGGGTTATTGCTGGAGCAGGCTTTGGAAAGCTCGCCGTGCAGGTGGATGACATGGCTGGAACTAGCGCGCTCGTGCAGGTCGTCCACGTTCTGTGTGATGACCGTCACGTCGTATTTGTCCTCCATTCCTGCAATGAGTTTGTGCCCCTCATTGGGCTGCGCATTCCACAGCTTGCGGCGCATACCATTATAGAAGTTGTTCACCAGCACAGGGTCTCTGAGCCAGCCCTCGTGCGATGCCACTTGCTCCACGGGATAATTCTCCCAAAGACCGTCATTGCCGCGGAACGTCTTGAATCCGCTCTCTACCGACATGCCGGCTCCCGTAAGGAAAACCACTTTCTTTTTCATACTTTATCCTTTCTTTTAAGGTTTTAGCTCTACTTTCCGCGCCTTTTTGACCAACGGGAAGCATTAAGTTTTCACAAAAATAATAATTTTTGCCCAAATGTCGGTGTGAAAATGGATAAAATATGTAACTTTGCAAAGAAATAATTTATAAACGCTATTTAGAAGATGAAGGATCAAGTAGCCTACGCATTGGGCACAAGCATCGGCATGCAGTTGCGCCAAATGGGTGCAGAAGAGTTGAACATCGACGAATTTGCGCTTGGCGTAAAAGATGCACTTGCCAATAAGATGGCGATGGAGCCTGCCGAGATACAGGCTGTAATCAACGAGTTTTTCACCCGCAAAGCCGAGGAGCAATCGCGCAAGGCAAAGGCAGAAGGAGAGAACTTCCTTGAAGAGAATGCCAAGAAGGAGGGAGTGGTGACGCTGCCTTCAGGCTTGCAGTATCAGGTGCTGCGTGAGGGCAACGGCAAGAAACCGAAGGCAACCGACAATGTGCGCTGCCACTATGAGGGTACGCTCATCAACGGCACCGTGTTTGACAGCAGCTACCAGCGTGGCGAGCCAGCCGTATTCGGTCTCAATCAAGTCATCAAAGGTTGGACAGAGGGCGTGCAGCTCATGCAGGAAGGTGCCAAGTACCGTTTCTTCATTCCCTATCACCTCGCTTACGGAGAGAGCGGTGCGGGTCAGCAGATTCCGCCCTACGCAGCCCTCATCTTCGACGTGGAACTGCTGGAAGTACTATAAGAGTTAGGAGTTAGAAGATAGGAGTTAGGAGTTGGAGTTACTTACTACACCTACTAAACTTACTTAACTTACCGAACTTTTCTACTCCCATTATTTAGAATCTTAAATTCAACAACAAATATGAAGTTAATTAAATTTGCGGCCATTGTGGCCATTTGCGGTGCTACATTTGCTTCTTGCAACAACTCAGCACCCAAGAGTAATTTGAAAAATGGCGTGGACTCTCTGAGCTATGCTATGGGTTTAGCGCAGTCTCAGAGTCTGCGTATGCAGCTTCAAGAGGGCAGCGCTATCGACACAGCCTACATCGACGAGTTCATCAAGGGTTTGAACGAAGGTTCCAAGGTGGGCAAGGATAAGAAGAAATTTGCCTACATCGCTGGTCTGAGCGTGGGTATGGGTATCTCTACTCAGGGTCTGCAGCAGATGAACAGCATGTGCTTTGGAACAGACACTACTCAGAGCATCTCTCTGAATAATTTCATGGCTGGCTTCTCCGCCGGTATCAAGGGCAGTAAGACCGCCTTCACCGTAGAGGAGGCTCAACAGATTGCCCAGCAGAAAATCAACGAGCTGAAGGCTAAGAGCGCCATGAAGCAGTATGGCAGCAACAAGGTGGCAGGTGAGAAGTTCCTCGCAGCCAACAAGAAGAAGCCCGGAGTTGTGACGCTCCCCTCTGGCGTTCAGTATAAAGTTCTCAAGGCTGGTACTGGTAAGACTATCGCCGACTCTACATGGCGCGTCACCTTCACTTACGAGGGCCGCACTATCGACGGTAAGGTGTTCGATTCCTCTAACCGTGGTGGTAAGGAAAATCCTGTAACCACACAGGCTTTCCAAAATATCCCCGGCTTCAGCGAGGCTCTTTGCCACATGCCTATCGGCTCTACTTGGGAAATCTATATTCCTCAGGAGTTGGCTTATCAGGCAAATGCTGCTGGCGAAATCAAGCCTTTCTCTGCTCTCATCTTCAAGGTGACACTGCTCAAGGCTGAGCCTACCGGAAGCAAGCAGCCTGCTAAGGCTCCCAAGCGCTAATTTATAAGAAAAAATAAAAACCACCCGGCATGGTCACATCTCTCCCTTATCCTCTCGTAGAGTAAGAGCGTGTGTGGCCATGCTTTTGATTGTGAGGGAAAGGAGAGAAAGGAGTTGCGGAGCGCGTATATCCTGAATGTGGAGCAAACATCAGCTTTTTGGCATGATGGATAACGCTCAGCAGATGCCCCTTCATCAATAAATCAATATAAAACTATTATATGAAAAAGATTGTTTTCTTAGCTCTTGTGCTTCTCGTAGCATCGGCTAACTGTGCAATGGCCGGTAAGAAGAAGGACAAAAAGAAATCTAATGTGCCTCAGCCAGTAGTGCTGAAGACTCCCAGCGACTCTGTGAGCTATGCTGCCGGTGTGGGCGCAACATTGGGTTTGGAACAGTATCTTGAAGGACAGTTGCACTTAGACTCTACACAGTTGTCTGACTTTACAGCTGCCTTTGAGGAGGCTATCACCAAACTCGCCGATAAGAAGTTCCAGGCTATGGCTGCCGGTTATCAAGTGGCACAGACGGCTTCGCAGTCTATTCTGCCCAACTATAAGACCCGTATGGAGGGTTCTGACATCACGTTCAACGACTCGCTGTTCTATAAGGGCTTTATCGCTGGATTCACCAATGATACTACCCACTTCAAACCGCGTGAGGCTATGAACATGGTGCGCGACCGTGCCAAGGCTGCCGAGGAGAAGGCAAATAAGGCATGGAAGGCAGAGAATGAGGCCTGGCTGGTTGAGAATGCCAAGAAACCGGGCGTGCAGACCACTCCTTCCGGCTTGCAGTATAAAGTCATCACGATGGGAAGTGGCGAGAAACCTACTGCCGATGATAAGGTGACGGTGAAATACGAAGGTAAGGATATCAAAGGAAATGTGTTTGACAGTTCCTATAAGCGCGACCCGCAGACCGCAACCTTCGGATGCAGTCAGGTCATCAAGGGTTGGACAGAGGCACTCACGATGATGCCCGTCGGCTCAAAGTGGGAACTCTACATCCCTGAGAAACTTGCATACGGCAGTCGCAAGACAGGTCCTATCAAGCCCTACTCCACCCTTATCTTTACTGTAGAGCTTGAGAAAGTGGATAAAGCTCCCAAGGTAACTCCCAAGGCTTCCGTCTCCGCTCCTTCAAAAGCCAAGGTAAGCGCTCCTGCGAAGAAACAGTTACGTAGAAAGAAATAATTCTCTAGATGATAATAGATAAAGCGGTCTACATTTGTGGGCCGCTTTTTTACTTATTATAGTGGTATGGATTGAGTGGTGGAGATTCAAACCTACATTTGTATTGTCAGCAGTATAGTTGCTTCTCATGGAGGTCTCGCGCTCCGCGCGGGACGACTACCGGATATGCCAAGTAGGGGGAAATGATTCGAAGCAAGGATGTGAAGTGGTAGTTTTATTTTATTGTAGGTAGTTGCTATTCAGCGAGAACTACGAGCGGAACAGGATGTTTCTTGACCGACGGATGTCGTCCCGCGCGGAGCGCGAGACCTCCATGAGTTGCAACCTCCATGCAGCGCGGGAACTACGAAACGCGACTCTGAAAAAACAAATGCTGAAAATACCCTCTTATTCGAAAAAAGTTCGTATATTTGTCATTGTTGCATGATTATGGCACAAGCAGCAGTTGTCAACCTAACATTTGCTGGGTATGAAGATGATACGAGTGGGCAACAGACAATATAATGATTCGCATACTACCTGTATATTACAAGGTGGTATGTGGCTTCTGTTATTTCTGCTTTTACTGTTGATTGCTTTGCCTTCCAGTGGTGCGCGGAGTGACCACTCTGCCTTGTTGCAGCGAATGAGTAACAAACCGCTCTCTGAGATTGTCAAAACCGCGAATGCGAAAGCCAGTCATGGCAAAGAGGAAGAAGCGTTGGCGCTTTACATCTTTGTCTGCAATAAGTATAATGATAATCCCGATATGGAGGACAACAAACATGCCTGTGCAATTGCTTATCTTCAAATTGGCAATATTTATTATAAACATAGCAACTATACGGGGACACTAAACAATTATGTGAAAGGTCTCGAAGTATGTGAGACCGAGAAGAAACCCGTTGAGAAGGCACGACTCTACAATAATATCGGAAATATCTATAGTGCTTTCAAAGACTATGAGAAGGCTTTGAGCTACTTCCAAGAAGGGTATCAGTCTGCAAAGGAAGTGGGGAATTGTGACCGTAAAGATGTCTATAATTTGCTCACGAATATCACGACTATGCAAATCCTGACGGGCAATGTAAAGGAAGCCGAGCGTTCCTACCGGCTTGCCCTTGATTATTCCGACCATAAGATTCCGGACAATGTCTTTGCCGACCGCTATAGTCTGATTCTCATCAACGCGGGAAAGGACAAATATAAGGATGCTATCGCTCAATGCCATCAACTCCTTCGCTATATCTTCACCCACCACATGCAGCCTGTCTACGAAGGTTATGTCTATGAACAGCTTTTTCAGAGCTTCGATGCGCTCCATGAAGATGACTCGACGATGTTCTATCTGAAAAAATGCCAGAAGGTGGCGAAGGACAATCATTTGCAACATCTCTTTATAGATGCGTATAAAATAGCTTCAGATGTCTATGAGCGAAAGGGCAACACCCGACTTGCGGAGAAATATAGGGCAGACTATTTCACCCTTATGGATTCTGTTTATAATCTTCGGGAGTTTGACGTGGTAAAGAATATCCAGTTCCAATACGAGACCGATAAGATTAACAAGGAGGTTTCGGCTATCCAAGCCAAGGAGAGAAGTCATCGCCAGACCATTCATTTTATGACTATTATCGTCATCATCAGCGTAGTCTTTCTGATTATTATGACGCTGATGTGGGTGATTGTGCTTCGTCAGAAGCGCCACATTAAGGAGAATTACTCTAGCTTGTTCAAAATCTATAAGCGCTTGACAGAGAACCAAGAAAATTATAAGCAACAGCATCTCCAAGATAAGCAACAACTCATGGAGGCTGAGCAGAAAATCAATGAGTTGAGTAATCAGAATAAAGACGATAAAAAGGCCAACAAGGACAGCAAGCGGGACGAGGAACAAAAATATACAAGAAGCAAGCTGACACCCGATTTGATGCAACAGCTCGCCGACGCTATTACGAATCTCATGGACCATTCCACCCTGTATTGCTCTCCCGACTTCTCACTGGATAAACTTGCTACAGCTTTGAATTCCAACACCGCCTATATCTCCCAAACCATCAATGGGACTTTCCATAAGAATTTCGCTACGTTTGTAAATGAATACCGTGTGCAGTTGGCTTGTCAGCGGCTTGCCGATACAGAGCATTTCGGTAATCTGACCGTGAAAGGCATTGGCGCAGGGGTCGGTTTTAAAAGTCCCTCCACATTCATGACGACTTTTAAAAGGATTACAGGCATGACTCCTTACATGTATCAACAGCTTGCCCTCAATGACAAAGGGACTTCCCAAGACGACATGACATGAATGGGTATTGATTTATAAATCCAAATCTCATTTTTTTGGAATCAGCCGAAAGTATGTTTATATTTGCCATGTGATAGATATATGATTATTAACTAAAACGAACGATTATGGAAACATGCAAAATGATTACTCTTTCGGCAATGCTCTTCTGTAGCATTGGTTCAATAGCGCAAAATCAGCAGCGTCCCACAGTTGCTGACTTGATTCCCCAACAGATTGTGATGCAGCCTTCAAAGGCAGTCGTTTTGGACGGAACACGTCCCGCTACTTCTATGACTGAGCAGGTGAAGGAATCCCCTCGACGTGTTTCTAAACAGGAAGGTTGGTTCAGCCCAAGGGATTGGAAATCGTTGAGGAAACTTTCAGAAGAATACAACTACTCGCAGAAGTTGGACAGTATTGTTTCAACCGTTAACTCAACAGGTGAGTATCAGCAAAAAAGGATATACACCTATTATGAGACGAATCTGCCTAAAGAAATGCATCGTTATAGATGGGATTCTGACGCCAGCCAATGGAACGACATTGACGATGAAGGCTACACTTGGGACGAGGATGGCTATTGCCTTGAGCAATGGGCTATTTATCCTACGGACAATGCTGGTACAAAGTATGAATATACCTACAATGAGAATAAGTGGGGTACGCAAATGATAGCTTATACCTATGAAGATGGGGAGTGGAAGCTTGTTGGAAAAGGCGAGTATGAATATGATGACTACGGAAATATCACAAGTGAGAAACTATATAACTATGTGGATTCCACGGGTGAATACGAGGCTTACGCATGGAATAAGGCCACTTGGACTCCTGAAGGCTTACAAACTCATTTGGAGAAATACTCTTGGGATGGTTCTCAGTGGCAAGGAATTACTCCGATGGTAGATTGGGAGTACAACGAAATTGGTAAGCAGACCCTCGCCTCTTACTATATTTGGCAGGAGGATAGCCGTACTTGGTTGAACAACAACCGACTCATTCAGGAATTCCAAAACGGACTCCTCACCCTTCAGAATCAAATTTATTGGAACAAGACGCGTCAGGACTGGTCGGGTGTGGAAGAGTATTTTGGTGCCACAAAATACAACCAGAAGACCATCCTTGAATATGACGAGAAGTTGCGTGAAACTCATGAATTGTACTCCAAGGGCGTAACGAATGACGGTTATGTCAATCAGGTGGAGTATATTTTCACCTATACAGATAATGATAACGGCTCCTATGATGGTGTATGCAACCAATATCGCTACGATGAGAACGGAGAGAATAAGACTTTAGAGGGAGACATCAGCTATGAATGGGATAGTGATGGAAACCTGACCTATGAGCTTGGACGGACGTATCAAGATAGCGTATGGATGAGCAGATATGAGAACATGGCAGAATACGACGAAGTAGGTAATCAGACTCATGACGAGGAATACAGATTCAAGTCGGATGAAGAAAATACAAAGCTCGCCTATGTGATGGCTGATCGTGAGTATAATTCCTACAACTTCATGGTGAAAAGTACAGGTTATCTTGGACTTGGAACATCAGATAATGACTGGTATAAGACTAAAATCGAGACCCTTGAGTATGACCAAGACACTATCTTAGTGGAAGACCTTACTTATAAGGTAAAGAAAGACGTGGAGCATCCGGATGGTGGTTACCGCTTTGTATATGACTATAGTATTCCTGTGAGCGACGTGGCTCTATGGGTAGGAAAACGCCCCTATCATCTTTTGTTGGAAGAAAGAGACTTCTTCAGCAATGATGGAACCAACTGGGACTATTGGTCATATAAATACTATTATTCAGAGACTACAGCCGACGGCATTGGCAGTATTGCCATGGGACAATCGCAGAATGGCATCGCTTGGCTCTCTGGCAATGTATTGAATATCACAGCACAGACTGGAGAATTGGTCTATATCTACAATGTAAATGGAACTCAGGTGTTGACTTCGCAAAGTCACCAAATCAATCTGTCAGGTCTCACCTCGGGAATGTATATTGCTAAGTTTGGAAACCACACCTACAAGTTTGCCATTAAGTAATTGCAACATGACATGTTTTAAAGGACCTCCATCAGCGGATGAAGGTCCTTTTATAATGCACAATGCATAATTCATAATGCATAATTGGCTGCGCCCCTTTTAATGCATAATGCATAATTCATAATGCATAATTGGCTGCGCCCTTTTTAATTCATAATGCATAATTCATAATGCATAATTGGCTGCGCCCCTTTTTAATGCACAATGCATAATTCATAATGCATAATTGGCATCGCCCTTTTATAATGCATAATGCATAATGCACAATGCATAATTGGCTTCGCCTTCGTGTTCGGCGCAGCAACTCCTAACTCCTATCTCCTATCTCCTAACTCATTCTGCTCCTATCTCCTACTAACTCTTAGTAGGGGCGTTATTCTTCTGTGAAAAGCACTTGAATGACGGTTTGACCCACGGCTTTCAGCGTGTTCTTGTCGATGTTTTCCATGTTGTCAGCCAACGTGTGCCACGTGGGACCGAAGGAACTCAGTTGGCAGTCGGGGTAGAAAGGAATGATGTCTATCGTGGGAATGCCAGCCTTCTGGTTCAAAGGAATGTGGTCGTCAGTGACCATGCCTCCCTCTTGGCGCGGGAAATAGCTGCCATATCCAGCTCGGCGTGCGGCGCGCCACACCTTCTTCACGATTTCGGGCGCATACTGGTTGGAGGCGCCTTCCTTATAGAATTTCGCATTCAAGCCGCCCACCATGTCGAGCAATATACCGAAGCGTGCCTCGTAGCCTTGTGGAAGATTGGTAGCGAAATATTGGGCACCCAATGCCCATGAGTCACCATTTGTATCTTGATTCGATTCCCACTGCGGTGTCCCCCAGTCTTCGGCATCGAAGCATACAAAGTCAACCCCGAAGCCGGAGGGCAGGGCGTTCTTCTGCAGCAGTCGGGCAACCTCCAGCATCACTGCCACTCCACTTGCCCCATCGTTGGCGGCAAGGATGGGCTTGCGCCAGTTGGTCGAGTCGGGGTCGTTGTCTGCCCAAGGGCGGGAGTCCCAATGGGCGCAGAGTAGGATACGAGTGGTGGCTTCCGGACGATACTGCGCCATGATGTTAGTGCCTTTCAGCGTAGTGCCATCGTAGCCCTTCAGGTCAGCTTTCTGCGTGGTCACCTTGCAGCCGTAGCTTTTGAACTTACTGATAATCCACGCTTCGCACGCGTCGTGTCCCTTGCTGTTCATGTCGCGCGGTCCGAAGTCGCATTGTGCCTTCGTGAATGCGTATGCCGAGTCGGCGTTGAACTGCGGCCCCACGGGCTGTACCTTCTCCTCCTCTTCCATCTCAGCCACGTCGTTTGTATTCTTGTTGCTGTTGCTATATCCGTACCAGCCCAAGCCTGCGGCAAGGGCGACCACAGCTACTGTAATCATGATGGTTGTTTTCCGTTTCATTTTCTGTTTGCTTGTATTTGATTCATCACTCTCAGCCAGTTTCCACCCCATATTTTCTGGATGTCTTCTGTAGAGAATCTCTTTTTGAGCAGATGAGTTGTAAAGTTGATGAGTTCTGATGCATCGGCGAGTCCACGAATGCCACCGTCGCCGTCGAAGTCGGTGCCGAGTCCCACGTGGTCGATGCCCATCACCTCAATGGCATGTTCCAGATGAGCCATTGCGTCGTTGATGGTCGCTTCGCTGTCCTTGCGCAGGAAACCGTGATAGAGCGTGATTTGAGCCACACCACCGGCTTTGGCGAGCGCGCGCAGTTGGTCGTCGGACAGGTTGCGCGGTACGTCGCAGAGCGCCTTACAGTTGGAATGGCTGCACACGATGGGAGTCTTACTGATTTCCAGTGCATCGTAGAAGCTCTTCTCGGCAGCGTGGGAGAGGTCCACCATCACGCCAGCCTTGTTCATGGCGGCAATCACTTTGGCACCGAGTTCACTCACTCCATCGTGGGTTCCATTGCCACGTGCCGAGTCGCAGATATCATTATCGCCATTGTGACAGAGCGTGATATAGACGACGCCACGACGCGCGAAGAAATCCACGTTGTCGGGATTGCCTTCCAGCGCCAGACCGTTCTCTATGCCCAGACAGATTGCCTTCTTGCCGCTCTCCTTTGCCTCGCGCAGTTCACGTTCGTTGGCTGCGAGCGCAAGATAGCGGCTGTTGGCATTGACAAGCGCCTCTATCTTGTCGAAGATGAGGTTGGCATAGTCGAAGGGCGTGATGGAGAGTTGTCCCTTGGCATCATGGTGGATATAGGGATGCTTGGCGAGCACGTCGGCAGAGTGGCGCTCGATTCCTGCAAGGTCAATCTTCTCACTGAAGGTCTCGCCGGACTTTGGCTGCGGCAGGTATGCCACCATCGTAACGGCATCCGTACGCCCTTCGGTCATCTTGTGTACATCATATAGGATGCGTGGGTCGCGGCGCATGAAGTCCACTCCCTGCGGAAAGAACATGGGCGTGTCGCAGTGGGAGTCGAGCGTAAGGATACGGCTATGTAGCGCCTTGGCTTCGGCAAAGTCTTTGCTTTCGTTCACAAGCCACTGGAATAGGGGCAATCCCTCGTCGCCGAGCCATTCGGGATGCCATTGCACACCAAGGATAGGCTTTTCCTCGCTGCTCTCCACCGCCTCAATCACGTCGTCGGGCGACTTGGCGATGACCCGCATGTGAGGACCCGCCTCGCTGACCGACTGGTGGTGGAAACTGTTGACAAAGAGTTTGCGGTCCTCTCTGTTGGGATAGATGCGGGCGAGGATGCTGCCCGTTACGAAAGTCACAGAGTGGGTAGGCTCCGTGCGCTCCGCGTCCTGCGAGTGTTTGATGGTCAAGCTCTTTCCGTTGGCATTCAACCATTCCCCCAAGTCCTGCGCCACTTTCCCGTTGAGCGCCATTGCCAGCGTTTGAATACCGCGGCAGATGCCGAGAATGGGAATCTGTCGGTTGAAAGCCATTTGCGTGAGCATCAACTCGAAGCGGTCGCGGTGGACGTTGATGCCGCCCAACCGTGGCGAAGGCTCCTCGCCAGCCCAGAGCGCGTTGTAGTCGGCACCGCCCGATAGCAGAATCCCGTCAACGTGTTCCAGCATGTCGGCTATCACTTCGGGATTGTCGGTCGGCGGCAGCAGCATGGGCACACCGCCTGCTCTGACCACCTGCTCATAGTAAGGAGCCATAATCATTGCCTTGCCGTCGTTGAAGTTAGCCGAGAGACCTATCACGGGTCTGTGTCCTGTCTCAGGGAATCGGTCGTAGACGGGTTGCATTTCCTTATCAATACAGAATGTATTCATGGAATCATTGTGAGATAAGAAAAGGGTCTCTTCGCCTCCTTCCGGGGCGCAGAGACCGCCTTTATTGAAAAATCGTTGAAAAGTCGTTCGTTACTCGTCGATTTTGACGGGAATCTCACGTTTAATACTTTGTTCCAGAGAAATGAGGGTCTCCGTGCTCACCACACCGGGAATGGTCTGCATCTTGTTGTTGAGCAGGTCCATGAGCTGTTCGTTGTCTTTAGCGTAGAGTTTGATGAGCATCGTGTAGGAGCCAGTTGTGAAGTGGCATTCTACAATTTCGGGAATTTCTTCCAGTTTCTTCACCACATCCTTATACATAGAGCCTCTTTCAAGGTTCAGTCCAACATAGGTACATGTAGAATAACCGAGGCTTTTAGGGTTGATGTCGAAACCGCTGCCAGTGATGACACCGTTTTCCTGTAGATGTTGCACGCGCTGGTGGATGGCGGCACGGGAGACTCCGCACTCAGCAGCCACATCCTTAAACGGGATGCGTGCGTTCTTGGAAAGAATGCTGAGGATTTTCTTATCCAATAAATCTATTTTTTCCATGTTTATCAGAGATTAAAATATTGTTTCTTATTTGTTAGCAAAGATAGCAATTAAAATGGAATATTTCGACAAAATGCACGAAAATATTCAGAATGAAGCAAAAAAATCCTCAAAAACGGGCGTTTTCCAGCAAAAAGTAAGAGATTATTGCTTATAAATGGGGCTGTTGCTGACAATTTGTATTTGGGCTATCAGTTTCTTGGAGGAAGAGAAATGCGTTAGGAGGAAGAATGAGTTAGGAGTTAGGAGATAGGAGTTAGGAGTTAGAATGTGATAAGAGTTAGGAGTTAGGAGTTGCTGCGCCGAACACGAGGGCGCAGCCAATTATGAATTATGAATTGTGAATTATGAATTAATTGGGGGCGCAGCCAATTATGCATTATGCATTGTGCATTATGCATTATAAAATTTCTCCCCATGCCTCTCGGGTCATCACCACCGCGACGGTTTTCAGACGGGCATAGTCAGTGCTCATAAACATATAGCCTTTGTAGGCATTGCTGGCTCCCCAAGAGTTTTTCATAATGAAATATTCCCTGCCACTGAGGTCGCGTGCCATGCCCACAATCACCATCACGTGGTCGTCGGTGGTCTGGCGGGTCTCAAACTCATGCTGGCGCTCGTCTTGGCTTAGGTCGGAAATGTGTTGAAGCAATGTGGCTGTGCCTCGTGCCCAGTCGAAACCGGGTTCGGAAATATCGCCCTCCCAGCATACGGGATGTCCGGCGAAGAGAGCCTGCTCGATACGTTCCATCAGCGTATCGATGGGTACGTTGAGATAGCTGTCGTGCATGGCGTTGTCGGGTACTTCCAAGCAGAACTTCAAACCAAAAGGATGATGCGTGAAGCTCGTCACGCCCATATATTCATCACGGGTGCAGACGCTGTGGGCAAACTCGCGGGGCGTGTATTGCATGCCGCCCATCGCCACAATGCCAGGCAACGGTCCCAGTTCCTTATCGAGCAATTCATTCAAACGAGTGGAGAATGATGTGAGTTCGGAAGCGCCTTCTGCGAGTTTCTCCACCTTGTTGACCAGTACGGGATAGTTGATTTTGCGGTTGGAGTTGAAATAAGAATCGTAGGGAATCACACCACAGTCGTCAATATAATGAATGAGCATGGGTGCCATGCCACGCAGAGAAATCTTCCGCTTGCCGCGGGCAAGGAAGTCGCGCGTGCCTTGCAGCACAAGCATCTTGCGGAACACGTATTCGGGACTCAGGTTGACCGAGTCGCCGCGCATGATATGCTCACTCTCAATCGTTCCCAACATGCCGAAGAGCCAGCACAAGTCGCTGTTGCCCTGATTCTTCACGGGGGTAGTCCCCACGCGGCACAGGGTAACGAACTTCATGGTTTCGCCCCTCTGATGGTGTTGTTTTTTGCAACTTACGAGCGAAACCGTGAAGACAAGCGCCAATAGTAAAATAAAGGTCTTAAAGAACTTCGACATGGGTTGATTCTGTTCAAAAGGCAAATATATAAAAAATCTCCGTTTTTCCCAACAAAACGATAAGAAAACTCATCTTTCTCTCGTCACTCTTAGCAACGAGGGTAGTGGCTCGTCGCGTTCTGCTGGGGTACATCCACCAGTGGATTAGTAGGTTTTCACCGGTTTGCGGTTGCCCTTCATCTGCGTGAGGTATGCCTTGGCACTGCCAAAACGGAGGTACATGTCCAGCCGGATGGGGATGTGGTTGGTGTCGTCGGTGACGTAGAAGCGGGCAATTTCCTTGTACTTGCCCTTCTCCTTCTCCATATATGACAGTCGGAGCGTCTTATATTTCTTGCCGTTATCGCCTTTGATGTAATATTTGCCGTAATAGATGATTTTGGCGGGCGTGAGGCCATTTCCGTCTACGATGCTGAAGTTCACCACGTGGCCTTTCTTCCAAGTGTTCGTCTTGAACGAACGGGCACGCATGAAGATGTTCAGCATATCGTAAACGCATGCTGTGTAGGTCTTGTTGGAGCGGTCCACATGCCCGTCGGTGTGCTTGCGCGACATGTGGGCATGCACTCTTCCGCCCGAATAGGAATAGAACACTTGGTCGACGTTGTAGCGCTTTCCCTCGCGTGCCCCCTTGCGGTAATAAAGCGGCTCCATCTTGAGCGTGCAGTACGACGTGAGCGTGTCGCGCAGTACGAACATATCGTCCGTGCGGTCGTTGCCACGCGTGATGAGGCTTGAGCGGTAAGCAGGGCGACCGCGATAAGTGCTCCTCACGGTGGAGAGCGACGCTGTGCCCGCTTTCACCCAAACGAACTTCCAGTTGTAATAAAGGTTATAGGCGAGGAATTCGCCCGATTTGAAAGCTGTGTTCTGCATGGCACACTGAGCATGGGAGAGTCCCACGCCGAGCGTCAACATCAGCAACAAGCTCATAAATGTTCTTTTCATTGTCATCCTAACCATGTAAAATCAAATTTGAGGAATATATTCAATACCTAATTTCTTGGCTCTTTCCGCATTGCGCTGCTTGATAGTCTTCTGCTTCTCAGTCTTTTGTTTGGTGATGGCAGATGGCTTCTGGTTCTGCAGAGGCACAGCCTTCGGGTTCCAAGTTTCCGAGAGGTCCCATTTGGCGCGGCATTCCAGCTTCTTGGGATAGTAATATACGTCTTCCGGAGCAATATGTTTATAGAAATCACCCGTGTCCCAAACGCCGTTGTCGTTGCTGTCAACGAGCATCCGCATATAGTAGGTTTCCGGTTTCACGTAGTAGAAGTTAGCCTGTCCGTTGTCGGTATAGATAGTCTTCACCGTTGTACCCGAACCATTGAGCAGGTCCACCACCAAGTGCTGACCGCTGAATCCGTTGATGGTCATCAGAATCGTGGCGTACTCTTCGTCCGTGCTCACCTTCAGTCCTAACTTTTGCGGCATCGACAGTTCTCCGTAGAGACCTGTGAAGGCTCCGCTGTCTGCCTCAACGCTGTATTCCACTCCGGGACGCCATTCGCCCACCATCACGTAGTTAAGCTCTCCCTCAGCGTCGTTGGAGAGGTCGCCGAGCTGATGGCGCATGATGAGCCGCTGGTTGGTCTTGCTGTTCGGGACAAACTTAAACGGAGAGCGGTACCACGAACTGTCTATCTTGGAGTAGAGATGAATCTTAGTGCTGTCGATGGAGAGGAGAGGTTCTTCAAATTGGAACACCACGTTCTCATCGGGAGCGATATTGGCGGGAGCATCCAACTTCACATTCAATGCGGGTTTGGGCATAATACTGTCGTAAGGCTCTCCGCGACGGCGCTTGCGTGTCTGCTGCTTCTGCCAGCTCTCTATCTCTTTCTGCTTCAGCTTCAACCGCCGCTCGTAGGGAATCTTATTGAGAAGCTCCAGGGTATCGGTCTGGGGCAGAAGCTGTCCAGTGGAATCGGACTTGAGATAAGTAACCTCTATGTTGAGCGTGTCTTGATTGGCAAGAGTCGTATCGCGCAGCCAGTAGCTGATGGTGTCGCGATTGGCATTGCTCTGCACGAAGAAGGCATTGGTGGCATCAAAGTTCAAGCCCTTGATTTCGGGCAGTTGGTCGCTGCCATAGCTGAAGAACAGCGTGAACAAGTTGGGTTCCTTGCGTTCCTGTTTCACCAGATAGCGGTCGGTCTGTTCGGCGGTGAACGCTTTCAGCACGAGGTTGTCTGGCATAAAGTGAGTGTAGTTGACGCGTGTCACCTTGAGGATATGCAGCGTATCGCGCCAGAGTGTGTCCTGCCGCACGTCGGGAAATGCCGATGTAGTGATGGTATCGGCAAATACTCCCATCATCTCGCTCTTCTGCGAATAGAAATAGTTGCCGTCTTGGTCTTGCAGCGCATAGACGCGGTAGCTGCCGGGAGCCACGCCACGGATGATGAAATGGCCACTGGCATCAGTGCGTGCCACGCGCAGCATGGGCTGAGTGGTGAACGCTGAGTCGGCTAAATCGCTGTAGAGACCCACGAGGATACCCTTCACGGGCTCAAAGTTGTCGGCTTGAATCACTACGCCTCCCACTTCCATGGAATCGATTCTGTCGCCGGTGGAGAAAACGTAAGTGTAGTTGCCCAAGGGGTTGGACTCATTGTTGTCGCTGATGGCATCGGAGAAGTCCACCGTGTAGGTGGTGTTGCTTTTCAGCGAGTCTGCCAGCTTGATGACGATGCGCTTTCCCTGTGCCGTAATCTCTGGTTGCTCCATCTGGGGTGGAGAGACGATGACCTTCTCGCTGGCATTTTCGATTTTGATGTATTCGTTGAAGTTGATATACAGTTTCTTGTTTTTCACGTTGATGGAGTTTTCTGAAGGCTGAGCTCCAATCACGCGTGGAGGCTCCTCGTCGTACCATCCTCCGTCGGGCTGTCCCATTCGGGCGCATGCCGACATCAGCAGCGCGGCACAAAGCATGGACAGAAACTGCCAGGGATGGAGCCTGCTCAGAGTTGCCAGAAAACGTGAAACTGTATGATTCATTACTGTTTGTTTATAATTTATTTCAACTTTCGAATGTAGGGTGGAGTTTGAAGAGTCCAAGGATTAAAGACATAACTAAACAGGATTCTGCTACTCGTCATCACGGTTGTTTTAACTTCTTTGCCCCGTAATAACTCCTAACTCCTATCTCCTAACTCCTAACTCAATTTGCTCCTATCTCCTATCTCCTAACTCATTAGTCTTGGTCGGAGGGCTGCGTATTGTTGAGCTCAAGCAATCCGTCGAGGTTTCGCCGGCTATTGCTCAGTCGGGGAATCTTGTGTTGTCCGCCGAGTTTGTTCTTTGACTTGAGCCAGTCGTTGAAGAGACCCTTCCGCGCCTTGATGATTTCCAGCCGTTGAAGCGTGGTATTGTTGGAGCGCTTCGCCTCGTAGTCGCTGTTGATTTCCTGCAGACGACTGTCAAGCAGGTTGGCAAACTCCTCTAAGTCGGCTGGTTCCTTGGCAAATTCGATGAGCCATTGGTGGCGGCACTTGGCATTGGCGTCCATGTAGACGGGCGCTGCCGTATATTCCAGCACTTGTGCACCCGTTTTCTCGCAGGCATAGGCAAGTCCTTTCTCGGCGTTGTCCATGATAAGTTCCTCACCGAAGGCGTTGATGAAGTATTTGGTGCGGCCCGTGATGATGAACTTATAGGGGTTGCGCGAAGTGAAGCTCACCGTGTCGCCGATGATATAGCGCCAAAGTCCGCAGGAAGTGGAGATAACCATTGCGTAGTTCTTGCCCAACTCAATATCTTGCAGTGGAATCACAGGCGCATTGTCCTCTCCGAACTTGTCCATGGGGATAAACTCGTAGAATACGCCATAGTCCAGCATGAGCAGCATCGATTTGTCTTTGGGGTCGTCCTGCAATCCGAAGAATCCCTCCGAGGCGTTGTACGTCTCCATGTAGTGCATGTTGGGGTTACGTATGATTTGCTCATACTGTGAGCGGTAGGGGGTGAAGGAGATGCCGCCATGGAAGAACACTTCAAGGTTGGGCCACACTTCGTCAATGGTTTTCTTGCCTGTGGTTTCCAATACCTTCACCAACACAGACAGCATCCATGACGGGACACCGGAGATATTGGTCACGTTCTTGTCGGCGCATTCAGCCGCGATGCGCTCGCGCTTCAGTTCAAAGTCGGAGAGCAAAGCCGTCTGTTTCTTCGGCACGCGCACCAAATTGGCTATCGGGTTGATATTCTCAATAAGTATGGCGCTGAGGTCACCTACCAGAGAGCCTTCAATGTTGTAGTTGGGGCTGTGGCTGCCGCCTAAGATGAGCGCGCGGCCATCGAAGAGCCGGCTCTTGGGGTTGTTGCGCAGATATAGGGCGACAGCGTCGAAGCCGCCCTTGTAGTGGATGTTGTGCAGTCCGTCGTGCGAGACGGGAATGAATTTACTCTTATCGTTGGTGGTGCCACTGCTTTTGGCATACCATTTCACACTGCCGGGCCAGAGCACATTTGGCTCGCCGTGGCGCATGCGGTCGATGTCGTGTTTCAGTTCCTCGTAGGTATTGACGGGCACACATCGTGCGAAATCCTCATATCCACGTGCTTTGGTCATGGAATACTTACGTCCGTATTCCGTGTCCTTGCCGTGCTGCAAGAGGTAGAGAAGTACTTTGTGCTGCAGTGCCTCCGCGCCGTTGATGTGCGCTTCAAGCTGTCGTTGGCGGGGCAGGAATAGTTTTGCAGCAAGATTTGTTAAACTCATTTTCTGATGTACAGTAATAACCTTTAGAATGCAAAGTTAAACGTTTCTTTTCAGATAAACGATAAATTACTGTTTTTTTAACCCTCATAAGGCGATTGTAGCCAAAAAGAAAGCCAAATGTTGCTTCTCTGTGACATCATTGGAGGTGATAATGAGGTATAATGATAATAGCGATAAGCTGAGTCCTTTGGAGCCATGCCAAGTGTTGTCCTTTCGAGCATCACAAAGAGCCGGTCGTATATTCTACTAGTTGACTTTTTCTTGTTCTTCATTATGGGAAGGAAGCTATAACGAACCGTAATAAGCGTTCTGTTGGGACGACCCCATTATCGTAAATTGGATGAATAGATGGCTAATCTCGATTCGAGAACCGAGCAAACTCACCTTCAAAATCACTTGTTTTGGATTGTGCGACAAGTGTCGACAAACTCGTTGACAAACGTCGATATGCGTGTCGACACTTGTCGCTCAATCGAGACCAAAAGAGTTAGGTGTTAGGAGATAGGAGTTAGGAGTTGTAACACAGCACACTAAATCCACAAGAGGGCATATCTCTTGCTCAGTGAAAGAAAGGGGTGTGTGAAAAAAAGTCCTTTCACAGAAGACAATGCCATCCGTTTTCAGGTGGTAAGGTAAGAGCAGAGAGCGATGGCTATTTCGGGTGATTACATTTAGTTTTTCTCCTCACCCATTTGTTCCCAAATCTTCAGAAACCGGGCATGGTTCACTTTGTCGTTATAGCGCACGCGTATTCCCGCATCTTTCAGCGTGTCGTAGGCATAGTCGCTGATAACGTCAGCATAAACTTCGTCAACATCGCACTGCGCCATCATTTTGGCAGCCGTGCGCCCCACAGCCTTGGCGGCGAGTTTTGAATGATAGAGCATCTCCGGCTCGTCCTGTTGCAAATGGTATAAAGAGCGAATGCCCACACCGTCAAACGTGCTGACCTTACCGTCGTGAAGGACTACGAGGTTGCACTGCTTAGAGTTTAATGTATCTATCAGTTGGTCCATCATAAGGCTCTCGGTATTAAAAGGTTGTTATACTTTGGCTTTACACCGTGATGATACCGCAAATATAAGATTTTTTTTTGAAAGAAGATACTAAAAAGCAAGATTTATTTTAACAGACTGCTCACATTGACCACTTTGCGCAACTTTTTGATGCATTCTGTATGATGGTTGCACTATCGCGTTATGATTTTCTTAACCATATCCAGCTATCGCATAGGCGACTGCACATCTTCTGCAAATGTCTTACGCAAGATATGAAACGGTAAGAGAATCCTTACAGCACCAACAAACAAAAGGCTCCGAAGACCTATTACGTTGAAAGCGCTAAGTCTTCAGAGCCGTATGATTCAACATTAACGAATCTCTATTATTCTAAAATTTTACGGATGACTACCTTGCCGTTGTCATATACTTGTTTCTTGACGTATAATCCTGTTGCGGGAGCTTGCACTCTACGTCCCTGCAAGTCGTAGTATTCGGTTGCCACAATTCTGCTATTCTCCAACGTCTGATTGATGCCGGCTGCCTCGTTGCTCATCCAGTAGATGTTGGAACGTCTTACTTCGCCGCCACCCTTATAGACAGCCTGAACTCCGACATTCTTCTCGGCAGGCTGATAGAAGTAGAACGTGTTGCTCGAGCCCTTGGACATGAAGTCGTAGCCGTCATCGAAGCCGTAAGGCACATCCGTCATATCGCTGGTGAGATTGATATAAGATGAAGGTGTAAAGACGAAAGGCTCCGTGCTGTCGTCGAAATATACATTGTAATAGAGCTTTTCGGGCAGGATATAGTTGCCGTCTACATCCTCTGTAGCGATGTAAGCCGTCACGACACCACATGCCGACTGCTCAGAGTAGGGACCATAGAATGTGATGATTGGGTCGGACGGCGTAGCGGGAACCTCTTTAAACTCGAAGATGTAAGGATTATCGTAAGAGGAAAGATTGTTGACGCTGTCCTTGTCGAGATTGAACATGAATCCTTGTCCATCGGTCAATGAGAGGGTTCCAGACAAATTGTCGTAGTCAAACACGAGTTGGTCTTTCAGCGTGTAGTCGTAGATTGGTTCGAAAGTCATCTCGTCATAGCCTTCGAAAACATAATCATAAGGTACGAAGAAAGCGTGATGTGGATAGAAGGCGTCGGAGCTGGTGCTATCAATACCGATATACTGCTTGGGGAACGTTACTTTGTTACCATCCACGTCTCCGCGAATCCACATCATGGAATCAGCTTCATACGGATTGCGAAGATAGACAGCACCGTCGGTAAATCCCATCTTCACTTTTTGGAAGTAAGTGAGACTGTCCGCGCGAAAGTATTTCAAAATATAATCCTTGATTTCTGCGTCTTCCGGTAGGACGGTGGCAGTCTCGTTCATAGGACTCATCACCATGTCGCCATCGCCATAACAGAAGAAGTTGCCATCCTTGTCGGTGAGAGCCAAAATGGAATTGGGCATGTTGGGATAGCTATTGTTGTAACCGTCGCTCACTTGGCGCAGGGTTCCATCTTTGTCAAAGACGTATTTCACGTCGAGCCCCTTACCTTCCTCTGCCTGTGGGTCAAGGAAGTAGCCTAAGAAACCAGTTGAATCCTTTGCTATGACAAGTCGTGTGGCATAATAGGTATCATTGAGTTCATAGATAGCTTGTGGAGTGTGAGCCACGAGCGTGTCACCCTCCCCTTGTTCAAGTTTCAGATAGCTCTGAGTGGGCATGATGCCGAAGGGATTATAAATGTAGTAGCAACCGTCATCGCCTTCAATATAACTGCCTACTTCCCACTTGCTGCTATACAATTTCATGCCTTCAATATAGCTGTTGTCGAAGTTGAAGAAAGAAGTGCTTGAACGGTTGAGACCAGCCACCTCTGCGCCCTCGGGTTTTTCTGTGATAATCTCTGTTGAGGCATAGTCGAGCTTTAGCAGTTTGTGCATGGTCTGTGCCTGCTGAGCTTTCTTTTTTAACACGTTCATCACGTCGTTGCGGTTGACGAGATGGTTATCCACGGCTTGTTGTGCCGTTGCGGAGAACGACATACAGCCAAGTACGAATGCGATTAAAGTAATTTTCTTCATATTGATAAATTGTTGGTTATTTCATCCTGTGGTCAGCCTCATCAGCCAACGGTGCAAAAATAAGGATAATCAACCAAAAGGGTTGAAAAAAATGTCCACGTTCATGTTTGTGTTCATGAACGTGGACAAAATATGCTCACTTTCAGCAAGAGCTCTTCACGATACGATTGCCACCTTAGCCTCTTGGCGAGCAGTACGAGTGAAAGCGCACTATCAAATGTCCTCCACCATCCTATTTCGTTCTCGCTATCTTTAAGTATTCGGAAGGTGTCAATCCTGTGAAACGTTTGAAAGCGGCAATGAATGTGGAACGTGACTTAATACCGACGCTGTTGGAGATGGCTTCGATGGTGAGGTTTCCATAATGTTGCGTGTCACTGATGCGCTTGCAGGCTTCCTTGATTCTGTATTCATTAAGAAAGGCGGAGAAATTGCAGTTGCGCGTCTCGTTGATGACTTGGGATACATATTTGTAGTTGCTTCCCACCAACTGTGCTAACCGGTCACACGAGAATCCTGCAGTGTAGATTTCCTCATTGTTCTCCATCACGTCTTGTATGCGTTCTATCAATTCGCCTTTGTTGCCTTCTGCCAAGTGGCTGGTTTTGTATTTTTCTGTTTGTACAGTAGAACGCTCGGCAAGTTGACGTTCCAGTTCTTCGTGTCGTTTCCTTGCTTCTTCCTCGGCACGGAGCATCGCTACAGTCTTGTTGTAGAGATTTGTATTAGACAATTTCAGCTTGCGGTTCTTCCGCCAGACAATAACCAAAAATACACATACGATTATTGCCACGCCGAAGGCAATAAGCATGAGCGTCTGCTGCATCTGCCGCTTGTGCTCGTTCTCTTGAATTTGGTCATCGAACTTCCGCATCTGGTTGAGGAAACGCAATTCGTTGACGCTCGTGAGTTTTTGATAGTTGAGCAACGTGTCCTTCAAACAAAGATAGTTGTAGCGACAAGAATCAGCTTTTGAGTAATCTTTCACAGCGGTGAAATATTCCATCATCAGCTTGTAGGCTTCTAATTCTGCATCTTTGAAACCACCCGATTTTGCAATCTTCAAAGCAGTTTGAAGAGATTCCGCAGCTACTCGATAACGTCCTTGTGCAGCACGGGCATGGGCTATATTGACAATAGCTGAATAGTGATAGCGCATCTCCGACTGCTCATTCGGCAATTCCCGTAGTTGCAACTCAAACACGCGTTCAGCGTCAACCCACTTTTGCTGTGCCATCAGAAGGTAGCCTTCATAAAGACGGTGGTTATACTGTCTGTAATGGTTGTCTTTAGACAAGGGCAATTGTTTATAGCGAAGCCATTCCTTGCTTAGGCTTCCTATCATTCCTGTCCGTTCTGAGACCGATACAAGGTTTGTGAAAATCAAATCGAGAGTGTTGCCGTCGGAATATTTGGTCAGCCAAAAAGCCTTGCGATAATAAGAAAGCGCTAAACTGTCCTGTCGAATGTCATCACCCTGCTCTGCCAAGGTTTGATAGAATATTCCATAATTGTTGTAGAGCCGTGGACGGATTTCGGGTAACTTATTGGAGATTTCTTCCAATGTGGTGAGGCATTCGTATGCCTTTGTGTAATTGAAGAAATTAAACAGGTAGACATACCATTTTCCAGAGAAAGCCCGAACCATAAGACGCAGTTCCTCTGTATTCATGTGCGAGTGATAGCGCGATGTGGCAATTGTGTAGCAAGCCAAGGCTGAATCGGCTTTGTCGGTTTCTCCAACATAATAGATCGCTTTTTCAATCAGTTTGTCGGTCGGTAGCGTCTGAAGGTGGTTATAGAATGCAGGTTGCAGTGCGGCAAATCCACTTAAAACAGTAGAAGACAGCCACAGCAAGAGCAGAGTCCTCAGTATAGTCATCCATCGTTGAGGGCTGCGTGTGAGTTGGGAATGTGGTTTCTTCTTCAGATTCATTTGGACTATCGTTTCCGCAAATTTACTTTTTTTTATCGAAAAAGCCTAGTAAGGTGAGCAATAATATCTCATTATCAGTTCCTATCTTCATATTTCTAATAGTACGCTTCCTTTCATTTCTTTGCGGATTTCCCAATCTTTGCTTTGCATTAGTCCGAGAAAAGGTGATGAGATTACTTGGGACGACTCTCATGTTGGAATGAGCGAAAGATGAGTGAGGAGGCTTTGGGTTCTTAGTTATTTTTATTAACTTTGCGACTATAATTCCAAAACGAACACAAAGCTACGTCTGAAAATGGAACAACCGCACCAAATAAAAGGAGACGGCACCATCGCCATCGTCGTGCCTTCTTACAACGAGGAGGAGGTGCTTCCCAGCACTATCAGTCAGTTGCAAGCTACGCTCTCAGCAATCGTTGAGGACGGGATTGCATCCGACTATTATCTCCTGTTCGTTGACGACGGCTCAAAAGACCGCACATGGGAAATCATCTCCGAGCATCATGCTGCCGACAGCCACGTGAAGGGGCTGAAGTTGGCGGGCAACGTGGGGCATCAGAACGCTTTGATGGCAGGCATGGTGTATGCTTCCACGCGTGCCGACGCACTTATCAGCATCGATGCCGACTTGCAGGATGACCCGAATGCCATTAGAGCCATGATAGAGAAATTCAATCAGGGCTTCGACGTGGTCAATGGGGTGCGCAATAACCGCGATTCCGACAGTTGGTTTAAGCGCAATTCGGCACAAGCCTTCTACCGTCTGATGAAGAGTTTCGGTGTTAAAACCGTCTATAACTCAGCCGATTTCCGACTGCTCAGCAAGAAGGCGGCACAGGCGCTCTGCCAATATCGGGAGCGCAATCTCTATCTGCGCGGCATCGTTCCCCTGATGGGATTCAAGACTGCCAATGTGTATTATGCACGCCGCCCGCGCATGGCTGGCGAGACCAAATATCCGCTCAAGAAGATGCTGGCGCTCGCTGCCAATGGCATCACTTCTTTCAGTATCCATCCCATCCGCATGATATTGGCATTGGGCGTTGTATTCGTAGTTATTAGTTTGCTGATTCTGATTTACGTCTTGGCGTCGTTTATCATGGGCAAAACCGTAGCGGGTTGGACTTCACTGATGCTTTCCGTTTGGTTTGTCGGTGGCTGTCTGCTGATTTCCTTGGGAGTGATAGGTGAGTATATGGGTAAAATCTATTTGGAAGTGAAGGACCGTCCGCGGTATATTATTGATGAAGAACTAACTTGAAATGAGAAAAGAACTCCTTAGACAGCTTCCTCTCTATGCGCTTGTGTCGCTATTGCTGACCCTTGTGTTTCTGAGTTTCTCACCACTGTGGAACGGCTTCTGCTCCGACCAGTCGATGTTCAGCATCATCGGCGACAACTGGTCGAGGGGCAAACTTCCCTATGTGGGTACATGGGACAGCAAGGGTCCCATCATCTTCTTTGTCAATATGGTGGGTCACTCGATAGCCCAAGGCGAGATGGGAATCTTCATCCTGCAAACCGTCAACCTCGTCTTGGTATTGCTGCTGAGCCATTATTATATAAGGAAATACTGTACGTTGCGACAGACTTGGGCTTACAACACCGTGTTTATGATGGCTTATATCGTCATCTGTTCGGGAGGCAATCAAGTGGGCGACACCAATTTGCTCTTGGCTGTATGGTCAGTCTTCCTCTGCTATGAGTGGTCGCGCCATCTGCACGAAGGCAATTTCTCCCATTCTTGGAGCTATGCCTTTGTCTATGGCATGTTTGTCAGTTCCTGTCTGCTGTCGCGCCTCACCAATTCCATGCTCGTGGTTTTCCTCATTGCTGCCATTGCCATCATTCTCATTTGGAAAGGACTGTGGCGCAATCTGTTCGCCAACATCTTGTCGTTCGCCGTGGGTTTTGCAGTGGTTTTCCTTCCCTTCGCCGTTTATTTCGCAAGTCACAACGCATGGGACGATATGTGGTATGCCATGTTCACCTACAACATGGAATACGCCCTGCATTCCTCAGATATAGACATTCCACGTACCCTTACCTACCCTCTTTATTTCGTTGCCTATTTCATTTGTCTAATAACCACCGTCATCTATGCGGCAATCGCCGTTACGCAGCGCGACCGCCGTCTGCGAGCTATTGTCTGGGGCTCCTGCTCCCTGTTGACACTGCTGTGGCTCCTCAAGAGTTATTCCAATGCCAACTACGCCATCTCTTATCTGCCGGTGATTTTCGTGGCGCTGATAGAATTGGGCGAAATCAA
Source organism: Prevotella sp. (assembly GCA_050946455.1). Taxonomy (GTDB): domain Bacteria; phylum Bacteroidota; class Bacteroidia; order Bacteroidales; family Bacteroidaceae; genus Prevotella. The sequence continues at coordinate 35,452 of JBMNUV010000023.1, forward strand.
GCAGGAGAAGAAAATAGCGCGAACCGTAGTGTATCTCGTCACCGCCTATGTTGCCGTCTTTTTCCTCAACCACATCCGCGTCTATCGCAGTTATATGGCGATGCTGCCGGAAGTGGAGGCGGCAATTAAAATGACACGCAAAGTCCCGAAGAATGATTCTTTTGTGGTCTATAATGTTGACCCCACTTATTATATCTTCACCGACAGGATGCCGTGTTATCGTTTCTTCACCATACAGGATTGGGCAATCGCCAACGGTCCCTCCCTGCGTCCTTTGGTCAGGGATTGCTTCGCCAAAGGCAATGCCCGTTGGATATTGGCGGAAGATGCATCCCACTGCGCCATCCGTGATGTGCTGGAAAAGAGATACCAGCCTGTCGCTCAAAACAAGGAGAATGGGTTGACGCTATATAGGTTGAAAGAGTAAAGACCATCGTTTTTACCTCCAACGAATGTCCTGTATTTGAATATTGGGTGACGTATTAACAAAGTTAGGAGTAAGAATTTTCAAGTAGAACAAGCTAAAATTGTGAAACAATGACTAATATACTAAGACTTGACAAGATATTAGATTTCTATGATGTTCCTCAATTATTCATAGCAAGAGATAAATTTGAAGCACTATACATTTGCCTTCTTTACGAGGATGAACCTTTGTGCCGCTACACTGCAGTGAGAATTTCCGGCAAAAGACTTAGCGACTTCTTGACAGGAAATGTTGACTTGAGGGAAATATTCGTCAATCCAGAAAACAAAGGAGAGTATTTTGATGTAGCTTTCTCTGACAATGAGTATCAAATCATGCCTTTATCTGTTAGCCAATTGCCAGAAGAAAGATTGCTGGAACAAGGCTAAAAGATGGAGGCAGACGCCAGCGAGACCTTAACCCTTCAGCTACCTGCTAAGGATTATGGGCTGTTGACAGAGTTAGCCCGAAAGTTCGGATGGGCATGCCTATAGGAGTGGGTACGCCTTTATAGAACTTTTTTGGAATACTATATAGCAATCATACAGGAGCCGCGCTGAATGTCTATCCACGCCAACGCTTGGCGGCTGTTGTCAATTGACAACAGCCACTTTGCATACAACTCCCTTCTCGCCAGCCGCTGTGGCAACGAGTACCATATATACGCCACTGGCTACACGGTTATTGTCCATATCTTGTGCATACCACTTATATTCACCGCCACTTGCTGTGCCTTTGTTGACGAGCTTGCCGCTCGATGTGACAATGGTCACTGTTGCGCCGTCCTCCAGTCCGCGGATGGTGACTGGACCCGTGTATTCGGGCTTCACAGGATTGGGATAAGCCCAGACGTTGTCCTCCGTCATACCGTCGGAGGCTGTGTTGGCATCGCTCAAATAGGAGCAGAGACCCTTGCCGGTACCGATATATACCTCGCCAGTGTTGCTATTGATGGCGATGGAACTGATTTCATCGCTCAGCAGCGGTGAGTTGTCGGTCGTGAAATGGTAAACCTCTGTGATATTGTCGCTGCCAATGCAGTACACGCCATTCTCAACGGTGCCGAACCATTTGCGGTTGGCTTTGTCTACGGCCATGCAAGAGATGGACACATCAGCCAAAAGATAGTCGGCTAAGTTTGTTCCATCGTTGCGGGGCACTTTCACCTGCGTAAACACGGTGTTGCCTTCGGAAATGTCGGTGGGGGTCAGCAACAGAGGTCCCGCATTCGTGCCAATCCAGATATTGTGGTTCTGGTCCTCAGCCACACAGCTTACCTGCGTCACCACAAGCGACTGTCCGTCCTCATTGATAAAGGTAGTGTATATATTAAATGCTTCAGTTGAGGGCTGGAAACAAATCAAAGCAGGAACGCGATAGAAGTTGTTGCACATCCAGATGAGGTCGCGCGAGTCGCGCATAAGGTCCTCCACCTGTTCCAGTGAACAGCCCAATGAAGAGATAAGTCCCGAAGAGGTCCATTCGCTCCATGTACTGTCGGGGTTGAGCCTCAACAACTGCTTGTTGGGCGCAATACTGTTGAAGCACCAGTAAGAGCCGTCGGTGTCGCACATTCCGCCATAAACGACCGTATAACTGCGATTGGTCTTGTCAGCAACCGTCTGAGCCACTTCCAATGGAGAGTTGTCATAGCTATAATGCTTGATGAGCCTGCCATTCTGGTATTCAAAGATTCCGTATTGTCCTCCCGCAAACACGTGGTCGGGGTCGGTCGTGAAGGCATCCACCGTGAAGGAGCCATTGTAGTTGGTTTGTGTCTGCGACTGCAAGCTGTCTTGGAAGATGGTCCATGTGTCGCCCTGCAGCACCTGCGGCGCGGCTGAACTGCCATCCATGATTCCACCGACGGTGTAGAGGCGGTTGTTCTTGTAGCGCATGAATCCGAAATGGTTGTAGCGGGGACCACCGGGCTGCAGGGTCTTCACGAGCGCGAGTAGTTCGGGGTCCATGGTTTTGGTGCGTGCCGTATAGTTGCCCACGCGCTCCCAAACATTCTTGTCAAGCAGGTTGTCGGTGAGCAGTGCCCGATAAATACCATTTCCTTCACTGGCGGCATAGAAATATCCATCCTCAATATAGGAATAGTTCACCTCAAATCCCAAGGAATAAGTATCGCTGATTTCAGCATCTGCCACGTTGAGCTTCAGCACGCCGATACCCGTTGAGAGATAGGCATATACACCATCGCAGAAGATATCGTTGATGGACTTGTTGGTGGCAGAGGAGTTGAGGAAATCCGTCATGTTCGTTACGTTACCGTTGATGTCCATCAAGTCAATGTTGCCGTTGTCGTAGGCGATGACGAGGCGTTTTGCCTGCTGGTTCCATGCGATATGGTTGATGGCGCAGTCCGACAAGCTGTTCATTCTGTCGTAAGTGGTGATGCTTTGGTCGTTTTGGTTATACGAATAGAGTCCGTTGGAAGCCAAAACAAAGATGATGTTGCCGCTTGCCTGTTCAATCTCCGTGGGATTGAAGTAGGACATATATGCCTTCCAGTTGCCGTCAGCAAAGACATTGCTGACAGAAAGCAGAAGGGCGAAAATGGATACGAACAAGTTTCTTTTCATATTCTGTAGAGTTGAGCAGTATATTTTTTGCACCACATAAGGAAAAGCTACCTGCCATGCAGAGATGCAAAACAGATGCAGCATCTGCTGTCGTCGTGTGCCTCTATCACCGAGTGGTGCAAGAATGCGGTGAACGGTAATCCACACGACATGGCAAAGATACTGTTTTAATTTCAAAATAAAAAGCGTTTGTTTAACTTTATTCCGAAAAGTGTTATGATGAGCGATTCGTTAGTTGCCACGCCCAACACATTTATCCGAAGGTTACTGTTTTTCGCAACACACGGAGGATCCGCAACTCATGGAGGTCTCGCGCTCCGCGCGGGACGATGACCGTCGGGCAAATACGATTAATGCTCCGCAACGTAGTTCTCGCGCACCGCGCGGGAACAATATCCAACTTTGCACGAATACCATTGTCCCGCAACACATGGAGGTCCCGTCGCTCCGCGCGGGACGACAACCGACTCTGCAACAACTGCTTACATCCCTCAGCTAAGTCTCTCGTCCCGCGCGGAGCGCGAGACCTCCATGCATCGCGGGAGCTACTGCTTCACGCTGATAATTTCAACTGTATCTCATGCTTTAGTTCCTTTCCCAAGTAAACTGCTTCACACCGAGCGCATCATAAACTTTCAGCAGGTCGCTGCTCTGGTCTGATATGATGAGGAGACGGTCGCCTTTTTGCAGCTCAGTGTTTCCTTTCGGCACGAAGTAGCGTTTTCCACGCTTCACCATTACCACTAATGTGTTGGCAGGCAGAGGAAGGTCGGCGAGTCGGTTGCCTTGCGACAGTATCTCAGGAGTAATATTGAATTCGCTGACAGCGCTTTTGATATCTTCCGGCAGTTCTATTCCTATTTCTTTTTTAGGTTCTGCCTCGCCTACCAATCCCAACCATTGTGCCGCGGATGCCACCGTTGTTCCTTGGAAGAGCAGGGAGATGAGCGTGACGAAGAACACGATATTGAAGAACATCGGTCCATGGGTCACTCCGGCTACCAGCGGGTAGGTGGCGAAGATGATAGGTGCCGCGCCACGCAGTCCCACCCATGCAACGTAGAGTCTGCCGCGCCATGAGAATCTGCGGAAAGGAGCCAGACAGAGCAATACGCTCAACGGACGCGCCACGAACATCATGCTCAAGGCAACGAGTACGCTGGGGATTGCCACGGGCAACATCTCGCGGGGATTGACTAACAGACCCAGCGTGATGAACATGACTATCTGCCAGAGCCATGTGTAGCCTTCCATATATAGTCCTAAACTCCGTTTGTGGGTCATCTTACTGTTGCCCACTACCATGCCGGCGAGATATACTGCTAAATAGCCGTTTCCGCCCACCACAGCCGTCAGACCAAACACCGCAAACGCCATGGCGAGAAGCAATACGGAATAGAGCGACTCGTTGCCGAGGTTAACGTGGTTAATTGCCCACACGATGGCGCGTCCTAACAGCACTCCTCCTATGATGCCTATCACAAGTTGTGCGACAAATGTCAGGGCGATTTCACCCGCAGCACTGCTACTGCCCTGTATGTAGGAGATAAGCACCACCGTGAGTAGATATGCCATCGGGTCGTTACTTCCGCTTTCAAGTTCAAGCATGGGGCGCAGCCGTTCACGCAGGTGGATATCCTTGCTTCGCAAGATGGAGAATACAGAGGCGGAATCGGTTGACGACATTACTGCCGCCAAAAGCATTGACTCGGCAAGGCTGAGGCTTGCGAAATCGTCGAACCATGAGAAAAGCAGATAAATGAGAAGTCCTGTGGTGAGCGTGGTGAGTACCACACCCATCGTTGCCAACATCACACCCGGCAATGCCACAGGACGGATGTTTTCCAACTTCGTGTCCATACCACCCGAGAAGAGAATCACCGAGAGGGCGAGCATGCCGATGAACTGAGCCGCCACCGGACTGCTGAACTCCAATCCCAACCCGTCGGTGCCGACAACCATGCCCACGCCGAGAAAGAGCAACAGTGATGGGAGTCCGAAGCGACTGCCCGCTTTACCTACTAATATGCTGAGGAGCAACACGAGGGCTCCTGCCAATACAATCTTTTCCATTTGTCAAGCGCTTATTAGTGATTGAATATAGTTCTGTCTGTCATACGTATAACTCCTTTTTAGCGGAAGGCTTATTGCCTTTTGCCTAACGTTGAGCATGGTTATCCCAATGGGAGATAGCCATACCTTATTTAATTATATATATAGCAGATGGACATCACGGCCAAAACCATGGGGAAAGAAACAAGTGCTGTTCCTCGGTCTTGTCCATCATGTGCGGGCAAAGATACGAAAAAAAGTGCGGATAACCAACTATTCCGCACTTTAGTTATTGACATAGTATCATTCTCTCTCCAACTTGCATAGCCATAGCTGCTGAGGCGAAGCAAGTTTTTTCATAAACTTCAAGTGTATAGGTTGAGCCAACAGGGTATGGTCAGAAGTTCTATTTGTTGAGCTGTGGCTTTCCCTCTTGGGCTGTATCTCTTTCTGTTAACTTTCCTTCAGCCATGCCGCGAGTTTCTGGACAGCACGGGCACGGTGGCTGATGCGGTTCTTCACGTCCTCGCCCAACTGAGCGAAACTCTCCGCATAGCCCTGCGGCACAAACACAGGGTCGTAGCCGAAACCCTCTGTGCCACGAGGTTGCTTGGCGATATCGCCTTCCACAACGCCTACAAACTGCACGTAGCGGTCGATGCGCACGGGTTGCTCATGACCCACCGTCGCCAAGGTGATGACCGTGCGGAAACGCGCGCGGCGGTTGGTCGTATCGTCCAATCGCGCCAACAACTTCCGCATGTTGGCTTGGCTGTCGTGGTCGGTGCCTTCGGCATAGCGGGCGCTGTGAACACCCGGCTCACCACCGAGCGCGTCCACTTCCAGTCCCGTATCATCGGCGAAGCAGTCCATGCCGTATTTCTCAGCGATGTAGGCAGCCTTCACGTGTGAATTCATCTCTAAGGTATCGAAATCCTCGGGAATGTCCTCGTGGCATCCGATGTCGCTCAGTGAGAGCACTTGAAACTGCTCGCCCAATATCTCACGAATCTCGCGCAACTTGTTGGCGTTGTTGGTAGCGAATACGATTTTTCTCATTTCTTTTCTTCCTCCACAGGTTGTTGCGGCTCTTTCTGGCTTTGTTCCTGCAATAGTCGGTTTTTCGCCTGCACTTGTTGATAGAACTCCTCAGCCTTTCGCGTGAGTTCTTCGTTCTCCTGCAAGTGCTTGTCTTTCACCTTTACCTTCATCTCGTCGAAGCCTTCACCGAACACGCCGACGACAGCACTCTGACTGACAAATGCGTTGGGGTCGATGATTTTGATGAGACGGAAGATGTTGACGCTCTCACGTTTGCGTGCCAAGAGGCAGATAACCTTCATGTCCTGACCAGTGTACCAGCCGTGACCATCAAGGAGTGTAACACCGTGGTCCATTTTAGTAGCGATGGCGTAGGCGATTTCCTTATATTTCTTAGAGAAGATGAGGAACTGCACACTCTGTCGGCTGGCGTTCATGGCGAAGTCGAGCGAAAAGCACTCGATGCCCATGGCGCAGAGACCGAACACCGTTTTGTGAACACGGGCGGGCATCTCACCGAATTGCGGGTAGAACAAGCAGCTCGTGATGATGAATACATCAATGAGTGAGAGCACCTGACCCAAAGACAGTGTGTAATACTTGTTGATAGAAGCGGCGATGATATCAGTTCCACCCGTGGAGCCGTTGTGATAGAACACCACGGCCAAAGAGGAACCAGTGATGGTACATCCCACGATGAGCGCCATGAATTCCTGCTGTTGACCGAGGAACCTCACATAGGAGCCATCGGGATTGGTGGGCATCAGCACACTGCCCAACCACAGTAGGAAATAGAGCATGAAGATGGCGTAGATGGTCTTCATCAGAAAACGGAAGCCCAACACCTTCAAACCCACTACCAACAACGCGAGGTTGACAATCAGGTAAGTGGTTTGAACCGGTATATGCAAGGCATAGAATAAGATAGCCGAGAAACCGGTAACACCGCCTGTTACAATGCCGTAAGGCAACACAAAGAACGTGAAGCCAAAAGCGTATTGTATCAGGCCAAGGGTAATCCATAAATAGTCTTTGCTTTCATTACGGACTAATTGACGGTCTATTGTCATACGAATAAAAGAGTTTTAGGTTGAAGTTATTAATGATTTATCGTTCCCATCCCGGCGGCGTCACACTGCCGGAATGGGAGTTCAAGAGTTATCGACAAACGATATTAATGATTTTCTTGGGAACCACAATCACTTTGATGATGGTCTTGCCGTCAAGGTACTTGTGACTGCGCTCATCGGCGATGGTAGCTTTCTCGATGTCGTCTTTGGAGGCATCGGCGGGGAAGGTCTTCTGATAGCGAGCCTTACCGTTGAAGCTCACCGTGAGTTGTATCTCGTTCTCTACGAGATACTTCTCATCCCATACGGGCCACTCAGCATCGCAAACGCTGTCCTTATGACCTAAAGCCTCCCACAGTTCCTCGCAGATGTGGGGAGCAAACGGCGTGAGCAGCACAACGAGTTTCTCTAACACCTCACGTGAATGGCACTTCTGCTGTCCCAGTTCGCCCACGCAAATCATGAAGGCAGAGATGGCGGTGTTGTAAGAGAACTGCTCGATGTCGCCCGTTACTTTCTTGATGAGCTTATGAATGCTCTTGAGCGACTCCTTTGATGCAGGCTCATCGGTCACGTGCCAGTCATTGCCAGCCTGCTCCTGACCGCGACTGTTGGCATAGAACAAAGCCCAGAACTTCTTCAGGAAGCGGTGGCAACCGTCAATTCCGTTAGTGTCCCACGGCTTGCTCGCCTCAACTGGACCGAGGAACATCTCATAGAGACGGAGCGTATCAGCACCGTATTTCTCCACAATCATGTCGGGGTTCACCACGTTGAACATCGACTTGGACATCTTCTCAATCGCCCAGCCGCAGATGTATTTGCCGTTCTCGAGGATGAATTCGGCATTGTTGTATTCGGGGCGCCACTGACGGAAGGCGTCAAGGTCGAGCACGTCGCCATGAACGATGTTCACGTCCACGTGGATGGGCATGGTCTCGTATTTGTCTTTCAGTCCGAGGCTCACGAATACAGGCGCCTTCGTGTGGTCGTCGCTGTTGACGCGATAGACGAAGTTGCTGCGGCCTTGAATCATGCCTTGGTTGATGAGCCGCTGGAATGGCTCCTGCTCACAGCTATAGCCGTAGTCAAAGAGGAACTTGTTCCAGAAACGGCTGTAGATGAGGTGACCTGTGGCATGCTCCGTACCGCCTACGTATAGGTCCACGTGACGCCAGTATTCATCAGCTTCCTTCGACACGAGTTCCTTGTCGTTGTGCGGGTCCATAAAGCGCAGGTAATAGGCTGACGAACCAGCAAAGCCCGGCATGGTGCATAGCTCAATGGGGAAGACGGTCTTGTTGTTGATGAGACTCTTGTCGACCACTTCGTTCTTCTCCGTGTCCCACGCCCACTTCTTGGCGCGTCCCAATGGCGGCTCGCCCGTCTCTGTAGGCTCATATTTGTCAATGTCCGGCAGTTGCAGTGGGAGGCATTCCTCTGGAATCATATAGGGTGTCTCACCTTTATAATATACAGGAAACGGCTCGCCCCAATAGCGCTGACGGCTAAAGATGGCATCGCGCAAACGGTAGTTCACCTTGACGTGGCCCAACTGCTCTGCGGTGACAAATTCTTTGGTTTTCTGAATAGCTTCCTTCACGGAGAGACCGTTGAGCGAGAAGCCCTTGAACGACTTCACGCCTTCGCGCGGTGAATTCATCACGGTTCCCTCCTTGGCGTCGAAGCTCTCCTCGCTCACGTCGGCTCCTTCAATCAGCGGAATGATGGGAAGATTGAAGTGGCGGGCGAAAGCAAAGTCGCGGCTGTCGTGAGCCGGCACAGCCATGATGGCACCCGTGCCGTAGCCGGCGAGCACATATTCCGAAATCCAGATGGGGATTCGGTCGCCCGTGAAGGGATTCACAGCGTAGGAGCCAGAGAATACACCCGTCACTTTACGGTCGGACATGCGCTCCAACTCTGTGCGTTTGCCCACGTAGTCGAGATATTCATCGACTGCCTTCTTCTGGTCCTCGGTTGTGAGTTGTTCCACTAACTCACTCTCCGGTGCCAGCACCATGAAGGTTACGCCGAAGATGGTATCAGCACGGGTGGTGAAGATGATGAACTCGCCCTCACGCTCCTCACCGCTCTTCAGTGGGGTAAGGGTCTTGAAGCGCATCTCCGTGCCTTCCGAACGACCAATCCAGTTGCGTTGCGTCTCTTTGATGCTGTCGCTCCAGTCGATGGTGTCCAGTCCGTCAAGAAGCCGTTGTGCGTATGCCGACACGCGGAGGCACCACTGGCGCATACTTCTCTGCACTACGGGATAACCGCCACGCACACTCACGCCATTCACCACCTCGTCGTTGGCAAGCACCGTGCCCAAGTCGGGACACCAGTTGACCATCGTCTCACCTTGATAGGCGATGCGGTAGTTCATCAGCGTTTTCTGCTGCTCTTCTTCACTCATGGCGTTCCACTCGTCAGCAGTAAACGAGAGTTCCTCGCTTTGTGCTGCGTGGATGCCTTCGGTGCCGCGCTCCTCGAAATGATGGATAAGTTTCTCTATCGGTTCTGCGCTTTGGCACTTGGTGCAATAGAACGAGTTGAACATCTTCTCGAATGCCCACTGCGTCCAATGATAATAGTGCGGGTCGCATGTGCGCACCTCGCGGTCCCAGTCAAAGCTGAAGCCGATGTTGTCGAGCTGCTGGCGGTAGCGGGCGATGTTCTCATTTGTAGTCTTTGCCGGATGCTGTCCGGTCTGTATGGCGTATTGCTCTGCAGGGAGTCCATAGGCGTCGTAGCCCATCGGGTTCAACACGTTGAATCCCTTCAGTCGCTTGTAGCGTGCATAGATATCGCTGGCGATATAGCCCAGCGGATGGCCCACGTGCAGACCTGCTCCCGACGGATAGGGGAACATGTTCAGCACGTAGTACTTCGGTTTGCTCTTGTCCTCAACAACGTGGTAGGTCTTGTTCTCGACCCATTTCCGTTGCCATTTCTTCTCAATTTCCTTGAAATTGTACTCCATTTATCGTTTTTGTATTTGATTTTCTGAGGGAATATAATAACACGAATGCAAAATTACTAAAAAAGCACGAAATATCAAATTCTAAGCCATCGTTTTATAGATTCTGCAAAATTATGAGTCGATAAAAGAGCCTCAATAGTTCGATTTTTGGGATGATTCACCTTGCAGACTGGTCGGACTGTTCGGACTAATCGGACTAATCGGACTAGTCAGATTGGAATGAAGCCCTCCCTACTTAAAAAAAGATAATTATTTCGTTGGCTCAAAAGGATTCATTATTTTTGCGCCATAAAGAGAAGTATTATGTTGAAAAGATTGTTTCCATATTATAATATAGCGCGTCCTTATAATAATGTAGTGCGGATGCTTCTGTGCTGTTGCATGCTGTTGTTGAGCGCTACCGCCTTGGCGCAGAATGACAACGGGCAGCCTTTTAAGCCAGAAGACCTTAGCGACGATGAGATAGACATGGACCGTCCCACGTTTGAGCCAAAAGTGAGAATGGGCAAAGTGCTCGACGGGAAGGACTCCATTCCCTACGTGGAGCTCAACAACGTCTATGTCAATCCTAAACCCGTGTTCAAGAACGCCCGTCAGAGAGCCGCCTACAACCGTTTGGTGCGCAATGTCAAGAAGGTGCTGCCCATCGCCAAGGAAGTGAACAAAATCATTATAGAAACCTATGAATACTTGCAGACACTGCCCAACAAGAAGGCTCGCGACAAGCATTTGGACTATGTGGAGAAAAGTATCAAGAAAGAATACACGCCCCGCATGAAGAAACTCACTTATCAGCAGGGCAAACTCCTCATCAAACTCGTTTATCGCGAGTGCGGCAACTCTGCTTATGGCACTCTCAATGCCATCCTCGGTCCTGTGAAAGCGGGCTTCTATCAAGCTTTTGCATGGACTTTCGGTGCTTCGCTCACCAAAAAGTACGACCCCAACGGCGCGGATAGAATCACAGAGCGCGTCGTAAGGCAAGTAGAAAGTGGGCAGATATAAGTTGTGCAAATGGCTGTGTTCGCACACAAACGCTTGACGTGAGTCAAGAATACACCCATTTTAGCTTGTTTTTCGAGGGAAAACTTGGAAGGGAAAGGGAAAAGATGCTATCTTTGCAGTGTCAAAAGAAATAAAGTCCAACGGGACTTCACAAAGTAAGAATAGGTTTTTAGTTCAATAGGTTTAAGGTTAATAGATTGTTTTTATATAGGTTTTTAGTTTTTGGTTATTAGGTTTTAAGATTTAGATTCAGGTAGATTGATTTAGGTTTTAGTTGTTTAAGGTTTTCAAAAAGAAAGTATTTCAGGTAACACAACTCCCCAACTTTTGTGAAAAAGCTGGGGAGTTGGCTTTTTATATCCATTTTACTGTTTATTATTTTCTCTTTTTTCTGTTATTCTGGCTCCTTTTGTCTTTTCTGTGTGGGTGTTTCAAAATAATTTTATAGTTTTGCATTTAAATAGGAATTTATTTCTTGATTGAATTAAGTAGTTCATGGCCTTATCATTGCGTACCTTTACGATAGCTATCCTCATGTTGCTGCTCTATGCAGCTTCTATGTTCATATTCCTGCACTTCAATCACGGGCTGGCACCCACTTCGCGGCGTCAGCAGGAACGGCGATATCTCTTGGCGGTGCTATTGTCGGGCATTGCGCTGTGGATGACTAACTTCGACGTGTGGTCACCGCAAGTAGTGGCTGCTTTAGTAGTTTGCGTGGCATGGATGCTGACGTGGAACATCACTTACCACCTTACCAATCGCCGTCGCTCCCCTGATTATGACAACCATATTGATATAGCCTTTGCGCTCTATCTCTTTGGCTTTCTCGTGGGGCTGAACTATTTGATTAGTCTATGGTCACAGGTCACCGCAGGAATTGTTTGTGGTGCCATAGAGAGCGTGCTGCTGCTCATTCCGGTTGCCGAGGCAGGCTATTATATTATATATAAGGTATGTATCGACACTTCGGGTATGCAGCCCTTGCTGGAGACCAACGGCAATGAGATATTAGAGTTCATCCACAGTTTTTCTTTTTGGAAGGTGCTGGCGATGATAGTGCCCCTTATAGCCACTGTCGCCCTTTGCTTCGGACTGAATCTTGCTCCTGCCGTCACCGTTGAGCCCTTTGTCCGTACGGGCTGCATCGACCCCTTTACGGGAATCCTTCTGCTCTTTGGCGATTTCATCCTGATGGGATTCATGGTATTTTTCGCCATCTATCTCTTCAAGCCCCATCATGGTCTCTTTGTGCGCACGGGCATTGTGGAGCTATATCGCGACGTGCGTGCCTATCAGCGCAGCAATGCCAACTATCGTCAAGATGTGAAAACGAGATTCAACAATTTAAAAGTAGGGCTTCCCGCTGGGGGACTGCCTACGCCCCACACCATTCTGCTTGTCATTGGGGAGTCCGCCTGCCGCGACTATATGAGTTGCTATGTGCCGCAGCCCTTTGAGACAACGCCGTGGGAATCGCATAAGTTGCAGACCGACCCGCATTTCATTTTCTTCACCCATGCCTATTCGTGCGCCATGCAGACCGTACCGTCGCTGTCGCGCGCCTTGACCGAGAAGAACCTCTACAACGATATGAATTTTGGCGATGCCTGTACGATTGTCGACATTGCACACAAGGCTGGCTACCGTGTCAGTTGGTACAGCAACCAAGGGCATATTGACTCCAACGACACTCCCGTGACGCTCATCGCCGAGACTGCCGACGTGGCTAAATGGACCAAACAGGAGATAGGCAAACCCTATTATGATGAGTCGCTGTTGGAATTTCTCGATGAGGTGAATCCCAATGTCAATAACCTTGTGGTACTTCATCTCAAGGGGAGCCACTTCAACTATCAGAACCGCTATACGCCGGAATATGCCGCGGTACACGACCTAACCAATGGTGACAACGTTCAGAACTACCGCAACTCGATTCACTATACCGACCATATTCTTCACTCCGCCTATCACTACGCCAAGTACAAGCTCCATTTGGCGGCGATGGTCTATTTTTCCGACCACGGAGCCATACCCGAAAAGCGCCGGTTGCCGTGGTTCTTGGGTTATGGAATGGTTAGGATTCCCATGTGGATATATCTTTCTGATGAATATCGCCAGACATTCCCCACTACGACTTCGACATTGGAAACCAACAAAAACAAATATTTCACGAATGATTTAGCTTACGATTTGTTCTGTGGGCTGCTCAACATCAAGAGCGACCACTACGATGAATCCCAGTCGTTAGCTTCTCCCCGCTATCGCTTCACGCGCGACATGCTCCTTACCGATGAAGGAAGAGTGAGGGTGGAAAAAGACAGTTTGAGTTAGGAGCAGTTTGAGTTAGGAGTTAGGAGATAGGAGATAGGAGTTGCTGCGCCGAACACGAGGGCGAAGCAAATTATGAATTATGAATTGTGAATTATAATTGGGAGTTTCTGCGCCCCACCTACTGAACCTACTACACTTCTCCATCTTTTAGGGGCGAACGCTAATTATGCATTGTGCATTATGCATTATAAATTGTGCATTATTTTTAGTTTTTTCTTCCTTTTCCAGTGCCTATCGTGTTTTTCCTTGATGCGAAGGGCGTCGCTCATTAAGCTCGCGGGCAGATGGCGGGCGGAGAGGTAGCATTGGAGGAAATAACGATATTGTGGAGTGAGGTCACTGAAGAGGGTGAGGTTCTGAAGGCATACGCGCTGAGGCGGCAGCGTTCCTTCGGGATAGAACTTCATGCGGTTGAGGTCTATCAGCTCAAAATGGTATTCGTCGTCTTCCTCGCGCCATCTGATATTGCCGTTGTTCAAGTCGCGGTGGATGATTCCTTTCTCGTGGAGCGTGGCGACAAATTTTGCCAACGCTTCCGTCGCCGATTGGTCGAATACCTCATCTGAGGTGATGAAATCCGCTATGGGCTGGGAATCAGTTAGTTCGCAAACATAATAGAGTTGCGTTTTCAACCGTCCCTGTCGTTCAGCCAACCATGCCACGGGCATGGGCGTACTAATGCCTAACTGGAGCAATCGCATGCCATTGTCGTAGCTGCGGCGAGCCTTATCCTGTTCCATATAGGTGTACCAGAGACGATGGAACCAGTCGAGCCGTTTGAATGCTTTCACAGCCACAAAGCGACCACTGGGCAACGCCATGCGATAGACTTTGTTGCGGCCTGTGTAGAGGCATTCGCATTCCGCCTGCGCTATGTGCTCCGGCAGTAGTCTGATGTAGGGAGCGTCACCGTGGTAGTCGGGGTTCACCCGTGATTCCATAATCGTATTCCTCTTCTTCATGCAACAAAGATACGAAATATTTCCGGTTTTTCAAGAGGATTTCGCAAAACGTTTGTATCTTTGCAACTGATGACTCATACAGAATTGATTCCCATCGGTTTTGATGCCAAGCGCATCGTAGCCAACGCCACGGGTCTTGGAGCCTATGGACGCACCCTTGTCAACGCATTAGCTGCGCTGCCGAGCCGCTACCGTTTTATCCTCTATGCTCCCGACGCGGGCCGCGACGACCTACGCTCTCAAGTAATAGTCAACGAGCGGGTCGGTTTTGCCTATTCCGGCTGTCACTGGCGCATTTCCAAGGACCGCTGGCGGGCGGAAGGCGTGGTTAACGATGCCAAGCGTGACGGTGTGAGGCTTTATCATGGACTCTCCGGTGAACTGCCCGCAGGACTGCGCAGTGCGGGAATCAAGTCACTGATGACCGTCCATGACCTTATCTTCATGCGCCACCCTGAATATTACAAGCCGGTGGATGTATGGCTCTATAAAAGAAAATTCTATCATTCTCTCCGTGAATGCGACCGCATAGTAGCTATCAGCGAGTGCACGAAGCGCGATATCTTATATTATAGCGACTATCCAGAGGACCATATTGACGTGGTGTATCAGAGTTGCGACACGCGTTTCCGTGAGCCTGTCAGCGAGGAGAAACGGTCAGAGGTGAAGGAGCGCTATCAGCTTCCGTCGCGCTACATTCTCAATGTGGGCACGGTGGAAGAGCGGAAAAACGTACTGTTGGCAGTGAAAGCATTGCCGCAGTTGCCCAATGATGTGCAATTAGTCATCGTGGGACGTCGTACCCGCTACGCTGACAGCGTTTGGGAATGGGCAACCCGCCACGGGGTTTCCGACCGAGTGATGTTCCTCGAAGGAGTTCCCAATAGCGACTTGCCAGCCATCTACCGCAGTGCTGCCGCATTCGTCTATCCGTCGCGCTATGAAGGTTTTGGCATTCCCGTCATCGAAGCCATACAGAGTGGTCTGCCCGTTGTTGCAGCCACAGGCTCCTGTTTGGAGGAGGCTGGTGGTCCAGACAGCTATTACGTTAATCCTGACGACAGTGACGCGATGGCTGCGACGCTCAACGATATTCTCTCAACCGACCAGCAAGAGCGAATCGCACGTTCACAAGAATACGTAAAACAGTTTGAGAATGCCAACGTTGCCCAGCAGATACTCAAGGAATATGACTTGCTGTTGGGAAGATAAAGGCTTTTCCTTGTATTATAGTTAATCGTAGTACACGCATCGCATGGAGGTCTCGCGCTCCGCGCGGGACGACTACCGAATAAGCCAGCTACGGAAAATGCGATGCGAAGTCGTGGTTATTATTTGTGTTGTCGGATGTTGTTCCCGCGCGGATCGCGAGAACTACGATAGCGCGTCAATAGCAATCGTAATTATGATTGTTGCAGGTTAGGCAGTTGAGGGTGTGTCAAAAGTCCGTTAAACTTTCGTTTAAAAAAAATAAGAAAGCCCGAACTTTCCCAAGCTCGGGCTTTGCCATGTCCCAAAAATTTTGTATCTTTGGGTATTCAAAAAAACTAATACAT
>JBMNUV010000024.1:0-50542 GCA_050946455.1 Prevotella sp.
CACCTGAAAGGACCTTTTTTGATTAGAGGGGGCTTACTTTTAGAAAAACAAAGCCCGAAGTCCATTTTTACTGGGCTTCGGGATAGATAATTATGCGTTTTTAAGTTTTACCGGACAGCAATAATAATAAGTAGTTGGAAATTTGAGTTTCCAACTCTTTTGCGATTGAATGGGGTGAGGGGAAGTAGCCATTGAGCAACTGCCCTCATCCCAATTATTCAAGAATTCCCCCATACCTTTCTTATTTCATTCAATTTTGCTCCTCTGACTTATCTGACTTTTCCGACTCGTCCGACTCGTCCGACAAGTCTGACCACTAACTATTTCTAACTCCTATCTCCTAACTTCTAACTCCTAATGCAGCCAATCATTTTGTCTCTTACAACCGTTTATAAGTTGACAATTTTAGTCTTAAAAGAAAAAAAACGGCAAGAAAGTTTGTGAATCTCCAAAACTTTATTACTTTTGTAACATTGAAATCATTTTATACTAACCAAATTACTTATGAGGAAAAAAAGAAGTGTTTTATTTTTGGGCTTATTGTGCTTATTTGGTACCGAGTCCATGAATGCTCAGAATCTCTACGTGGATATGAAGAGTGGCGAGACAATTATTTTCCAATTGTCAGCCTCTCCCAAGATTCACTATGAAGGAGATTCCTTCATTGCCACAGGAGATGGGAAAGATATCTCGGCAGGCATTAATGAAGTGGAGCGCTATTATTTTAAAGATGACCTAACGTCCATTCAGAAGCCGGAAACAGATTCTGAATCCAACGGGTTGAATGTTAAGAATGGCTACGTCACCGCTACAGGGCTCGCGATGGGTCAGCAGTTGTGTGTGAGCAATCTCTCAGGGCAAGTGCTAAGAAGGGCAGAAGCAAATGATAGGGGGGTGGCATCCCTTAGTCTAATAGGTTTACCTTCAGGCGTGTATATTGTGAATGCCGGTAAGGCATCGCTAAAATTATCAGTAAAATAATTTTCCTAATAGAAACAATTAAACTAAGACAATATGAAAAGAATTTTTATCGTATATGCCCTTCTGTGCTCTTTCTTTCTTGCAGCCCATGCACAGAGCTATCAGATGGTAGTGAAACTGAACAACGGTTCTTCCGTTAAGTTCAATACAGACAGTGTGAATGAAGTAGTTTTCGCCGAGATTGTAAAGCCAACCTTGGAATGGGCATTGCCCAGCACCAATTTCGGTGCCACCGCATCGGAGGTTCTTTCGGGTGTGGAAGAGGATACCACCACGCGCACAGCGAACGTCACTGTTCAAGCTGGCAGTCGCACCATCAACTATACTTACTATTTCGATGCAGATAAGAAATATCAATATGCGTTGCTCACCCTTGCGGACGGTGACCAATATGCGGATTACATCAAATTCCTCGAGTCTGAGGATTTCAGTGCCGATGTTGATTGGGCTTCTACCGCCGACAGTGTTTATCGCAATGAGGCGAGAGGTTTGATTGCCTTCGTTACCAACGAAGATGTGGAAGAGTCGGGAGATTATGCCAGAATCCCCACATCTATTGTGATAGCTCCTCTTGATGAATCCCTCTATTCTTGGTCAAGAACCGACATTTTGAAAGGCAGTGCCGATGCATGGATGCCTCTCTTGGGCAAAGGCTCTACCATTGACTTGATGAACCGTTTTGAAGCACGTTTGGGACATACCGTCAACCAGTCCACTTCCGCTCCACAGCGTGGTGTTTACCGTTTCTCAACGGGCGACAGCAGATGGAATGAGGTAAGATATTGGTTCGATGTAGATACGAAGCAATTTCTTGAGGAAGCCGCTATCTATTGCGACAGTACGCAACGGCCTACACCCACAGAGGTAGATGAGTTCCTCACGACAAATGGCTTTGAAGTGACACAACTGAGTGACGGTGAGAGCGACCTTATCTACTACGACAAGGCAAATAAAGTGGCAGCTTTCGTTGCAATGTCCATTCCTTCTGCCGACTCTGCTAATTTCGTGCCCAATATTCATTTTGCCTTCATGGACCTCTCGTCGCAATTGCCTGCTGACTCCGTAGACTTCCCGTGGCCTGTCACTGAGTATGGTGTTTATACTTTGGACGAAGTGATTAATAAATTCAAGGAGATGCCTTACTACCAGAGCGACACGACTTCCAGCTTAGGAGAAGGATTCTATGAGATTCACACCACTTCTCCTGACTTCCCCATCATTATTCTCATGATGAATGGAGATACGTATGGAGCATGTCTCGTGGGAACCTATGAGGAGACCAAAATCAACTCTCCGTATATTCCCAAACTGCTTACTCAAAAAGGCTATGAATATTATGAGGGACCAGCCTTCCCGACCTACGTCAATTGGGAAGAAAACAAGGAGACTCAGATTATGAATACCGATATATTCGGGCTGGGGCTTTATTTCGTAGCCTTTGAACCCAACGAGCGCACGAAGGAATAACTTCTACAATTCTCTTTTTTCAACTATCCCTGTATAGAGGGGTCAAAGAGTTAGAGATAATAGCGCTGAAGAGTAGTTGAATTCTCTTTAGTAATGTCTTTAGCTCTTCTGACCCCTTTGATTTTTCTGAATTTTCTGACTCATCAGACAAGTCTGACTTCTAACTAATTCTAACTCCTATCTCCTAATTCCTAACTCCTATCTCCTAATTCCTAACTCCTATCTCCTAACTCATTTTCTCCTATCTCCTAACTGTTTTTCGGCTGTTTGGGATTGTGCGACAATTGCCGACAAACTCGTCGACAATTGCCGACAAACTCGTTGACAATTGCCGACAAACTCGTTGACAATTGTCGCTCAATCGTCAGTAGACAGTTTTTGTGTTGATGATTGGCGAAAATTCCCTTCATTTTTGCCGGTTATTTCCTGCCATTCATATATATGAATGGCATATAAGTGAAGACGATTGCAATATGGAAAAAGTTAACAGGCGACATGAGTTTCTACTTCTAAAACAAAAAAATCCCAAGCACAACTTCAGTGCTTGGGAATCTACCTATTGAAAATTCATCATTGAATTACATGTTCTCACATGGCTCATCCGTGCGAGTCTCGATTTTAGCGTCCTTTGTGGTCTCCTCAGCCTTGTAGCCAATCTTGTCGAAAGCCTTTTGGAGCTTCTCGGGCGAAGTTTTGTCTGCATCGTAGGTGATGGTGACTTTCTGCTCCTCCACGCTGGTTTGGATGTCCTTGACACCCTTCTCAAAGCGAAGCTCGTTCTTAATCTTGTTCTCGCAGTTGACACAGTGCATCTGCGGTGTCGTCGTGAAGATGACAGTCTTGATGTCTTTTGCAGCAGCCGTCACAACCGTAGCGGCAAACAGCATCGTGAAAAGAATTTTTTTCATACTTAACTATTTTGAGTTGTTCAACATATTCTATGTGTTCTATCAGAAGTGGAATCTTGCTCCGATATATCCCATTGCGCCACTCACAGGACCATACACCATCGTCGGGTCAAAGCTACTGGACCAAGGGTCATTGCTGCCCACGATAGGATTTTTCTGCTTGTAGTTGGTAAGGTTCTCTCCACCCACGAATACGGAGAAGTGGCGGAATTCCCGCTTCACCTGCAGGTTGAGTTGGGGATAAGCCTTGAATGTGCGGTTCCAAGAGCTTGTGCCGTCGGCGAGCAAATAGGGTTCCGGCATACGACCACCCCCATTGAGCACGAACGTAGCGTCAAACTGCCAAAGGGCTAATGGCGTCTTGTAGCTTGCTGTCAGCAGTGCCTTATACCTGCTTTGGAGCGGCTTCCACAGGCGATGTCCTCCGTAGGTGCTCTTCACCATGTTGTAGCGGTAAGCGGCGGTTAGCTCGAGACCCTTGATGAAAGGATAGGAAGCGTCAATCTGGAAGGTGTGGGAGTAGCTTCTTCCATCCAAATTCGTGATATGCAGCACCTGTGGGTCGGAGTCGTAGTCGATAACCATCTGGCGCAGGAAGTCGGTATAATAGTATTCCGCATTCACCTTCAGCATCTTGTTGTTGATGGGGAGCGTCAGCGAGGCACTGATGCCGTAGTTCCACGCAGCCTCCTGATCCATCTTATCCACGACCAGCGTTCTTCCGGAAGCGATGAGGTAGCTGTTCTCTGCCAGTGCGCGCGGGGAACGGTATCCCTTGCCCACCGATGCACGGAAGGACAGGATATCCGTCGGCGTCCACTTGATATGCATTCTCGGCGTGACGAATGTACCATAGACGTTGCTGTGGTCCACGCGCACTCCCGCCATTGCGACGATTCGGTTGGCGTGGTTGAATGTATATTGGAAGTAGGCACCCGGCGTGGTCTCGCTCTCTATGGCGCGTGAGGTTGACTCCTGCGGGTTCAGCCGGTAGTTCTGGTGCAGGTAGTCGTAGTTCAGACTGAGTCCTGTTGAGATGCTGTGGTCGTGACCCAAATGGGTCTCATACATCAGCGAGCCATAAGCGTTCTTCTCGTTCACATAGTAGCTCTTGAAGTCGGCGTTTCCGAAGGTGGCATCCTGCAGGTGCATGCTCAGCGAGCCCAACAGGGCGATGTTGCCTCCGTGATTCGGGTCGATGATAAACGCGTGTTTCATGTATCCCTCGTAGCGGTCTGTGGCAATATCAATCCTGTAGCGTCCCAAGGAGTTGTCGGTTTGATGATGAGCCTGTCCGCTCTGTCTGTCCTCATTGAGCAGTGAGATGCCCGCATGGAGCAGGTAGTTGCCTTTCTTCACATACCATCTGTTTTGAAAGTTGTATTGTCTCACTTGCGGGTCATCCTGAAAACCGTCGTCGTTGCCGTCGTGGTGGCTCCATCCGTTCTGGAAGTGGGCGAGCAGTTCCGTGCTGACATCCTTAGAGCCGATATGCAGGTTGGCGTCGGCATCCGCCTCAAGGCGTCCCATCGTGTTGGTATAAATGCCGCCTCTGACACCCTGCTCATCCTCTGGTTTCACATATTCTACGTTGATTTGTCCCGTCATCGCCTCGTATCCGTTTTTCACCGAACTGTTGCCCTTGCTCACCTGAATGCTCTTCATCCAGTTGCCCGGTACGTAGCTCAGTCCGTAGGGGAGAGCCGCGCCGCGGAAGTTGGGCAGGTTCTCCGTGAGCATCTGCACGTAGGTGCCGCTGAGTCCGAGCAGTTTAATCTGACGTGCGCCGGTCGTAGCATCCGAGTAGTTGACATCCACGGATGGATTGTTGACAAAACTCTCTCCGAGGTTGCAGCAAGCCGCCTTGAAAAGTTCGTTGCGTGTGATACTCTGACCGTTGAGGGCACCTCCGAGTCTTACGACCCCACTGCGCCGTGCCACGACATTCACGTCGCCCAATGTCTTTTCACTGACAACTTGCGTGGAGTCGTTGGCAGAGGCTTCGTGCGTATGGTCGTGTTCAGTGGTTGGTGCGGCAGTCTGTGCGCAGGCGATGGAAGGTATTGCTAATATATATAATAATGTGCTGATTGATTTCATCTTTTGTTCTGCTTGTGTTTGTATGGAAATCCGGAAGTCGCTTGCGTGTCGTTTCGATGCGTCTGCTTGCTGGAGAGGAAGTTTCTTCTCTGCGGCATGGCGTGCCATGCAAACGGCTGCAGACTCCGAACTGTAATAATAAATAAGAAAAACATGCCCTGCCCCTTTGGGGAGAGCATAAGCGAACGTGGTAGATTGTACTCATGACCTTTGCTGCCTTTGTTTCTGTAGAAGGCGATGTGGCAGGTTTCTCTTTCAGAAACGAGTCTCGCACCATCTGGGATGAAGCAGCAAGAGACAAGAAAATCCACCAAAAGATGTTAAATCAAGAGAGTGGTAAGAAGGCGAAGATAACTCCTTGGCGGTCCGCTGTCTTGCATGCTATCGGCGACGAGCCAGCGGGGAAACAGCTTAGTGGGAGGAATCAGACTGGTCAGCGATACCATCTGCGGCATGAGAATCTGGATGGGAGCGTCCAAGGACACTTGCGATACCTGTGCCGTCTGCTGATTGGAAATCTTCACCTGAAATACACTCGTGCAAGGTTTCTGTTTCTGTCCGTTGCAGTCCTTCATCTTCATGGGTGTACACCATGAGAACATGCCCGTGTGTGAACAATACACAAGGGTAACTCCTGTTCCCATGACTACCACGAGGGTGGAGAGGGCGAACATTAAGAACGCAACGAATGATTTCTTCATATACGGACGCAAAAATAAAGAATAATTCTGAGAGTATGAAGAAAATTAAACTATTTTAAGGGGACTCTATTCTGTAGGTTAAGGCGGATAGGTTCTTCTGAGCCGGAAACAACATACCGACCGAATAGTGAGTAACAATAAGGTTGAGAGCCTTTTGATGTGTGATGTCAAAAAAGAAAAATCGGCTCAAAATCCGAGGTTCTTGAGCCGACTTTTATAGAGTATGATTGAAGAAACTTGAGTATCCTTGGGTTAGTCTTGTGTTTGTAGCGTGAGTCCAAACACGAACCAAGCCTTCTCGCTGGAAGGGTTGGCTTCCAAAGCTCCGAAAATAGGAACGGAGAACTCATTTGTAATCCTTATGTCCTTTGTGCAGCGCAATTCTATCAAGTTCACCGCGAACCCGTCGGTTTCATACATATTTTCCGATTCGAAGGGAACGATGCCTAACGTAGCGCACCAGTTCATTTGTCCCAATTCGAAAGGCACCGTGAACTTCATCCACGACGAATAACTGCGTTTACCCGTCTTGCGGTTGTAGTCTTTTCCGGCAAAATAGGTGTACCAGTCGGCGGTGAGGAAACCTGCATCGTAGCCGATGTTGCCTTCGAAATTATGAGAAGTGGAGTGGGCTGCGTATTCGAAATAGTGGGGATTCGTGTCAAGCCAGTTGTCGTTGATGAGGACGTGCCAACGTTTATAGTCATAGCGCCAACAGAAATCGAATTCATTATCATCTTTTGAATCAACGATGCCTACAGAGCCAAGGGCAGAAACGGAAAATCCACCATAGCTGAGTTTGAGGGTGGGCTGAAGTTGGGCACTTCCAATCTCCACACCGCGCCAAACATACTTACTGACGATATCTGCACTGAGGTGACATTTTACTTTGTTGTGGGCCGATGCACAGAAGGGAAACGCACAGCCCAAGACCATTAAGGTCATGACTTTGCTCAAAAAGTTCATAGCTCGTTAGCTTTACGGTTAAAAAAGGTAGTGCAAAGGTAACAAGAAAATTGACAATAGGCAAATTTTTAGTAAGAAAATAATGAGGGGGAAGGGACTAAGACAGGAAACGATTTGCTGACTGGCTCATTCTTCCTCTCTCAGATATATCTCCTTGCCTTCCACATAGGACTGCGCGAACTTCTCAGCTTGACCTTCAGCGGCAGCCTTGAGTCGGCGGGCTGGAATGCCGCCCCAAATCTCGTGGGGAGGAATCACCGTGCCATGAAGAACTACGGCTCCGGCGGCAACAATGGAACCGCGACCCACTACGGCACCGTCGAGTACGACAGAACCCATTCCGATGAGTGCGCCATCCTCCACCGTACAGGCGTGAACAGTGGCGTTGTGACCGATAGTCACGTCGTTGCCGATGACGCAGCAACCGTCGCCGTGTGCTACGTGGATGCATGCGCCGTCTTGAAGATTGGTACGGTCACCGAGCGTGATGCTGTTGATGTCGGCGCGAATCACCGCGCTGAACCAGATGGAACAGTCGTCGCCGATGGTGCAGTCACCGATAATGGCTGCGTTTTCGGCTAAATAACAACGCTTGCCGATATGGGGGTGTTTACCATTGAAAGATTTAATAATTGCCATAATTCCTCTGACTTTTCTGACCAATCTGACTTTTCCGACCAATCTGACTTTTCTGACTCATCTGATAAGTCTGACTCATCTGAAAGGTCTGATTAATAACTCCTAACTAATTTTAACTCCTAATTCATTCTAACTCGTTGTTCGGTTCAAGCAGGATAGCATGATTTCCGCTGCGTTGTCGGGAGCTACATCATCACCCAAGCGGCGCCAGACTTCCTGATAGAGCTGTAGCTGACGGTCGCGTTCCGGCTGACCGGGAAGGATGTCGCGCAGACAGTTGTAGATATTCTTCACTGAGAAGCGGTCGGCGAGTAGTTCCGGAACCACCTCTTGGTCGGCGATGAGATTCACCAAACTGATGTAGTCGCACTGGATGATGTGTTCGAAGCAGAAACGGATGATGTGGGGCACCGGAGTCTTGTAGCAAACCACCTGCGGCACCCCGAAGAGGGCGGTTTCCAACGTAGCCGTGCCACTCGTGACGAGGGCAGCAGTGGAGTGGGAGAGTAGCGGATAGGTTTCGTTGTCTACTCGGCGGATGATGTCGGAGCCGTTGCAGCGGTTCAGTACATGGTCGTAGTATTCACGTTCCACCGAGGGCGCACAGGCAAGTACCAACTGATAGTTCTCCGCAAAGGAGCTTGCAGCCTTTACCATAGCGGGCAGGTTGTCCTTGATTTCCTGTTTGCGGCTTCCGGCAAGAAGCGCGATGACAGGCTTCTCCTCGTCCAATTTCCAGCGACGGGCAAACTGTGGAAAGTCCTCCTTGTATTCCTTGCGGAACTGGCGCACCTCGTCGGCTGTCGGGTTGCCGACGTAGTGGACGGGGTAATGGTGTTTCTTCTCGTAGAAATCCACCTCGAAGGGCAGGATGCAGAACATCTCGTCCACATCGCGGCGGATGTTCTTGATGCGCCACTCCTTCCATGCCCAGATTTTCGGAGATATATAAAAGAATACCGGAATGTGGGTGTGTTGGCGAAGGAAATGGGCTATATTGAGGTTGAAGCCCGCGTAATCGACGAGAATCACCACGTCGGGCTGCCATGCCACGATGTCGCGCTTTACCATTGCCATGTTGCGGAAGATGACGCGCAAGTGAAGCAGCACGGGAACGAAACCCATGTAAGCCATCTCGCGGTAATGGCGCACGCGCTCTCCCCCGACAGCCGACATCAGGTCGCCGCCGATGAAGCGGAATTGAGCCGCCGGGTCTTTCTTCTTCAGTGCAGCCATGAGGCGACTGGCGTGCAGTTCGCCACTTGCCTCGCCCACAATGAGGTAATACTTCATATAGTCTGACTCTTTATGCTGTCACAGCTTCCACTTTTTCACTGCGTCGATGAAGTCGTATGCCGTAACGTCCATCGTTGTGGGAGTGATGGCAATGTAGCCCTCAGCCAAAGCCTGTTGGTCGGTGCCTTCCACTCCCGTCTCGTCGTTGGCATACTCCCCTGTCATCCAATAGTAGTCGTAGCCACGCGGATGGTGGCATTTCACTACCTCGTTGACCCATCTGCCATAGGTCATGCGGCAGACCTTCACGCCCTTGAACTCAGGCGCATTGGGGAAGTTGACGTTGAGGCACACGCCGCGAGGAAGTCCTTCGGCAAGTACCCTCTTCACGATTTCGCGCACATAGTGGCGCAGTGGCTCCTGCGAAGCCTCCTCGTCGTAGTTGCAGTTGGAGAAAGCCACGCTGGGGATGTATTTCATGCAGCCTTCCATCGCTACCCCCATCGTACCCGAATAGTGGGTGTTGATAGTGGAATTGTCGCCGTGGTTGATGCCGCCCAAAATCAAGTCGGGCTGGCGCTGGGGCGTGAGCTGGTCGAGCGCTAATTTTACGCAGTCAACGGGAGTGCCGTTGCAGCTCCAAACCACTGTGTCGCCCATGTTGTGGCGGCGCTTCAGCCGAAGGGGAGTGGTGGCAGAGAAGGCACACGCAAAACCGGAGCGGGCTGCTTCAGGAGCGCAGACGAGCACGTCGGCAAAGTCTTTCACGAAGTCAACCAACGACTTGATACCCACAGAGTGGTAGCCGTCATCGTTGGAGATAAGAATGAGAGGTCGCTTGTTCATAAAATGTTTTTTAATGTTTTCTAACATGCATTGCAGCAATGCCAAGCATCGCAGTGCAAAAGTACAAAAAAAGGTTTAAATATCTTCTTTCTCGCATAAAATATGTAACTTTGCAGCTAAGTTAATAATGAATAGTGATAATGGGAAAAATCATTGCACTTGCCAATCAGAAGGGCGGCGTGGGTAAAACCACGACAACCATCAACTTGGCAGCATCACTTGCTACGCTTGAGAAAACAGTATTGGTCGTCGACGCTGACCCGCAGGCGAACGCGTCGAGTGGACTCGGTGTAGACATCCAACAGGTGGATTGCTCGCTCTATGAATGTCTGATAGACCATGCAGACGTGCGCGACGCCATCTATACCACTGACATTGAGGGTTTGGACATCATTCCCAGCCATATCGACTTGGTGGGCGCTGAGATTGAGATGCTGAACCTTGACAACCGTGAGAAGGTGGTCAGCACTCTGCTGGAACCCATCCGCGGTGAATACGACTATATACTCATTGACTGCTCGCCTTCGTTGGGATTAATCACCGTGAATGCCCTGACGGCTGCCGACTCGGTCATCATCCCCGTGCAGTGCGAGTATTTCGCGTTGGAGGGAATCAGTAAACTGCTCAACACCATCAAAATCATCAAGAGCCGTCTCAATCCCAAATTGGAGATAGAGGGCTTCCTGCTGACCATGTATGATTCGCGTCTGAGGCTCGCCAATCAAATCTACGACGAGGTGAAGCGCCATTTCCAAGAACTTGTTTTCAAGACGGTCATCCAGCGCAACGTGAAGCTCTCGGAGAGTCCCAGCCACGGTTTGCCCGTCATCCTCTATGATGCCGATTCTACGGGCGCTAAGAACTATTTAGCTCTTGCCCGTGAGATTATCAGTAAGAACAGTTGATTCTAAATTGAAACAATAGTGGCAGTACATAAGAAATATAATGCATTAGGACGCGGTCTTGACGCGCTGATTTCGACCGAAGCGGTGAGAACCAGCGGGTCGTCGACCATCAATGAGATTGCGCTCGACCAGATTGAGCCTAATCCCAACCAGCCGCGCCACGACTTCGATGAGGAAAGTCTGCAGGAACTTGCCAACAGTATCCGTGAGATTGGCATCATTCAGCCTATCACGTTGCGGCAGGTCACCGAGAACCGATTCCAGATTATCGCCGGCGAGCGCCGTTGGCGTGCGTCGCAGTTGGCTGGACTGAAGACCATTCCAGCCTATATCCGCACCATCAAGGATGAGAGCGTGATGGAGATGGCGCTCGTTGAGAACATCCAGCGTGAGGACCTCAACCCCATTGAGATTGCCTTGGCGTATGAGCATCTGCTCGAAACGCCCGGCATGACGCAGGAGCGCGTGAGCGAAAGAGTGGGGAAGAGCCGTGTCGCCATTACCAACTATCTGCGACTGCTCAAATTGCCCGCTCAGGTGCAGATGGCTTTGCAGAAGAAGGAAATCGACATGGGACACGCCCGTGCCCTATTGGGTCTTGATGACCCGCACTTGCAACTGAAGCTCTTCAACGAAGTGGTGAAGAACCAGTATTCGGTGCGCAAGGTGGAGGAGATGGTGAAGTTGCTCAACAATGGCGACGATATCCAGTCGGGCAAACGCAAGATACAGGCTCGGAGTCAGTTGTCGGAGGAGATGACGCAGATGCGCAAGCGTCTGGGCGGCTACTTCAAAGCCAAAGTCCTCATATCGTGTTCGCCCAAGGGAAAGGGTAAGATTTCCATTCCCTTTGAGAACGAAGAGGACATGAAGCGTATCATGAGTATCTTGGACCAATTGGGCAAGAAAGACTGATTTGCCGCTAATATATAAATAGGTATTGATAAAACGAACAAACGTAAAAGTGAGGCATTCAGGTAGCAGGTATATTCTTTTGGTGGGGCTTATGGCGTTAGTGATGTGGCTATTGCCCGTGGCATCGCATGCTCAGCAACGCGACACCCTCACCATTAGCAGGACCGATACAGCTGTGATGCTGAATGAGTCCATGTTGCCCGACAGTGTCACGAAGCATCATAAGCGCGACTGGAAAACTTGGCGTCCCAACCCTAAGCGGGCGCTGTGGCTTGCGTTGGTGCTCCCTGGTGCCGGACAAATCTATAACCGTAAATATTGGAAGCTGCCGCTCTTCTACGGTGGCTTTGTGGGCTGTATCTACGCTATGCGTTGGAACAATCAGATGTATCACGACTACAGTCAGGCCTATCTTGACATTATGGATGATGACCCGACTACGCAGAGCTACAACATGTTCCTCCACTTGGGTACGCAAATCACCTCGGATAACATGGAGCGTTATCAGGAGCTTTTCCGCAAGCGTAAGGACCGCTACCGCCGGTGGCGCGACTTGAGTTTCTTCGTCATGGTGGGCGTGTATGCACTCTCGGTGGTGGACGCCTACGTTGACGCGTCGCTCTCCGAGTTTGATATCTCCAACGACCTGAGCATGAAGGTTGCGCCGACGGTCATTGATGGCAGTGGTGCCGTGGGACAGTCGGTTTCGCCTTTCAAGAACAAAGGCGTGGGCGTGCAGTGCAGCCTTACCTTCTAAACGTATATAAGAACAACTAACTTGAAGATGAAAAAATATTATATAGCCCTTCTCTCGCTCTTCTTCATGGGCACCTGCACCATGAACGCGCAGGTGAACGTTGACGACGAGGAAGACGAAGAGGAGAATGAGACTGAAGTGACAGTGACTAACCAGCAGGGACAAGAGGAGCAGATTGAGCTTCCTGAAGCCATGACCTATGAGCTTGACAGCCTGCTTTATCTTTACAATTCCAAGATTTATCTGCGACCAGACAGTTCATGCGACTTTCCGGATGTGAATCCGCTCTACAGCAAGGAGGAAATCATGTCGCGGCTGAAGATGCTTCCTACGGTGATAGAAATGCCCTACAACGATGTGGTACAGAAAATGATTGACCGCTACAGTGGTCACCTGCGCCACTCCGTTGCCTATATGTTGGGCGCACAGAATTTCTATATGCCCATCTTTGAAGAAGCATTGGAGAGCTACGGTTTGCCGTTGGAGTTGAAATACCTTCCCGTTATCGAGTCGGCGCTCAATCCTCGAGCCGTGTCGCGTGTGGGAGCAACAGGTCTGTGGCAGTTCATGATTACCACGGGCAAGCACTACGGTCTGACGGTCAACTCGTTGGTGGATGAGCGCCGCGACCCGCAAAAGAGTTCCTATGCTGCTGCTCAGTATCTGAGCGACCTGCATAAGATTTTCGGCGACTGGAACTTGGTTATCGCTGCCTATAACTGTGGACCCGACAAGGTGAATCATGCCATCCACCGCGCCGGAGGTTCGCGTGACTACTGGAAAATCTATCCTTATCTGCCGGCTGAGACGCGTGGCTACGTGCCCGCCTTCATCGCCGCCAACTACATTATGAACTACTACTGCGACCACAACATCTGTCCCATGTTGTCGCAGTTGCCTGCCAAGACCGATACCGTGATGGTCAACCGCGATGTCCACTTCGAACAAGTGGCAGGTGTGTTGGGCATTACCGTAGACCAATTGAAAGAACTTAACCCGCAATACCGCCGCAATATTGTTAATGGCAACAACAGTCCCATGCCGATTCGCCTGCCGGTGTCCTATATCAGTAAGTTTATCGACAATGAGGATTCGATTTATGCCTACAACGCCGACGAACTGTTGAAGAAGCGCGACGTGGTGGATGTCAACGACGATGTTCCGACCGCTCAGCGTGTGCGCAGCAGTCATAAGAGTAGTCGTCATAGCTACAGCAGTTCCCACAAGCGCTCACGCCATTACTCAAGCCGTAAGTCGAAGAGTAAAAAGAAAAAGAAGCGTTCAAAGTCTGTCACCGTGAGGAGTGGCGATACCCTCTCCGAAATAGCTGAGCGCAACCACACAACGGTAAAGAAACTCAAGAAACTCAACGGTATCAGTGGTACTACCATCAGGGCTGGTAAGAAGATTAAAGTGAGGTAATTACTTATGGAAGATATCGACCAGAAAAACAAAGAGCGCGAGGCCGCCGACAACGAGATGATAGAGAAGGCGTTTCATCACCTCCTCGACACCTATTTGGCATCCCGTCACCGCAAGAAGGTGGACATTATCACCAAAGCCTTCAACTTCGCCCGTCAGGCGCACAAAGGCGTCAGACGACTCTCGGGCGAACCTTATATCATGCACCCCATCGCTGTGGCTCAGATTGCCAGTGAAGAGATGGGGCTTGGCTCGACGTCTATCTGTGCGGCGCTTCTGCACGATGTGGTGGAAGACACCGACTACACCGTGGAAGACATCGAGAATATCTTCGGTAAGAAGATTGCGGTGATTGTTGACGGACTGACCAAAATCTCTGGTGGAATCTTCGGCGACAGGGCTTCCACGCAGGCTGAGAACTTTAAGAAGCTCCTGCTCACGATGAGCGACGATATCCGCGTCATCCTCATCAAAATCTGCGACCGACTGCACAACATGCGCACCCTCGCCTCGCAGCCTGCCAACAAGCAGTATAAGATTGCCGGTGAGACGCTGTATATCTATGCACCGCTTGCCAACCGTCTCGGTCTGAACAAAATCAAGACGGAATTGGAAGACTTGAGTTTCAAATTCGAGCATCCGGAAGAATACGAGAAGATAAAGCAGAAGCTCGCCTTCACGGAGAAGGACCGTACGCAACTGTTTGAGGAATTTACCGCTCCCATCCGTGAGGCGCTCACGAAGATGGGACTGAAATATACCATCAAGGCACGTGTCAAGACACCTTATTCTATCTGGCAGAAGATGCAGAATAAGCACGTCACCTTTGAGGAAATCTATGATATCTTGGCTGTTCGCATCATCTTTACGCCGCTTGAGCGTGAGGATGAGGTGAACGAATGTTTCCAAATCTACGTCACGCTGAACAAAATCTACAAGAGTCATCCCGACCGTCTGCGCGACTGGGTGAACCATCCCAAGGCAAATGGCTATCAGGCACTTCACGTCACGCTCATGTCGAAAACGGGACAATGGATTGAGGTGCAGATTCGCTCCGACCGCATGGATGAGATTGCCGAGCAAGGCTTTGCCGCCCACTGGAAATACAAGGAGCATAATCCACAGGCTGATGAGGACAGCGAGCTTAACGACTGGTTGCGCACCATCAAGGAGATTCTGGATGACCCGCAGCCGGATGCCATGGACTTTCTCGACACCATCAAGCTGAACCTCTTTGCCAGTGAGATATTCGTATTCACGCCCAAGGGTGAAATCAAGACGATGCCCGCCGACTGTACGGCGCTCGACTTTGCGTTTACCATCCATACCTTCTTAGGCTCCCACTGTATCGGGGCAAAGGTCAACCATAAGTTGGTGCCCATGAGCCATAAGCTCAAGAGCGGGGACCAAGTGGAGATTCTTACCTCTAAATCGCAGCATCCGAAACCCGAATGGATTAACTTCGTGAGCACGGCAAAGGCGAAGGGTAAGATTCAGGCAATCCTGCGGCGCGACAACAAGGAGATACAGCGCAAAGGCGAGGAGATTCTCAAGCAGTGGCTGGAGAGCCATGATTTGACTCCCGCCACGAGTATTATTGACAAACTCTGTGCTTTTCATGAAATCAATAAGCCGGAGAACTTCTTCTTGGCTCTCGGTGAGCGTTCCATTATCTTGGGCGACAAGGACCTTGATGAGCTTACGGGCAAGAAGAAAACAAACAGCGGTGGCGGTTGGCGCAAGTTTGTGCCTTTCCTCAAACAGAAGGACAACAAACCGGAGCAAAAGCCAGAACTGCTTGTCGTGGGCAAGGAGTTCAACCGCAAGATTCCATGTGTCATTACCGAGGATACGATTGGCATGTATGTTTTCCCAGAGTGTTGCCATCCCATTCCCGGCGACGACATCTTGGGATTCATCAACAGCAAGAACCAAGTGGAAATACACAAGCGTCAGTGTTCAGTGGCAACCAAGTTCAAGTCCAGCTTCGGCAACCGAATCCTTGATGCCAAGTGGGATATGCACAAGCGTCTCTTCTTTGATGCTGTCATTGAGATTCGCGGCATCGACCGCAAGGGTATGTTGCTTGATGTGTCGCAGGTACTCACCAAGGAACTTGATGTGAACATTCATAAAATTACGGTAAGTGCCGACCAAGGCATCTTCGTTGGCAGCATAGAAATCAAAGTTCACGACCGTGAGGAGGTGAGCACGATTATGAGTAAACTGAAGACCGTTGAGGATTTGCAGGAAGTTTCGCAAATCATGTAGCGCGCAGACTCTGGCTTCAAATCCTTATTAACTATTAGAGCATGATAGCCACACAAAACACCCCTCGTATCCAGCTTGTGATAAAGATACGAGGGGCGAAACGTAGCATACGACTTTATTTCTTCTGCACGTCGAGGAGCGTGCTTTCTCCATTGGCATTGTGACCGAAGACAACGGTGATAGTATCGCCTGGTTCCAAGTTGCCGTGAATTTGCAGTGCCTCGTCCTTCAACAGGATAGTATCGCGCAAGGAAGGAAGCATCTTCACCTCCATGGTTGTTGCCGCGTCGGAATTGAAGATGAACGTAGTAGACAAATCACTGCTGTCTGCCTTGTGCAACATGCTGTCGACGGTGTCCTTAGGCACGAAATCCTTGGCGGGAACCGTGTCGCCCAACTCTAATTGGTTGGCGGGTTGACTGCGGTGACCGCAGCCTGCAAATGTAGCTGCCATTGCAGCCATTGTTGCGATAAATAGTTTATTATTATAATTCATAATTCACAATTCATAATTCATAATTAGCTGCGCACTAATTGTTGGGGAAGTTTGGTAGGTTTAGTAGGTTCAGTGAGTGTAGTAGGTATGTTGGGGGCGCAGCAACTCCTATCTCCTATCTCCTATCTCCTAACTCCTAACTTCTCTTGTATGACCGCTCTGATTTCTCCATAGGAGTATCCATCGCCAAGTGACTCCTTGATAGGCTTCATTCCATTTTCAATTCCGAGCCTGTCTATCACTTTACGGATTTGGGTGATGCGGTTCTTGCTCATCAACTCCTCCAAATGGATTTTCCCCTCAGCGACAGAACGTAGAAGGTGCTCGAAAATTGTGGTTGTGGTCAGATTCCTTTCCTTGGCAATCTGTTCCACGCTCATACCCTCCTTAAACATCTTGAACGTCTGTTCATAGGAAGGGAGCTTCGGCTCCTTCTTCTCTAGCTTGCGCTTCGATTCCTTTCGCTTGGACCTCGTTTGGGGCTGTTCTTCGGGCTTTCCTAAGATGGCATTGGCACGCTCCTGTTGAAACGTCTGAAGGTTGAATCCTACATTGCTGATGCTCCTTAGCAGTCGGTAAGAGATACCGTAGTTGGTCTTGAGCGAGTCCAAGATGTTGTGGAGTTGTTTTGCCACAGTTTGGTTCTTCACCGTAATCTCTTCCGAGTGGCGCAACACATCATCAAAGATAGTGTGTAGGTGGGTGGAGAAATATTTCGCGCTGTCCTTGACGCGTTGCTGGAATGCCTCGTTCTGAAGTTGTTCCACTGTCATACGGCTCATTACCTTCATCCACTTCTGTGCCACTTCCATGATTTCCTTCTGCATGGTGTCCACAGCTTTCTTGTGCATATAGGTCAGCGTGGGGTAGGTCTTTCCTAACGAGCCGATGAAGAGCCGCATCATCTGGTCCTCCTCCTGCTGAATGGGCAGGAAGTCGAAGAGCGACATCAGTTCCTGCTTGTAATAACCCTCCTTCAGCCGCGGCAGGTCCTCAATGCTCCGCTGTGCTGCTTCCTCTTGGTGGTTGATGTATTGGTCCACGCGGTGGTCGGTTTTAATGGCGTTTCGCATGATAGGAGTGGCGAGCACGATTCCTTCCAACGTGCGGCAGCGGCTCAGCGCCACATATACCTGCCCTGTAGTGAAGGAGCGACCTGCGTCGATGATGGCATGGTCGAACGTGAGACCTTGACTCTTGTGAATGGTGATTGCCCATGCCAGTCGTAGGGGAAGTTGCGTGAAAGTGCCCTGCACCTCCGCCTCAATCTCATTCTTCTCGTTGAGCTTGTATTTGGCATTTTCCCACGTCTGAGGCTCCACCGTGATGAAATCAGATGAGTCCTCGCATTCCACTTCCACCTCACCGTCTTCGGTGACCGAGTGCACGATACCGATTTTGCCATTGTAGAACTCGCCTTCGGGGTCGTTGCGGATGAACATCACTTGTGCACCGATTCTCAGTTCCAGATGGGCATCTGTGGGGTAGGACATCTCCGGGAAGTCGCCTTCTATCACGGCGTCAAACGTATAGAGTTTGCCACCCAATCGGTTCAGTTCCGTCCGGTTCTCGAAGTCTGCCATGCGGTTGTGGGTTACCAGTCTGATGTAGCCGTCCTTTTTGTTGGGTCGGAATCCGGGTATGAGCCTATTGTTAAGCCGTTGCAGGTCGGAGTCGGTGGGCTTGCCGTCGCGGATATGGTTGAGAATGGAGAGAAATTGCTGGTCGCTTTGGCGGAACACTTGTTTCAGTTGGATGGTGACGTAGGGCGTGCGCTTCAGCGCGTCGGAGTCGAAGAAGAACGGTGACTGATAGTATTGTCCTAATATCTCTTCGTCCTCAGCTGTCACCACAGGACTAAGCTGACTAAGGTCGCCAATCATCAGCAGTTGAACGCCACCGAAGGGCAGACTGTGGCGGCGGAAACGCCGCAGAACGTTGTCAATCTCGTCAAGCAGGTCGGCGCGTACCATCGAAATCTCGTCAATAATCAACATGTCGAGGGTTTGCAGGATGCGCCTTTTATCTTTGGAGAAGTCGTAGCGCTGTTGAATTTGAGCCCCCGGCACGTAGGGTGAGAGTGGCAGTTGGAAAAAGGAGTGTATAGTGACTCCGCCCGCATTGATGGCTGCCACGCCCGAAGGAGCGACAATGACGATGCGTTTGGTAGAATGTTCTTGAACGTATTTCAGAAAGGTGGTTTTTCCTGTGCCAGCTTTGCCAGTGAGGAAGATGCCGATGCCAGTATGCTCAACAAAGTCCCAAGCCTGACTGAATTCTTGGTTGAAAGTCATACAGAAGTGATTTGTATCGTTGGTTCTTGCAAAGGTACAATATTTTTTTACTTTGCGGAAATGTAATCGCAGAATTGTTTCGTTTTAGTCGGAACTCAAGGTATTAATTCATAATTCATAATTGGCTTCGCTCACGTGTTCGGCGCCACGCTGCATGGAGATGCGCATTCCGCTTGAGAGACAAGGGTAAGAGGTAAATATAAGAAAGGTGGTTGCAGAAAAAGCAAACGGCAACGCATCGCGTGAAAAAGGCGAGATGCGTTGCCGTAACTTGTAGGGTGTGGCACTAAGTCCATTTCTTCATGGCTTTGCGTCGCAACTCTGAAGGAGTCATGCCGAAATGTTCGCGCACGTATTTGCCAAAGAAAGACGAAGTGGGAAAATGCAACTCTGTGCCGATTTGCTTGATTGACAAATCGGATGAAGTGAGATAATAACGGATATCCTCCAACACCTGTTCGGTAATCCACGCACCAGCCGTCTTGCCTGAGTTCTTCTTGCAGATAGCCGAGAGATATTTGGGTGTGATGCAGAGCTGTTCTGCATAGTATTCCACGGTGCGGCGCTTGGGATGCGTCTTGTTAAGAAGCTCCAAGAATTGTTGAAAAATAGAATATCCGTGCTGGGGCTTGGAAGAGTCCGATTGGGGGAGAAAACGCTTGAGAGAACCGCAAAGGTGGAGACACACGGCGCAAAGCAAGGCTCTCACCACATCCGCCTTGTAAGGCTGTTCCTCATCTGATTGTGACATGCAGAGGTGGAGCGCATTGTAGAACGACACGTAGAAGTTGATGCTCTCTTGGTTCATCTTTATCACGTGCATCTTGTGGATATACATGGTCTCGTTCCAGACGCTCATTTTGTTGCGCAGAAAACTGAGCATCATGGCGTTGGTCATGCAAACCAATTTCAACTCCACGTCTGGTGAGAACATGTAGTCAGTAAGCGATGTCTCCGGCGGGCATAGGAAGATTTCGTTCTGTTGCAGAACTGTGGGTTTGCCATTGACGTTGAAACTTAGCTTTCCCTTTACACAGATGAGCAGACAGTTCATCATTAACCGCACAGGACTGGGGGCGGCAATGGCCTTGAGATTGTCGAAAATCAAGATTTGGTCATCGCTGTAGTCAGCGT
This sequence comes from Prevotella sp., assembly GCA_050946455.1. GTDB lineage: Bacteria > Bacteroidota > Bacteroidia > Bacteroidales > Bacteroidaceae > Prevotella. The sequence continues at coordinate 20,039 of JBMNUV010000024.1, forward strand.
GTTTTACCGCTTCTTCGTGATTATTAATCAATTTCTTCTCCTTGTCATCCATAATCCTATCTCAATTAAAACGAAAGAAAAGTGCCAATATCTTATATATCTGTTACAAAGTTGGGAATAAAAAAGGAAAAATCGATATTATTTTGGAAGAAAAAATACCTTTGAGACCTTATCGAATGAGAAAATAGGAAATTTTGAACATCTTCTCCACAACGTTAATGTTTAAAAATTACAATGCTGTTCAATTAGTTTTTATTAACTTTGCAAGTTGAAATTTATGAAAAGAATAAAAAACAAGATAAGCAAATGATGACAGCAAACGAAATCCGCGACTCATTCAAGAAATTCTTTGAGTCGAAAGGACATGTCATTGTGCCGTCGGCTCCGATGGTAATCAAAGACGACCCTACGCTCATGTTCACCAATGCCGGCATGAACCAGTGGAAAGACATTATTCTCGGCACAAAGAACCCTGAGCCCCGTCGCCGTGCTGATTCGCAGAAATGCCTGCGCGTGAGTGGCAAGCACAACGACTTGGAAGAGGTGGGACACGACACCTACCATCACACCATGTTTGAGATGCTGGGCAACTGGAGTTTCGGCGACTACTTCAAGGAAGGCGCCATTGACTATGCGTGGGAATATCTCGTTGACGTTCTCCACCTCAATCCCGATGACCTCTACGTGACGGTGTTTGAGGGAAGTCCAGAAGAGAACATCCCCCGCGATGATGAGGCAGCCAAATACTGGGCAAAGCACGTGGCCCCCGACCATATCCTCAACGGCAATAAGCACGACAACTTCTGGGAGATGGGAAATACGGGCCCCTGTGGTCCTTGCTCCGAAATCCATATAGACTCCCGTCCCGAGGAGGAGAAGGCAAAGGTTCCTGGACGTGAGCTTGTCAACAAGGACAACCCACAGGTGATAGAGATTTGGAACATCGTGTTCATGCAGTTCAACCGCAAGGCAGACGGCTCGCTGGAACCCCTGTCCATGCATGTGATTGATACGGGTATGGGCTTTGAGCGTTTGGTTCGTACGCTGCAGGGCAAGAACTCTAACTATGATACCGACGTTTTCCAGCCCATCATCATGGAAATAGAGCGTCTCTCTGGTAAGAAATACGGCTTTACTGTTCCTACGGGTCCTAACGGAGAGGGCGCCAACCCACAGGAGAAGATAGATATAGCCATGCGCGTGGTGGCAGACCACTTGCGTGCCGTAGCCTTCTCCATTGCCGACGGTCAACTGCCCAGCAATGCCAAGGCAGGCTATGTGATTCGCCGAATCCTGCGTCGTGCCGTGCGCTACGCCTATACATTCTTAGGACAGAAAGATGCCTTCATGTATAAGCTCATGCCTATCCTCGTACAGGAAATGGGCGAGGCTTATCCCGAACTGCTCAAACAGCAGGAACTCATTACGCGTGTGATGAAGGAAGAGGAAGATTCCTTCCTGCGCACACTCGACAAGGGTATCAATCTGCTCAACGGCGATATGGACGAGTTAAAGGCACATGCCAAGACACAACTTGACGGTGAATCAGCCTTCCGCCTGTTCGATACCTATGGATTCCCGCTCGACTTGACCGAACTTATCTGTCGCGAGAACGGCTACACGGTGGATGTGGACGGTTTCAACGAAGAGATGAAGAAGCAGAAGGAGCGTGCCCGCAATGCCGCCACGGTCGAGAACGGCGACTGGACAGAACTGCGCCCCGGTGAGCAGGAGTTTGTGGGTTATGACTATACCGAATATGAATGTCACATCCTCCGCTACCGCAAAGTGACTCAGAAGAAACATACCTTCTATGAGCTTGTGCTCGACTATACTCCCTTCTATGGCGAGATGGGCGGACAGGTCGGCGACACCGGTGTGCTCGTTTCGGAAGATGAGAAGATTGAGGTGGTGGACACCAAGCGTGAGAACAACCAGAGTATCCATATCGTGAAGCAATTGCCCAAGAATCCGACAGCTGACTTCATGGCTTGTGTCGACGTGGACAAGCGCAACGGCTCTGCAGCCAACCATACCGCCACTCACTTGTTGGACTATGCTCTGAAGCAGGTACTCGGCGACCATGTGGAGCAGAAGGGCTCCTATGTGGATGCTAATACACTACGCTTCGACTTCAGCCACTTCCAGAAAGTGACCGACGAGGAACTGCGTCAGGTGGAGCGCATCGTCAACGATATGATTCGTCAGGACCTGCCGCTCGAAGAGCGTCGCGATATGCCCATTGAGGAGGCAAAGGAGTTGGGCGCCATAGCTCTCTTCGGTGAGAAATACGGCGACAAGGTGCGCGTGGTGCGCTTCGGTCCCAGCTGTGAGTTCTGCGGTGGCGTGCATGCCAAGTCAACGGGTCGCATCGGCTTCTTCAAAATCATTTCGGAGAGCAGTGTGGCTGCCGGAGTACGCCGCATCGAGGCTCTCACGGGAAAGGCTTGTGAGGAAGTTATCTACAACTTGGAAGATACGCTGAAAGAGGTCCGCGAACTGTTCAATAATTCTAAGGATTTGAAGGCAACCATCTCCAAATATATCCAAGAGCATGACAGCATGCAGAAGGAGATTGAGAAGTTCAATGCTCAGGCAGTGGAACGCTCCAAAGACCGCTTGGTGAATGCAGCCGTAGAGATTAACGGCGTGAAGGTGGTCAAGGCTATCATGCCAATCCGTCCGGATTTAGCAAAGGACCTCGTGTTCAAGATTCGTGAGGCAGTGCCGGAGAATCTCGTTTGCGTCGTGGGTTCAGTCAACGACGGAAAGCCCATGTTGAGCGTGATGTTCAGTGACGACATGGTGCAGAGTCATGGATTGAATGCCGGAAAGATGGTGCGCGAGGCAGCCAAGCTCATCAAGGGCGGTGGCGGAGGTCAGCCCCACTACGCACAAGCCGGTGGAAAAGACCCCGACGGTCTTTCTGCAGCCGTGGATAAGGTCGTGGAAATGTGCAATCTGTAATAAGAAACAATAATCACGCTGATAGGGCTGCGCGATGTCTCATGGGGCATCGCGCAGTTGTGTTTTTATGAATAACAAAGGTTGAGGGAAGGTGTACTGTATAATAATAAAATATGACTGAAGTAGATGGGTATGATAACCTGAATACCCATAGAACTACCTAAATTTTAATCCATTACCTGCGGTTATTTCAAATTATTGCATTATCTTTGCATGAGAGACTATAGGAGATAAAAGTTAAGATGATAGATAGAGCTACAGTGGAGAAAATCAAGGCGGCAGCCAATATTGTTGATGTCGTTTCTGAATTTGTCACGTTGCGCCGCAGCGGCAGCAACTATAAGGGCTTGTGTCCTTTCCACAATGAGAAGACTCCATCGTTCATCGTTTCTCCTGCGCGGGGCACCTGCCACTGTTTCGGTTGTGGCAAGGGTGGTGATGCTGTGAGCTTCATCATGGAGCATGAGCAGATGACCTACCCAGAGGCGCTGAGATGGTTGGCAAAGAAATACCACATTGAGATTCACGAGCGCGAGCTTACCCAAGGCGAGCGCCAAGCGCAGAGCGAGCGTGAGTCGATGTATATCGTCAATGATTGGGCAAACAAATACTTCCAAGACCTGCTCCACAACGACCCGGACGGTATTGCCGTGGGTATGCAGTATTTCCGTTCGCGTGGCTTCCGCGACGATGTCATCCGCACGTTCCAGTTGGGCTTCGACTTGCCCGACCGTCATGCGCTCGCCAAGACAGCTCTGCAGAAAGGCTACAAGGAGGAGTTTCTGTTAAAGACCGGCATCTGTTATAAGAACGACCGCGATGAACTCATCGACCGCTATGCAGGTCGCGTGGTGTTCCCGTGGATTGGCGTCAGCGGCAAGGTGGTAGGTTTCACGGCGCGCGTGCTCGATTCCCGCACGAAGGGCGTCAACCAGAAATACGTCAATTCTCCCGATTCTGAGATTTATCATAAGGCAAATGAGCTATATGGCATCTATCAGGCAAAGCGTGCCATTGCCAAGGAAGACCGCGTGTATATGGTGGAGGGACAGGCAGACGTCATCTCCATGTATCAATGCGGCATTGAGAATGTGGTGGCAAACTCCGGAACGGCGCTCACTCTGCAGCAAATCCACTTGCTCCACCGCTTCACCAACAACATCACGCTTCTCTACGATGGTGATGCTGCCGGAATCCACGCTGCCATGCGCGGTACCGATATGCTGCTCGCGGAGGGAATGAACCTGCGTGTGCTGCTGTTGCCCGACGATGACGACCCCGACAGTTTCGCCCGCAAGCATACGGCTGAGGATTTCAGAGAATATATTGAAGAGAATCAAACCGACTTCATCCAGTTCAAGACCGACCTGCTGTTGAAGAATGAGCGCGACCCGCAAAAACGCTCCGTGGGCATCAACTCGATTGTTGCCTCGATTGCGGTGATTCCCAATCAGACGTTGCGCGACATCTATATCCACGACTGCGCCGAGCGAATCGGCATGAACGAAGGTACGCTCATCAATCAGATGAACCAGTACATCCGTCAGCAGCGTGGAATCCCCGGTCGGCAGTCAGTCCCCAACCACGGAGTGCCCGTTGAGGCTCAGCCGCAGTCCCCGCAGCAGGTGGCTCAGCGACAGGAGTCGAAGGTGGAGGCTTTGATTACAAGAGCCGTAGTGAAATGGGGCGAAGTAACCATCTTTGAGAATGTGCAAGACGATGCCGGCAATACGTTCAACTTCAATGTGGCGCAGTATGTGCACTACAACCTAACAGCCGATGACCTGAAACTTCAGAACCCGATATACAACCGTATTTTGGAAGAGGCCAACGAGCACAGCAACGATGAGGGATTTAAGGCTGAGCAATACTTCATCCATCATCCCGACATCGAGGTGAGTCAGATAGCTACAGCATTGGCGACCGACCGGTTTGTGCTTTCTGAGAGTCAACAGGTGAAGGTGACTTCGGAGAGTATCCGCCGTGACGTGATGCACCTGCTACTCGACTTCCGTCTTGACATTGTGGAAGGACGACTGAAAGACTTGAAACTTCAAATCACAGCCGCCCGAAACGACCGCGACAGACTGATGGAGCTTATGGCACAATTCAAAGATTACCAAATCATCCGCAACCAACTGGCAAAACAGTTGGGCAACGACATTATAATAAGATAGAACAATGAACCTTTACGATATCATCATCCTATTGAGCTGTATCGCGCTGATAGCCTACGTCTGCGTGATATACTACCGTAGCCTGCGCGAGCGGCGGCTTACGCTGGAAGAGTTGCGACGTCTCTTGCGCCGCTCTCTCCGTAAGCTGTCGTGCAAGCCCTCTTGGCGATGGGATAATCGTGTGCTTATCTGTAATTATGATTATCAGGGCGGTCATTTCAGCATCCGTATCAACAGTGAGGATGTCACGTCAGAGATGGCTTTCCTCTTCTTCTTTGATGCTCCCGTGTCGCAGATTGACATCGTTCGGCAGGTGGTTAATCTCTGCAACGTGAACAGCCACTATGCCAGAATCGTATATTCGGTCAACAATGATAGGCACAACATTGACCTTCATATCCTCGCTCCCCTTACCATCAACCGTCTCAATGCCACCATGTTGCTGCAATCCATGATGGATGAGGCGTTCCAATGGCGCAATGCCTTCGCCCAGCGCTACGAGAGTATGGTGCAGGACAGCAAGCGCGACAATGTGAGCGACTATGAGACAGAGCGCGCCGACTTCACTCATGAGATTGGCTTGCTCCACGAACAGGAAATAGTACATCAGAATGGAATGACCGTCAAAAACACGCGTGATTCCAACGTGTATAAGATTACGCTGCGCCAGTTGCTCTCCTCGTTGTTGCAGATTGAGGCGTTCTTGCCCAAGAGTCTCTACGTGACGGTAGGCGACAAGACCGAGAAAGTAGAGACTGATGACGTAAGTGAATACGTGGTTTCAAACGCCATTATCAAGAAGAACTCCAATGGGAAGGTAGCGGACTACTCGTTTGCCGCCGACAGTGCCATACTGCGCCTGAACTATTACGACAAGCGACAGCCCGGAAAGGAACGTCGACTTGTGGTGATGCTCACGGCGGAGAATCGCTCGGAGCAGACGCTCTACTATCGTGCCACCGTCATGGAGGTGCCCCTTTCGTCGCAGCCCGCCGTTCCGTTTGGCACTCACAACAATCGTCCTCATTGTCAGTCGGCGTTGCTCGGTTTCGACATCACCGACCCGACCAAGAGCAACAGTGAGTTCTACTATTATTATCAGGAGACACTTGACAAGCTGAAGAAGGGAGAGGTCGACCAACTCGACGACGACCAGTTGCTTTTGGCGCGCAGTGTCACCGAGCATACGGCACAGAATGTCTATTATGGCACCCGTCGCTTCCACGACGGTCGCTATTTAGAGGCGATTGGATTATTGGAACAGGCATACGAAAGTTTGAACCGATTGTTGCACGAGAAGCAGCAACCCAAGGTGGAGGACTGGAAATCCTACAACGATGTTTGTTTCTATCTCGCCTTCTCCTATATGGAGTTGGGACTCTACAGACAGGCTTATTACTATTTGGATATTCTCTTGCCGCAGCGCCGTTACGCCTATACCACAGAGTATATCAACTGTCTGGTCAACTACAATGACCTTCGTGCGCTGAACGTCATCGACCATTTCCTCAATGAGTTGGAAAACGTCAGCAATCAGCAGAGCGACGACGACTCAGATGACGACGATGACGAACAGGGCAAGGAAGGCGATGCCGCGCTGGAAAGCTTTATCAGTTTCCTCAAACGGCGCAAGAGTTACGTGCTCATTGAATGTAAACGATACGATGAGGCAGAAAAGCTTCTCAAGGAGATGCTCAACGACCCCTCTTCAAGCGATTATGCCATCAACGAATTGGCTTATCTGAAGAAAATAAAGACAAAATAAATGTATTACGTAGTAAAGAAACTTGAGGTCTCGGCAAGCCACCACTTGATTCTCGACTATGAGAGCAAGTGCACTCGTGACCACGGACATAACTGGATAATTACTATCTACTGCAAGCGGCGCGAGCTGGACCGAAATGGAATGGTGGTGGACTTCACTCAGGTGAAGGAAATGATAGCCGACAAGCTCGACCATCGGAACCTCAACGAGGTGCTCCCCTTCAACCCTACGGCAGAGAACATTGCCCGATGGGTGGTTGATACAGTACCATACTGCTATCGTGCAGAAGTGCGCGAGAGCGAGAAAAATCTTGCAGCCTACGAGAAAGATGAGTAAACTCTACCGAGTCAACGAAATCTTCTATAGCCTGCAGGGTGAGGGCTTCAACACAGGGCGTGCCGCCGTGTTTATCCGCTTCAGCGGCTGTAATCTGAAGTGCGACTTCTGCGATACAGATTTTGCTTCCTACGAAGAACTTACTCTGGAGCAGATAATCGAGAGAGCAGAAGCGGCTTGCAGCAACGCTGAGTCAAAGCCCATGATTGTCCTCACGGGTGGCGAGCCTACGCTGCAGGTAGATGCACCCCTGATTGACGGGCTGCACGGTGCGGGATTCAAGTTGGTTGCCATGGAGAGCAACGGAACCTTGCTGCCGCCTGATAACTTAGATTGGCTGACTGTATCGCCCAAATGCCAACCACGGGTGACGCATTGCAATGAGGTGAAGTATATCTACGACCCCGACAAACCGCTCCATTTGTGGAATATCCAAGCCGACCACCTCTACCTGCAACCTTGCGACACGGGAGACCCACAGCGCAATCGAGCTATCATCAAGAGTTGCGTGGACTTCATCAAGCAGCATCCCGATTTCCGACTGAGTCTACAAACTCACAAGTTGGTTGGATTCAAATAGGGAGTCTGGTGTAACTTCTACTTCGACTTCTATTTTCAACGAAGTTTCGAAAGTTTGCAAACTTGCTTACTTCAAAGGAGATATAATCAAGTTAGGAGATAGGAGTTAGGAGTTGCTGCGCCGAACACGAGGGCGAAGCCAATTATGAATTATGAATTATGAATTATGAATTAGAAATATGATTTATCTTCATTGGTTGCTCTTGGTCCTTTATATTTCTGTCATCATTGTGATGATGGTAACAGTCCTCATGGACAACCGGCAACCGACGAAGACCATGGCTTGGCTCTTGGTGCTGACATTTCTGCCCATCGTTGGCATTGTGCTCTACATCTTTTTCGGGCAGAATGTCCGCAAGAAGCGCTACGTGTCCAAACGTTCGCTCGACCAGCTTTCCAAACGGCAGGCTTGGGTGTATGCGGAGCAGAAGAATCTGAAGGTGAAAGACGAGCACCGCGACTTGGTTCACCTTTTCTATAATCAAAACGGTGCATTGCCTTTTAAAGATAATGAAGTAGAGATATACACCTCCGGCTACGAGTTCTTCGGTTCGCTTTTGCAGCAAATCGGCATGGCGGAGCACAGCATCCACTTGGAAAGTTTCATCTTTCAAGACGACGAGTTGGGCTACCTCATTGCCGATGCTCTCATCGACAAGGCGCGTCAAGGCGTGGAGGTGAGGATTATCTATGATGACGTGGGTTGCTGGAACGTGCGCAATAAGTTCTTCGAGCGGATGCGCAACGAGGGCATCGACGTCCACGCGTTCTTCCCCGTGAAGTTTCCTGCCTTCACCAGTAAGATGAACTATCGCGACCACCGCAAAATCTGTGTCATCGACGGTGAGGTAGCATTTATCGGCGGCATGAATATAGCCACCCGCTATGTCAAAGGTACTCCCGGAACCATGTGGCGTGATACCCATCTGAAGATTCGCGGCGGTGCTGTCTATGGTATGCAGCATGCGTTCTTGGTTGACTGGTATTTCGTCGACCGTACGCTCATCTCCGACCGCATCTACTATCCGCCCTTCCCTGCCGACCTCAAAATCAATCCGGAAGACCAGACGCTTGCCCAAATCGTGACGAGCAGTCCCATCGCCCAATGGCCCGACATCGAGCATGGCTACGTGCGCATCCTGCTTCAGGCAAAGCGCTACGTCTATATGGAGTCGCCCTATTTCCTGCCCACGGAGCCTATCCTCTTTGCCATGCGCGTGGCTGCGTTGGCGGGCGTGGATGTGCGACTGATGATTCCCTACAAGACCGATACCCGCATCGTGCAGTGGGCAAGCCGCTCCTTTGTGTATGAGACCTTGCAGGCTGGAGTAGTGGTGGAACTTTACAAAAAAGGCTTCAACCACACTAAGATGCTCGTGAGCGACGACAGCATCTCCACTTGTGGCTCCACCAATCTCGACTTCCGCAGCTTCGAGAATAACTTTGAGTCCAACGTTTTCTTCTATGGTGAGCCTATGGCAAAGCGACTCAAACAAGTGTTCTTCGACGATGAGCGCGACTGCGTCCGCATAGAGGATGCCGTTCAAGTGGAGAACCGCCCCTTCTTGAAGCGACTTTGGGAAAGCCTTCTCCGCCTGCTCAGTCCGCTGATGTAAGCATTCTATTGACAATCCCCATAAAATCAATTACTATGAAGATAAGAAATAAGTTTTTGTTGTTGCTTCTCTTTCCCTTCCTGACGGCTTCGGCAACAAACGACTATACCCAATATGTTAATCCGTGGATAGGAACGGGTGGTCACGGTCACGTGTTTCTTGGAGCCAATGTTCCTTGGGGTTACGTTCAGTTGGGGCCCACAGAACCTACGCGCGGCTGGGATTGGTGTTCCGGTTATCACATCAGTGATTCCGTGTTGATAGGTTTTGGTCATCAGCACCTCAGCGGCACGGGTATCGGCGAGTTGGGCGATGTGGCTTTCCTGCCCATTGCTCATAGTGGACAGCAAACCATCATCTTCCATCATGATGCTGAGACGGTGAGTCCCGGCTACTATTCCGTTGTCCTCCACTGTCCCGACGTGTTCGTAGAACTTACCACCACTGCCCGATGCGGTTTCCATCGTTATACTTTTGTCCCTACCTCCGATTCTTGTCGGCTCGCCATCGACTTGTCACAGGGCATCGGGTGGGATGGAGTGACCGACTGCGGACTCACGCAGAATGATGCGCAAACCCTTTCCGGCTATCGCTTCTCCAAGGGATGGGCAGTCGACCAGCGCGTTTATTTCTGCGCATGTTTCTCCCGCCCTGTCTCGTTGACGGCAATGGGGGAGGGACGCTGGGAACTGAGTACCGCGAATGCAAATGAGCCGCTTCTCGTCAAGGTGGGACTCTCCGCGGTAAGTGAGGCAAACGCACGTCTGAACCTTTACAGTGAGATTCCGGCGTGGGACTTCAACGGGTGCGTTAGGGAGGCTCGCCAACAGTGGAATAGCCAACTTTCGAAAATCCAGATTGCAACAAACGACTCCACGGCGCGTACCATTTTCTACACCGCTCTCTACCATACGATGACCGCTCCCTCGGTGTTCAATGATGTCAATGGTGATTATCGGGGAGCCGATGGAAAGACCTACCGCGGCAATTTCCAAAACTATACGACCTTCTCGCTCTGGGACACCTATCGCTCTGCCCATCCGCTCATGACGCTCATCCATCCGGAAATGCTGAACGATGTGGCAGAGACCATGATTCATATCTATAAAGAACAGGGAAAGCTACCCGTGTGGCATCTGATGGGTAATGAGACCAACTGCATGGTGGGCAATCCGGGAGTGCCGGTGCTCGCCGACTTAGTCCTCAAGGGAAAGGTGAAAGACAAGGAGGCTGCTTTTGAGGCGATGAAACAATCGTGTATGCTTGATGAGCGCGGCATGAAATGGCTGAAGAAGATGGGCTACATCCCGTATGACAAGGACGAGAAGATAGAGACCGTTTCGAAGTCGCTCGAATACGCGTTGGCGGATGATGCCGTGGCGCGCGTCGCCAAACTGCTCGGCAAAAAGGAAGATGCACGTTATTTCCTCAACCGCAGCAAGAGCTACCGCAAATATTTCGACCCCAAAACACGTTTCATGCGTGGGGTAGATTCCAAGGGCGGCTTCCGTGAGCCGTTCAATCCGTTCCACGCTTCGCATGAGGCGGACGATTATACCGAAGGTAATGCTTGGCAATATACATGGCTTGTGCCGCACGACCCTCACGGACTCATCAACCTCTTCGGCTCCGACAAGGCTTTCGTAGCGAAGTTGGATTCGCTCTTTGTTGTCAGTGGCGACATGGGTGCAGAGGCTTCACCCGACATCAGTGGTCTCATCGGACAGTATGCCCACGGCAATGAGCCGAGCCATCACGTCATCTATCTCTACGATTATGCCGGACAGCCTTGGAAAGCCGCTCCGCTCTTGCGCCGCACCTTCAAGGAGATGTACCGCAATGCGCCCGACGGACTCTGCGGCAATGAGGATGTGGGTGCCATGTCGGCATGGTATGTGCTCTCTGCGCTCGGACTCTATCAAGTGGAGCCTGCTGGCGGAAAGTATGTCTTTGGCTCCCCGCTCTTCAACGAGGCAAAACTGAATGTGGGCGGCGGCAAGACGTTCACCATCAAGGCAACGAACAACAGCGACCAGAATATTTATATCCAGCGTGTGTTGCTCAACGGACGCAACTACACCAAGAGCTATATCAATTACCAAGACATTGTTCGCGGTGGCACGTTGGAATTTATCATGGGTTCTCAGCCTTCCAAGTTCGGAACCGCCAAGAAAGACCGCCCATAAGTCTGAGTTCTCTAACCAGTCTGATTTTCTGACTCACCCAATCATCTTCAAGTAATGCTCATCAGCGAATTCATCTCGCGCATCATCTCCCATTTTGGCTTTGAGCCTACCGCCGACCAGCGACAGGCATTGAAGGTCTTTGCCCAATTCCTTGCTGACCGCAGCGACCGTTGCGTGATGATTATGCGAGGCTCTGCCGGAACGGGAAAGACATCGCTTGCCGCTGCTATGGTGGCAACGCTCAAATCGTTGGGTCAGAAGTTGCAGCTTATGGCTCCCACGGGTCGTGCGGCAAAGGTCTTTTCCGTGCATTGTCATTTGCCCGCCTCCACCATTCATCGCCGCATCTACCGCCGTAAGTCCATCGCAGGTAGCTTCAACCTCAACGACAACCTCTATCATAATGCCCTCTTTGTGGTCGATGAGGCTTCGATGGTGAGCAGTCAACCCTCAGGGGAATCCGTATTCAGTACCCATTCGCTGCTCGACGACCTGCTCGAATATGTCTATGGCGGTCAGAACTGCCGACTGCTGCTCATCGGCGATAAGGCACAGTTGCCACCCGTCGGTGAAGAGGAAAGTCCGGCTCTGCAGGCACAGGTGCTGGAGGCTTATGGACTGCACGTCTATGAGTGCGACCTCAACGAGGTGGTGCGCCAACGACTCGATTCGGGAATCTTGTGGAACGCTACCCAACTGCGGGCACTCATCACTCACGACGAGGTGACGCAACTGCCGAAAATCCGCTTTCAAGGCTTTGCCGACATCGTGATGATGCCCGGAGCGGAAATCGTTGAGTCCATCGCCTCAAGCTACAGCCACGTGGGCGAGGACGAGACGATAGTCGTCACGCGGAGCAACAAACGCGCGAACATATATAATATAGGGATTCGCAACACCGTTCTCGACCGTGAGGAAGAACTTTCGCGCGGCGACCAACTCATGGTGGTACGCAATAAATATCTTTCCGACGACCAGCCGGTAGGATTCATTGCCAATGGCGACCGTGCAGAAGTGGTGGCGGTTCATAATTTCCGCAACCTCTATGGTTTCCACTTCGCCGATGTGACCTTGCGTTTTCCCGACTACGATGACTTTGAACTAACCTCAACAGCCCTTCTTGACACACTCCATAGCGACGCCCCAGCCTTGACGCCCGAGCAGTCTCAACAACTTTTTGAAAGAGTGATGGAAGATTATGCCGACTTACCGCATAAGACTGACCGATTGGCAGCATTGAAAAATGACGAATATTATAATGCGCTGCAAATCAAATATGCCTATGCAGTTACTTGTCATAAGGCACAGGGCGGGCAGTGGGCGCATGTATATTTGGACCAAGGCTATATGACCGACGACATGCTTACGCCCGATTATATTCATTGGCTCTATACCGCCTTCACCCGTGCTACCGAAAAGTTGTTTTTGGTGAATTGGCCCAAAACACAAACACTTGATAGCTGACAAGTAACAACAATCCGTATTTCACATGATTTTAATGAAATTGGTTCAATCATTGACTCAATTTCCAACCCATCTGACCTGCTGTGCGCTTACTGCGGTGTGCTGACAAGTGCCAGCCGTTCGGGTGCCACTTGTCAGCAATCCCCGATAAGCGCTCTACAATCCTGAATGACTACTTTTAACCGTAGGTTAAAAGTGTGTGAGATTTCCCATCCCATTTTTTTGGACTCATGTTTTCTTAGTTTTAGACGCATTGGATAGGATAATTGTTACAGATAAGGGCCTGAATTCATCTTAGGGGGTAACAAAAACTGCCGTTCAACGAAGCAATATGTGAGGAATTGGAACGTTTAATGGGTAGAAACCAACAAAATTGAATAAAGATGAAAAGAATAGTTCTATTAGCCATATTGGCTATATTGAGTTTTAGTTTGCCGCTTCAAGCGCAAGACCTTGGCGGACTGACGTGGAGATGTTCGAAGCGAGTCGTCAAATATACGATGGCAGACTATAATGACAACGTGGTACAAGACGTACGTTTGGGTACGGGTTTGGTGTATTATAATTATGTATATAAGGATGTGCCCGTAGATGAAATCAACTTCTTCTTTCATGGCGACAACCAACTCACCAGCTATATCATGCGCTCCAGTTGCAAGACCCTCGAAGATGCAGAAAAATTGGAGATGGAATGGCTTGATAATTTTGCCGTCACCTACATAGAATTGAAGAAGGACAGCGAAGGCTATACCATTTATCAGCTTCGTGATGCGTTAGGCAAGTTTGCCGGTGTCATCCACATTGTCCATATAGGCAAGCGTTATAGCGTGGAATATATCAATTGGGATACCAGCGATGCCAAGGCAAATGTTGATTTCAAGGATTATAGGGATAGCTCCGCGGATAATAAGGAATAGGCATATTTCGTCGTAATATCCGACAATACAAACATTTTGTCCCGTTCGTAGTTCTCGCGCAGCCGTAGTTCTCGCGCTCCGCGCGGGAACAATATCCGTCGTTGGTTCGCAGCTCATGGAGGTCCCGCGCTCCGCGCGGGACGAGCGGCGTATTAGGTCGACTGAAATCCATCTAATTGTTTTTTTGCCAACCAATTGCCCGAAATCGCGAATTATTCCGCCATGCATGGCGGTAAAAAATTAGAGTAATTAGCTTAATTCGTTGGCAGTACTTAGGGCACGATTCGGTAGTCGTCCCGCTCGTAGTTCTCGCGCTCCGCGCGGGAACAATATCCTTCGTGGATTCGCGACTCATGGAGGTCCCGTCGCTCCGCGCGGGACGATCGGCGTATTAGGTCGACTGAAATCCATCTAATTGTTTTTTCTGCCAACCAATTGCCCGAATTAAGCGAATTAACCGCCATAAGATGACGGTAAAAAATTAGGGTAATTAGCTTAATTCGTTGGCAGTACTTTAGGCACGATTCGGTAGTCGTCCCGCTCGTAGTTCTCGCGCTCCGCGCGGGAACAATGTCCTTCGTGGATTCGCAACTCATGGAGGTCCCGTCGCTCCGCGCGGGACGAGCGGCGTATTAGGTCGACTTAAATCCATCTAATTGTTTTTTCTGCCAACCAATTGCCCGAATTAAGCGAATTAACCGCCATAAGATGACGGTAAAAAATTAGGGTAATTAGCTTAATTCGTTGGCAGTACTTTAGGCACGATTCGATAGTCGTCCCGCCCGTAGTTCTCGCGCTCCGCGCGGGAACAATATCCGCTGATGATTCGTAACTCATGGAGGTCCCGTCGCTCCGCGCGGGACGACATCCAAACCGGCAGCTAACTGAATTGTATAAATCCCGCATGTTGCGTCCCCTGTTCCCGCGCGGAGCGCGAGAACTACAATGCGGACAACTGTCGGGTAAATGCGGTAGTCGTCCCGCGCGGAGCGCGGGACCTCCGTGTGTTGCGTCGAATTGCCGAACAAAGAAAAACTGCTTCTACGGTTGGCAAAGAATCGTGCAGACGCGGTCTTGGAAACGGCGACCGTTGCGACCGTGCATCACTCCTTGGTTGATAATGCTGAAGCAAAGGAGATGTCCATTGGAGGCGTGGCAATAGCCACAAAGGGAGCTAATGCCCATTAAGGTGCCTGTCTTGGCGTGGACGTTACCACTGGTGAACGAGCCGCGCATACGCTTGCTCAAGGTTCCGTCAACGCCAGCGATGGGCAAGGAAGGATAAAGATGAAGATAAATGTTTTGGTTCTGCCATGCATAACGCAACAGACGGACTTCTAATTCTGCACTTACATAATTATATAAGGAGAGTCCTGAGCCATCGGCAATCTGATAGCGGTCGGGGTCGAGTCCCACCTTCTGAATGAGTCGGTTGGTGACGCGCCTTGCATCGCGTGCACTTGCAGGACGCTCACCCGTAGAAGCGGCAATCTGATAGAACATTGCCTCAGCGTAGAGGTTGTCGCTCTCTTTGAGCATCCTCATCAATATCTGGTCGATGGTATGGAAGCGAGTGATGATACATTTGGCATCGGCAGGCTTGCGTCCCGTGGAAGTGAAGGCATCAACGTAGATTCCTGCCTCTTGCAATTCACGACGGAAACGAGTCATGAACTCATCCTTGCGTGCAAAAACCAAGGGCGACAGCACAGGGTTGTCGTCATCCCAACACCATCCCTCGCCTAACAATTTCTCGTCTTTCATTGAACGGTCGGCATAGAGTGTGCCGCGGATGGTGTCCACATTCATCTTGCGCAGACTCTCCACGAATGCCCCCATGTCGTCGATATTGAATCGTGGGTCAAAGCCGCCGTTGACGTAGATATCGCCGTTGAGTACGCCGTTGACAACCTCACCCGTATAGCAAAGCTCCGTCTTGAACTGGTAGCTTCCACCCAAACGGTCGAGTGCCGTGATGGCGGTGATGGTTTTCAGTGTGGAAGCAGGGCGCAACAGTTGGCGCTCGTTGCGGGCGTAGATAGTAGAGTCGGCAGTGAGGTCATAGACCATGATTCCCACCTGCGAAGTCTGGAACATGTCGTTCTCCAAGAGCTTGTCGATATGATAGACCACGGATTCAGGCCACGGCAAAGCTATCGAGTCAGCCTTTATCGTGTCTACTTCGACAGAGTCACTCACACTGTCGCTCTCTATTTCAAAATCCGTCTGTGCCACTCCCGGCAGCCAACAAAGGGAGAGCAGCATCAACAGAAGCCAAGTTTTCACATTAAAATTCATTTTCATAACGTCATTATAAGGAGATTCAATCTCCCGAAAGAGGCATTGTAGCAAGGATAGAGGCTTTGTCTGTTATACCTTATTAGTAAAGTTCCGCCTGCTTTGCAGGATATGGAGTCTCTTTTTGAGTTCTTTGATGAACTCATCTTCCAAGGCAGGTTCCACATCTTCGACGTGACCTGCTCCATATTCTAAAAGTAGGTAGTGGACAATGCCAAAGGTGGTTCGCATACGGCGGCAATTGGTTATCTCGATGATGGGAATTCGTTTGATACGACTAAAACGGCCTTTATAGATGATGAGTTCGTCACCGTCGAAGATATAAGCGGAATGCAACACGTGCTCCATCGTTGCCACAACAATCAACGCCATTGCCACTCCCGGCAGTACTTCGCGCTGCCAGAAGAAATAGACTGTCAGGACCAGAAATACAATCAAGCCTAACTTAGCCTGTAGGGTGAAGTTGCGTTGAAATGTTCGTTTCATAAGACGGTGCAAAATTACAAATAATATCTCTAAAAACGGTAAGATGTGGTGATTTTATCCTATTGTCGGGAAACAACGACCCCTGTCTTGATATAATAATTTCTAAATTAATACGTTTTAACTTAGAATCAATACGTATTAAACAGAAATGATAGAATATATTAGAGGGGAACTGACCGACCTTACTCCGGCTTTGGCAGTGGTGGAAGCTGCTGGAGTGGGCTACGCACTCAACATCTCCCTGAATACATACAGCGCCATTCAAGGCAAGAAGGAAGTGAAGCTCTACGTGAATGAATCCCTCGTAACGGGAGGACGCGATGACAGCTTCACCCTCTATGGCTTTGCCACGAAGAAAGAGCGCGAACTCTATAGACTTCTCATCACCGTTTCGGGCGTGGGTGCCAATACGGCTCGCATGGTCCTCTCATCGCTCACTCCGGCAGAACTCGGCAATGCCATCGCCTCGGGCAACGACAAGATGATTAAGTCGGTGAAGGGCATTGGATTGAAGACTGCACAGCGCATCATCATTGACCTGCGTGACAAGGTGCTCTCGCTCGGCATCACGCAGGAGGTGAGCGCAGGTGGCGGTTCACAGGCTCCAGTAGAATCTCCCATCAAGGAGGAAGCCGTCAGCGCATTGGTGATGCTCGGTTTCTCGCCGGCGCCCAGTGCTAAGGTCGTGGACCAAGTGATGAAAGATAATCCCGGTATTCAAGTGGAGCAGGTGGTGAAATTAGCACTAAAAATGATAAAATGAGTTAGGGAGCGAAGATGAGTTAGATGAGTTAGGAGCTTTTTCAGTTAGGAGATAGGAGATAGGAGTTAGGAGTTGCTTCGCCCAACACACCTACTAAACTTACTATACCTACTGAACCTACTGCACCTCCTACACCAGCAAACTTCCTTTGAAGAATTATAAATGAATCACAGGTTGTTCCATAGAAAATTCATGGTCGTGCTGACCGCTTTGGTAGCCAGCTATGCTCTTGCCATGCCTTTTCTGCAGGGTTCGACTCCGTGGCAACAGCGACCGCCACAGCAGAACAACAACCAAAATAATAACAACGACCCCAACAACCAGAATAACAAGCCCAACAACCAGCGGCCTCCGCAGGTGAAATCCTCCAACCAGAAGGATGACAAGCAAAACAAGGACAAGCAGCAGGACGACAAGTCGAAGAAACCTGCGATAGATGTGAAGGCGCAGGCTGTTTCGGCTGAAGAGGAGGAGATTCCCGACTCACTGCTCCATCCACGGTGGAAGATTCAGCGTACCACGCCCATCACCTACGATGACTTGGACCAGAATCCCGCCGATTTGAAACGTCCTGACAACTTGAAACAGGACGTTGTCTACAATGATACTCTCGACCGCTATATCTTCGGTTCTAAAATCAGCGATACCTACCTCAACGCACCTATCATGATGACTCCGGAGGAATATCGCAAGTATGTGGAACAGAAGTCGATGCAGCAATACTTCAGAGACAAGAACTCTGAAATCTATAAGGCAAAAGGCAAGGAGAAGTTTGATTTCACCGATATGCACTTCGAGTTGGGCCCTGCAGAGAAAATCTTCGGTCCCGGCGGTGTGCGTATCAAGACACAAGGTACTGCTGAGTTGAAGTTCGGTGCCACACTTAAGAACATCGATAATCCGTCACTCCCCATCCGTAACCGTAAGACCACGACGATGGACTTTGACGAGAAAATCAACTTGAACATGAACGGTAAGGTGGGTGACAAGGTGAACCTCAACTTGAACTACAACACCGATGCTACCTTCGACTACGACGCGCAGGATTTGAAACTGAAATACGAAGGCAAGGAGGACGAAATCATCAAACTCGTTGAGGCAGGTAACATCTCTTTCCCCAGCAATTCCAGTCTGGTGAAGGGAGCCAGCTCGCTCTTCGGTTTGAGAACCGACATGCAATTCGGTAAGTTGAAGTTGCAGACCGTGTTCTCGCAGAAGAAATCATCCACAAAAACAGTTTCCAGCAAGGGTGGCGTGCAGCTTACTCCGTTTGAGATTGACGTTGCCAACTACGAGGAAAACCGTCACTTCTTCCTTTCGCAATACTTCCGCGACCGCTATACGAAGGGCATGAGCACATTGCCCAATATGACAACGGGCGTGAATATCAACCGCGTGGAGATTTGGGTGACCAACAAGACCGGTACGACTACCAATACCCGCAATATCGTGGCGTTGACCGACTTGGGAGAGAACACCAAGGTGAGTAACTCGCTCTGGGCATTGACGGGACAGGTAGTTCCGTCCAATAGTGCCAACAGTGAGTATTCCACGATAACGACCAGCTATGCCACCGCCCGCGACATCGACCAAGCCTCGACAACTCTTGACGGTGCAGGTTTGGTGGGCGGCACCGACTATGAGAAGATTGAGAAGGCTCGTCTGCTCAGTTCTTCGGAGTACACCGTCAACACTGCTTTGGGTTATATTTCGCTCAACTCTACCTTGCAGACTGACCAAGTGCTTGCCGTTGCGTTTGAGTACACTTATGGTGGTACGACCTATCAGGTGGGTGAGTTTGCATCAGACGTGACCGATGTCAACGAGGCGCTTTTCGTGAAATCATTGAAGAATACCAGTAACACGCCGGAGCAAGGCAACTGGGACCTGATGATGAAGAACGTGTATAACCTGGGAAGCAGTTCATTGGAGAAGGATAAGTTCCGCCTCGACGTAAAATACCAGAGTGATACCGCAGGTGTCTATATCTCTTATATTCCTGAGACGCAGGTGAAGAGCCAGACTATTATTAAACTCTTGGGAGCTGACCGACTCGACAATAATAATAAAGCACACTCCAACGGTTACTTCGACTTTGTGGAAGGCTACACCGTGAGCAAGGGACGCGTATTCTTCCCTGAACCTGAGCCTTTCGGACAATACATGTACGACTATCTCGTGAGTAAAGGTGTGAGTGCTGCCGATGCAGAGAAATACGCCTTTACAGAACTTTACGACTCCATCAAGACCGTAGCCAAGCAGATAGCAGAGAAGGATAAATATCTGCTTGTGGGACAGTATCGTGGAACTGCAGCCAATGTGATTTCACTCGGTGCCTATAATGTGCCACAAGGTTCCGTGGTGGTGACTGCCGGTGGTGTCACGCTGACCGAAGGCAGCGACTATAGTGTGGACTACAGTGGTGGAACGGTGACGATTCTCAACCAGAGCATCATTGACGCCGGAACCAACGTGAGCGTGTCGTTGGAGAGTAATACCGACTATGGACAGGAGCGAAAGACCATGTTCGGATTCAACTGGGAGTATGACTTCACCAAGAACTTCCAGATGAGCGGTACGTTGCTCCATCTTTCGGAACAGGCACTGACATCGAAGGTGAACATGGGTTCTGAGCCGCTCAACAATACTATTTGGGGAGTCAATATCAACTGGAAGAAGGAGAGTCAGTGGCTCACCAATCTTCTCGACAAGTTGCCGTTCCTCCACCTGACCCAGCCTTCACAAATCTCCTTCACGGGAGAGTTTGCCCAGCTTATCGCCGGAGAGAGCAGCGGCACGCAGGACAATGCTTCCTACATTGATGACTTTGAAAATGCCACCAACAAGATAAGCATCCTCACTCCGACTTCGTGGATGCTGTCGAGTGTGCCTACGATGTTCTCCGAATACAGCGATAAGACAACGCTGAGTTCGGGCTACAACCGTTCGCTCCTCTCTTGGTACACCATTGACCCACTCTTCACACGTCGTTCTTCATCGCTCACTCCTGGACATATCCGTAGCGACTTGGAGCAACTTTCTAATTACTACGTGCGAGAGGTTTACGTCAATGAGCTTTATCCCAACCGCAATCAGAGTAGCTATAACGGAGCCACGGCAACCCTGTCAACGCTCAACCTTACCTATTATCCCAACGAGCGCGGTCCCTACAACTTCAATCCGGACCTCAACAGCGACGGAACCCTCAACAATCCGACCAGCCATTGGGGGGGTATGATGCGCAAGATTGACAACAGCGACTTTGAGGAAAACAACATCGAATATATCGAGTTCTGGATGCTCGACCCCTTCATCTATACGCGTGAGCAGGGCGTGGCTTCGGAATATGGCGGCGACCTCTATTTCAACCTTGGCGAAGTGTCGGAGGATGTCCTGCACGATGGCAAGAAGTTCTATGAGAGCGGTATGCCCGTTGACGGTTCTACTAACTGGTCTGAGACACAGTGGGGACGTATTCCCAATCAGCCCACCGTGACTTATGCCTTTGCGACGACCAGCGGAAGCCGCGCTTTGCAGGATGTGGGTCTCAACGGATTGACCGACGAAGAGGAGTTGGCTTTTGCTCCCTACCAGAGCTATCTCACCGAAGTGCAGTCAAAGGTCAACGCACAAGTTTGGGACAGCATTCAGGCAGACCCCGCAGGCGATGACTACCATTATTTCCGTGGTACCGATTACGACGAGATGCAGGCTTCCATCATCCGCCGCTATAAGTACATCAACAATCCGCAAGGCAACTCACCCGACAATGAGAGCCGTACGGAGAGCTATGATACGTCGTACAAGACCACTCCTGATGTGGAGGATATCAACCAAGACTATACTCTTAACGAATACGAGAAATACTATCAGTATCATGTTTCGATTCGTCCCGAGGACCTTGTGGTGGGTGAGAACTATATCGTGGATAAGCGTGAGACCACTCCGGGACTCCGCAAGGGTGGACGTGGTAAAGCCGACTGGTATCTCTTCCGTATTCCATTGGATGAGTACCAACAGAAGGTGGGCAGCATCAGCGACTTCTCCAGCATCAGATTCATCCGTGTGTTTGTTACAGGTTTCGCTCATCCCATCACGCTTCGTTTTGGTTCTCTTGACCTTGTGCGCGGTGAATGGCGTACCTACGACCAAACCCTCACGTCAAGTGCTGAGACAGGTACGATGACCACAGCATCAGTCAACATTGAGGAGAACAACGACAAGACGCCTGTCAACTACGTGTTGCCGCCGGGTATTTCACGTGTGCAAGACCCCACACAGCCGCAGTTGGTGGAGAACAATGAGCAGTCACTTTCGATGACCGTTACAAACCTGAGCACTAATGAGTCGAAGTGCGTCTATAAGAACACAACTCTCGACCTGCGCCAGTATAAGCAGTTGCAGATGTTCATCCATGCCAATGCTTTCGAGAACAACACGACAAATCTGCAGGACAATCAGTTGGCTGCCTTCATACGCTTGGGTTCTGACTACAAGAACAATTATTATGAGTATGAAATCCCATTGAAGCTCACGGCTCCCCGCAGCGACTATAATAAGTACAGCACAAGCGACCGCAAGTTAGTTTGGCCTGAGGAGAATATGCTCAACATTCCGCTTGAGGCTCTAACTACGTTGAAGCGCGAGCGCAACAAGGCTCGTTCTAACGGACAGGCATCCTATACGCGTGAATATTCTGCCTACGACAGCAGTCATCCCAACAACAAGATGACCGTGATGGGTAACCCGACCTTAGGTGAGGTGAAGACCATCATCATCGGTGTGCGCAACCTTACGGGTGACCAGAAGAGCGGTGAGATTTGGTTCAATGAGCTTCGTCTGCGCGAATACACCAACGATGGAGGTTGGGCTGCACAGGGCAACCTCAATATCCAACTCTCCGACTTTGGTACGCTCAACCTGCAAGGCCGCTACAGCACTGCAGGATTCGGTGGACTGGAGGAAGGCGTGCAGGAACGCTCTACCGACGATGACGGAACCTACACCTTCACTACCAATCTGGAATTGGGCAAGTTCTTCCCTGACAAGGCAAAAGTTACGATACCTCTTTATTATAGCGTGAGCAAGGAACGCATTAAGCCTAAGTATAATCCGCTTGATACGGATATGAAGTTGGACGAATCTCTTGACGCCGCCGATCCAACAGAGCGCGACTCTATTGAGAATATAGCCATCACGAAGACGGTCAATACCAACTTCGCTATCTCTAATGCCCGCATCGGTATCGCTACAAAGCGTCACCCGATGCCCTACGACCCTGCCAACTTTAGCTTCTCTTACAGTCACTCTCACCGCCACACGCAGGGCGAGACTACCGTTTATGAGAATGAGGATGCATGGCGTGGAGCTTTGGACTACAACTGGTCGCCTGTGTATAAAGCTTGGGAGCCGTTCAAGAAGATTAAGTCGAAGTCTAAGTATTGGGATATCTTCAAGCGCTTTGGCCTTAACTGGCTGCCGCAGAGCGTGGGCTTCAACTCCGAAATCACCCGTAACTACTACGAGTTGCAGGAGCGCGACATGGAAGCGACCGAGAATTCGCAGTTGCCTCTTACATTCAGCGAGCAGTTCCTGTGGAACCGTGAGTTCCAAATCCGTTGGGATTTCACCAAGAACCTGCACATGAATTTCCAGAGTGCCACAAATGCCGAGATTGAGGAGCCTTATACTCCTATCAACAAGGATTTGTACCCCGACCACTACGAGGCATGGAAAGACTCTGTGAAGCAAAGTCTGCGCCACTTTGGAACGCCGTTGAGCTATAACCAGAGTTTCCAAGCCAGCTATCAGTTGCCGCTCAATCTCGTGCCGATTTTCGACTGGATTAACAGTAACGCTTCTTTCAACTCCACCTATAGTTGGGAGCGGGGAACGTTGCTCGACGACAGCGTTGACCTTGGCAACACCATCGTCAACAACCGCACGTTCACTATTGACGGAACGCTTAACCTCGTGAAACTCTACAACCATGTGCCCTTCCTCAAGAAGGCAAATGAACGCTTCGACCGTGATAATAGCCGTTCTATGTCTAAACGTGCCAATCAAGCGCGGCAGGCACGGCGTAATGTGCGCAATGGTAATAATCAGTCGAAAGAGGACCAGAAGGCTGAGGAGCAGAAGAAGAACCTGCCCAAGAACAAGAACACTTTTGAA
This sequence comes from Prevotella sp., assembly GCA_050946455.1. GTDB lineage: Bacteria > Bacteroidota > Bacteroidia > Bacteroidales > Bacteroidaceae > Prevotella. Next base: position 43,767 of record JBMNUV010000024.1, read on the forward strand.
AAAGAAATCACCTTGATGCCCGACACCACTATCACGGTGAAACACAATAAGAAGTCGCGCCGCCTCATCGTGGTGGCAAAGACCGCAGATGGCAAACCGTTCAAGTTGCGCTATCGCCGCAAGGACGAGAACACGATTGTTATCACTAATAAGGTGGATTCCGCAATGAAGCTCAAGCTCAGCGTCACCGCCAAGCCGCCACTCGACAATGAGCGTTGGTATAAGATAGCCCAGTCGGCGGCTCGTGTGATGATGATGGTGCGAAATGTCAGCCTCAGCTATACCAACCGTTATTCTATGTCGTTGCCCGGCTTCATGCCCAGTGTAGGAGACGCTTTCGGTCAGACCCGCACCACTGGTGTGTTGTCGCCCGGTCTTGATTTTGCTTTCGGACTGATTGACGATAGCTACATAGATAAGGCTCGTGATAGAGGCTGGTTGCTCATGAGCGACTCTGTGGCAACACCTGCCACGACCAACAAGAGTGAGGATTTGCAGTTGCGTATGACATTGGAGCCAGTCAAGAACTTCAAGATAGACCTCACTGCCAGCCGCAACACGACGCGTGGGCGCAGTATTCAATATATGTATGAGGGCAGTCCCACTACCGAGAGTGGAACATTCAACATGACGACCATATCCTTGAAGAGTGCCTTTGAGGGAATCGGCGATGCCAAGAACGGTTATAAGAGCAAGACATTTGATAAGTTCTGCAACTCGCTTGAAGGTTACCGTCAGCGCGTTGAGGCTCAGTATGCCGGTGCTCCCTATCCCGCAAGCTCTACCTTAGCGGGTCAGACATTCGATGCTGCCAATGGTGGTGTGGATAAATACAGTGCCGACGTGATGGTGCCTGCTTTCCTCTCGGCTTATACTTCATCGGGCGGTGGCAAACTCGACATTTTCCCGTCGTTGGCACGTATGTTGCCCAACTGGACCATCCGCTACAGCGGCTTGGGCAAGTTGCCATTCCTGCGCGACATCTTCAAGAGCGTCAACATCAACCATTCTTACCGCAGCGTCTTTGCCGTGGGTTCCTACAGTTCTTATAGTACCTATATGGAATACATGAATGGTTTGGGATTCATTGAGGATGCCACTACCGGTAATCCCGTTCCGAGTAGCATGTACAACGTTTCTACGGTGAGCCTCAACGAGTCTTTCTCGCCGCTGTTGGGTATTGACGTGACACTGAACAACAACCTTACAGCCAAGCTCGAATACCGCTCCACACGTGTACTCTCGCTCTCCATGACCAGCATCCAGCTCAATGAGGCGACCAGCCACGACTGGGTACTCGGTGCCGGCTATAAGTTGAGCAACTTCAATCTCTTTGGCGGCAGCAACCACCGAAAAGTGAAGTCGAAGAAGAAAGGCGATGATAATGACAATAACAACAATTCATCGCAGTCGGGCCGCAACAATAAGGGTGTGGGCCACGAACTCAACCTGCGTCTCGACTTAAGCTATCGCAAGCAGGCAAATATCTCGCGCGATATTGCTACGCAGACCAGTTCGGCAAGCTCAGGCAACACGGCATTCAAGCTCAGTTTCACCGCTGACTATACCCTCTCCCGTATGCTGACGATGAGCTTCTACTATGACATGCAGAAAAATACGCCGTTGCTCTCCAGCAGCAGCTATCCCACTACAACCCACGACTTTGGATTGAACTTGAAGTTCTCGCTGACGCATTAATGAGGTGATGCGTCACCCCATTATATATTAGATGTAGCGAGGTGGGGGATTGCCTGCAAGATGTGAAAGTGCATTGAGCAGAAGGACAGATGCTTGGCGGTAGGGTGGGGATGTGACCATGTCGGTTGTCCTTTAACTCTTGTTTTATAACTCTTTGGTACTCTGCACAAACAATTGGTTTTGTGCAACGTCGACTGCACAAAATGCTTTTTTAAGTGCAATTATTTGTGTATCATGTAAAAAGTTAGTAATTTTGCACGGATTTTAAGGATTGGATAATAAATCAAAATATTAGTTATGAGTTTAAAAATTGTTGTACTTGCCAAGCAGGTACCAGACACCCGCAACGTGGGCAAAGATGCCATGACAGCCGAGGGCACGGTGAACCGTGCAGCGCTGCCAGCTATCTTTAACCCCGAAGATTTAAATGCCCTTGAGCAGGCTTTGCGACTGAAGGAGCAGAATCCCGGTAGCACTGTAGGCGTGCTCACAATGGGTCCTCCCCGTGCAGGCGAAATCATCCGTCAAGGACTCTATCGTGGAGCCGACACAGGATGGTTGCTCACTGACCGCCTGTTTGCTGGTGCCGATACGCTGGCAACGTCCTATGCCTTGGCAACAGCCATCAAGAAGATTGGCGATGTGGATATCGTCATCGGCGGTCGCCAAGCTATTGATGGTGATACCGCTCAGGTGGGTCCGCAGGTGGCTCAGAAGTTGGGACTCAACCAAGTGACCTACGCAGAGGAAATCCTTAAGATTGAGAATGGTGTTGCCACTATTCGCCGCCACATTGACGGAGGCGTGGAGACTGTAGAGGCACCGTTGCCCGTGGTCATCACCGTCAATGGTAGTGCTGCCCCCTGCCGTCCGTGCAACGCTAAGCTCGTGATGAAATACAAATACGCTACTTGCCCCATGGAGCGCACAGGCAATGAGCCTTGGACCAAACTCTATGAGGAGCGTCCCTATCTCACGCTCAACCAGTGGAGTGTGGCTGATGTCAATGGTGACCCACAGCAGTGTGGTCTCTCTGGCTCTCCTACCAAGGTGAAGGAAGTGCAGAGCATTGTGTTCCAAGCCAAGGAAAGCAAGACGCTCACCAGTTCCGACGCCGATGTGGAGGGACTTGTGAAAGAACTTATCAGCGAGAAAATCATTGGTTAATTCAAAATGCATAATTCATAATGCATAATTGGCTTCGCCCACCTACTGAACCTACTGCACCCACTGCACAGCGTGCAAGGCTCTGTTAAATCGTAGCGAGCGAAGATGGAAAGAAGCATCACCCCTTTCTCTCCTAACCCCAAATAATAAGAAAAATGAACAACGTATTTGTATATTGTGAAATAGAAGGCACCACCGTGCAGGAAGTCTCTCAGGAGCTTCTGACCAAAGGCCGCAAACTGGCAAACAAACTCGGTGTGGACCTTGAAGCCGTTGTTGCCGGAACAGGCATCAAGGGCAAAGTTGAAGACCAAATTCTTCCCTATGGCGTTGACAAACTCTTCGTTTTCGATGCCGAGGGACTCTTCCCTTATACGTCGGCTCCTCATACCGACATCCTCGTCAATCTCTTTAAAGAGGAGAAACCCCAGATTGCCCTTATGGGCGCAACGGTTATCGGTCGTGACTTGGGACCGCGCGTCAGTTCTTCTCTCACCAGTGGTCTGACTGCCGACTGTACGCAGTTGGAAATCGGTGACTACGATGACAAGAAGACCGGCAAGCACTATGAGAACCTGCTTTATCAGATTCGTCCTGCTTTCGGTGGCAACATCGTGGCAACCATCGTCAACCCCGACCATCGTCCTCAGATGGCAACTGTTCGCTCAGGCGTGATGCAGAAGGCTCTCTATGAGGGCAAGGCAAAGGGCGAAGTAGTATATCCCGACGTAGCTAAATATGTACCCGAGGTGGATTATGTGGTGAAAGTCATTGACCGCCACGTGGAGGCTGCCAAGAACAACCTCAAGAGCGCACCTATTGTGGTAGCCGGTGGTTACGGCATGGGTTCGAAGGAAGGCTTCGACATGCTGTTCAAGTTGGCTAAGGAACTTCACGGTGAGGTGGGAGCCAGTCGTGCTGCCGTCGATGCCGGTTGGATTGACCATGACCGCCAGATTGGTCAGACAGGTCTCACGGTTCATCCCAAGGTGTATATCGCCTGTGGTATCTCTGGGCAGATTCAGCATATCGCCGGTATGCAGGATGCAGGTATCATCATTTCCATCAACAGCGACCCTGACGCTCCCATCAACAAGATTGCTGACTACGTCATCAATGGTAAGGTGGAGGAAGTGATTCCGAAACTCATCAAATATTATAAGAAGAATTCAAAGTAATCATTTTAGGAGTTAAAAGGAGTCAAAAGGAGTTAGAGGAGTCAAAGACATTACCCTCTTCGCTCCCATAAGTATTCATGACAAGGGACTTTAGAGACATTTACGCATGGCAGAAAGCCCATCAGTTCGTTTTGATGGTTTATAAAGCCGTGAAAGGATTTCCTGAAGAAGAGAAGTTCGGCTTGAGGTCCCAGTTCACAAGAGCTGCAGTTTCCATCCCTGCGAATATTGCTGAAGGATACAGAAAACTTGGCAAGGCGGATAAACTTAGATTTTTGAATATTTCTCAAGGAAGTTTAGAGGAATGCAGGTACTACATCATTCTTTCCCGCGATTTGGGATATATTGACGAGAATTTATATTATCAGCTTTGTGAAAGTGTTGAAGAAGCAAGTAGGCTTATCAATAAATACTGTAAGGGTATTTTAGAAAACAATGGATATAAGGCTGATTGAGGAAAAGAGAGTTTATCTCGCTGATGTCTTTAACTCCTCTAACTCCTACTAACTCCTTTGACTCCTCCATATATGCGAAAGTTGAATTAAATAACAATAAAAGAAACAATGGCTAATTATTATACCGACCATCCTGAAATAGGATTTTACTTGGGTCATCCATTGATGAAGCGCATCGTAGATTTGAAAGAAAAGAACTACGTTGACGCTAAGGAATATCCCGATGCTCCCGTCAACTTCGAGGATGCCATCGAAAACTACAAGCGACTGCTTGAAATCACTGGCGATGTGGCTGCCAATGTAATTGAGCCTAACTCAGAGGACGTTGACCTCGAAGGTCCACACTTGGAGAACGGTCGCATGAAGTATGCCAGCAAGACCTATGAGAACCTTGACGCTACACGCAAGGCAGGTCTGTGGGGTATCTCCATGCCGCGCCGCTACGGAGGCTTAAACATCCCCAACTCGATCTTCTCTATGTTGTCTGAGGTTGTCGCAGCTGCCGATGCCGGCTTCCAGAACGTATGGAGCCTTCAGAGCTGTATCGACACGCTCTACGAGTTCGGTTCCGATGAGCAGAGAGAGAAATATATCCCGCGTATCTGTGCTGGTGAGACCATGAGTATGGACCTCACGGAGCCTGATGCCGGTTCCGACCTTCAGCGTGTGATGCTCAAGGCAACGCAGGATGCTGATGGTACATGGCGCCTCAATGGTGTGAAACGTTTCATCACCAACGGCGACTCAGACATTCACCTCGTGCTGGCTCGCTCTGAGGAGGGAACTCGCGACGGTCGTGGTCTGTCCATGTTTATCTACGACAAGAAGAATGGCGGTGTGGACGTGCGCCACATTGAGAACAAACTCGGCATCCACGGCTCACCTACCTGTGAGCTTGTGTTCAAGAACGCCAAGGCAGAGCTTTGCGGCAGCACCCGTTTGGGTCTGATTAAGTATGTGATGGCTCTGATGAATGGTGCTCGTCTCGGCATTGCAGCCCAGAGCGTCGGCGTGGAGCAGGAAGCCTACAATGAAGGACTTGCCTATGCTAAGGAGCGCGTTCAGTTCGGTAAGAAGATTATCACTTTCCCTGCTGTCTATGATATGCTGAGCCGCATGAAGGCAAAGCTCGATGCTGGTCGCTCACTGCTCTATCAAACGGCATGCTATGTTGATATCTACAAGGCTTTGGAGGATATCTCTCGCGACCGTACTCTCACTCCCGATGAGCGCAAGGAAATGAAGACCTACAGCCGTTTGGCTGATGCCTTCACACCTCTCGCCAAGGGTATGAACTCAGAATATGCCAACCAGAATGCCTATGATGCCATCTCTATTCATGGTGGCTCCGGCTTTATCATGGAGTATAAGAGCCAGCGCCTCTACCGCGATGCACGTATCTTCTCTATCTATGAGGGTACAACTCAGTTGCAGGTGGTCGCAGCCATCCGCTACATTACTAATGGCACCTATCTGAACATCATCCGCGAAATGCTCAACGAAGAGATTTGCGACTGCATGAAGCCGCTTCACGACCGTGTGGCTAAGCTCGTAGAACTCTATGAGAAGAGCGTTGAGAAGGTGAAGGCTGCCGACAATCAGGAACTGCACGACTTCTTGGGTCGTCGTCTCTATGATATGACAGCCGAAATCATCATGTCATTACTCATCATGAAGGATGCTTCAAAGGCTCCTGAGCTTTTCAAGAAGAGTGCCAACGTCTATGTACGCATGGCTGAGGAGGACGTGATAGGCAAGGCTGCCTACATTGAGAATTTCAATGTGGAGGACCTCGACAGCTTCCGTGCCGCTGAGGAAGAACAGACTGAAGCTGACAAATAATCAGTTCGATAGACATCAATTCATTATAGCCCCCGCGATTCCTTAGATGGAGTCGCGGGGGTTGTTTTTCTGCCCGTATCGCAAGTTCCGAAAAATAATAATTTCAACTTTCGCATATATGGAGGAGTCAAAGGAGTTAGTAGGAGTCAAAGGAGTTAAAGACATTACTATTGAAGGATTCTGATACCCTTCATCAGTGTTAGCTTCGCTGAATCCTTGCTGCGCTCGGTATAGCTCGAACAAGTTCGGCTCTACACTCGCTTGCATCGGATTTATCTTCGCTGAATCCTTGCTGCGCTCGGTATAGCTCGAACAAGTTCGGCTCTACACTCGCTTGCATCGGATTTAGCTTCGCTGAATCCTTGCTGCGCTCGGTATAGCTCGAACAAGTTCGGCTCTGCACTCGCTTGCATCGGATTTAGCTTCGCTGAATCCT
>JBMNUV010000025.1:0-47431 GCA_050946455.1 Prevotella sp.
GAGCGCGAGAACTACGATGCGGGAACGTTGTCTGCGTTTGTTCGACGGTTGTCGTCCCGCGCGGAGCGACGGGACCTCCGTGAGTTGCGGCTCCACTACGGATGCTGCTCCTGCGCGGAGCGCGAGAACTACGATGCGGGAACGTTGTCTGCGTTTGTTCGACGGTTGTCGTCCCGCGCGGAGCGACGGGACCTCCGTGAGTTGCGGCTCCACTACGGATGCTGCTCCTGCGCGGAGCGCGAGACCTCCATGCATCGCGGGACCTCCATGAGATGTGGCGGGTTTGTTCCATGCGGAGTGGCGGGGCTTCTTGAGATTATTGACCGAAAACTTGCGACTGCCGTTTCTGTCGGGGTTGGAGAGAAGGGGAAAATCACTTTTTTCTCAATTTTTAACCGATAAAGACTTGATAATCAGAAAAAATTAGTAACTTTGCACTCCATAAAGAGTGGTATAGCGCAATGGACGATTTTCAGATAGACCTTCGCGACTTGAAAGAAGGGCTCACCGAGATGAGCTATGAGTTGAACGACGACTTTTTCGGTCGTCTTGAAGGTGCTTCTCTCAAGAGAGGCCAATTGCGTTGTGAAGTGGCGGTGAACCGCACCGGCACCTTCTTCGAACTCCGATTCCATATTGAGGGAATGGTGATAGTTCCGTGTGACCTCTGCCTCGATGATATGGAGCAGCCGATAGTAGCCGATGACTCTGTCGCCTGCAAGTTGGGTGATGAAGACCGCAGCGACGACGAGCTGATTATTGTGGCGCGCGAAAAAGGCGTGCTCGATATATCGTGGCTCGTTTATGAGTTTGTCAACCTCGCAGTCCCAATCAGGCACGTGCATGCACCTGGAAAATGCAACGCAGCCATGATGAGCCTTCTTAAAAAGTACTCCGTTTCCCGAAGAGACGATGGCGACAACGACGAAGAGACAGACCCGCGCTGGGACGCTCTTAAAAAACTTAAGCATTAAACAAAAAATTACTTTTCAAAAATGGCACATCCTAAAAGAAGACAAGGAAAGACTCGTACGCTCAAGCGTAGAACTCACGACAAGGCAGTAGCACCCACACTGGCTGTATGCCCCCACTGCGGAGCTTACTATGTGTATCACACAGTTTGCCCCTCTTGCGGTTACTATCGCGGCATGGTCGCTATAGAAAAGGAAGCTGCTGAATAATGGGAAGAATCAACGCGGTAATCACTGGTATTGGAGGTTACGTGCCCGACTATGTCCTCACCAATGAGGAACTGGCGCGCATGGTAGACACGAGTGACGAGTGGATTACGACGCGTGTAGGCATCAAGGAGCGCCGAATCCTCACCGAGGAGGGCTTGGGCACAAGCTATATGGCGCGAAAGGCTGCCCGCCAGTTGATTGAGAAGACGGGAGTGGACCCAGACACCATTGATGCCTTGATTGTGACCACTACAACACCTGACTATAAGTTTCCTTCCACTGCCAGCATTGTACTGGGCAAGCTGGGACTGAAAAACGCCTTCGCCTTCGACTTTGAGGCTGCTTGCTGCGGCTTCCTCTATTCGCTCGACGTAGCTTCGGCTATGATTCAGAGCGGGCGCTACAAGAAAATCATCGTTATCGGTGCCGACAAGATGTCATCAATGGTCGATTATACCGACCGTTCCACTTGTGTCCTGTTTGGCGATGGTGCTGGAGCAGCTCTCGTAGAGGCAACAGAGGAAGAGGGTATCGGCTATCAGAACTCCTTCTTGCGCACCGACGGTAAGGGTCTGCCTTTCCTTCACATGAAGGCGGGCGGCAGCGTTTGCCCTCCCAGTCATTTCACAGTAGACCACCGTCTTCACTACCTCTATCAAGAGGGACGCACCGTGTTCCGCTATGCTGTGACCGACATGAGCGACGACGTGTTGGAAATCATGCGACGCAATCATCTCAGCGCTGATGACGTGAACTGGATTATTCCTCACGAGGCAAATCGCCGAATCATCGAGGCAGTTGCCAAGCGTGCAGAGATTGACATCAATAAGGTGGTAATCAACATCGACCGCTACGGTAACACTTCAGCCGCAACCATTCCGTTGGCAATCTGGGACTGCGAGAAGAACCTCAAGAAAGGCGACAACATCATCTTCACTGCCTTCGGAGCCGGTTTCGTTCATGGAGCCTCCTTCTATAAATGGGGCTACGATGGCGACAGTGTAAAATAGGATTATACTTCATTATTATATAAGGAAGCACTTCGGGGATTACTCTGAGGTGCTTCCTTTTTTATTGGCGAGAGACGAAGTGAAGTCAATGAGGAGACAGCCAACGGTTTCATTTCATTGGAGTTAGAAATAGTGCTGAAGGTTATCAGAATCCTCATTATCTGACTTTTCCGACTCCTCTGACTCCTGACTCAAAATAACTCCTATTTCCCTAACTCGATTTGCTCTTATCTCCTAACTAAATTTGCTCCTATCTCCTACACTCTATAGTTGACTATGGACCGTCCGACAATTGTCGACAAACTCGTTAACAATTGCCGCAAAACTCGTTGACAATTGTCGACATCCATGTCGACAATTGTCGCTCAATCCAGAATTGAAGAATACTGGAATTAGTTGACAGTGTTGGATGTTAATCGAACATGAGAAAAACTGAAACTCTCCACCCATAGAGAATTCTTTATTGAGAAACTTTCGTTGAGTGGCATTTGCTATTTGATGGTGCGCAAACCACTATTTCATGAAAAACATGAAAGAAAACGGTTTTTCAGTGGGTTACAAAATACTAAAGAGGACAGAAAATATATTGAATAAAGAATATAAAAATAGCTTTCAGTTCTTCGCTCATTATTATCTGTTTGTTTGGAGTTGTTGTCAAAATATTGTTAATAATAGAAGATGTCAGTTGTCAAAATTCCTCATCTGCTATGTCTGTAGAAGTTTACTTAAAAGGCAAATGTTCTTACTCATGAATATTTGTATCTTCTTGATACTACACTAATTAGTGGTATGAAAATGCCAATTATGAAGGGGTAAGACTGCTTTGTTTTGGGCTTTGGTTGATAAAATTTGTGGTTTGGTTGAATTGTTTTTGTAACATCTTTGAAATATCTTATCTTTGCTATGGAACGATTAGAGAAGATATGACAATAACGGGAATTTTTTATTATCAATTCAATAGTTTGTCTGGGAGGAATAGTATCCGACCGATGAATATGACAAATAGAGAGTTTGTCGTATCTGCTCGTTTGTTGCAGCAACTGCTTGACATGGCTCAAAACGGATATTGCATTCAAGAAGCCGATAAAGGGCGAGTTGCTTCTGATTTGATAACTTCCCTCCTGTCCTATCACGATGACGGCACTCCGAACAAGGAGTCAAATACAGGGGACCGTGCCACTGCTTCTCGGCATCAGTCACTGGAACGTATAGGTGGAATCGTTGGAACTTCTCCCTGCGTGAGCGCTGGAAACATATCTATCGACCCGAGAAAATATTCAGCAAGCGCTACGGCTACTTTGATGGCGAGTCAAAGACTTATGGCAGCAACGCCACTAACGTGATGTGTATTCACTTTGAGATGGATTACTTTTATGCCAAAAACAGGTCTGGAGCCTTACGTAAAATAATAAATCTACAAATCTTGGAATCTTGAAAAGAATCTTTATACAGCCGACACGGCGGGGATATCAACAAACATCATGGGATGGAACTCTATTATCGTTATCAAGACGAGCATGATGACTAGGACGTTGAATCACATAGCCTTGACGTAAGCTATCAGTATTAGTATTATATTTTATTCATTCAATTTATTGTTCAACATGAGAAGGATTTACGCTTTGCTTTTTTGCGCAATTGTCGCTTTGCCGATGATGGCAGACGATTATGCTTATTTGAACATCGCTACCAGCAGTGGTAGTGAGACTTCGCTTTCTGTTTCCAATTTGGAGATTGTCTATTCTGACGGCAAACTCGTTGCCACGAATGATGATGGGACTCAGAGCTTCACGCTCACCGACTTGACTAAGATGTACTTCTCTACAACGACAGGTATCAGCTCGGTTAATGCGACTGAAGAATCACCCATTACGGTTTATTCCGTCTCAGGTGCCCTTGTCGGTACGTTTAAGAACGCCGATGAAGCCCGGCAGAATCTTACCCCCGGCGTTTATTTGTTCAAATCACAGTCTAAAACCGTTAAAACTGTTATCCCATGAGAAAATTCTTTGTACTATTATTACTTCTCGCCGTTGTCATATTACCCGCCTCGGCGCAGACACTTAATGTTGTTGTAGGCAACGTGACCTACGCCGTTCCCTCCTCGCAGGCAGGCGACATGATTTATTCAGACGGGTCCACGCTCACAATCCTCAACAAGGTATTCTCTATCAGCGACATCGACAGAATCTATGTGGATAACTCGACGGTCACCGACGATGCTGTAACTGTGACCTACAGCAGCAGTTCCGCTTCGGTCGTGGTTGCCGGTAATGTGATGCAATATCTCACCGTCAACGTATCGGGAGCTAACGTGAGCATTATGCAGTCAAGCGACTTGGCACAAGAGGTGAACTACACCCTCACGGGAACATCCACTGATGGTTCTTTCTACATGGACGGCTCCTACAAGGCAACCTTGACGTTGAGCGACCTCACCCTGACGAGCGCCGACAGCGCTGCTATCAACATCGCCAATGGCAAGCGCATCGCCGTTGTGCTGGAAGGCACCAACACGCTGACCGACGGCGCTGATGGCGAACAAGACGCATGTCTCATGGTGAACGGACATTCCGAATGGACGGGAAGCGGCTCGCTCACCATCAACGGCAATGCCAAGCATGGATTCTGGGCTGACGAATATGTACTCTTGGATGATACCTTTACCGGGTCGCTGATTATCAACTCGGCAGCAAAGGATGGCATGAACATCAACCAGTATTTCCAGATGGACAATGGTACCGTGACCGTGACGGGAACGGGTGACGATGGCATACAGGTATCGGCATCCGACGATAGTACCGATGAGAACAACGGACAAGTGCTGCTTAACGGCGGAACGCTCAACGTTACCATCTCGGCAGAGGATGTGAAGGCTGTCAAGTGCGACAGCAGTATGACTATCACAGATGACGCCGGATACAATACGACAGTGAATATCACCTGCGAGTCGACAGCCTATGCCGCCAAAGGACTGAAGAGCGGTGGCGACATGACCATCACGGGTGGAACGTTCACTATCTCTACCGCCGGAAAGGGCGTGTGGGATGAGGACGACTCTTCAGCTTCTGCTTGTGCAGCACTCAAGTCGGACGGCGACATGAACATCAGCGGAGGTACGTTCCAACTGACTGCTACCGGCTCCGGAGGCAAGGGCATCAATGTAGATGGAACACTGGACATCAGTGGTGGCGATTTCACCATTTCCACATCGGGCGGTCTGTACTACAACGACGGAACCAATGAGAATTCCAACTATACCGGTGACACCGACAACATCAGCGATGACTATACTTCATCGCCCAAGGGTATCAAGGTGGACGGAAACGTGACTATCAGCGGCGGTACCATTGATGTGACTACAACGGGCAACAACGGAGAAGGCATTGAGAGCAAGGCTGTGATGACTATCAGTGACGGCACCATCACGGTGAACTCCTATGACGATGGGCTCAACAGTTCGAGTCACCTCTATATATCGGGTGGTACCGTTACGGTGGTTGCCGCCAACAATGACGGAATAGACGCCAATGGCAACATCTATATCAGCGGAGGTACCGTGGCAGCCTATGGAGCTTCTGGCGCAGAATGTGGCATTGACGCTGCAGAAGGCTACGGCATCTATATCACGGGCGGTACGGTACTCGGAGTGGGCGGTTCTTCATCCACACCTTCTTCGACGACCAACTCACAGGCTTACGTCAATACGAATGCCTCTGTGAGCGCATCCTCAACCATTACTCTGAAGAGTGGTTCTACCACCTTGGCTTCGTTCACCGTTCCAAGTAGCTATAATGGCTCATCTACCGGCGGTGGCATGGGCGGTGGTATGGGAGGCGGTAACGGCTCCAGCATCATGATTTCTGCTCCGGGCATGACATCTGGCTCAAGCTACACGCTTACCACAGGCAGCACTTCTACTACTGTTACTGCCCGCACTTGATATTTTGTTCCTCGCACATTCGCCGAGGAAGGACATAGGAAACCGCATCGACTCAGCATAGCGGAAGTGGTATGAAAGCCTTGGCTGGTGTTACCGAATAGGGTGAACCAGTCAAGGCATTTCTTTGTAGTATCGTTTGGAAGTAAAAAATAGAACTGCCATATTCAGTGGCGGGTATAACCTTGCTCATCTATAAAAGATAGCGCCGAGAGGAATAGGGTAGAGCAGTTACTAACCCATTCGCAATATCTTAATGGCATGCCATACAAGAAAGGTAGACCGTCGCCTCAAAAAATAATAGTAGATGGAAAAAAAAACGGAGCTTTTGTTTGGTAAAATTCATGTATTTTCTTATATTTGCAACGTAATCTATAGAAATTAATAAACTGTAAATTATAGCCCTTTCCGAAAAGCTTATAGAGTAGGAATATCTACCTAAATTATCTATTATGAACAAGAAAAAACTATGTTTATTGTTACTCGCCGTGTTGTTCACCAGTGGTCTGAAAGCGCAAAATCTATTTATCACGGGTTGTGTTTTCTGCGATGACAGTTTCAAGGTTGAGGCAGTGCCCTTTGCCACGGTGAAATATTTCAACTACAAGGACCCCAAGAAGTTGGAATACATCGACTTTACCGACTTGTCAGGTCAATACAACTTAGGTGAGAATGTGGCTCAGGCAGACTATCACATAGAGATTGAGGCTCCGGGCTATGAGAAGCGAACCAAGGACATCGGCAATCTTCCAGAGTCTTTCGAGGGCAATCTCACTTTCCATATCAGAATGCATCGTGACAACTCGTCAATGCCTGTGCCCGTATCGTTTACGACCGACAAACTGGCGGGTGCCAACAACCTGATAGATGCGATTAAACTCCTGCCAGCCGTTGATAAAATCGAAGAGAACGATGTGGTTTCAAAAGACGGAAGCACTATCCGCGTCTTGATTAACGGGTTCACCTTGCCAGCCGATAAGTTGGGGCAATTGAGCCTGTTTCCGTTAGCAGCCCTCAAAACCGCCGATTATTACGACTTGAAGAAGTATAATACGATATATGATGGTGTTATCAATCTGGTGCTGGTGGAAGGAGACATGGCAGGAGCGCCCAATTTCGAGCCTGCCGAGACAGACTATTATGACATCAAGAAATAAGGTAGAGTGAGAAAATTCATCCTGTTCCTTTTCATACTGATAAATTCTACCGCTCAGGCTCAATTGGTATTGCGCGGTACTGTCTTGTCCCAGACCGACAGTACGGCAATCCCTTTTGTAACCGTTACTTTCTCTACTCCGGGAGACACTTCCAAGACAAGGCTGTTGGCGGATTTGAACGGGCAGTTTGTCATCAGCGGATTGTCTCCCCGGAAATATGCCGTCAGCATCTCCAGCATGGGGTATGCCCCGTTGGATACTACCGTAACAGTAAGATTTCCGTCAACGGGAGGCACCACCGTGGCAAGGAACTTCTTCCTCCGTGAGGACGCACAAATGCTGGACGAAGTGGTCAAGACCGCATCGGCGACGGTTCAGTCCATTGACGGCAAGACCTATCTCATCACCAAATCCGACCTACGCAATGCCGTGACGGGAATCGACCTGTTGCGCAAGGTGCCATACGTCACATTCGATATGGCTTCGCAAACCCTCAAGAGCAACAGGGGCGGAAGCGTGAAGCTGATGATTAACGGCGTGTCGGCTGACAAGAACGATGTCTTTGCCTTGGATGCCGACGAAATCAAGAAAATCGTAGTGTATGATTTTCCGCCCGCCCGCTATGCCGGCTATTCGGTGGTGCTGAACTATATCACCAAGAAAAGAATTTCCGGGTTTAATGCCGGCTTGTCAACCATGAACGCCTTTTCCACGGGCTACTCCAACGATGGACTTCATCTGAAATACAACCACGGTTACAATCAGTTCTCCCTTGCCGGAAATCTCGGTTATCGCGATTATGACGACATAGAAAACTACTCCAACTATGAGTATGAACTCAGCGATGATTCGTATCAATCAGAAATCAACGGCAAAAGAAAATTCGGTTACGACGATACTTATATCTCGGCGGCTTTCAACAGATACATCCCAGAGAAATACCAACTGAATATCCTCTTTTCGCCGAATATTCAGCACACCCATCTCGACGAACAACAAGACAATATTTTCTCGGTAAATAAAACCGCGCAGAATCGGACCGCTACCGTATATAGCCGCACTCGGCAGTTCGTTCCCAGTCTCGACATCTATTATAACGTGATGCTGAAAAACAGTCAAGAGTTGACCTTCGATGTGGTGGGCACGATGTTCAACGCCAAAAGCAATTACAAGAAGAACGAGTTGGCTGGTGACTCCGTGGTCTATTTGGACGAGGACCATCAGAACAATAAAAAGCACAGTCTCATCACCGAGCTTACTTACTCCAAGACTTTTAAGGGAAAGACAACGCTGTCGGTGGGCAACCGATTCAGCTACAGCTACTTGAAAGCGCAGATAGAGAACAGCTTTGACAACACGGAGTACAAGACAAAGATGTTCACCAATTATGCCTATGCCGAACTGAAAGGACTTTGGAAGAAATTCATGTATCGTATTTCGTTGGGACTCAATTACTATTCAAACGATAACCGCGAGGTGTCCTTTACTTCATGGACTCTCCAACCGCAGGTCATCGTAGGGCGGAAACTCGGTCGCGACTTCATGCTTCGAGGCTTGTTCTCGCGCACTACGCTTATTCCCACCTTGTCAGATTTGAGCAACAATAGGGTGATGGTTACCGAAAACATCGTCAAGCAGGGAAACCCCAATTTGGAGAACAGCACCGCCAATACAGTAGGGTTGGTATTGGACTACACCCGTCCTTGGCTGGTGACGGAGTTGCAGTTTGCATACGCCAAGAACCACAATGCCTTCAACAACTATTTTGTGCAGGATGGGGATTATATCTGTCAGAAGAACGAGAACGCCAAGTATGAGGAAGGCTTTGCCGTGTCGGGTGATGTCACCTTCATGCCTTTCCCCAAGAGCAATCTGTTCACGGCAAAGCTATCTGCCAGCTACGAGCAAGACAAAATCAACAGTAGGCTGATAGGCATTTACCGTCATCATCATTTCTTGATGGATTATGAACTGCAACTGAACATCAGTAAATTTCACGCCACTTATCAGGGAAATGTCTTGTCATGGCAACTACAGGCGCCTTATTTGGAAAAGGGAGAGAAGGTTTCCACCCTATCCGTGGCATATTACCCTAAGGACAATATCAGCATCTCCGCCTCGGTGCTTTGGCTGGGTCGCGATGCAATCGGCTCAAGCAAAACAGTGGATGGCAGCATTGTGAGAAATCGGAACTTCACGAATATCCATGACAACAAGAACATGTTCACCATAGGTCTCGTCTATCGGTTTAAGACAGGTAAGTCTTATGTGAACAAAGATAAGAATATTCACAACCAAGATACAGATTCCGGCATCAATTAGTCTTCCGAGTTAGGAGATAGGAGTTGGGAGATAGGAGTTAAAGACAACAGCGCTGAAGAGTAGCAGAATCCTCAATTAATTCATAATTCATAATGCATAATTAGCTGCGCACTTAATGATTGGAAGAAGTTCGGTAGGTATAGTAAGTTCAGTAGGTGCGGTGGAACAACTCCTATCTCCTATTTCCTAACTCCTAACTTATTTCTTATTTATCTCCTAACTAATTCTAACTCCTAACTCCTATCTTCTAACTCCTAACTCAATTTATCTCCTAACTCATTTTGCTTACCTTTTTCGAAATTCATTTGGGTTCAGTCCTGTATGGCGACGGAAGAAACGAGCCATGTAAGACATCGTATCGAAATGAAAGTTGGCTGCAAGTTCTTTGATGGAAATGTCGGTTGTAGTCAGCATCTGTTTCATCTCCATGATAATCTGACGGTCTATCATCTCTTTTGGAGTAGCATTCAAAGTCTTGGCGGTGATTTTCGCAAGGTAGTGCGTAGTGATGCATAGCTTATCCGCATAGAATTTTACATTGTGCTCAGAGTGGCAATTTTCCTCTATTAAGTGGCAGAAGCGGTTGAACAACTGCCTTGTGGAACTGAAAGGTTGTATAGAGCTTTTGATTCCTTCTTCCATGACAATGTCTTCCATCCCAATGAAAAAGTTCTGCAAATGGTTGCGCAACATCATATAAGCAGTTTTGGGCGATTGGCATTGCGTTATCCGATAAAAGAGCTTCTCCCACGCTTCTAACAATTCTATTTGGTCGGGCCAAGCATGGAAAATTGGGGATTCAGATATCATATCGAAAAATTGTGATGAGAGAGCGAAGGTGACTTCGTCACATAAACTGGACGACAACTTTATATATCTTATCATGAACAATTTGGAAACATCGTTCACGATAAACATCGTATCAGGGAAAATCAACACGATATCTCCTCTTCGGATTGGCTTTCGCTTGAAGTCCACGGAAACGACCGCCATCCCTTCCTCGCAAACCAACAGGATGCATCCACTTGTGTGAATATTTTTGTTTTGAGAATCTCTCCAGTTGGAGACTCCGTATTCATATCCTTTCTTTCTCATCAGCATACTTTGATATTATTGTCGTGGCAAAAATACGATTTTATCTCTTGTTTTCCGCGCTTTGTTTCTATAATTATCCTTATTGTCGGAATTTGTTCATGCAATTTGCTTAGATGTCGACCTACCTTTGCTACCAAATATAAGGAGTTATCAACCTGTATCATGCATTAGGCGGTGGTACAGAGTAAAACGGAGAATTGACGATGGAAAGAGATGCGATAGATTGGGGTACGGTGAACGTGTTTTCACTGTTCAAAAAATACTTTATTCCCACCTTGCTCGGCATGTTGAGCATGTCGGCTGTAACAGCTATTGACGGAATCTTCGTGGGGCATGGCGTGGGGAGCGATGGAATCGCTGCTGTGAACCTCAATCTTCCTGCCATTATGTTGCTCTCGGGAATTGGTTTGATGGTTGGAGTAGGGTGCTCGGTGGTTGCTTCGATTCATCTGTCAAGGGAGAAAATCAAGGCAGCGCGGCTGAATGTTACGCAGGGCTTGGCTTTCGCTTCCCTCATAGCTTTGGCGCTCACCACGTATGCATTCTTGTTCCCCGACGACGTGGCAAGACTGTTAGGCTCCTCGGAACACCTGTTGCCAATGGTGAAGGATTACCTGCTGTGGCTTGCCCCTTCATGGATGTTCCAAGTATGGGCGTCAATCGGCTTGTTTATTATCCGATTGGACGGTGCACCAAGACTGGCTATGTGGTGCAGCATGATAAGTGCCATTATCAATATCATACTCGACTGGCTGTTCATCTTCCCGTTGGGTTGGGGTGTCAAGGGAGCCGCATTTGCCTCTACTATCAGCGTAGTAGTGGGAGGAGTGATGGCGATGACTTATTTGGTGTTTTTCGCCAAGAGAATCCGACTGTATCCTCCCAAGATGAGCGTCAAGAGCTTCCGGCTGACCATCAGAAACTTGGGCTATCAATGTCATATAGGCTTCTCAGCCTTGTTGGGAGAGATTACCCTTGCCGTTTTGATGTATTGCGGAAATATTGTATTCATGAAATATTTGGGTGATGACGGCGTGGGAGCGTTTGGAATCGCCTGCTATTATACCCCATTCGTATTTATGATAGGCAATGCCATAGCGCAATCGGCACAACCGATTATCAGTTATAATTATGGACTCAACTTGACGGAGCGTCTGAAAAAGACCTTAAAGATTGCTTTGGCAACGGCAGTCTTTTGTGGCGCAGTCGTTATGCTGGTGTTTGTGGTATTCCCAAAGCCATTGGTCGGACTCTTTGTCAATATGGACAGTGAGGCGGCACGCATAGCTGTTGAGGGATTCCCGTTGTTCGCCACAGGCTTTGTGTTCTTCACGACCAACTTGTCTGCGATAGGCTACTTCCAGAGTATCGAGAGAGTAAAGCCATCCCTATTATTTTCCTCGCTGCGTGGCTGCATTTTCCTTGTTCCCTCCTTTTTCTTGCTACCCCAGTTGTTTGGAACCGAAGGAATTTGGCTTGCCATGCCGTTGTCGGAACTGCTGACCTGCATTTGTATTGTCGCTTATTATTGTTGGAATAGGAAATCTCACATTTCAGCTAAGGCGGCATAGACAGGCGTTTGTCATGGTAACTCCGGGCACCTTGTTTGGATATGATGAGAGGTGGAGCCTTTGTCAGTGGATATTACTCTAAAAGCAACCTTAGCCTATCCGCCAAGGTGCCTTGGTTGCTAAATGTCTCTAAAAAATGAAAAGGCATAACCGATAATCCAAAAAAAATATCTAACTTTGCACATTACAAAAGTGTGTGCAGGTCGCACGCACAGTCAAAATCCAATCAGCCATGCATAAAGCAGGATTCGTCAACATCGTGGGAAACCCCAATGTGGGGAAGTCCACGCTCATGAACCAACTCGTGGGCGAGCGCATCAGCATTGCCACTTTCAAAGCACAGACCACGCGCCATCGCATCATGGGAATCGTCAACGACGACGATTGCCAGATTGTCTTCTCCGATACGCCCGGTGTGCTCAAACCCGCCTACAAAATGCAGGAGATGATGCTCGCCTTCTCAGAAAGTGCCTTGCAGGACGCCGACATCCTGCTCTACGTCACCGACGTGAACGAGAATCCCGAAAAAAACAAGGACTTCTTGGAGAAGGTGCAGCAGATGAAAGTGCCTGTGTTGCTGCTCATCAACAAGATGGATGAGACCGACCAACAGCACCTCAACGAGTTGGTGGAGCTATGGCATCAGCTGCTGCCCAAAGCCGAGATTCTCCCCATCTCAGCGCTGCACAAGTTTGGAATTGACATCCTGCTGAAGCGTATCAAGGAACTGCTGCCCGACTCGCCGCCTTACTTCGATAAGGACCAGCTCACCGATAAGCCCGCAAGGTTCTTTGTGAGTGAGATTCTGCGCGAGAAGATTCTCCGCTATTACGACAAGGAGGTGCCCTACAGCGTGGAAGTGGTGACGGAGAGGTTCAAGGAGGACGAACACCACATCCACATTTCCTGTGTCATCTACGTGGAGCGCGACTCCCAGAAGGGCATCATCATCGGTCATCAGGGACAGGCTCTGAAGAAGGTAAGCACAGAGGCGCGCAAGTCGCTCGAGAAATTCTTCGGCAAGCCCGTGTATCTTGATACGTTTGTCAAGGTTGACAAGGATTGGCGCAATTCACAGAAAGAGCTCCAGCAGTTCGGATACGACCCTCAATAATGCATAATGCATAATTCATAATGCATAATTGGGAGGGGCAATAGGAAAACTCGGAGAACTCAGAATAATCAGACTGCTCGGAGAACTCCGAGATCTCGGAGTTCTCGGAGGACTCGGACTGGTCAGACTAGTCAGAAAAGTCGGAGAGCAGGGGGCTCTCATTATTAATCAAAAAGAAAGAACAATGCCAAATTTAGTAGCTATAGTTGGACGGCCCAATGTGGGCAAGTCGACATTATTCAACCGACTTACACAGTCACGCCGCGCGATTGTCAGCGACACGGCGGGTACTACCCGCGACCGCCAATACGGCAAGTGCACTTGGAATGACCGCGAGTTCTCAGTGGTTGATACAGGTGGCTGGGTAGTCAACTCAGACGATATCTTCGAGGATGCCATCCGCAATCAGGTGAAGGTGGCAACCGAGGAGGCCGACCTTTTGCTTTTCATCGTGGACAACGAGACGGGCGTCACCGATTGGGACAGTGACGTGGCTCAGATTCTTCGTCGTTCCAATCTGCCAGTTATCCTCGTCGCCAATAAGGTGGACAACAGCGGCAACGCCTATACCGCAGCCGAATTCTATAAGCTCGGACTCGGCGACCCCGTTTGTATCAGTGCCGCTACAGGTGGCGGAACAGGTGACTTGCTCGACCTTATTGTTGCAAAGTTGCCAAAGCAGGACGATGAAATCATGGACGACGACATCCCCCGCTTCGCTGTGGTGGGACGCCCCAACGTGGGTAAGTCGAGCCTCATCAATGCCTTCATTGGCGAGGACCGAAACATCGTGACCGAGATTGCCGGTACTACGCGCGACTCCATCTACACCCGCTATACCAAGTTCGGCTTTGACTTCTATCTCGTAGACACTGCCGGCATTCGCCGCAAGAACAAGGTGACGGAGGATTTGGAGTTCTACAGCGTGATGCGCTCCATCCGTGCCATCGAGAACAGCGACGTATGCATCCTCATGATTGATGCCACGCGCGGCATTGAGGCGCAGGACATGAACATCTTCCAGCTTATCCAGAAGAACAACAAGAGTCTCGTGGTGGTAGTCAACAAGTGGGACCTTGTGGAGGACAAAAGCCAGAAGGCTATCGACACCTTCAAGAATGCCATCTACAACCGTATGGCACCCTTCAACGACTTCCCCATCATCTTTGCCTCGGCACTTACCAAACAGCGTATCTTCAAGGTTTTGGAGACCGCCAAACAGGTGTATCTCAACCGTCAGACCCACGTGGGAACGGCAAAGCTCAACGAGGTGATGCTGCCTATCATCGAGGCAACGCCGCCACAGTCAATCAAGGGTAAGTATATCAAGATAAAATACTGCACGCAGTTGCCCAACACGCAGATACCTTCGTTTGTATTCTATGCCAACCTGCCGCAGTATGTGAAGGAGAACTATCGTCGCTTCCTCGAAAACAAGATTCGCGAGAACTGGTCGATGCACGGTTGTCCCATCAATATCTTCATCCGTCAGAAATAATATTCATGCGACGTATCGTATATATCATAATAGCCATGATGACGCTTGTCATCGTGGCTTCTTGCAAAGATAAGGGTCCAGAGCCAGCCGCCGTAGCCGCCTATGCAGCTAAGAATTATTATGACCAACTGCTCAAGGGCGACTATAAGTCGTTTGTGGCTGGAACCTATCGTCCCGAGCGTATTCCCGACAGCTACCGGCAGCAGTTGGAGGACAACGCCAAGATGTTTGTAGCTCAGCAGGAAAAAGAACACAGAGGCATCAAGAGCATTGCCGTGCAGGGCTGTGATGCCGACACCTCCGCCCATGTCGCCAACGCCTATCTTATTTTCTCTTATGGCGACAGCACGCAAGAGCGCGTCTGCGTGCCTATGGTGGAGAGCAAGGGAACGTGGTATCTTCGGTAAGGAGCAAGACGATGACGGCTGTAATCCTCTGAAATTCTGTTGCATGGGGAGCCATTGAAAGTTCTGCAATTAGGTTGGAAGATGATAATTTAATCAACCTAAATTCATATTATTGTAATGAAGAAAATCTTGTTTTAAAGAAAAATATGATTAACTTTGCATGAGTCGTTATAAGAACGAACCTTCGTAACGATGAATGTATTTTAATTAACCTAAATTCATATTGTTGCAATGAAGAAAATCTTGTTTTTCCTGCTCTTTGTAGTCCAAGGAGCATTCGCGCAGAACATCAATGGCTCATGGCACGGCATTCTTGAAGCCGGACAGCAGAAGTTCAATTTTATATTTGAGATTGACAAGACGGCAAACTCGGTGAAGCTGTCGTTACCTGTCCAAAGTATCAAAGGACTTCCGATGGAGGTGGCTTATCTATCTGATGACAGCATCAGCGTCTCTTTGGCACAATACGGTTTGAGTTATCAAGGGCGTTTCCAAGGGGACGAACTGCAAGGTCAATATCATCAAGGCATGTTTTCCGCAAAACTCAATTGCAAGAAAGGAACTTTCAAGGTGAATCGTCCGCAGGAACCTAAGCCTCCCTATCCCTATACAACGGAAGAGGTAACCTTCAATAATGGCAATGAGGCGAAGTTGGCAGGAACTCTGTGCTATCCCGTCGGATATAAGGAGGGACAGCAAGTGCCGGTGGTGCTTTTCGTGACAGGCAGTGGGCAGGAAGACCGCAATCAAGAAATATACGAACACAAGTCTTTCCTCGTTGTTGCCGACTGGCTGGCGCGTCACGGAGTGGCATCGTTGCGCTATGATGACCGTGGAGTAGGTGGGTCGACGGGTGATGTGAAGAATGCTACGACTTACGACTTTGCCAAGGATGCCGCAGCCGGAATCGACTATCTGCGGTCTCTGAAACGATTCTCCAAGGTGGGACTCATAGGATGCAGCGAGGGCGGAGGCATCGGTTATATGTTGGCTGCCGACAAGAAGTTGGACTTTTTAGTGAGTTGGTGCGGTCCAGCTTGCAAGAGTGATACGATGATGGTGCTGCAGATCAATGCCCTCAGTGCTGCGGAAGGCGGACCAGCAAACATCGTGAAAACTGCCGCCGATGCCCGCAAGGTAGTTCTTCAGATAAAAGATGATGCTTGGACGCGCTGCATGGTGGACCTTGACTTCACGCCTTACGTGAAGAAGACGCACTGTCCGGTGCTGGCTCTTTTCGGCGAGAAAGACGTGAATGTGCCCGCAGCGATGAATGAGGCATCGCTGAAAACCAATCTTCCCCAAAACGCCAAGAACAAGATAAAGGTCTATCCAGGTCTGAACCATCTGCTGCAACATTGTAAGTACGGACCCATCCCTGAAAGTCTCAACATTGAGGAAACCATATCGCCGGAAGTGCTGCAAGACATGAGCGACTGGATAAATAATTTATAAAATAGATATCTTTTTGAAGTTTCGCAAGTTTACAACTTGCTTACTTCAAGGGAGTTAAAAGGAGTTAAAGGAGTTAGAGGAGTTAAAGACAATAGTGCTATTAGTGCATAATGCATAATTAGCTTCGCTCTCGTGTTCGGCGACACAACTCCTAACTTCTATCTCCTAACTCCTAACTCCTTTGACCCCACCATAAATGCGAAACTTGAATATCCCCTCCCAATTTGTATTCCTTATTATAATAATGAAACCTTCCGCATTATTCCTGACGGCAGTCTGGGCGTTTGTGAGTTCTTTTGCTCCTGCATTCGGTCAATCAACGATTTCGCTGATAGACTACAACCTGCCGAATGCCGACAATGAGCCGGCACCCGTCTTTCCTGTTCCAACAGACAGGCAGTTAAAATGGCAGGAGACGGAGTTCTATGCCTTCTTTCATTATGGAATGAATACCTACACCAACAAGGAGTGGGGATATGGCAACGAGTTGGAAACTCAGTTCGCTCCTACGGCTGCCCCAAATCCCCTTCAGTGGTTGAAGGCTGTCAAGGCAGCGGGGATGCGTGGGGGCATTGCAGTAGTGAAGCACCACGACGGATTCTGCCTTTGGCCTACGGCGACAACGACGCATAACGTCACTCACTCGGGTACGGCTTTCGGACGCGCAACAAACATTCCTCGGGACTTTGCCAAGGCTGCGAGGAAATTGAATATGAAGTATGGCTTCTATGTGTCGCCTTGGGACCGTAACTCACAGTATTACGGAACAGACAAATACGTGAATGAGGTGTTCCTCCGCCAGTGCTTTGAACTGGCACAATATGGTGACGACCAGTTTGAGATGTGGTTTGACGGTGCCAATGGAGGCGATGGATACTATGGCGGTAAGAATACGAAAGTCAGCGTGGATAGGTCCATCTATTATGATGTACCCAACCTGCGCGACTCGATTCACAAAGTGTGCCCCAACATCATCCTATGGGGTCTTGGCGGTGAGGCGCGCTGGATTGGCAATGAAGAAGGATGGGCGGGAGAGACCAACTGGTCACCCTTCAACTGGGGATGGTCGGAAGAAAGCAACGGAATGTATGGCGACGAAGACGGCTGGTACTGGTTTCCGGGCGAGAGCGACGCCATGTTTACCGACAAAGGATGGTTTTGGCATGAGGGCGAAACGCCGATGACGCCGGAACGGACCTTCCAAATGTATTTGGAGACGGTTGGACGCAATTCCACTTTGATACTCAATTGCCCTCCCGACCGGACTGGCTCCTTGCCTACCGCAACGGTGAAAGCATTGGAAGATTTCGGCACCTTGTTGCATAAGCGGCTCGGCAAAGACCTTGCGCCTGCTGCTGATATATGGGCTTCGGACACACGTGAGGATGGAAAAAGCCGTACCTACAGGGCTACAAACATGACGGATAACGACCCCTCAACCTATTGGGCTGCCCATGACGGACAGACAAGTGCCACCATCACGCTGACTTGGCGCGACGTACAGACCGTGCGCTATGTCTCACTTATGGAATATATCAAACTTGGGCAGCGCGTCAAGAAATTTAAAATAGAAGTGAGCGAAGACGGTTCTCATTTCGAATCCGTGGCTTCGGGCGTCACTACCTCTACTATCGGATACAAGCGGATTGTACCTCTCAACGGGTCCACATCAAACAGTTATGGGGAGGGTTATCGCTGTAAGAAATTACGCATTACCATTGAGGACAGCAAAGCATGTCCTACCTTAAGTTCTGTAGCTGTTTTCTAATCTCTAAGCCCATACAAATGATGAAACAGATAATCAACATCTCTTTATTGGCTCTTCTGCTGGGCTTGTCTGTCACCTCGAAAGCGCAGACACCAATCGACTTTGAAGCCAAGGACTATCAGAATATCTCCGTTTATGACAAATGGGAACATTCTCCTTTCCGCACGGGTAAATTGAAGGGGAATGCAGTTGTTGTGGCAAATCCGAACAAGGGGGTAGATGCGGTTCTGAACAAAGCCCCCAATCCTTCTGACAGCGTGCTGGGATTTCAAAGTTCACGATTCGGTAGTAACATCTTCGGCGCACGCATTAACCTTCTGAAACCTTGGAAAACTTCGCCGACTACCCAATACGTTCATGTGATGGTCCTATCCCCGAAAAAAGGCAATGCTATGCTTGTTGGACTTGGAAAGCGCTCTAACCGCATGGAACAGAGTAGCGAGACGGAGCAGTTCTGGGTGAGGTCTCTCAATGTGACCCAACCTGACAAGTGGGTTGACCTCGTTTTCCCAGTGAAGACCGCCAACGGCGTGGAAATCCATTCCTTTGTTGTCGTTCCCTATTTGGATGCTCCTCATAGATGGAACAGCGATTTTCTGAGCTATATCGACAACATTATTATTAACGACTCCCCTTTGACACAAACCCATTATGGCGACTCAACAAGGGAGAGCATTCCTTGACGCGCATTTCAGCTAGGTTTCAGTCACGGGTGCCATGAGAAATACTGTCTTATAGAATCCACCCAGCCCACGTTCATAGTTAAAAAAACAAATTTTTCCCGTTTATATTAGGTGAAATGGTTAAAAATCAGTAACTTTGCACTTCGTTCATAATCAGCAACTAACAAGCTGTAAGGCTGAAAGCGAACTGAAAACATAATCAATAACATATAAATAATAAGAAGGAATGAAAGTATCATTTGAAAACCCTGACAAAGTCAACGGTCTGTTGACGATTACAGTCGAAGAAGAGGACTTCAAAAATGATGTAGAGAAGAAACTCAAGGACTATCGCAAGCGCGCCAATATCAATGGCTTCCGCCCGGGCAACGCTCCCATGGGACTCATCAAGAAACAGTTTGGAATGTCCGCAAAGATGGACACCGTGAACAAAGTGGTAAGCGATGCGCTCAACAAGTATATCCAAGACAACAAGATTGAAATGCTGGGTCGTCCTTTGGCTTCAGAGAAACAGGAGCCTGTTGACATTGAGAAGGAAGCTCCCTATACTTTCATGTTCGACATCGCTGTGGCTCCGGAGTTTGACATTCAGCTCAGCGACAAGGATAAAATCGACTATTATGACATCAAGGTTGACGATGCGCTCATCGACCGTCAGGTAATGGCTTTCGCCCGCAATTATGGTCACCGCGACAATACCGTGAAGGAATATGACGCTACAGCCAACGATATCCTTAAGGGCGACCTGCGCGAGCAGACCGAGAACGGAATCGTGGAGAGTGGTGTTTCGCTCATGCCCCAATATATCAAGGCAGACGACCAGAAGAAACTCTTCGATGGCGCTAAGCTGGGTGACGTGATTACTTTCAATCCCCGCAAGGCATATCCCGACAACGACGCAGAGGTGAAGAGCCTGCTCCGTCTCAAGGAAGAAGACGATGTGAATGCCCACACGGGTGACTTCACCTTCCAAATCACCGAAATCAGCCGCTTCGTTCCCGCTGAGGTCAACCAAGAACTCTTCGACGACGTTTACGGTAAGGACACCGTGAAGAGCGAGAAGGAATTCCGCGAGAAGATTAAGAATGGACTGGCTCAACAGCTTCAGGGCGACCAGAACTTCCAGTTCCTCCAGGACCTCCGCGCTTATGCAGAGAAGAAAGTCGGCGACCTCACTTTCCCCGATGCTCTGCTCAAGCGTATGCTCATGGAGAACGTGAAGCAGGACGAGAACAACAAGGAGAAACCAGAGGATGTAGTCAACCGCAACTATGAGTCCAGCATCAAGGCTCTCCGTTGGGATTTGATTCGCAATAAGATTGCCATCGCCAATGAGGTGAAGGTCAACGACGATGACGTGAGAGTCGTTGCCGTAGATACCGCACGCGCACAGTTCGCCCAGTACGGTATGACGAATCTGCCCGACGAGTACCTGCAGAACTACCTCAAAGACATGCTGAAGCGCCAAGACTATGTTGAGGCTTGCGCCAACCGTGCCCTTGACATGAAGCTCGCAGAGAAGATGAAGACAGTCGTGACGCTCAATCATAAGGAAGTGAACATCGACGACTTCAACAAAATGATTGAGGAGAAAAACAAGTAAGTTTGACTTGAGGCAGTGCTGACAGAAATGACTTGCAACAAGCAGTGCTTCTAGCGGCAACTACCTGTAACAAAGATTTTTTGAAAAAATCTTCTTAGAGATAAGAGGTTATCGACTTTTTTTGTTATCTTTGTGTTTCGAAGATAGAAAAGAAGTGGATAACCTCTAATTTTATCTCGTCGGGAAGACCCGACACAAAACAAAAGGAATAGAATAATGAATAACGATTTTAGGAAATTCGCCACTCGGCATTTAGGTATGGACGGGATGGTACTCGATGATGTTGTGAAATCACAAGCCCAGTATCTTAACCCTTATATCCTTGAGGAGCGTCAGTTGAACGTCACTCAGATGGATGTGTTCTCTCGTTTGATGATGGACCGCATCATCTTCCTCGGTACAGAGATAGACGATTATACAGCCAACACCCTTCAGGCTCAGTTGCTTTATCTCGACTCTGCCGACCCCGGAAAGGACATCTCTATTTATATCAACTCTCCTGGCGGAAGTGTGACTGCTGGTTTGGGCATCTATGATACTATGCAGTTTATCTCCTCTGATGTAGATACCATTTGTACGGGCATGGCAGCCTCTATGGCAGCCGTATTGCTCGTCTCTGGAAAGGAAGGCAAGCGCTCCGCTCTGCCCCACAGCCGCGTCATGATTCATCAGCCGTTGGGCGGCGTACAGGGACAAGCCTCTGATATTGAGATTGAGGCTCGTGAGATTCAGAAGTTCAAGAAGGAACTCTATACTATCATTTCCGACCACAGTCACCAGCCCTACGAGAAAGTCTGGAAAGACTCCGACCGCAACTACTGGATGACTGCTGAGGAAGCCAAGGAATACGGCATGATAGACAGCGTATTAACAAGGAAGAAGTAAATGGCGACACAACCCAAAAAGAAAGTTTGTTCGTTTTGCGGTCGCTCCGAACGCGAGGTGGGACTGCTCATTACCGGACTCAACGGTTATATCTGTGAGGATTGTGCGCGTCAGGCTTATGCCATCTGTAAGTCCACTGGCATCTATGGCAATGAGCCTGACCCACTGGAAGAACCCAGGAAAACGACAGCGAAACCCAAACTGAAGAAGATTCCCAAACCAAAGGAAATCAAAGAGTATCTCGACCAGTACGTCATCGGACAGGACGAGGCGAAGCGTTTTCTTTCGGTTGCCGTCTATAACCATTATAAACGACTCGCTCAGCCCGACGACAACGACGGCGTGGAGATAGAGAAGAGCAATATCATCATGGTAGGCTCCACCGGCACTGGCAAGACATTGCTGGCGCGAACGATCGCCAAGTTGCTCGACGTACCGTTCACCATCGTCGATGCCACGGTGTTCACCGAGGCTGGATACGTGGGTGAGGATGTGGAGTCGATTCTCTCGCGACTGCTTCAAGTTGCCAACTACGACTTGGCGGCAGCCGAGCGCGGCATCGTTTTCATTGACGAGATTGACAAGATAGCCCGCAAGAGCGACAACCCCAGCATCACGCGCGACGTGAGCGGAGAGGGCGTGCAACAGAGTCTGCTTAAATTGCTCGAAGGCACCATTGTCAACGTGCCGCCAAAGGGCGGGCGCAAACACCCCGACCAAGACTATATCCATGTGGACACTCGTAATATCCTGTTCATCTGCGGAGGTGCTTTTGACGGGATTGAGAACCGAATCGCACAGCGCATGAACGCTCACACCGTGGGCTACACTTCGGTGCAGAACGTGGCGCGACTCGATAAGAAAGACATGATGCAATATGTGACGCCGCAAGACCTCAAGTCGTATGGGCTGATACCTGAAATCATCGGTCGACTGCCGGTGCTCACCTATTTGAACCCACTCGACCGCGATGCGCTTCACCGCATATTGACAGAGCCGAAAAACTCCATCGTGAAGCAGTATGTGAAGCTCTTCAAGATGGATGGAATTGAATTGACATTCGACGAGGACGCGCTCCAGTTCATCGTCGACAAAGCCGTGGAATACAAGCTCGGAGCACGTGGACTACGGTCCATTGTTGAAACGGTGATGATGGATGCCATGTTTGAGGTGCCATCCAGCCGTAAAAAGAAATTCGTGGTCACGAAGGACTATGCCGAGAGTCAGCTGGCAAAGAGCCGGTTGGACCAGAGTAAGTCGGCGTGACGGAGCTTCAAGCCCGGTGAGCCGTCCATGTCCCATTATGGGGCTGCGGCTCACGGGTCTTGCTCAATTTACCTTTTTGTCCTAAACAAATAAGAATCTATCATGACAAAGGAAGTGAATCTAAATCAGGCACTCAAACGCTATTTTGGTTTTGATAATTTCAAAGGCGACCAAGAGAAGATTATCCGTAATCTGATGGATGGTCATGACATCTTCGTGCTCATGCCCACAGGTGGCGGCAAGAGTCTTTGCTATCAGCTTCCGTCGCTGCTCATGGACGGTATGGCAATTGTCATTTCGCCGCTCATAGCATTGATGAAGAACCAAGTGGACTTCATCAATGGGCTTACAGAGCAAGACGGACTTGCCCACTACCTAAATTCGTCGCTCAACAAATCGGATATCGACCGCGTGCGCGACGATGTGGTCTCGGGGCGTACCAAGTTGCTCTATGTGGCACCGGAGTCGCTGTTGAAAGAGGAAAAGGACGAAAATGGCAATCTCGTGCGCAAAGTGAAATTCGCTTTCCTTCAAGATGTCAAGATTTCGTTTTACGCTGTGGATGAGGCTCACTGTATTTCAGAGTGGGGCCACGATTTCCGACCAGAATACTGCAATATCCGCAAGGCGGTTGATACGCTCGGTCGTGCGCCCATCATCGCCCTCACGGCTACTGCCACCGACAAGGTGCGCACCGACATCAAGAAGATGCTCGGCATCCCCGACGCGTTGGAGTTCAAGAGTTCCTTCAACCGCCCCAATCTTTATTATGAGGTGAGGCAGAAGGTGAGCGACGAGGACACCGACTCGCAAATTGTGAAGTTCATCAAGCAGCACAGCGGCAAGAGCGGTATCGTCTATTGCCTCTCACGCAAGAAAGTGGAAGAGTTGGCTGAGGTCTTAAAGGCGAACAATATCAAAGCCGCGCCTTATCATGCCGGGCTCGATACCGCTACGCGAACGCAGACGCAGGACGACTTCCTCATGGAGCGTATTGACGTGATTGTGGCAACCATCGCCTTTGGCATGGGAATCGACAAGCCCGACGTGCGCTTCGTCATCCACTATGACATCCCCAAGAGCCTTGAGGGCTACTATCAAGAGACGGGACGCGCCGGCCGCGACGGTGGCGAGGGCATCTGCATCGCCTTCTATGCGCGTAAGGATTTGGAAAAGCTGGAGAAGTTCATGGAGAACAAGCCAGTGGCAGAGCAGGAAATCGGAAGGCAGTTGTTGGCTGAGACGCAAGCCTATGCTGAGTCATCGGTTTGCCGCCGCAAGATGCTGCTCAACTATTTTGGCGAGAAATATCCGCAAGACAACTGCCACAGCTGTGACAACTGTCTGCATCCCAAGGAGAAGCGCGATGGCAAGGAGGCATTGATTCTCGTCTTGCAGGCATTGGAGGCGCTGAAAGAGAACTTCCATCAGGCTTATGTGGTTGATTTCCTACGGGGACAGGCATCACCCGACATTTTATCGCATAAGCACGACCAGTTGGAGGAGTTTGGCTCGGGTAAGGACTTGGACGAGAAACTGTGGAATCCCGTTATTCGTCAGGCAATCATCTCCGGCTTGATTCGCAAGGATGTTGAGAACTACGGTCTGCTCAAAATCACTGCCGCTGGTCATCGCTGGTTGGAGAATCCTCAGTCGTTCATGATTGTGGAGGACCGTGATTTCAGCGATGTGCCCGAGAGCAGTGGCGGTTCCAGCGTTCTCGACCCGACGCTGTTCGAGATGCTGAAGTCGCTTCGCCGCGATGTTGCCCGTCGCTATAAGGTGCCTACATACGTAGTATTCTTCGACCATTCGCTCGAGCAAATGGCGACAACTTATCCTGTGACGCTGGAAGAGTTGGTAAACATACAAGGGGTCGGCGATGGAAAGGCACGCAAGTTTGGCGGTGAGTTCGTGAAACTCATCAAGAAATACTGTGAGGAGAATGAGATTGAACGTCCCGAGGACGTGCGTGTCAAGACCGTGCCCAAGAAGAGCCACATGAAAGTGAAGATTGTGCAGGACATCGACAAGAAGATGGCATTGGAAGACATTGCCGACGGACTGGGGCTGGATTTCGACGAGTTGTTAGACAAGATTGACTCCATCGTTTACAGCGGCACGGGACTGGACATTGACTATTACTTGGAGGACTGCTACGATGATGATATCGTTCAAGAAGTGTATGATTACTTCATGGAAAGCGACACCGACGACATCGACGCAGCCATTGATGAGCTTGGCGACAAGTTGCAGGATGAGCTTGACGACGACTACGACGAGAATATTTTCCGCCTCGTTCGCATCAAGTTCCTCTCTGAGCAGGCGAATGGCAATCGGCGATAAACTTCGTTCCCTGCTTAGGCAGAATCGTTGAATAGAATATGGAAACCGGAAACACATCCTTTGAAGGTGGTGCTTCCGGTTTCTTTTTGTGGGTATCGCAGTACATTTCTCTTTTTTGCTGGTAATACAAGGCTGTTTGCTTATTTTTTATTACTTTTGCAGTTGCAAAGTAGCTATGTTTAGGCTCCCGCAAAAACAGACGGGGGGCAGGGTTAGAAAATCTTATTTTATTTCATATATGGAGAATAGAAAAGTAGCCCTCATCACGGGCATCACGGGGCAGGACGGTTCTTATCTTGCCGAGTTCCTAATTGAGAAAGGTTATGAGGTACACGGACTTCTCCGTCGTTCTTCGTCGTTCAACACAGGACGCATTGAGCACCTTTATCTCGACGAGTGGGTGAGGGACATGAAAAAGTCACGCCTTGTGAATCTTCATTGGGCTGATATGACCGACTCTTCATCGCTCATCCGAATCATCTCAGAGGTGAAACCAACAGAAATCTACAACCTCGCAGCACAGAGCCACGTGAAAGTGAGCTTCGATGTGCCCGAGTATACAGCCGACACCGATGCAGTGGGTGTGCTGCGCCTGTTGGAGGCCGTGCGAATCTGCGGTTTGGAGCACAGTTGCCACATCTATCAGGCAAGTACGTCAGAGCTTTTTGGAAAGGTGCAGGAGATTCCCCAGCGCGAGACCACTCCTTTCTATCCCCGGTCTCCCTATGGCGTGGCTAAACTCTATGGCTTCTGGATTATGAAAAACTATCGTGAATCCTATGGCATGTACTGCTGCAACGGTATTCTCTTCAACCATGAAAGCGAGCGCCGCGGTGAGAACTTCGTCACTCGTAAGATTACTCTCGCAGCCTGCCGTATCGCTCAGGGCTATCAGGATAAGCTCTATCTTGGCAACCTGAATGCGCGTCGCGACTGGGGCTACGCCAAGGACTACGTGGAGTGTATGTGGCTCATCCTGCAGCAGCCGAAGCCCGACGACTTCGTGATTGCCACAGGCGAATATCACACGGTTCGCGAGTTTGCTACATTGGCTTTCCATCATGTGGGCATTGAGCTTGAATGGCAAGGCGAGGGCGTAGACGAGAAGGGAATTGACAAGGCTACAGGCCGCGTGCTGGTCGAGGTTGACCCGAAATACTTCCGTCCGGCTGAGGTGGAGCAGTTGCTGGGTGACCCGAGCAAGGCAAAGAAGATTCTGGGCTGGAATCCCCGCAAGACGTCCTTCGAGGAGTTGGTGAAAATCATGATTGACCACGACATGAAGTTCGTCAAGAAACTGTATCTGAAAGCTCAGATGCCGGAATAAAGCCCCATTTCCTTTCTGTAAGGGAAACCGATGCGGGCGTTCATCATTATCAATCAATAAAAAAGAAACTTTAAATAAATCCCTGACCTCTCAAATAGAGAAGTAACTTAGCTTCCTATTCTTATAAGTGAGGCGGAGTTTGAACTTTCTCCCTGCAAGGGGTTGGGGTAGATTGGATATGTTATCAAAATCATCAAAGATTTATGTGGCAGGACATCATGGCTTGGTAGGTTCTGCCATTTGGAATAACCTCCAACAAAGAGGGTATCATAACCTCGTTGGTCGCACTCACAAGGAACTGGACCTCACCGACCAACTCGCAGTGAAGAAGTTCTTCGATGAGGAACAGCCTGACGCTGTGGTTCTTGCAGCCGCTTTCGTGGGCGGAATCATGGCGAACTCGCTCTACCGCGCTGACTTCATCATGCAGAACATGAAGATTCAGTGCAATGTCATCGAACAGGCATATAAGCACCACGTGAAGAAACTGCTCTTCCTCGGTTCCACGTGCATTTATCCCAAGAATGCGCCGCAGCCCATGAAGGAGGACGCGCTGCTCACTTCGCCTCTGGAATACACCAACGAGGAGTATGCCATCGCCAAAATCGCCGGTCTGAAGATGTGCGAGAGCTACAACCTTCAGTACGGCACCAACTACATTGCCGTTATGCCCACCAACCTCTACGGCCCCAACGACAACTTCCACTTGGAGAACTCACACGTGATGCCCGCCATGATGCGCAAGATTTATTTGGCAAAGCTCATCCATGACAACGACTGGGATGCCATCCGCGTGGATATGGACAAGCGTCCCGTGAATCCTACCGACAAGTTGCGCGCCATCATCGGCGAGGGCAATGTGGACGGCAAGAACGACAAGGACCGCATCTTGAAGACTCTCGCCTTCTACGGCATTGAGGATAACAAGGTGACGCTCTGGGGTGACGGTTCTCCCCTGCGCGAGTTCCTGTGGAGCGAGGATATGGCTGACGCCAGCGTGCACGTGCTGCTCAACGTGGACTTCAGCGACATCATCGGCATAGAGAAATACTCGTCTGTGTTCTACGGTGCCAAGACCGACGGCGAGGTGAACCGCAACAACTCCGAGGGACGTGGCGGTGCCATACCTTCGTTAGGCGAAATCCGCAACTGCCACATTAATGTGGGTACCGGCAAGGAACTCACTATCAAACAGCTCTCAGAATTGGTCGTCAAGACCGTCGGCTTCCAAGGAGAGGTGGTCTGGGACAAGACGAAACCTAACGGCACGCCCCGCAAGCTCATCGACGTGGAGAAGCTCCATCGCTTGGGCTGGCACCACAAGGTGGAAATCGAGGAAGGTGTGGAGAAACTC
Source organism: Prevotella sp. (assembly GCA_050946455.1). Taxonomy (GTDB): domain Bacteria; phylum Bacteroidota; class Bacteroidia; order Bacteroidales; family Bacteroidaceae; genus Prevotella. The sequence continues at coordinate 27,983 of JBMNUV010000025.1, forward strand.
TATCAGTGGTATCGCGATAGCTTGAAAAAATAAGGTAAGGTCTGTGGAAGCCAAGGGACATGCCCCATTCATCTTGATAGTCCCTTTGGCTTTCTTCACAATATTAACGAAATTGCAATCATGAACGTAATCAAAACCGCCATTGATGGCGTTGTTATCATTGAGCCGCGTCTTTTCCCTGACGAGCGTGGCTACTTCTTCGAAAGTTATGAGAAGAAAGAATTTGATGAGAAGGTTCGCCCCATCAATTTCATTCAGGACAACGAGTCGCGTTCTTGCTACGGCGTGCTGCGTGGTCTTCACTTCCAAAAGGGAGAGCATGCCCAGAGTAAATTGGTGCGCTGTGTCGTAGGTCGTGTGCTTGATGTTGCTGTCGACATCCGCAAAGGCTCGCCCACTTTCGGCAAGCATGTGGCTGTGGAGCTTACCGAGGACAACCATCGCCAGTTCTTCATTCCGCGTGGCTTTGCCCACGGCTTCAGTGTGCTGAGCGACGTGGCAGTGTTCCAGTATAAGTGCGACAACTATTACTGTCCGGAGAGCGAGGGCGCCATTGCATGGAACGACCCTGCGCTGGGCATTGATTGGCGCATTCCAGCCGACAAAGCGATTCTCTCGCCCAAGGATGCTCATCATCCATTGCTGAAGGATTCGCCTTACCTCTTTGATTATCCTTTGGAGTATTAATGACAGCACTCCCATTAGCCTCTTCTGGGGCCAAAGAGGGGGATAATGCTGCCCGTAGGTGCATGATTTCGAACAATCAGCAAAGTGTGCAAAGCGATGAACCATGCTCCTACGGGCAGTTGCACTTTTTGGGATATTATGCTGACAAGTCCTTTATAAAGTTAATAGATTCGTTTGCATAGCTTGGATAATATTGTTTTTTGTTGATTGATAGGCACTTGGCTCATTCGTGAGATGGATTCCAAATCGGGATGAGAATATGATTCGAATATTAAAAAAAATAAATTTGCACACATAACTAAAATAATTTGATTATTTCTTTTTTGTTATTAAAAAAATGATTATCTTTGCATACCAAACTTGAAGAGATTCCAAGATTCATTTTTAATTAAATGACAGTCTCTTAAGTCGGTTGAGACTGATTTGGTTTCTTTTTTCAATTTTAGGCGAATATGATGGCCGAGAAGGCTGTCTCAATTCATGATTTGACATTTCTGTTCATTAAATAATCATGTATATCTTTTTTTAATGTATTACCCCGGGGTGAGACTCTGTGAAGAGTTTCACTCTTTTTTTATGGTGCGGATGTGAATTGTTGTTTTGTTGAGATTCTTTTATTCTTTCTCAATCAATCGCCATGCTTTGCGACTGGTGATGGCGTAGGCGGTGCAGACGAGAATACCCGTGAGAACCCAAGAAATAGGATATACATAAAGCAACATGTCGTAGCCCGGCAGGAAGGGGCATACGGCGAAAATCCAGACCAATCTAAGCACACAGGTTCCGAAGATAGTAAGGATGGCGGGAAGCGTAGATTTGCCGAAACCACGCATGGCTGAGGCTGAGATTTCGTAGCTGCTGGCAATGGACTGGAATATGAGTACACAGCCCATGCGAAGATAGGCAAAGTGGATGACGGCTTGGTCCTCCGAGAAGAGTCCTAACAGCGGTTGCCACTGCCAATAGAATAGCCAGTTGGCCGCGAGGCAGAATGTAAACGCCAAGACCATGCATTGCCAGTAGATGCGGCGGCAGCGATGGGTGTCACCGGCACCGTAGCACTGTCCGATGAACGTCGTAGCGGCTCCTCCGAAAGATGCGATAAGGAAATAGCAATAGCTTTCAAACGTCTGTGCCACGGACGAACCTGCAATGGCAGCGCTGCCGTAGCCGTTGATAGCCCACTGCACAAAAACGTTGCTGAACGAGAATACCATGCCCTGTAAGCCCGCGGGAATACCGATTTGGAGAATGTTACGGCATTCGCGCTTATAGAGCTTCAGTTGGCGGATTTGAAGCTGGAGCGGACCTTCTTCATGGCGCAGGATGTTGACCACCACTGCCGCACAGTAGATATTGCTGATGGCTGTGGCAATGGCAACTCCCGCCACGCTCATGTGGCATACGATGACGAAAAACAGATTGAGGATGGTATTGATGAGTCCTGCCACAAGCAGGATAAAGAGCGGTCGGCGCGTGTCGCCCTTGCTGCGCAATACCGATGCGCCGAAATTATAAACAAGGAAGAAGGGTGCCCCTAAAAAATAAATACGCAGATAGAGCACGGCGTCGTCAATCACGTTGGGGGGCGTCTCCATGAGCGTCAGTACCGGACGGGAGATGATGAGTCCCACCACCAACAGCAAAAAGCCGCTGATGAGCGATAGCAGCATGGTAGTGCTCACGGCGTGGGCGATTCCTTCGTCGTCACGCTGGCCTATACGATTGGCGATAACAGCATTGGCCCCGATGGAAATGCCGATAAACAGGTTAATCATCAAATTGATGAGAAACGTGTTGGCACCCACCGCGGCCAAAGCCTCACTGCTGGCGAAGCGGCCCACTACCGCCACGTCGACAGAATTGAAGAGTTGTTGTAAAATACCACAGGCCGCAAAGGGAAGTGCAAATTTAAGCAGCTTGCCCGTCAGCGGCCCGTGGAGCATGTCTATCTGATTCGGCATTATTTGTTCTCGTCCTCAGGAGCTTTGTCGATGAGGTCCATGAACTGGTCTAATTTAGGCGTGATGATAATCTGTGTACGACGGTTGCGTTGGCGACCCAACTCGGTGTCGTTGCTGGCAATGGGGTTGTACTCGCCACGTCCGCCTGCTGTCAGTCGCTGGGGAGCTACACCGAAGTGGTCGATGAGATACTGCACAACGGAAGAGGCACGCAGAGCGGAGAGGTCCCAGTTGTTGCGGATGTTCTTCATCGTAGCTGCCGTGGTGTTGATGGGCACGTTGTCGGTGTTGCCTTCAATGAGCACATCATAGTCGGAATAGTCCATGATAATCTTGGCAATCTTACCCAGTGTCTCCTCAGCGCGGTCGTTGATTTCGTAGGAACCGCTCTTGTAGAGCATGTTGTCGGCAAGCGAGATATAGACCACGCCCTTGAGCACCTGCACGTCAACCTCCTTCAACTCCTCTTTGGAGAGGGAGCGGGTCAGATTGTTGGTGAGCACCATGTTGAGCGAGTCGCTCTTGCTCTTCACCTCCACCAAATGGCGGATATACTGGTTGGACTCATTGATTTGGTCAACCAGTTTCGAAATATTGATATTGTTTGAGTTGGCATTATTCAAGCTCTTGTCGAGACTCTGCTGCAGGGCGGCATAGTCCTTCTTCTGCTGTGCTAATTGGTCTTCCAGACTCGTCACGCGTGCCTGAGACGCAGCCAACTGCTCTTTGGCATTCTGATAGTCACTGCTTAGCTGTTTATTCTCCTGTTGGCAATTCTGCAAATCTTTTTTACTTGCGCACGAAGTAGTCATCAGTAGTGTACCCATGAGGGCTGCTACTACGAAACCTTGGATAGCGCTTCTTCTTTGAATTTTCATCATAATCGAACTGTTAGAATGTTTTATTGTATGCTTTAAAATAAATTCCCTATCTCGTTATAATACTGTTTTATGTTGTAAAGTTATTCATTTGACGCCGAATCCCGACCAAAAGTGAAAGTATTTAGCATAGTTTAACCACAAATGTGGCCTTTTTTACTTCTTTTAGTCGGTTAGTGCGCTGGCGGTAGCTGAATGAACTTCGGAGATGTATGTCTGAGAGGAGGTTGTTTCAGCCGTCTGATTCCTTACTCAGCCTCTCTGCCTAAGTCTTTTTCAGTTCAATGCGGAAAGTGGTGCCTTTGCCTACCTCACTGTTCTTGACGTAGATTTTTCCTTTGTGGTATTCTTCCACGATGCGTTTGGCAAGACTCAGTCCCAGTCCCCAGCCACGCTTCTTTGTGGTGAATCCCGGACGGAATACATTGCTGATATCCTTCTTGCGTATTCCCTTTCCCGTGTCGGTCACTTCGATGATGACCTTAGGTCCAGAGTCGTCCACGCTGAGCGTGATGCTTCCCGCCTCGCCGCCCATTGCGTCGACCGCGTTCTTGCAGAGGTTCTCCACCACCCATTCAAACAGGTTGGGGTTCATCTGCGCTGTCACCTCATGGTCCGGCAGTCGGGTAATCATCTGGATGTGCTTCGACGTGCGGCGGTCCATATAGTCTACCACGTGGCGAAGCACTTCGTTGAGGCTTGACGGTTGCATTTCGGGCAGTGAGCCTATCTTGCTGAAACGGTCGGCGATGAGCTGCAGTCGTTCCACATCCTTGTTCATCTCAGGAATCAGTTCGTCATTGGGGTACTGCTCTTTGAGAATCTCCACCCATGCCATGAGACTTGAGATAGGCGTACCCAACTGGTGGGCAGTCTCCTTGCTCAGTCCCACCCAGACCTTGTTCTGTTCCGCCCGCTTCGAGGTGAGGAGAGCGAAGATGGCGATAACCACGAATATCAGCACCACACCTAACTGAACGAAGGGATAATATGCCAACCGTTTGAGGATGCTGCTGTCGTCGAAGCAAACGTCGATGTAGTCAGAGTTGGGCGTTTCGTCGAGGTTGATGCGGATGTGCTTACCGTTGGCAAGCAGTTCCCGACCCATCTTCGCAGCGTTGTTGAGGCTGTCCTCATAGTTTTTCCCTTTCACCTCCACGTTGCGGAAAGTCTGTGCGTTGCCTTTCGAGTCAAGCACGATAACGGGAATGGTGTTGTTCTCGTTGATGACCTTCAAAACCAGTCCCACATTGGTGTTCTCATCGGCGGTGTTGAGCGTGCGCATGGCTTCAGCCCAAACCTCCATGCGTGTGCGCTCCTCCCGTTCCAAGTCGCGGGTGAGGAGATGGGAGGTGACGAGCGATGCCACTGCAATCAGCACGGCGGCGACCACCAAGATGATTTTTACTTGTCTGATTCTGTCAGTCCATTGCATATTATAGAAATAACGCAGAAAAGAGTGGGATATTATTTTGATGCGGCTGATGGGGAATGAAAATAGGAAACTTCAAAGTCAAGAACTAATTTTTGAATTTTTCCCGCAGTTTTTTAGTGCGTCCGATATTATCATTAGCTATTCTCGATTCAAAATTCGCACATAAGTTTACAGATATTACTTTCAGCTAAATTATTAAACGGAAAAATAGGCTGAATCCCAAGTTACGAAAGCGAGCAGCAGCGCCGCTAATGAATGCCCATTCGGAGTCGCTTATCAAAAAAAGAAGCCCCAACCCGCATCTACTAATAGGTTGGGGCGAGATGGAAGATGTTTATCGGACAGTATAACGAAGATAATCCTATAAACTCTCTTTCAGGATTTCTTTCACTTCTTTTCGTGTCAATGTCTTGTAGCCACTATTCAAGATGATGGTGGCATCGCAAATAGCATCAATCTTGTCTTCTGTGACACCAAGATTAGCAAGGTGCTTCTCCACGCCGATTTTGTCCATCCAGTCTGAGAGTGCCTGAAGACCAGCCTCAGCCAATTGCTCATCGGTTTTTCCCTGTGGATTGATATTCCATACATTTGTGGCAAAACGGCTGAATTTCTTCAATCCGTAGGGCATGACAGCGCGGTAATAAGCGAGACTTACGGCAGAGAGGGTCATGCCATGAGTAGCATTGGTGATGGCTCCCACTGCCTGTCCTATCATGTGTACTTCCCAATCTTCGCTCTTTCCCATAGCTATCAGTTTGTTCAAAGCCCATGTCGCTGTCCACATAATGTTGCTCCGTGCCTCATAGTCACGTGGGTTATTCACTGCCTTTAGCGAAGAAGTTATGAGTGAGCGCATCAGTCCCTCGGAGAGATAGTCGGAAACATTGTCATCCTCTCCTGAGAAATATTGCTCCATGATGTGGCTCATAATATCGAAGAAGCCAGCAACCATCTGATATTGGGGTACAGTCATCGTGAACTCCGGATTGAGAATGGAGAACTTAGGATAGACACGAGTATCGAACACCTTGCCTATCTTCATGTTTTCCTTGTGGTTGGTGATGACAGAGCCACCGTTCATCTCTGAGCCTGTCCCCACCATAGTCAACACGGATGCCACGGGAATAATCTTTTGACCTTCAACAGGGTTCTGCTGTTGCTTGTAATAGGTTTCCCAGATGTCGCAGTCGGAGTAGGCTGCCACACTCACTCCCTTGGAATAGTCAATAGTGGAGCCACCGCCTACGGCAAGTATCAGGTCGACCTGCTCCTTTCGTGCCAGTTCTGCACCTTCGAGAAGTTTCTCGAGGGTGGGGTTAGGCATCACGCCAGCTTCTTCTACCACGGTCTTTCCTTGCTCCTTGAGCAAATTAGATACGCGGTCGTAAATGCCGTTGCGCTTAATACTTCCACCTCCATAGACGAGCATGACCTTCGGACCATAGTTCTTCAGTTCTGCTCGCAGACCTACTTCCAATGAGTCTTTGCCAAAGTATAATTTTGTGGGATTCTGATAAATGAAATTTCCTTCCATAATTTATTTTACTAATGTTCTGATGTAAATTTAATAAAGTGGAGAGCTTTCGCTCATTGTTTCAATATTTTTTTGCCGTTATGAATATAGATGCCTTTTTCTGGATGCTCTTTCTGTGTGCCGTTGAGTGCATAATATTTCCCGTCGTTCCTACTATCGTCTTTTATGGAATTGATGGCAGTGGTGTTCAAAGAGAATGTCATGCTCACATCGTCGGAGCCAACAGCCTGTTCCAATTTGGACGTGTCGTCAATGTGCCCAATGCGTGTATAGCTGTAGCTCGTGTTGAAGGTCTTGTAGAACACCACAATGCAGCTGGAGCCGTAGAGCATGATGTCGCCGGCATGAATAGTACCGGGATTGGAGGCATCCGTTGGAAGTGAGACATCTAAATAGTGGTATTTCTCGTTGCCGTTCAACTCATTCATCTGCCAAGTGGCAGGAAGCAACTCGACAAACGCTTGAGCTGTGGCATTGTCCTCGAGAGTCGCTGTGAAGGTAATGGTGTCGATTTTGATTTGCATAGTTGTCTCACTTGTTTGGTTGTTCTCTGATGATGTATAGTCCTGAGTGTTGGTATCCGAAGTGTTGTCGTTACCGCTGCAATCTGTAGCGATAAGCAAGAAGCAGAGGACTGCTGCGTTGAAAAATATTCTGTGTAGCATAGTTTATTTGAGATAGGTGTTATAGAATTCAACTATTCTGTCATAGGGAATCACTCCTGCCTTGTCATCATAAAGGTCGGTATGACTGGCACCGGGAATAATGACCTTGAACTTGTTGTCTCCCTTCAGACGTTTGAAATTATCTTCGGTGAAGTAGCGGCTGTGCGCTTTCTCTCCGTGAATCATCAGAACAGCCGAACGAATTTCGGGAATATAGGAGAGCAGGGGCATATTGATGAAAGAGAGTGCCGATGTGGCGTTCCAGCCTCCGGTAGAGTTGATACTCCGAGGATGAAAACCACGTGGTTTCTTGTAGTAGTTGATGTAGTCTTGCACGAATTGCGGCTCTTTTCCTGTAGCGTTCTCGGGCAGTCCTTGTGCCTTGGTATAATAGCCATTGCGGGCATCGGCAGTACGCTGGGCGTTGAGTTGTTGACGGAGTTTGTAGCGTCCATCCTCGTCAAGGCTATCGAAATAGCCGTTTGCGTTGACACGGCTCATGTCGTACATCGTGGAAGTAACCGTAGCCTTGATGCGAGTATCAATGGCAGCAGCGTTGAGTGCCATGCCACCCCAACCGCAGATGCCCAGTATACCGATGCGTGCAGTGTCCACATTATCAAGTGTCTCTAAAAAGTCTACAGCGGCACAGAAGTCTTCCGTGTTGATGTCGGGCGAAGCCACGCCGCGAGGCTGACCACCGCTCTCTCCAGTGAACGATGGGTCGAAAGCTATCGTTAGGAAACCCCTCTCTGCCAAATGCTGGGCATAGAGACCCGAAGACTGTTCTTTCACTGCGCCAAAAGGTCCGCTCACTGCAATTGCTGGCAGCTTGCCCTGTGCATTTTTTGGAGTGTACATATCGGCTGCGAGCGTGATGCCGTAGCGGTTGACGAAGGTCACTTTCTTGTGATTCACTTTGTCGCTTTTCGGGAAGAGCTTGTCCCATTCATTTGTAAGCTGTAACTGCTCTGTTGTTCTTCTACTTTCCATATCCGTTCCGTTTTTTGTTTGGGCATTGCAGGTCAGAATCGCTGAGAGCAGCAGTGCCATCGTAAGCATTTTCTTCATGTTGTCAATATTTTCAGTTTTATTGTTTTCTGCTGCAAAATTAATGGTAGTTATCCTATGTAGAGTGTTCCAAAATTGAGCGAGATTAAGCCATCCTTGTTATTTTATCGATATGGACTAATTTTACTCTAATTTTTCCAAGTCTATTTGGAGAAAATTACCGAAATTTGCAGTAGAATTAAGAAATAAACTTCAAAATGGACGATAAGAAAGACATCATGGCTGCTCCATTCTATTATGAGAATGAGGACGTGCTTCTGACCAATAATCCATCACGGCTCGCCGCCATTCATACGAACCGGATGCACCACTACATTCTTATTTTCTGTCAGGAAGGGCAGATGACCTTCCATGTTAATGGAAAAGTGCTGAGTCTCAATACCTCACAAGTGGCAACGCTGGCACCTAAGAATGTGGTGGAGCGGTTTCTGCTTAGCCCCGACATCAAGCAGGTGGTGCTGTGCATCTCCAACGAGCAGATGCATCGTCTCTTGCAGAAGAACATAGAGGAATGGGACTCGTCAATCTATGTGGAGGGAAACTACATTTTGGATACCACGGATGCAGCAACAGAACGGATAGTGCGTTGGATGCACGACTTGTTTGAGCAGTTGCAGATGAGTGAGAATGGCTACCGACGGGAAATAAAGTTATCTCTCATCCGCTGCATACTCTTCGAGTTGTTAGAAGTGATGCACGATGCACAGCCGCGACTGGGAGGCAAGGTGATAGACAGTCATGGCAATACACTTTTCAAGAATTTCTTGCAATTGCTAGCCGCACGAAAGCAGAAGCATGCGCCGGTGGCAACTTATGCGGCAGAACTTTGCATCGGTTCCCAATACCTCTCACAGGTGTGCCGGAGGGTGAGTGGTAAGTCAGCCATCGAATGGATTCACGACTTCACCGATGAAGATATCAGGTGGAACCTCAAGAATACCGACCGTTCTATGAAAGAAGTTTCGGATATTCTCGGCTTCGCAGACCTATCATCATTTGGCAAGTATGTCCGCCAGCGCTTCGGATGCTCTCCTACCGCATTGAGAGAAAAGCAATAGTGTCTTCAATCGTGGCATTAGGATGATTCATGTATTGAAAGGTTATCTATCGCTCTTAATATACTTTGGATTTTCAACTGATAATGTCTGTAAATTATTAAATAGGTCCAACTTTCGCATGTGTGGTGGAGGCTATAGAGTTAGGAGATAGGAGTTATTTTGAGTCAGATGAGTCGGAAAAGTCAGAAATGTCGGAAAAGTCAGATAAAGAGGATTCTGTTACTCATCAGCACTATTGTCTTTAACTTCTCTAACTCCTTTGACTTCTTTTAACTCCTCAATTACTCTACTATAGATATATTATCGGGCGTTGAATTCAACTCACGTAGTCTTTTTCAACCGTTTGTGGCTGAAAAGGCTCCAACTATGCCACGTCACGAAGATGAGCAGCAGCAGGTTGACGATGAGGAAGAAGTTACTGCTCGTGTCTTCATCGTAGAAAATGATGCTTGCCGGCATCACGAGGAGACAAGGATATGCCACACAGAGAAGTCCGAAGGCTACAAGCCAGTGCTTGGGGAAACACAGCGCACACCACCATCCGCCGGCGACGTAGAGAATCCACGCCGAAAGAATTATGAGGTCGGTGTGCGAGTCAATGCTGAAGAACCATAAAAGGTCCATTTGCTGGGTGACAGACCTGTCGAAAGTCAGCAAGAAACCGAGGCTCCCTTTGCCAAAGGCGGCGAATATCAGCCAGCGCAGCAAGTCGGCAACGAGAAAACTCAATGGATAAACTACCAAGCACCAAACCACTGCCAATACGATATGCGCCGCATAGCGTTCGGCTGTCGTCGACGGCATCATGAGGTGAAGCTGGCGCGAATGGGCACTGAGCAGGGAATAAAGCGTGCCTATCACCATGAAGGGCGCCAAGAGTATGAAGCAGAAGAGGATGGCGTTGATAACGGTGGTCTCGAAAGAAACCTTGTCAGTTATACCGCCATTGCTCTCCGGCACCAGCCAGTTCTGAGTGAAAAGAAACAACAGCAACAGCAGGGCTATCACTTGCACGCAAAACATCTTCACGAGGTGGCGTCCCTGCAACATCGTGACCCATTTAAGGCTGAGCCATAAGCCTTGTAGCGTGAAATTCCTCATGGCTGTTGGTTTTGGTTAGATAGAGCATTGAAATAGAGTTCCAAGTTGAGCGGTGTGGCAGCGTCGCCCTCCTTGCGGTGGGTCATCACCATGTAGCCGTTGAGCGTAGGCTCGGAATAGACCACGTCGGAGCTGTCGGCATTTTCGCAGAACGAGAAACAATATTGCTTGAGTAGGTCGGCTGTGGATGTGTTGACGTCCACATGTCCCTTGTTGAGTAGGAGCACATGAGTGAGAATCTGCTCCACATCGTGCACTTGATGGGTGGAGACGATGGCTAATCGCTCGCCACTCACATGAGAGGTGATGGCGTTTCGGAAAAGAGCCTTCGATGGGATGTCGAGTCCGTTGGTCGGCTCGTCCATCAACAGATAGCGCGTGTTGGAGGCGAGGGCAAAACTCATGAACACCTTCTTGCGCTCGCCCATGGAGAGGGCAGTGAAGTCTTGGGTCGGAGGCAGTTGAAACTCCCGAAGGCAAGTCTTCAAGTCGTCTTCGCTGAAATGCGGATAGTAGTCGTGGTGAAGGGCGATGAGTTGACGATAGGAGAGGGCAGGCAACTCAATCTCCTCCGGCACGAGATAGACCTCGCGCATGGTCTGTGGCAAGCGCTTGTGGGCGGGCAGACCGTTGAGGGTGATGGAACCTCTGTTGGGAGCCAACAAACCACAGATGAGATAGAGCAGGGTGGACTTTCCCGAGCCGTTGAGGCCTAGCAGTCCGTAGATTCCTCCCTCGTCAATGCGGAGGGAGAAATCGCTGTATATCTTCTTGTGCCGCTTAGAGTAGCTAAAGTCGATATGGTTGATTTCTATCATCATTATTAGGTCTGTTGTTGCCATCAGAGGCGATGGGTTATTTTATTCCTTAGCTTCTTCTGTCGGCTTATCGTCGGCAGAGGGTTGGATGCTGTCAGTAGGAGCCGATTCTTCAACAGGCGTTTGACCGTTGGGTTCTGGCTCTTCTTGTTTGTCGTTTATCTCTTTATCGCCTTTCGGCTCGTCCTTTTTCTTATTCTTCTTGAAATGCCAGTGCCAAAAGCTTTTCTTCTCCTTTGACTCCTTGTTCTCGTCGGCTTGTTTCGCCTCCGCTTCTTTTTTCTCTTCCTTTTGCTTGATTTCCTCCACAGCCTTGATGTCTTCCTCGCTTGGCTGGAAGCGGCGGTAGACGAAGTTGTCGCTCAAATAGTTCTTGCGGACAATGGGATTGGCTGAAATCTCCTCGGGAAGTCCCTTGAAGAGGATTTTTCCTTCAAAAAGTAGGTATGCACGGTCGGTGATGGAGAGGGTCTCCTGCACGTTGTGGTCGGTGATGAGAATGCCGATATTGCGGTATTTCAGTCGCCATACGATGTGCTGAATGTCCTCCACGGCAATCGGGTCGACACCGGCAAACGGCTCGTCGAGCATCACAAACTTAGGGTCGATGGCAAGACAGCGGGCAATCTCGCAGCGGCGGCGCTCACCACCCGAGAGACGGTCGCCCTTGTTCTTGCGAACCTTGGAGAGTCGGAACTCCTTGATGAGCGATTCCAACTTGTCGAGTTGCTCCTGATGGCTGAGTTTCGTCATTTCCAGTACCGACATGATGTTGTCCTCCACGCTGAGCTTGCGGAACACGCTTGCCTCCTGCGGCAGATAGCCGATACCCGCACGGGCACGCTTATATACAGGATAGTCGGTGATTTCCTTGCCGTCGAGATAGACGTGGCCGCCATTGGGCACGATGAGTCCCGTGGTCATATAGAACGATGTGGTCTTACCGGCTCCGTTAGGACCGAGCAGTCCCACAATCTCACCCTGCCGCACGTGAAAGCTCACGTTGTCCGCCACGGTGCGGGCGCCATAGCGTTTGATGAGTCCCACACTGCGCAATTCCACTAAGTGCTGCTCCTGCTGAGGAGCCTCGTTGAGGTCTTTCTCCATGACAATACTTGTTTTGATTGCAAAAATACTAAAAAAGAGGTGAATAACGCTTATATTTTTAAAAACTCTTTGACTTGTTGTGGTTTTTCAACAGATTTTGCTTACTTTTGCAACGATGATTGTCACAAGGCTACTCTTAAGATGGCTCAACACGTTTGGCCGCTACCTCTTTCTGATGGGGCGCGCCTTTCAACGGCCCGACCGTTTAAGGATGTTTCTGAAGCGCTATGTCAAGGAGATGTCCCAGTTGGGCGTTGACTCCATAGGAATCGTGCTGCTCATCTCATTTTTTATTGGAGCCGTCATCTGTATTCAGATGAAGGTGAACATCCAAAGTCCGTGGATGCCGCGTTGGACCACTGGCTACACTACGCGTGAGATTATGTTGCTGGAATTCTCCAGTTCAATCATGTGTTTGATTCTCGCTGGCAAAGTGGGAAGCAACATCGCGTCGGAACTTGGCACCATGCGCGTCACCCAGCAGATTGATGCGCTTGATATCATGGGCGTCAATTCCGCCAACTATCTCATCCTGCCGAAGATTTTCGGACTTGTGACCATCATGCCTTTCCTCGTGATATTCTCTTCGGCAATGGGCATTGTGGGAGCCTACGCCACTGCCTTTATCGGTCACATGATGCCCCCCGACGACTTGACGCTCGGACTTCAACATTCTTTCAACGAGTGGTTCGTGTGGATGAGTATCATCAAGAGTCTTTTCTTCGCGTTTATCATTGCGAGTGTGTCGAGCTACTTTGGCTATACCGTCGAGGGAGGCTCCGTAGAGGTGGGTAAAGCCTCTACCGACGCTGTGGTTTCATCGAGTGTGCTGATACTGTTCAGCGATGTGTTTCTCACCCAAATGCTTTCGTGACCTATGATAGAAGTGAAGGACCTTACTAAATCGTTTGAGGACAAAACAGTGCTGTTCAACATCAACGCCACGTTTGAGCAGGGCAAGACCAACCTCGTGATTGGTCAGTCTGGCTCGGGTAAGACGGTGCTGATGAAGAACCTCATTGGCTTGTTGACACCAACGAGCGGTGAGGTGCTATACGATGGGCGCAATTTCGTGAATATGTCGAAGAAGGGTAAGGCTGCGATGCGCCGTGAGATGGGAATGGTTTTTCAAGGCTCGGCACTTTTCGATTCGCTTACAGTACTTGAAAACGTGATGTTCCCGCTCGATATGTTCTCCAGCATGACCCTGCGTGAACGCCAGCGTCGTGGCCGTGAATGTTTGGCTCGTGTTGACTTGACAGGAGCCGAAAACAAATATCCAAGCGAGATATCGGGTGGTATGCAGAAACGCGTGGCAATCGCACGTGCCATATCGCTCAAACCCAAATATCTTTTCTGTGATGAACCCAACTCAGGACTGGACCCAAAGACTTCACTCGTGATTGACGACCTGCTTTCGGGCATCACTCATGAGCAAAACATCACAACCATCATCAATACCCACGACATGAACTCCGTATTGGGTATTGGCGAGAGCATTCTTTTTATTTATCAAGGACATGTGGAGTGGGTTGGCAACAAGAACCAAGTGCTAGAATCCACCAATAAACGTCTGAACGACCTCGTCTTTGCCAGTGACCTAAGCCGAAAGATGAAGGAGATGGCGGAAAGAGAAAACAACTCTTAATTCATAATTCATAATTCATAATTGGCGGTGGAATTTATAATGCATAATGCATAATTTTTTCGGATTCTTATTTATTACTGTCCGGTAAACATTTTGAGGAAAAATGGTGCATCCGAAATAGGGAGTCATTTTGTCCCGACCCTTCATAGAAAGGGGTGGCTTCAAAAAGTTTTCCATCACGGGTGCTTCCTCTGAGTTTTTTTAGTTGAAAAAACATCTCAGCAATCTCAGCAAAGTATCTAACACGTTGAAAGAAAAAACCTTACGTACTTGAATAGATGGTAAAACATCCCAGCAATATCTCAGCAACATCTCAGCAGACTGAGACGGAACATCTTTCCATTATGGAATGGGCAAAGAAGTGACGAATAGAGCTTTAGGACGAATTAAGAGCCTATTGAGCCAACCTGCCATGTGATGAGGAAGAGGCATCGTAAGATGTGCTTATCGGACAAGTAAAAAGCCCCAACCCGTCTGTAGATGAGGATGGGGCACATGAGAGGTTAAGTTTACCGGACAGTAATAATTCATAATTGGCGGCGCAGCAACCCCCTCTTTTAATTCATAATTCATAATTCATAATTGGAGGCGCAGCAACTCCTATCTCCTATCTCCTATCTCCTAACTGATATTGTCAACTCCTAACTCAGAATCGTTCCTAACTGTTTAAAGTCATCAATGATGTAGTCGGGATTTGCTTCTTTGAGCGACTGGCGGGTAGCGTTGCCATAGGTGACGGCGCAGGTTCGTGCTCCGGCGTTCTTTCCCATCAAGATGTCGTAGGGCGCGTCGCCCACCACTAACGTCTCTTCCGGGGTAAAGTGTAAGTCTGAAAGAATACGGTTGACAGGCTCTGGCTGCGGCTTGGCTTGTTTCACTTTGTCGGCACCGATGATATCCGAGAAGAGTTCGTTCCACTGGAAATGGTCGATGAATTCTTGTAAAGAACGGGTGAAGCGACTGCTGGCGATAGCCAAAGTGATACCCTCTTCATTGAGTTGGCGCAGGGTAGCATCGACGTTTGGGAACGGCTGTGGCGGGTTTTCAAGGTTCTTTTGCTTGAACAAATCCCGATAGATGTCAGTACACGCTTGGGCTGTGGCTTCGTCCATCGGCGTCAGATGCGTGAAACAATCTTTCAAGGGCAGACCGATGACACCCTTCACTTGCTCTGCGGTCACCATGGGCAGATGCATCTGTTGGAGAGTGGCCTGCATCGTGGTAATGATGATGCCGCTGGTGTCGGCGAGCGTTCCGTCAAAATCGAGTGCCAAAAGTCGGATGGGTTGTTGATTCATTTTATAATGATAAAAAAGACCGCATCAGAAAAGTGGTGCGGCCTTTTATTTTGATTTGTTTATTTACTGTTGAAACGTTCTTGCTGCTGGCGGATAAGCTCCGTATCGTTGAAATAGTCGATACGCATTGCCTTGCGAACCTCGTCCATCGTCTGTGCGGCATATTCGCGTGCCTGTTCCGAACCCTTGCGCAGGATATCGTAGATGGCGGGAATGTCATGCTCTAATTCCTTGCGACGCTGACGGATAGGCTCAAGAATGCGGTCGAGAACGTTGTTGAGCAACTTCTTGCATTTCATGTCGCCCACACCACCATGCGTGTAGGCAGCCTTCAGTTCGTCCAAATTCTTGTACTCCGGCCAGAAGTCGGCGAAGTCTTGATCGGTGGAGAATGCTTCCAGATAGGTGAATACGGCGTTGCCTTCCACGTGACCAGGGTCAGAGACGTTGACGTGCTCGGGGTCGGTGTACATGGAGCGCACTTTCTGCCAAACCGTATCCTTGTCGTCGGAGATATAGATGCAGTTGCCAAGGCTCTTGCTCATCTTCTCCTTGCCGTCAATTCCGGGCAGACGGCGTGCGGTGGCATTCTCAGGGAGCATGATTTCTGGCTCTACCAATACAGGCGCATAGATTTGATTGAAGCGGCGCACCAACTCACGCGTCACCTCCAACATCGGCTCTTGGTCTTCGCCAGCCGGCACTGTAGTGGCTTTAAAGGCTGTGATATCGGCAGCCTGCGACACAGGGTAGCAGAAGAAACCGAGCGGAATGTTTGCCTCAAAGTTGCGCATCTTGATTTCAGTCTTCACTGTGGGGTTGCGCTGCACACGGCTCACGCTGATGAGGTTCATCAGATAGACCGTAAGTTCGGCAAGCTCCGGAATCTGACTTTGGATATACAAGGTGCACTTGTCGGGAGTAAGCCCACACGACAGATAGTCGAGTGCTACTTCTATGATGTTCTGACGTATCTTTTCGGGGTTGTCAGCGTTGTCGGTGAGCGCCTGCACATCCGCCATAAAGACGAACATGCGGTCGTAGTCGCCGGCATTCTGAAGTTCAACGCGGCGGCGAAGGCTTCCCACGTAATGCCCCAAGTGGAGTTTTCCTGTGGGACGGTCGCCAGTGAGGATGATTTTTCCCATTGTTCTTTTCTTTTTGGGTTAAGCTGAGAACCCGCGAAATAGCGAGTTCTCGGATGACTAAAATTCGCAGTTCTTCGGCGTGCGGGGGAAGGGGATGACGTCCCGGATGTTCTGCATACCTGTCACGAAGAGGATGAGGCGCTCGAAGCCCAAACCGAAGCCGGCGTGAGGACAGGAACCGTATTTGCGGGTGTCGAGATACCAACTGTAGGAGCTTTCCTGCATGCCGCGTGCCTCGATTTCGTCAACCAACTTCTTGTAGTTCTCCTCACGTACAGAACCGCCGATAATCTCGCCGATACGCGGGAAGAGTACGTCGGTACCCTGCATCGTCTTGCCGTCGGGGTTCTTCTTCATATAGAATGCCTTGATTTCGCAAGGATAATCCGTCATGATAACAGGGCGCTTGAAGTGTTCCTCTACGAGATAGCGCTCATGCTCACTGGCGAGGTCCATGCCCCAGCCGGTAACGGGGAACTCAAACTTGTGTCCGTTCTTGGCAGCCTCCGTGAGGATGTTGATTCCCTCGGTGTAGGGAAGATGCACGAAGGATTCCTTCACAACAGACTCCAAGGTGCTGATGAGCGTCTTGTCAATCATCTTGTTGAGGAAGGCAAGGTCGTCTTTGCAGTTGTCCAAAGCCCAATTCACGCAGTATTTGATGAAGTCCTCCTCCAGAGCCATCAGTTCTTCCTTGTCCATGAAAGCCACTTCTGGCTCAATCATCCAGAACTCAGCCAAGTGGCGGGGAGTATTGGAGTTTTCAGCGCGGAAAGTGGGACCGAACGTGTAGATGGCTCCTAAGGCTGTTGCACCCAACTCACCCTCGAGCTGACCGCTCACGGTGAGGTTGGCTTTGCGGCCGAAGAAGTCGTGGTCGTATTCCACTTTACCGCTCTTTGCCACACGGTCGAGGTCGAGCGTTGTCACTTGGAACATCTCGCCGGCGCCCTCTGCGTCACTGGCAGTGATGAGCGGTGTGTTGAAATAGTAGAATCCGTGGTCGTGGAAGTATTTGTGAATAGCGATAGCCATATTGTGGCGGATACGCATCACTGCTCCGAAGGTGTTGGTGCGCAGACGCAAGTGGGCATACTGGCGCATGTACTCAAAGCTCTGGCCTTTCTTCTGCATGGGGTAGTCGCTGGGGCAGAGTCCGTAAATTTCCAACTCTGTGCACTGCACTTCGCAGTTCTGTCCTTTGCCTTGACTCTCCACCAATTTACCGGTGGCGCGGATGCAGGCTCCCGTAGTAATGTCCTTCAGCATCTCGGCGTCGAACTTGGTCGGGTCTACGACAACCTGAATATTGTTAATAGTGGAGCCATCGTTAAGTGCGATGAAGTCAACAGATTTGCTACTGCGATGGGAGCGCACCCATCCTTTTACTGTGATGTCTTTTCCGAAATCGGTGCTGTGTAGCGCATCGACCACTTTTGTTCTTTCCATTATAATCTTTTTGATAACAGTTTGGAAAAACAGCGGTACGTGCCATGGCATCTGCCCTGCTTGGGGACAGAAACGAAGAAGAATGCGTCATACTTGGATGGCGCATTCCCTGCGGTCACGCCGCATATATAGATATGTATTGTCTCGATTACTCAAACATGCCTGAGCGAAGCATCTCCACCTCTTTCTGAGTGAGGAAACGCCAGTCGCCGCGGCGCAGGTTCTTCTTGGTGAGTCCGGCAAACTGCACACGGTCCAGCTTCACGACGCGGTAGCCTAAATGCTCGAAGATACGGCGCACGATGCGGTTCTTGCCCGAATGAATCTCGACGCCTACTTGCTTCTTGTCCTGCTCGTCGGCGTACTCAATGGAATCGGCGTGCACCTCACCGTCTTCCAGCTCTACGCCTTCGGCAATCTGCTGGATGTCGTGCTCGGTCACGGGTTTGTCAAGGAACACGTGGTAAACCTTCTTCTTCAAATATTTGGGATGCGTGAGCTTGCTTGCCAAGTCTCCGTCGTTGGTGAGCAGCAAAACACCTGTAGTGTTGCGGTCCAGACGTCCAACGGGGTAGATGCGCTCCGGGCAGGCGTTCTTCACCAAGTCCATCACGGTCTTGCGCTGCTGCGGGTCGTCGCTGGTAGTGACGTAATCCTTGGGCTTGTTGAGCAGCACGTAAACCTTCTTCTCCAATGTGACGGGCGTGTCGTGGAATTTCACCTCATCGTTGCGGGTTACCTTACTTCCAAGCTCGGTCACCACAACTCCGTTGACCGATACCGCGCCAGCTTGGATGAACTCGTCAGCCTCGCGGCGAGAGCAGACTCCGGCATTGGCAAGGAACTTGTTGAGACGGATAGGCTCATTCGGGTCTACGTTCTCCTCCTTATACTCAATGCGCTTCTTCATGCTGTATTTAGCATTCGGGTCGTAGTCGGGAGTGTGCTGACGATACTGGGGGCGCTGTCCGTAGCCGCCCTGCATGGGACGACCGTATCCGCCTTGACGCGGGCGCTGTCCGTAGCCGCCCTGTTGTGGACGACCATATCCGCCTTGGCGCTGGCCGTAGCCACCCTGACGGTGCTGACCATATCCGCCCTGCTGGGAACTCTGTCCGTATCCGCCTTGGCGCTGACCGTAGCCACCCTGACGATGCTGACCATATCCGCCTTGCTGGGGACGCTGACCATAGCTGGAGCGATGTTCTCCAGGTGTTGTATTGTTATAGCGTGGACGATATCCACCCTGCTGGCGCTGTGCGCCGTAGCTGCCCTGTTGCGGACGCTGTCCATAGCTGCTGTGACCCATAGCACTGTCGTTGCTGTTGTAGCGCGGACGGTAGCCATTGGTGCGCGGACGCATCTGACGGTCGCCGGAGCCGCCTAAGGCTGCACCGAAACCGTCGGGGCGGAAACCTCCCTCGTCGTTGTTAGATGTACGATTGTCTGAACTGTAGGCACGCTGTGCGTGAATGCGCGGACGCTGTGGGCGCGCTGCACCTTCATGCCCGTCTTTTTGATAACTTCCTGCTGCATCGTAGCCCTCTCGGGTGCTCTGCCCTGCAGAAGATTCCAGGTTTTTGTT
>JBMNUV010000026.1:0-42920 GCA_050946455.1 Prevotella sp.
ATGACTATCTTTGCTCATGGTTACTTTATTTATTGCAAATACAAAGGTAGCCAAAAGGGTTGATACTTCGTGAGAAATGTCAGCCCTAATTTTTGTCGGTCATAAAAGTTTTACCGGACAGCAATATATTAGAATGAAACATATTATTATTGCTATCAGCTGAAATGAACGAAATCAACTCAACTATTGCAAAATTAGGGAAAAGACTCAAAAGGGCGTATCAAAAAAACGTCGACAAATGTCGCATCTTCTGAATAGAGACATCAAAGAGGGGTTATGTCGCCGTGTATAAGCGGATTATTGCTGCTCGTGCGACAACTTCATATACTCAGAAGGAAGCAGTCCGATGCAGTTCTTGAAGGCTCTGATAAATCCCGTGCGCGACTTGAAGCCCACACTCTCGCCAATGGCTTCAATGGTATAGCGTCCGAAGTTGTCGTGGTCATCCATTCTGCGACATGCCTCCTTACAACGAATATGGCGTAACAATGTGGAGAATGAGCAGCCATAGGTCTCATTCACCACCTGAGAAATCTTCTTGGAGTTTTCACCGCACATCTCGGCAAGACGGTCGATGGAGAAGTCGTCCTTGCACACTTCATCTATGTTTTCCATGCCGTGGCGTATTGCCATCTGGAGCCGCAGTTTATCGTCGTCGTTGAGGCGGCTGTTCTGATATTTCAGACGCACTTCATCCTTCTTCTCTTGAATTTGCTGTTCCAAATTGGCAATCTTCTCTTCCAATTGCAGTCGTGCTCTCTGCTGTTCACGGTCATCGGCTATCATCTGTCGACTGTTCTCATACAATGCACGGTTGCGCTCTCTCAATCGACGGTTCTTCCTCATTATTATAAATAGGAATATAAGGGAGAGGATGATACCCGCCAAGACGGCAACAACAATGATGCGGTCAATGAGCTGCTTCTGTTTCAAGTCGCCCACCTGCCGCTTCACGTCCTGCAAATCATTGAGCAGATAGCTTCGGTCAACCGTACCCAACTGATGGGTCACCATCAGCGAGTCGCGCTCCCGGTAGAAGGCAAGTTCAAACTCGTTGGAGCGAGCCTGGTCGCCCATCTCGCGGTAGTTCTTCATGAGAATTCGGCAGGCTTCCATGTTGATGTCCTTCAATCCGTTGGCGCGGGCAAAATCCAACAGCCGTTGCGCATTGACCATCACTGAGTCGCGCTTTCCCATGATGGAATAGGTCTGGATGATGTTCCACAGTGCCAAGGCATAGCCGCGCTCGGGGTTGAAACGTGATTTGGACAAGACGAGTTGCTGGCGAAACTTATTGATTGCCGCCTGATATTGGTGTTTCTGAAGCAAAAGGATAGCCTCATAGGTGAGCCGGTCGGAAACATACTGGCTATCGGTATAGAGTACGGGAATCTTGCTGAACCGTTTAAGCTCCTTTTCATATTCGCCGATGGTCCACGAGTCGAATCCGAAATCCCAAAGACTCATGAAAGCTCCAATGGCTGTGTCCCATTTCTTCACATTCATTGCCTGCTCAAAGGCAAGCCGGGCAAAGTCGTGCGACTTCTTGATATTCTCCTTTGTGGGATAGCAAAGGGCATAGAAACTGTAGATATTGCCGAAGTTGTAGTTGATAACAGCCATGAAACGAGGCTCGTCGCAATATTTGCGAGCCTTCATGAGGTTATCAAGAGCATTGGAAAAATCGTAGTAATGGAACATGAAGATATTCGCCATATCATTGTAGCTACGGCAGAGATAACTGCGCTCTTCCTTCGTGAGACCTTTGCCTTCGCCGATTTTCTCCGTAAGCAGGGTGTGGAAAAGTAAAGCACTATCAGGACGGTGAAGGTCAAGCATATAGTGGTTGGCAGTCTGCATGAGTTTTTCAGGCGGCATCTTCAGCCATGCCTCCTTAAGTTTTGCGCTTGCGTTTGCCGCATCTGATGGAACAGAAAACACCAGACCAGCACAAAGGATAATGATGATAGTGATAAATTTCCTCATTTCCAATTGCAAAAATACATAAAAAAAACAATGAACCCTAATATTTTTCTAATGATTTTGCGTGCACATTTATTTTCCAGCGGTCCAAAGTAACAGTTCCAGCGCATGGAGCCGCGACACATGGAGGTCCCGTCGCTCCGCGCGGGACGACTGCCGCATCGTAGTTCCCAAGGTTGAAGCCGCCCTGTAGTTCTCGCGCTCCGCGCGGGAACAAAAATCCGTCGTAGAGACGCAACTCATGGAGGTCCCGTCGCTCCGCGCGGGACGACTGCCGCATCATAGTTCCCAAGGTTGAAGCCGCCTTGTAGTTCTCGCGCTCCTCGCGGGAACAAATATCCGTCATAGAGACGCAACTCATGGAGGTCCCGTCGCTCCGCGCGGGACGACTGCCGCATCGTAGTTCCCGTGCATGAAGCCGCCTTGTAGTTCTCGCGCTCCGCACGGGAACAAAAATCCGTCGTAGAGACGCAACTCATGGAGGTCCCGTCGCTCCGCGCGGGACGACTGCCACATCATAGTTCCCAAGGTTGAAGCCGCCTTGTAGTTCTCGCGCTCCGCGCGGGAACATCAACCGCAATAGCCCGATGATTCTCGTCCCGCGCGGAGCGACGGGACCTCCATGCATCGCGATATGCATGCTACGCAGAAAAAATTCGTTTAATTAGCGCAATTCGTTGGCAGATTAAGCGAGAACTTCGAAAAAGCTAATTTTCGGTGGTTTATTATTAGTATTGTCGGTAGTCGTCCCGCGCGGAGCGACGGGACCTCCATGCATCGCGGCGAGAACTACCCCCTATAGTTTCTATTCAGGCTATATAAACAAAACGACCACCGCGCTTTCGCGTAGTGGTCGTGTATCATTTTGTTGCGATACCGATTTACTCGGGAAGATGAATAGCCTCGTTCGGGCAAACAGAAGCGCATGTGCCGCACTCTGTGCAGAGGTCGGGGTTGATTGAATACTTCTCACCTTCAGAGATTGCGCCTGCCGGGCACTCATCGATACATGTACCGCAAGCAATGCAGTCGTCACCAATTACGTATGCCATAATGTTTAGAATTTAAGTGTTATAAAAAAGTTTTTGAATTATCTTTCTATGGGGTTCTCCCCATTTGTCGTTGCAAAGATAAGATATTTTTTTTATAATACCTACAAATGGTGATAAATTTTTAGTTGCAATATGTTAAACCTCTTGTTAAAAGCAACAATATATTTAATCCCATAACGTTATTAGGGCATGAAAACGAAACTTTTCATTGTCATGTTGCTCTTCGGCTGTCTGACAGCCAAGGCTCAGCTCTATACGGGCGAAGTACAAAACCGTCCGTACACCGACTTGCGCCCCTTCCATTTCGGCGTTCTTGTGGGAACTCACCTACAGGATTTGGAACTGCAGAATGCCGGACCGCAGGTTATTACCTCGGAGGACGGAACCACTACGGAAACGCTTGTCACTACCGACCAAGACCGCTGGGATGCCGGATTCAACGTGGGTGTGTTGGGCGAATTCCGCCTATCCACTTATTTCCAGTTCCGTGTGGCTCCTACGATGTATTTCGGTTCGCGCCACATCACGTTCCATAATATGCGGGAAACCGATGCGGAAGGTAAACCCATTGAGCAGCGACAGGATTTGAAAACGGCATATTTCGCTGTGCCATGCGACCTCATCTTTGCAGGACCACGCGTAAGCAACCATCGTCCCTATATCATAGCAGGAATCAACCCAATGATTAACCTCAACCCGAAAGATGATGACTATATCAGACTGAAGCAATATGATGTCTGTGCTGAGGTCGGCGCTGGATTTGATTTCTATTTACCTTATTTCAAGTTGCGCCCCGAACTTAAATTCGTCTATAGTCTCACCAACAGTTTGGACGACAAACACGCAGGAAAACTTCGCGATGCGGCAATGCTGCCCTACGCGAAGTCTGTTGATAAAGCCCATACAAAGATGGTGGTGCTTACCTTCTACTTCGAATAACGTGTACTTGCTGTTGAATTGTTAGAGAACTTCTGCCGATTGCAGAAGGTGTCGCTCCTATTTCTTCTTCTCTAATTGCAGTGTGATTTTACCCACCCACACAGCGTTTTTTCCGTTTTGGTCCACCGGCACCAACTTGCCGTCCAAGTTTTTCTGATATTCCAAATGCTGGAAATAGGTATGGCTGTGACCGCCCAGCACCAAGTCAATATACCGGCTATTAGCTATCACCTCCTGGTCGTCTACGCCTAAGATGTTCCAGCCCAAGTGGGAAACGAGAATCACTACATCACATTTCTTGTCCACCTTCAAGAACTTAGCCCATTTGTTGGCGCTGGCTATCGGGTCGAGAAATTTAATCGGTTCGTAGTTCTTAGAGAATACCAATCCTTCAAGTTTTGGGTCGAGAGCAAAGATTCCTATCTTCACTCCTTTGCGTTTAATGATGGTGTAGGGCTTCACTATATCCTTGAGCGGTGTGCCAGTGAAGTCGTAGTTACTGCACAGAATGGGAAAGTTCGCCTTCTTGAAGATTCGCGCCATGTTGTCAATTCCGAAATCAAACTCGTGGTTGCCGATGGTGGAGCAAACATAGCCCATCTGATTCATCAGTCCAATCTCCACGTCACCTTTAAATAAGGTATAATAGGGAGAGCCTTGCGAGAAATCGCCGCTGTCGAAGAGCAGCAAATCGGGGTCTTTTGCCCGCTCTTCCTTGAGCATGGCAATGCGGCGCAAAAAACCTCCACGTCCTGCAATGGAAGTATCGCTGAGGGTCTTCCCTAACGGATAGATACAACTGTGGGTATCGTTGGTGTGCAATATGGTGAGTGTCTTCTGTGCAAATCCTGCTGTAGCTGAAAAGACCAGCGCAAAAGAAAAGAACAGTTTGAAAATTATCTTTCTCATAGCGTATTACTTCTGAATGGTTATTCTTCCCTCAATTTTCGCGTCCACCATCTTGCCTTGTTGTTTCTGGCTGAGAAAATAGTCGCGGATGATGTATCTTGTGTTGTTTTCCACACTTTGTGGAGAAACCAAGTTGCGTCCCTTCTTAAAGGTCGGCATTCGGTCGTTGCCTTGGGCTATGTAGTCGATAGTCGCGATTCTGTAGTCGCGATTCGGGTCTATCGGCTCACCGTTGAGCTTGGCACTCACAAGTTCCCCCTTGTCCGTGATGACGAGTTGAACCCCGTGGCTCACTCCCTGTCCTCCGTCGGCAGCCATCTCGCGGAACACCTGCATTAGTTGTTTGCCGTTGAGGGTGAGGAAGCAGATTTTATTCTCAAATGGAGCCACGTCCACCACGTCGCCATAAGTGATATCGCCCTTGGCTATAGAGGCGCGGATGCCGCCCATGTTGTAAACGCCAAGGTCGGGATGCTCATTGTATTTGCTGCTGCTCCATACCATGATGTCGGAGAGCAGGTTGGAAAGGGGACTCTCGGGCTGATAGGAATCGAGGTTGCGGGCCGCCACGCCAACAACGGGCGACATGATGCTGTCCACCTTACTTTTATAAGGTACCATGAATTGAGCCGCATCGGCATCAGGGTTGGCGTCATAGGTTGAATCAATGAGCAGTCTGACTCTGCTCACGCCCGTCACCTGGTAAGCGGTATGGCACGAACTGAGGGTCAGCACTGCGCCGAGGCATAAAGTCAATGTCGTATATTTCATAACTATCGTATTTTCGGTGCAAAGGTAACACTTTTTTTCAAGATAGCGAGTGCAGCCAAGACTTCAATCCGTTTTTTTGCCTCGCCTTAATGATTTTACAACAGACTCCTCAAACGGCTGGAAAACGCATTATTCGCAACCATCATAAGAACATTCATCCAGCTAATTCATGAGTCTATGAACTGAGATAACAAACGGCAACACCAACAGAAAAAATGATTTCCCCGTTTATTATTGCTCCCAGACTCAACGTAAAACTTCTAAGTACTAGAAAAATGCAAACGATTACATTCTATTTTTTTGTTTTAAAGCTCATTATAGCAGAATTAACAAAATAAATAGTTAACTTTGCAGCACACTAAAGGAAATGATTGAAAAGCCTAATAAACTCCCCAAAAAGTAGACAATAACAATAAAAGAAACACATACACTCAATACAAAAGGAAAATCTTTCAGGCTTCAATCAATAATAAATAAGGTCAGAAAAACTGCCGTACCCTCAGCGTTGAGAAATATGACCGGCAAGTTTCCAGCCACAGCAGACTCTTGCAATAGATTAGAGTCCAAGTTACTATAAAAGAATCTAACATCAATAAATTGTGCATTGCCACACGTTAGGAAATACGAACTTGATATAAAAGAAAACGAGCTATAAAACTAAAAAACAGTATCTGATGAAACACAAACAATTTAGGTATCTCACCTTTCTATTGGTGACGATGCTTTCTATTACAATTGCTTCCGCTGATGCGACATATTATCCCGTCGGCGACTTCAACAATTTCAACAATAACACACTTGGTTTCTATCGTTGTAAGCAAGAAACAGAAACTAGCGATGTTATCCGCAAGGCTTATCTAAAGTTGCCAACTTCAGTACAACCCAACAGCAAATCGGATGAGACATCATTTTGCTATGATGACAATACATCTACTGTAAAATAAAGGCAAGAAAGTTGTCATTAAATAAGCAATAATGAGCAAGAGATATTATATAATGCCTGATTCAACTATAGTTATTTCAATGTTGGATTATAATATTCTGAACGACTCAAATGGTAAGGCATCTCAATCTACAGGCGATAATACTCCACCTAGCGAGGGGGTACAATTGGCAAAAGAGGATTCTTGGGAATGGGCATTTGATAATGAAGATTTGAATAATTTATGGGATGACAACCTTTAACTATCAATCAAATTACAAGGTCAAGGTTCTCTGGCGGATGCCGGAGGACCTTTATTGTTGGCATCACTAATAGACGCAGAGGAGCGGAAAGGGCTTGGGACTCGGAACAAAAAGAATAGTCCACTGGCATCATGTCAGTGGACTATTCTATTGAGGATTACCGTCGCCGACAGGCGAAAGAAATGCTATTTGCCTCTTCGCTGCGAAGGACGGTTGGCACGCTGCTCACGGTATTTGGCTTTCTGACGTGCAGAGCCGCTGCCGTGGGCACCCGTGATGTATTTCTTTTTCTTGGCTTTCGTCTTCAACTTATCGTTGTCTTTGGCCCCACCTTTCGGCGCACCCTTGAAGACGATGCCGCTTTCGAGAATTTGGTCAAAATCATCCATTTCGTTATCTATTAAAAAGTTATAAGACTTCCGCAAATGCTGCCACAAGCCTAAGCCTCCAAGGATAGGCTATTAATGGTGGAAGAGTCTGACGCCCGTGAACGCCATCGCTATATCGTACTTGTCGCAGGTCTCAATCACATTGTCGTCGCGGATACTGCCACCTGCCTGTGCAATGTAGCGAACGCCGCTCTTATGGGCACGCTCAATATTGTCGCCGAAGGGGAAGAAGGCATCAGAACCTAAAGCCACATCAGTATTCTTGGCTATCCAAGCCTTCTTTTCCTCGCGTGTCATCGGCTCAGGCTTCTCGGTGAAGAACTGCTGCCATGTACCCTCACGCAAAAGGTCTTCCCATTCGTCAGAAATATAGACGTTGATGCAGTTGTCGCGGTCGGCGCGATGGATTCCCTCCTTGAACGGAAGAGCCATCACCTTCGGACTCTGGCGCAACCACCATTCGTCAGCCTTATTGCCGGCTAAACGCGTACAGTGGATG
This sequence comes from Prevotella sp., assembly GCA_050946455.1. Lineage (GTDB taxonomy): Bacteria > Bacteroidota > Bacteroidia > Bacteroidales > Bacteroidaceae > Prevotella. The sequence goes on from JBMNUV010000026.1 coordinate 7,728, forward strand.
CGGCTCTGCTGACCAGCACCGATGCCAATTGCCTGCCCGTCCTTGACGTAGCAGACTGAGTTGCTCTGAGTATATTTCAGTGTAATGAGCGAAATCACCAAATCGCGTTTGGCTTCAGGACTGAACTCCTTGTTCTTGGTGGGGATATTGGCAAAGAGAGCGGGGTCGTTGAGGTTCACGTCGTTGCGGCGCTGCTCAAACGTCACGCCAAACACTTGCTTGCGCTCCACAGGCTCTGGCACATAGTTCGGGTCTATTTTGATGATGTTGTACGTTCCGCGGCGCTTAGCCTTCAGAATCTCCAAAGCCTTAGGTGTATAGTCGGGAGCGATGACACCGTCGCTTACCTCGCGCTTGATGAGTCTCGCAGTAGCCTCGTCGCAGGTATCGCTCAGGGCACAGAAGTCGCCGTAGGAGCACATGCGGTCTGCGCCACGTGCACGGGCATAAGCCGAAGCCAAGGGAGTTAGCTCAAAGTCGATGTCGTCAACAAAGTAGATTTTCTTCAACGTATCGCTCAACGGCAGTCCGATGGCAGCTCCGGCTGGACTCACGTGCTTGAAACTGGCGGCGGCAGGCATTCCGGTAGCCGCTTTGAGCTCTTTCACGAGTTGCCAACTGTTGAGGGCATCAAGAAAATTGATATAGCCGGGACGGCCGTTCAACACTTCCACGGGAAGCTCGCCGTGCTCCATAAAGATTCGGGCGGGCTTTTGATTCGGATTACATCCGTACTTCAAAGATATTTCTTTCATTATGAGGGATTTTTTCTCATTGCAAAATTACTAAAATAATGTGACTTACCGTTGCCATATCATTTGTTTTTCGTAAATTTGCAGCATATTTCAATATCTTAGTATGCTATGAAGAATGTGATACTCAATCGCCACTTCAACTTCTCTTCGATGAGAAGAGTCGAGTCGATACTGAGTGGAAAGGAAAAACCATCCAAGCAGACGCTCAATCGACTTGCTCTACTAGCGGGATTTCAGTCGTGGGAAGATTTGATGGATGCCCTCAAAGGCGATGCAGATGCGAGCATCAACTATGAGGAAAAGGAAAAATGAAAGGTACTAAAGAAACTAAAGGAGAGTTCTACTAATTTGGTCGAGAATGTAAGAGACTTTTGAGTTGATTACCAAGAATCAGAATGAAAAGGACTCACTTAAAAAAAGAACTCAGCCGAGATAATTCGGTTGAGTTCTTTTTTATCATCAGGACAAAGATGATTATTCAGCGGCAGCACCTGCGTTGCGCTTTTCCTGAATGCGTGCCTTCTTACCTGTGAGCTTACGCAGATAATACAGCTTAGCGCGACGAACTTTACCACGTTTGTTCACTTCAATGTGGTCGATGTTGGGAGACTCGATGGGGAAGATACGCTCTACACCCACTGTTCCAGACATCTTGCGCACGGTGAAACGCTTCTTGTCTCCATGACCTGAAATTTTGATAACAATGCCGCGATAGAGCTGAATACGCTGCTTGTTACCCTCGACGATTTTGTAAGCGACAGTTACAGTGTCACCAGCTCTGAACTCGGGATACTGCTTGCCGGTTGCAAATGCTTCCTCAGCAACTTTAATTAAATCCATTGTTGTTTGATTAAAAATTGTTTGTCGTTCCAACTCAACATGGTATGGCGACTCTTCCGTCAACCAGCGGTTAAGCCGAAAAGCGGTGCAAAGTTACTAACTTTTTGGTAATTGACCAAATACTGAGTACAATTTCTTTCATTATCAGGGATTTATCACGTTTCCCCCACTACCGAGTTTCCTGCCAAGCAGGTAGTTCTCGCCACGAAGCATGGAGGTCCCGCGCTCCGCGCGGGACGAGCGGCGTATTACGGGAAATATTATTCCAATGCGGATACTGCTCGCGCAGCTGTAGTTTTCGCGCTCCGCGCGGGAAATGCGAGAGGCGAATAATGACGGTATAGTGAAAATCAGTGCAATCCGTGGATATTGTCGGTGAATAAAGTGGAAGTCGTCCCGCGCGGAGCGACGGGACCTCCATGAGTTGCGGCTACACGACGGATATTTGTTCCCACGCGGAGCGCGAGAACTACGAGACGGATACATTTTCCGTAATTGACCGTTGGTTATCGTCCCGCGCGGAGCGCGAGACCTCCATGAGTTGCGGCTACACGACGGATATTTGTTCCCGCGCGGAGCGACGGGACCTCCATGAGTTGCGGCACAACTACGACTGCAATCCCTTTGCGTTGAACATTCTGGGATAAAAAAAGCCGCGCTCAGTTGCGCGGCCTTTTATATTATCTGAAATCTATAATTACATATCCATCACCTGCTTTGCATACTGATTCTCAGGCTCAAGGGTCATCAGCTTCTGAGCATACTCTTTAGCACTGGGCAGGTCCTTCATCACGTTGATTTGGTAAACCATCATATAGAAGTAAGAGGCACCAAGCATCTGCTTCTCACCCTGTTGCAAGTCAGTGACTGAACCCAGAGTATTGATGATTTCCTCATAATAGGGCTTTGCAAGTCCTTCCTTGGAATCGGGGTCCATCTTGCCATAAGTATCAGCGAGAAGGTAGTTGCAAGTAGTCTTATAGTTCGGGAACTTTGCCTTCATATCCTTGAAGAGGTTGATAGCCTTCTCATAAGTAGTCTTAGCCTCGTCATTTCTGTTTGCCTTCACCAATGCGTCACCCACGCGGGTGTAGATGTCGGCAAGCTGGAAATACTCTTGGAATGTAGGCTCAGAACCGAAACTCATCTGCAGATACTTCACAGCATTGTCGAAATCCTGCTTCTCCATGTAAACCTCAGAGAGATTGCCATAGAGAAGTTTTGTCTGCTTCTCGTTGCCTTTGTTCATTTCAAGAGCCTTCGAGTAGGCATTCAAAGCCTCATCATACTTCTGAGCGAGCTTCAAAGCAGTACCATAGTAAGTATAGTCCTCACCTGTGAAGTGAGCGGAATCACTCTGATTGAAGAGTTTGTCGGCGAAAGCCAAAGCCTGGTCAGCATCCTTTTTATCAGTATGGCAATAGAAAGCCACACGGTTCCAAGCAGCCTTGCGTGGGTTCTTAGCCAAGGCAGTGTTACAGATTTCGATAGCCTTGTCGCGGTTGCCAAGCAGCCAGTTGGAGATAGCATAGTTGGTGATGTCTTGGTCTTCCATGCTGGTGAGATTGCTCACTTTTGAATAGGAGTTAACAGCATCCTCAAACTTACCGGCATTATAGAAGATACGGCCAGAGTAAGCGTCAACAGGGAAGTCGGGGCGGTTCTTGCGCAACTGCTCAAGGGCATCCACAGCGGCCTGCGGATTCACACCACGCTGCACCAAGGCATATTTATAGTAGCCATCAGGCTCCTTGGGGTCGAAGTACATGGCGTTCTGGTACATGGAAGCAGCCTCACCACCATCGTCCTTTATCACAGCGATGTCGCCCTTCAGAATCCAAGCCTTAGCGTACTTGTTGTTACGCTTCAGAGCCAAATCGGCATACTTCGTGGCATTGGCAGTATCCTTCACATTGAGATAAGCCTGTCCGATACCCACAAGTACTTCGGGATTCTTCTTGTTTGCCTTGTAAATATCCTTCACTTGGTCCGCCACATTAGGACCCTTTGAAGAAATGATTTTCGTCACGTTGTCGATGATGGCTTTGTTGTCGTTCTGAGCCATCGCAGGGGCTGTGCCAAACAGCAGAGCACCCAGTAATACATATTTTATTGCTCTCATAATCAATACAATTTTATTTGTCCGTTATTTAATAAACCTAACGTGAAGAATAGAAAAAAATTATTCCTGTTGATTTACATTAACATCTCTTACGTTAATATTGCCATAAGCGGGCAGCAATCCGGCTTTCATGATAATGAGCTGACCACGTGGCGACTCAATAAAATGCTCAAACGCTGTGGGCAATGCGCGACGCGGGTCATTCAGCAAAGCATAAATTGTGCGGACAAACGGATACTGACCCGTCCATATATAATATTGATAGGGTTTGTAGGAATTGGCTGAAGTGGCTTTATCAACAGCACTGACACTCATCACGCGGATGTTCTTGTTGAACGTCAAGTTGGTGGTGTCCCGCTTATCATTCAGCCAGTTGTTGCCAATGATTCCTATTGCGCCCGGATTATTTTCAACGTATTTGATAACGTCGGCAGTCTTCTTCACAGCAGCCACATTGCTATTGGCGATAGCCTTACCGCCAAGGATAGAATCCTCAACGTAATGGACTGTACTGGATTTTGGATTGTCAAACACTACCGTGATGGTCCCACTCTGAGAACCTTTTCCCAGTTGGCTCCAGTTGGTGGTCTTACCCATCAAAATGTCTTTAAACTCTTTGACGGAAATCAACGTATCGGTATTAGACTTGTTGACGATGAGCGCCAAGGCGTCGTAGGCGATTTTGACAGACCGTGGCATGTAGTTGCGCGCCTTCATTGCCTCCACTTCTGAAGTCTTGAGCTCGCGGGCGGCAAACACCAGCCAGCATTTTCCGTTGAGCAGTTGATTGATACCGTCAGTCTCGTTGGTATATACGGGAGTTAAATGAGCATCGGGGAGGGAAGACAAGAACACTTCTCTTTCCTCGTCGATAATAGGACTAAAACTCTCATCGGAAACGAATTTAATCGTTCCCGATGAGGGTGTATCTGTACGGCCATCCTTCGACTGCTTATTAGTACAAGCAGCGAAAAGGATGGTCATTAGAGTGAATCCTACAATTATGAAGGATGATTTGTTCATGCTTTGTTACTAAAGAAATTACTGAAGACGGAACTGCACAGGAAGCGTGAAGCGTACACGTACAGCCTGACCGTTCTGCTTACCGGGAATCCAGTTGGGCATGCCCTTTACGACACGCACAGCCTCACGGTCAAGCGACGGGTCTACACCACGTGCTACTTTCACATTGGAGATACCTCCATCAGGCTCAACGACGAACTGAATAATCACACGTCCTTGAACGCCATTTTCCTGAGCAACAGCCGGGTAGTTGATGTGACTGTTCAAGTAGCTGTACAGAGCACTCTGACCGCCGGGGAATGAGGGCTGCTGCTCCACCACCTCGAAGATTTTCTTCTCAACCTCGGGCTTGGGTGCAACAGGCTCATCAGCGACACGCTCTGTCACCTTCAAGATTTCACCTTTATCGGAGTTACCCTTTACATCGAGTGCACCGATAGCGGTGTTGGTCTGCATCAACTGGTCCTGAGTCTTCATCATCTCCTCCGGTTTCACCAGGTTATCCTTCTTAATGACAGGAGCGGTGAACTTGATAGATGACTTGACTTGTTTTACGACTTCTTTCTTTTCCTCAACCTGCACTTGCTTACGCTTCACCTCAGCCTTTTTCTTGGGTTGGTCGAGCGCAGAGAGTTCTGTTACCTGCTCCACTGGGTGATGGGCAGCCTGATACCTATCGTAAGCAGCCTTCATCCAAGTGAAGAGCATCATGAGAATAGATAGTGCAGCTATTACGAGAATGGCCTTGACATTTCTCTTCGGGGTATTCTTACGAAGCCTATAGGCACCGTACTCCTTATTTCTTCCCTCAAAGATAAGGTCAGTCCATCCGTTTGATGTTAAATCAAAATTTGCCATTTCTAAACAATTTAATCGTCAGACATGTGTTTACTCCTTGACGTTGTTCTTCTTCAGAAGTTCAATGTCTTTAGGACTAAGCTTATCGATCACATACTTACCAATGCTGCATATCTGCATCTCATCGAGTGCGTCAACAAGATTCTTATAGCTTGAGTTGTCCGTGGCTTTGATAATCACGGTCAGGGTCTCAATCTTCTTGTCTGGAAGATTACCTGCCTTGATTTCAGAAAGCCTCTTGTTATAGACAGAGTCCGGCATTTTCTTGTTGGGGTCATCCTTTTCCTTGTCAAGAGCCAACTTGGCGGCCATCACTTCCTTTACAGGTTGTGTCTGGTCCTCGGTGATGTGATTGAAGAGCACCTTACGGATACCATTCTGTCCCCATGTTGTCTTTTTCAGATCGTTCGTAGCTGTACCCAGCGTGTAGTAAATCTGATTGTCAGCACAGCAGTAGATGGTAATGGTATAAGAAGCCTTCGTCACCGTCTTATCTTGGTCTTGGATGTTCTTATCATTACTCGGCATACTAAGCTCCATGGTCTGGGGTTTTGCGAGAGACGTACAGAGCATGAAGAACGTGATAAGAAGCATCATCATGTCCACCATAGGCGTGAAGTCCACGCGGGTGTCCATCTTCTTTTGTCTTGATAAATCTTTCTTTGGCATTTTATCAGTCCTCCGATGTCTTATATTGAGTAATGAGATAGTAACGGTTCTCACTCATATCCTGTAGTTCGGACATGATTTTCTTCACAGTCTTGTAAGGTGTGGCGGCATCAGCCTTAATGGCAATCTTGGCATCAGGATTCTGCTCGTGAGCAGCCTTCACCCAGATTTGGAACTCACTCATCGCCTCATCGCCGGTTTTTCCGGCCACAGAGTCGGTGGGAATACCATAATTCTTCAGCACCAGCGGCATATCGGTCTTCTCAAGAGACAGATATTGCTTCAGGTTGCTCATTGGCACACCCCACATAGGGTCATCAAGGAACTTGGAAACTTGTTCCTTCGTTAAGGATATTCCGTACTGGCCGGTCACGCTGGCAAGAACGCCCTGGACGTCGGTCACCTTATCCATGCTCATGAATATCTTGCCATCCTTGGAGACAAGGATATTCAGAACATTACTCTCTGGGACCTTTATTTCCGATACTGAACCTGGCGTATTGACCTTCACCGGCTCTTGCTTCACGAACGTAGACGTCAACATGAAGAAGGTCAGAAGAAGGACCATCACGTCGGACATAGGGGTCATATCGATCCAGATGTCTTTCTTCTTAATTTTTACTTTACCCATAGCGATAAAATTTTAAAGGGTTAGCAAAAATTAAGCCTCTTCTGTGTGGTTAGCTTCGTATGTCTGAGCAATTGAGTAACCTACCTCATCGAGGGCGTATGTCAATTTATCAATCTTGTTGGTGTAGTAGTTGTAGAACACCACAGCCAGCCAAGATGTTGCGATACCAGATGCGGTATTGACAAGTGCCTCAGAAATACCAGTTGACAGAGCCAGTGAGTCACCACCACCACCAGCGGCAAGAGCTTGGAATGAACGAATCATACCAATCACAGTTCCGAGCAGTCCGGTAAGGGTACCGAGCGTTACGATAGTAGCGAGGATAGGAAGGTTCATCTGCAGAGTAGGCATTTCAAGCTGAGTAGCCTCTTCGTGAGCCTGCTGAATCTTCAGCACTTTCTGCTCTTTCTTCAGGTTGGCGTTAGCACCGCTCTCCATATCTCTGTAAGCATTCAGAGAAGCAGAGACAACGTTTGCTACAGAACCCTTCATGTTGTCGCAGAGCTGCTGAGCCTTAGCGAAGTCGTTAGCTTTCAAAGCTGCCTTGATGTTGGCCACGAACTTAGTCAGGTTGCCCTTACCAAAAGCGGTCTTCATAGCGAAGTAGCGCTCCACAGCGAGGCAGAGCACGGTCAGAGCCAGCGTCCAAATGATAGGAACGATGAAGCCACCTTTGTAGATAGTACCCAGAATGTTAACAGGAGCATTGGCGTTGTCGTTGCCTTGGAAGTTACCGGGAGCACCGAGAACGAAATTGTAAACGCAAATTGCTGCGATCAAGCAAAGAACAATGATCCAGAAAGCACCTCTGATACCTGTAAAGCCCTGAGATTTCTTCGGGGCTACTGTTTTTTGATTAGTTGCCATAATGAATTGAATGTTTTAATTTTTTTGGTTTATAAATTAGTTGTTATAAATTCCGTGATTTGTTGTTAGTTTTAGAGTCGATGCGAACTCGCGTTTGCAACAGGTTCTTATTCCGGTTTTCTTTTTTCACGCAAAGATAATAAATTACGAATTACTATCATTGCAATTAAGAAGTTTTAACAGAAATATTCCCATTATTTACGGTTCTCGCGGTTGCACAAAGACCGATTCATTTCAATTTTCCGAGATTCTCCTTGATGCGCCTCAATGCCTCGCGGATATGCTCCTCACTCGTGGCATAGCTCATGCGGAAATATTCGGGGGCTCCGAAGGCATCTCCGCCAACCGTTGCCACATGAGCCACCTCAAGCAGATACATGGCGAAGTCGGTAGAATTATGGATGGTGCGCTGTCCGTCGGTCTTTCCGAAGAAACTGGAACATTTGGGGAAGAGATAAAAGGCTCCTTGAGGAACGTTCACCTCCAGTCCGTCAATGCCACGTGCCAGTTCCACTATCAGGTTGCGACGGTGCTCAAAAGCCGCCCGCATTGCCTCTCTCGAATCCTGAGGACTGTTGTAGGCAGCAAGAGCCGCCATCTGACTCACGTCGCACGTGCCGCTGGTATATTGTCCTTGCAGCTTGTTCAGTCCTTTTACTATCCACTCTGGAGCTGCCACCCATCCGAGGCGCCAGCCGGTCATGGCATAGGCTTTAGAGGCTCCGTTGGCTATCACCACGCGCTCCTTCATGCCGGGAAACTCAGCCATACTGTGGTTCTCGCCAATGTAGTTGATATGCTCATAAATCTCATCGGACAGCACAAAGAGATTCTCATGGCGCTTCACCACGTTGGCGAGCGCTTCAAGCTCTTTCTTGCTATAGACGCTCCCGGTAGGATTACTCGGTGAGCAGATAATCAGCATTTTAGTTTTCTCTGTGATGGCATTCTCCAACTGTTCAGCGGTCATCTTGAAATCGCGCTCGATTCCTGTGCTCACCACCACGGGCACGCCACCGGCAAGTTTCACCATCTGCGGATAGCTCACCCAATAGGGGGCGGGGATAATCACTTCATCACCGGGGTTGACAAGGGCAAGAATGGTATTGCACACACCCTGTTTGCCACCCGTTCCAACGATGATTTCATTTGTATTGTAATCGAGACCGTTCTCTCTCTTCAATTTTTCTACGATAGCCTCACGCAAAGCGAGATAACCGGGCACTGGCGAATATTTTGAGTAGTTATCGTCAATTGCTTTCTTGCCTGCTTCCTTAATATGCTCAGGCGTATTGAAGTCGGGTTCTCCGACGCTCATGTTAATCACGTCTATGCCTTGACTGCGCATTTCGCTACTTCGCTGTGACATTGCCAATGTGGCAGAAGGGGCAAGCCGGTTGAGGCGGTTAGATAATTGATACATAAATTAGAGTTCTTAAACCAACGTTGCAAAAGTAATCATTTCCTTTGTTAATAACGAACTAATTTGAGTATTATTACGATAAAATAATTAAAAAGTAACACTTTGGCAACATTTATCTTCTCTTTTGTTCTATTTTGCCTCAAGAATGATGACTAAATTACCCAAGAGGGATTTTGCCTCACTCTGATAAATATAAGGAGTTGACAACGTGAATAGGATATGGTAACATCGCCCATAGCTACCATTATCTGGCACAAGGGGCATGTTAGACCATGACATAGAAGAGAAACAGTTTCGCAGAAAAGCACTTTTACTTCTTACGGTATTTTTGTTTTGGAAATTTCATCATCAGAGTAAGCGAGAGCCAATGCCATCATTCAATTAGTTATGGTCAATACCGACAATCTTATCGTAGAGTTTACTACACTCACTTTATTATATATATAATAAAGGACAGCCTAGTCTTGATTGTGCGACAATTGTCAACGAGTTTGTCGACAACTGTCACAATCGAGAAATTATTATCCACCAATTGCTTGAAACGCTTACTGTCTAACTTCTTCCCCTTGACAGGAGCAGAAAGGCTAACGTTGTCAACCGAATGCAAACTTTGCAGATTCAGATGGGCAAATGGCAATTCCATCCGAACGACTAATCCGGGCAAACCCGTGTAGCCGAAGGGAGCGCAATTGACGGCAATCTCAGGGTCGAACCATGCAACCACCGCCTTGTCTTGCTTCAAGGTTGCCTTGTGGCAAACCCGACCTTGAATGGTATCCAAGGTATCGCTGACGACCCATTCATCTGCCAAAAGACTATCGCTGACCAAATATAATTTGCCATTGTATTTTATCTGAGATGTCTTGATAAGATTATCAAAATCAAGATAGACATGGAGATAGTCAACCTCTAATGGCATTTTGTCAACGCTTGCTGAATCTTTAGAAAAAAGGTATTTGTTACCATCAACCGTAAGTGTATAGACCTTTTTGTCGTCTTTGATTCTTTGCAATATGATGGAACGCACCGTTTCATCTTCAATCGCCAAGAAAGATTCAGACAAAGGGAAGGTTGACGTATAACGAAACTCAACCCCTTTGGGTTGTGCTAATACGAAAAGAGGGAGAATACTTAGGAATAAGGCAGAAAGTAAACGATTTCTCACATATCATTATTGTTTGGATAATCTTTACCCGTGTTACGTATCGCAAAAATAAACAAAAAACTGACAAGACCTTGGCGCAATCGCGAATAAATAACCTTTTTGTATTCCTATGCTGTCAATAAAACACTTTTTAACCCAACTTGCCCATTGCGACGAGGTTTCTTCAAACTTGAATGATGGGATGGCGATTCATGAATGTAAACTGTAGGGCGGGAGAACTGACGACTACAAACACATTCACCCCACGGAGTAACCGCAGGGTGAATGTGTGAGAATAACTATTTGCTGATTGTTCAGAGGGAAGCCCTCATCCATTAATATTTCGTGATGTTGTCTAAACGCTGTAGGTTCGTCTCGGTCAAACCGCCGCTTAGGTTGGCTCGCAATTCATCAAAGCCGATAGAAAATGATGGATGGAAGTCGGCAGAATGCATGTAGCGGAGCAGACTGCGGTAAAAAGCACGACCCTCCACGTTGGCGGAAGCATGGTCGATATCAGATGCACAGACAAGCAACTTGCCTTCGCCCACGCGCAACTCAAACAGCAAGCCAAGCCGGTGGTTGCGCTCCACATTGTCTATCACTTGCACCAACGGACGATAACTCGTGGGGAAACGGTCGAGGATGACGGGGCGCGATGCCTTCACCACTGGGAACCATTGCCATGAAGTATGCTCCTCGGTGGGGAAACCGTTGAATACAGGATGTTGGGGCTGTGCAATATAGAGTCCGAGGGTTCCCGGCGAGACGGGTTTCTTGTTGTTCTCACAGATAGTCTTGAACATTCGGTAGTTCCAATAATCAGTCTGGAACAGTCCGCCCACACTGCATGTCGTGTCTGTCCTCAACAGCAACACGCTCTTTCCTTCCTTGAGGGGTTGCTCTGCCTCATCGAGCGAGCGCACAATCGAGATGCCCTCCTTGAGTGACGTCAAGGACTCGTTATCGGGATACACCCATACCTTATATATATTATGTCCCAAACCGGGCTGGGGACTTCCGGTGTCGCCGAGGAACGTCACGCTGAGCGTTAACTGCTTGGGCTGGGAGAGATGTAGGTTGCTCAAAGGGATGCGGATTTCACCTTGGTCGGTGAGACCATTCTTAATATAGCCAAGTCCGCAAGTTTCACTGCTCAGCAATTGGTCCCCGTCCTTCAACTCGCACCACATGCTGACATTGTTGAAACCGGGCAGCCCGCTATAATTCGCCACCTTGACTCTTGCCCGCAGCGTATCGCTATCGGCAAAACACAGGCTGTCCATCTCCAACAGAGGCACAACAGGCGAGCACCACTGCCGCCATTCTTCGGGCGTGGTGAGTCCCTTCGAGTCCATAAAGGCATCGAGCATTCCCACGAATGCCGAGCCTTGACCAGGATAATCCTGCAAGTCGAGCAACTGGAAACCTACCATCTTCCGCGTTCTGAGGTCTGCCTCGATGTCGGCTTTGTAGAGTTCCTTGCTCCATAGCCCACTGGCACGATGGAAAGCCTCAGCCTCATCGCCCATGCCGGCTTGCTCCAAACGGTGGCGGAACACTTCCAAATTATAAGGATATAGCACACCCGTATATTTCTTGATTTCTGAATAGTCGGGATAGGTTTGGAACTGTCCCGTCTCATGACTAATGACAGGCACGCTGGCGGTATCGCATGCAGCATCGAAGTTGAAGACGGTGTTGGGGCGCTGGTGGTTGATGATGCCTCCGTCGAAAGCGTCGGCAAACGAGAAGGAGCCACGGGTGTGGGTGTTGTACTCGCCCCATTTCTCACCTCCCAACCGACAGGTAGTCACGTAGTCCATGCCAGGCTGGATACCCTTGTAGCCCAAGTAGTAGTTGGTGCCCAACGTATAGAGTTTGTCGGGAGCCAACGTGCGGAATATCTTCACAAACTGCTGCATGGCTTCGATGCTTCCCCAAAGCTCATTGCCCAGGCTCATCATGCGGAACGACGGATGGTTGCCGTAGGCACGGAGAATTGCCTTGCCCTCACGCAACAGACAATCCATCAGCAACGAGTCGTTTGCATTAAAGTCGCCCCAAAACGGAAGTTCGGGTTGCAAATAAAGCCCTAATTTATCGGCTTCGGCAAAGGCTGCCTCGGGTGGACACCATGAATGGAAGCGGATATGGTTGATGCCGTAGTCCTTGCAGGTCTGAAGGTATTTGCGCCAAGCCACGGTGTCCATCGGCGTATGACCGGTGAGCGGAAACACACAGCCATCGTGCTTGCCACGCAAGAAAGAGGGCTTACCATTAATATAAAGCTGACCTTCCAAAGCAGCCATACTGACAAAACCAAAAGTCTGCGAGAGCGTATCGCAATCGGTTAGCTCTGCCGTGAGCTTGTAAACTACGGGCGTGAACTCATTCCACTGTTCGTAGTTCTGCTTCATATTGAGATTGAAACCCAAAGTGCCGCCGTTCTTCACCGTATCGTCGATTATAATGGGCATATACATATCAACGTAACCATTGCGAATCGTACTGATATTGGTGAATCCCGTCGTGCGGTTCACTTCCAACATCTTTCCTTCTGGCGCCACAAACACGTGCAGTTGAGTGTTCTTCTTGGGTCTACCCGCAAAGCGCACTAATACGACAGCTGTGCCATCGGCTTTGGGTTGGATGTCGATTCGAGTGATGTGGCAGGGATTTGTGGCGTTGAGTTCCAACCGTCCGATAATTCCGTTCCAATTGGTCTGCGTGTCCTCGCTGAAAGCGTGCGACGAAGCGTAAAGTTGTTGCGGAATGCCACTGGCGTTATCCACACAGATAGTGAGCTTGTGAGGACCGGGCTGCAGCGCGGCTGTGAGGTCGAAGGTCTGCGGTGCAATCACCTCGCGGCTCCCTCCCACTCTCTTTCCGTCAACGAAGATTTCGGTAACTTTGGTACGTTCCAAGGTAAGCTCAATATGCTTGCCTCTCCACGATTCGGGAATCTCCACGTCGCGCTCCACCCACAATTGTCCCTTGAAGCTGTAGAGCCGCGTCAAGTGTGTAGTCTCGATGGTTGATGTGGCAGGCGTTCCCAAGTGGTTGGTGTCGGTTGTTCCGGGAAGATTCATCCGAAAGGGAAAAACCGAAGGCATAGTGGATGTGTGATTGGTGTCGAGTGCACAGCGCCATTCACCACTCAAATCCATTGTGATTCTATACGGCGTTTTGCTCTTCTTTCCTGCCCAACACGTCATTGTTGACAGAAAGACGAGCAACATCATGATTACATTTCTCTTCATTTTTTAAGGTGGTTAGATTCTTATGATAATCAGACGATGATTCTCTTTTTACGGTATATTTGTCGGAACTCCGTGGGCGTGCAGCCTTTCAGTCGGCGGAACGTTCGGTTAAAGTTACTCAAATTGTTGAAGCCCACTTTGAAACTGATGTTAGAAATGGTGTCGTCGGTATCAAGGAGAAGTCTTGAGGCATTTCCCATGCGCACGTCAATGACATAGTCGCTCAGACAGCGTCCGGAATGCAACTTGAAGAATCGGCTGAAGGCGCTCTTGCTCATGTTGGCGACCGAAGCCACATCCTCCAACTTCAACTCATACATATAATTCTGTGCGATGAAATTCTTCACGTTCTCAATTTGCCGACTATCCTCGTCGAGTACGACTTTGGCAAAACTGGAGGAGGCAAGAGTCCGCATGTCGTCGCTGCCAGCCAAGTCGTTGAGGAGCATGAGGAATTTCATCAGTGCCATGAAGCGGTCGGTAATCTTGGTAAGCTCGTCCAACTGGTTGTACACTTTCATAATGGTGTGCTGGGAGAAAGCCAATCCTTTTCGTGCCGCCTCCATCATGTGATGAATCTTATGGAAAGGTGTCTTCTGGAAGAAGGGGTCGTTGTCGTCGAGACCGAAATAGAACTGCATGGTAATCTCGCGGATGTCCTCACTTTTGCATTCGCCTTGCTCCCACACGTGCTCCAACTCACCACTGGTGATGAGCACAAGGTCGTAGTTGCCTATCCTCTCGCGGCTGTCTCCGACAATGCGGTTGACACCCGCTGCACCTTCCACAAAGTTGAGTTCATACTCTTTGTGGCTGTGGATGGGATAAGTAAACTCCTTTTTATGGCGGTCAGCTATATACAGCGCGTCAGTTTCTTTCAATGGAGTCAGTTCATGCAAGATTTTTCGGTCTGAAGCCATAGATTCTATTAAGTTTGATGCAAATATAGCTTTTTTTTTCATAAACACCTAATTTATTAATTAAAAACTTGCAAAATAAAACTGAACCAGAAGAAACACAATGCTACCGTTGCATTGTATATAGAGTGATACAAAAACCTAAGAAGATAAGGAGTGGAGTCCGCCGTAAATGCCCTTGATAGACACTCTGACGGCTCCATAACTATGCGTAGTTTTGCTTGTTTTTTCTCTCTCCTTCCCTACAACAAGTTTTGGAGAGCAGGTTTTATAGCAAGAACTCCCGCTCCAGCACCTCCAAGCACATGCGGCTGTTGTGGTAGGGACATTTCCAGAATCCTGCCTTGTCATCTTTGCGGTTGGGATGTCCTTCGGCATCCACACTCCACAGCCATTCGCCCTGTTCGTGGTCGATGATGTGCTGTTTGATGAAATCCCAGCAGCGCAGTGCCACGTCAAGAGCCTTGCGGTCGCCATAATACTGGTAGAGGTCCAGATGACCGATGACGTTCTCGCAGAGAGTCCACCACTGGCGCTGGGTGTCGGTCTTGCCGCTATCCTTCCAATGCTCATAAACCATAGAGCCATCGGGCTGAACACCTTCATCGGCAGCCTTGGCAATGCGCTTCACCACTTCGTCTATGTTGACGTCGCCCAATACGAGTGCCGTCTCATGGAGCAGCCATGCTGCTTCAATGTCGTGGCCGTAGCTTTCCACATTGCGTTTTCCTTCCCAACGGTCATTGAAGAAGAGGTCCAAGTGTCCCGTCTCCTTGTTCATGATGATGTCGGTGAAGATATGGAGCAGATTCACCACGCTCTCCCGCAGTTCATCGTTGTCGTCGTCCTGCTCATTGAGACAGCGGAGAAGATTGGTATAAGGCTCGATGATGTGCAGGTGAGTATTCATGGTTCGCGAGGCATTCTCATCCTTATCGGAGAGTCGCATATCGCCAATGGGCTTCCAGTCGCGCGTCAAGGCTTCGATGTAGCCATTGTGTTCGGCATCGTAGGCGTGGTCCTCTATATCGTGATAGAGTTTCAGAGCCATAGCGAGCGTATTCTGGTCGCCCGTGGCACGGGTGTATTCAGCCAGTCCATAGATGGTGAAGCCGATGGCATAGGTTTGTTTCTTGGTGTCCTTCGGCGTTCCGTCGGGATTCAGGCTCCAATAAACGCCCCCGTATTCCTTGTCGATAAAGTGGTCGAGGATGTAGTCTTTAGCCCTTGTTGCCGTTTCCAGCCATTCGGGAGTCTGCGTCACGCGGTAGGCAGCCGAGAAAGCCCATAGGATTCGGGCATTGAGGATGGCACCTTTCTCAGCCTCGGGATGAGGATTGCCGTTGCCGTCAATGCGACCAAGGAATCCACCTTGGGCCGTGTCTGTCATCTTATTGCGCCAGAAAGTAAGGATGTTGCCTTCCAACTCGTGGAGCATCTCTTGTTTGAAATCAATGGTCGAAGTCATTGCAATGGTTAATTAAATTTGATGTAAGTATGATTGGTTATTAGAGAACTGAAACAACTCCTTTTTATTATCCAAGTTTGTCTATTTATTGATAGGATATTTATAGACGAGGAACAACATGATGACCATGATGAGTGCCGGGAACAGCGAGAAGAGTGCCCATATCATATCCTTCACAGCACCCAAGTCAGTGATGTTCACGATGGTCTGACCTGTTGTGGGGTCGGTACCAGAAACAAAACCAGCTATGCCGAGCAACAGGGCTACAAGACTACCGGAGATAGCGGTTCCGAACTTCTGCGCCATCGTTCCTGACGAGAATATCAGACCCGTTGATGAGGTACCGTTTGTCTTTGTGGCATAGTCGGCTACGTCGGCATACATGGACCACAACAGGGGCGAATAGAGACCCACGCCCACTGAGGTAAGGATAACCACAGCAATCATCAGCCAGATATACTTGGGATTCATGGGAATGAAGAAGAAAACGATGGAGAAAGCCATACAGATAATGGCTGCCACGGCAAAGGCTTTCTTCTTACTGCCCACCCACAGCGTGAACTTAGGCGAGACGGCTCCGAAAATCATGCACGTCACCTCGCCGAAGGTCATAAACACGGTGTAGTTAATGATGAGTCCGCTGATGGTGATGTCGCCTCCCAAGCAATAGGTGAGCAGGTATCCTGCCACGGCATAGCGGAAACCGTTGAAGAAGTTGGTGCAGATACCGATAAGCGTCAGGTAAATCCAAGGCTTATTCTTAAAGAGGTCGGCAAAGGGCTTGAATGAGAAGTGCTCGGCTCTTACGGGTTTGAGCCGTTCTCTTGTCAAGAGTCCACAGGCGAGTGTCATGGATGCGGCAACGATGCCGAAGGCTGCGCCCAACACGGCATATTGATGAGCCGGTGTTCCGCCCACTGCTTTTTGCAGATAAGGGAACGACATGAGCGTGATGAAGCCCATCGCATAGGCTCCCACCATGCGGAATGAGGAGAATTGGTTTTTCTCGTTGTCATCGTCGGTCATCACACCCAACAATGAACCGTAGGGCACATTCACTGCCGTGTAGGTAGCCATCATGAGCAGATAGAGGGTATAAGCATAGATACGCTTGCCCACTGGACCGAAGCTTGGGGTATAGAGCAACAGGGCAAAGATGAGGCCGAAAGGTATGGCGCCATAGATAAGCCACGGACGATAAGTACCGAAGCGCGACTGCGTGCGGTCGGCGATGCTTCCCATGAGGGGGTCGGTGACCACATCAAACAAGCGCGCAACGAGCATCAGCGTTGCGGCATCGGCAACCGTGAGACCGAATACGTTGGTGAAAAACAGCGGGAAGGCAATGGACATGATTTTCCATGTTATGCCACCTGCCGCTGCATCGCCAAGCGCATAGCCTATCTTTTCTCTGAGTTTTATCTTTGACATTGTTTATTAATTTGTATTCCGAATACAAAAAGAGTTGAGTGTTTCCTAAGCAAAATATTGAAGCAGGAAACTTAGAGGCTCTTGTTTTTGGCAATGAGTCTCTTGATGGTCTCTACACTGGCACTTGTGGAAAAGCCATCCACGGGTGTATGCAGACAATAGTCCACAAGGCGGTCAACCGTCGATGTGGCAACGTGCATGCGGGTGTCGGACGATGCGTAATAGATAAACACGCGACCATCCTCATCGGCAATCCAACCATTGGAGAACACCACGTTCATCACGTCACCGATATATTCCTGACCCTCCGGCGCAAGCAGATAGCCGCCAGGCTGTGCTATGACGCGAGTGGGGTCGTCAAGGGCGGTCATATACATATATAATACATAGCGCAGACCACTGGCACAAGCGCGCACTCCGTGAGCGAGATGGAGCCAGCCCTGGGGGGTCTTGATGGGATGAGGACCCTCACCGTTCTTCACCTCCATGATAGTATGGTAGTGGCGAGCGTTGATGATTTTCTCTTCCTTAATTTCAGCATTTGTGATATCGTCAACCAATGCCCAGCCAATGCCGCCACCGTTACCGGTATCGATGAAGCCATCCTGCGGACGGGTATAGAAAGCGTACTTGCCGTTGACAAACTCGGGATGCAACACCACGTTGCGCTGTTGGCTCTTCGTCTTGAGGTCGTGCAGACGCTCCCAGTGAATGAGGTCCTTGGTGCGCGCGATGGCTGCTGTGGCTGTTGCGGCACTGAGGTCATTGGGCTGGGTATCGTCGTGGCGTTCCGCACAGAACACTCCGTAAATCCAACCGTCCTCGTGAGCCGTGAGGCGCATGTCGTAGATGTTGGTTGCGGGAACAGTATCGTCGGGCATGGTGATAGGCTCAGGCCAGAAGCGGAAGTTGTCAACTCCGTTTGAACTCTCCGCAACGGCAAAGAAGCTCTTGCGGTCGGCTCCCTCCACGCGCACAACGAGCACATACTTGCCGTTCCACTTGATAGCGCCGGAGTTGAGAGTGGCGTTCATCATGATACGCTGCATCAAGTAGGGATTGTCTTTCTCGTTGAAATCATAACGCCATTCCAACGGCGTATGTTCAGCAGTAAGGACGGGATTTTGCCATTTTTGGTAGATACCGTTGTTGTAATTCAGGGGTTGATTCTTTCTGCTGAGCAGTTCCTCGTGACGCGCACGCAGGGCTGCAACCTTCTCATCAAATGCTGACATTGTTTTGTGTATTTTATTTTTGTTTAGTGACAATAATAATATCAAGACGCTCCGCCAATCCTTCTATTGGATATCTTTTACGAAGAGGGAACGCGGCTCCTTGTAGAGCTGTCGGAAGTCCTCCGCACAAGCCTTTTCGGGAGCGGGACCGAAGTTCTCCAACGGCTGGTCCCAAGCGTTGCGCCAAAGCAACACGTAGCTCACGGGGAAATCCTTCACGGCTTTCCACATGCCCGTAGTAAACCATACCGGGTCGGGCGTATTCCGAGAGCCAGTCTCAGCCACGGTGGCTATCTTTTTATGTTCCTTCGCTACTTGGCAGACCACCTTGAGTTCCTGCTGCATATCATTGACATATTTCTCCTTGTCATCGTTGCCATACATATCAAAGCCAATGATGTCCACATAATCGTCGCCGGGATAGAATTTCATGAAGTTTTCAACCGTCTCATTGGGCGTACCGCCTGGCGAGTATGCCCAGACGCACTGCTTCGCAAGACCGCGGTCGCGCAAGTGGTCAATGGTGATGCGGTAGAGCTGCTGATACTCTTCGGGAGTACAGGAGTCCTTGCCCCACCAGAACCAACCGCCGCTCATCTCGTGCCACGGACGGAAAATCACGGGGATAGGTTTGCCGTCAGCAGTTTTCAGAGAGAGGAGGAAGTCAGCCACGCGGTCGAGCCATTCATTGAGCAGCATATTCTCCTTGGAGCCAAGCTGCAATGCCTTGCCCACAGCCCTACCCTTCGGGTCCCATGCATTCTTGCCTGTTGTGGGGTTGGACGCATGCCAACTGATGGTGATGACACCTCCACGTGCATATTGGTTCTGAATCTCCTCGCGCATACGGTCGAAAGGGACGCCATCGAGATTGCGCGCAGAGTCCAGTTCCAAATTACCCAACTCAAAGCCCATCACAGCGGGCCAGTCACCGCAGACATCCTTTACGTCGCTGCGGTTGCGCTCCCATTTCCAGGTAGTACCATAGAGAGGGTCGTCCTGATGACCAATCATGATTCCCCGCTTCTCCAATTTTGCGAGTCTCTTGAGCAACTGAGAAGCAGGTGTAGAGGCATAAGAAGTACTGACGAAGCATACCAACGCCAGAAGGGATATAAATGTAAACTTAATCTTCATCTTAGTTCTTATTTTTAAAATGACCCGGCCTCACGGTCGGGTCACTTACGTTAATAAAACCAATACTTACTTTATAATGTAACCTAATAGAAACTAAATTCTGACTGAAATTCCTTCGCATTTAACGCAGAAGGTATTGCTTGTAGACGTAGACTAAAACCAAAGAGATTTGGACATATTTTTTGCTGTTGCAAGAACTGCACTTCTGCTTTCTCCATATTCGGTCACCGACGCATTTCGGGAAGTGTCGAACCGAAAAAAGGAATGTTCATATATCGTCTCTTGAAAGGTTTTTTGCTTTAGCTATTCTTAATTTCCGTTGCAAAGTTAGCAAATAATCAATCAAACAAGTAATACTTTGTTGCCCGAACTTGATACTATTTTCCTATTATTACTTTATGAAGTATTTTTGCGAAAAAAAATTAGGCTGCGGATGATGTTCGAGCAAACCCGCAGCTCTGCATGGTAGTCGCGTCTCACGGAGGTCCCGCGACTCACGGAGGTCTCGCGCTCCGAGCGGGACGACTGACGACAACACATATTATTAACTACTGAAAATCCACTTCGCATGGAACCGCAATGCATGGAGGTCTCGCGCTCCGCGCGGGACGACTGCCGATAGAACATATTATTATCCATGAAAAGCTCAAGGCAACTACAGTTCCGCATCTTTATTTCCAATTGCTTGTACCTTAGCTAATTTATTTGGTTGTCGTCCCGCGCGGAGCGCGAGACCTCCATGAGTTGCGGAACTAACATCCTCATAGAAACGATAATACTTCCTAACTTAACATACGACTCTTGTTCCCGCGCGGAGCGCGAGACCTCCGTGAGTTGCGGAACTAACATTCAGAACAAATAAAAAATACCATGAGAAGCGGTATCTTCGGTTGGGCATTTTGGCAGCCTATATATAGCTTCGCTATATAGTACTTCTAATAAATCTATCTATTCACGATTGTGCGACAATTGTCGACAAACTCGTTGACAATTGCCGACAAACTCGTTGACAATTGCCGACACGCGTGTCGACAATTGTCGCTCAATCCAGACTAAGCGTTTATCAAATGATAATTGCCTATAATACACGGCAATCGAGCCTATGTAGCATTCGCTGAATAGCAACTCCGGAGATTTCCTCTTTTTACTATTGTAAAAAAGAAAAAATATAGTTACTTTTGCAGAGTAAAGCAATCATGCGTTGAAAAAATCACTTATCAAAATATTATCCTTTGGGCTTTTGACAATCGTTCTATTGTCGACTTCCTGTGTCAACCGCAACAATAACTCTCAAGAGATGCAGCGGTTGGATAATCAATGCATACAAGCTGTGCGATATAACAACTTTAACAAGGCTGATTCCATAGGAACCATCCTATTGAATGATGCCAAGCAAAATCGGAACAAATTCTTTGAGGCAAGAGCCTATTATTATCTTGGGGTATACAATTCCAACAACAATACAGCACCCAAACGCCTGTCTTATCTTAAGAACTCCTTGGCGTTGGCTCAACAGACGGACGATGATACTTTGGTCTGCCGTATATATAATATGTTAGGAATTTATGAGACAGCGTATTTCAAGCGTTACTACATGGCACAATACTACTATGGTGAATCAATGCGTTTGGGGCGGCAGCTCCACAATAAATATTTGGAAATGTCTGCCGAGTCAAACCTCTCTGAGACCTACCGTCTCCTGCAAGACACCATAGGGCTACGCTATGACCAAGATATCTTTGAGTACGCACAGCAAACCAACAACAAAATGCTCAAGCGTGTCTCTGCCTACCATTGTGCCAAGCAGTGCATAGCCAAGAGAAGTAATTGGAAAGAATTGAAACCTTATATAGAGGCCTTGAGTGAGGACAAGGGCGCATCCACTCTTCTGAATATCATTCTGGCAGAATACTATATGAATCAAGAAGAATGGCAAAAGGCTTATCGCTACGGTCTCAAAGCAGTAAATGAAGGGCACATGCCAGAAGATGGATATTTCATATATGCTAAAATCCTAACGGGAATTGGCAAATACAAGGAATCCAACGACCTGCTGCAACAACTCAAAGAGAACCGTTCATCCATCACAAGCGACTATACATGGTCCAACTACTATGCTCTTCGGGCTGACAATTACCACAAGTTGGGCGAAGAGAAGTTGGTGTATAAGTATCTGAAGCGCTACAGTCAGTTTAGAGACAGTCTATTGAATCTTGCCCATGAGGACAGAATCAACGTGAATCGGGTAAAATATGAGGTTGAGAAGAAGAACCAAGAGATTGCCCACCAGCGCCAAGTAATACGCCAACAATTAATCATCTCCTTGGGCGTCATCTTCTTGATAGTCACTTTCTATTATCTCTATGACAGGCGCAACAAGAAGTTCTACCGCAAAATTGTTGAGCGGAGCAAAAGCACTATCGAATATGAAAAGTTGCTCCAACAACGACATGCGCAGAAGGAGAATAATAAGGAACAAGACAACCAATCAGTCTCCGACCATAAACTCGATGAGATATTTGAAAAGATACTCGTTGAGATGGAAGAGAATGAGATTTTCTGCGACCCCACTATCACCCGCGATACTTTCAGTGAGAGAGTAGGATGCAGCCATACCTATCTTACACAAGCCATCAAAGTGAAGACGGGAATGTCATACAGCCAATTTATGAACAGCTATCGAATTCAGAAAGCCGTGAAGATATTGTCTGACGTTAATCAGAAAGTTTCCCTTAATGACTTGTCGAAACAATTAGGTTTTATTGCCTACTCTTCTTTCTATACTATCTTCCAGCAGCAGATTGGAATCTCGCCAACCGCATATCGAAACTCAGCTATTAAATTAAACAAGGAAAAAGGCAAGTAGACTTTTATTTCAGCCGAATTCGAAAGGACTGTATAAGCTCGGCAAAATTGCAAAGCCTCATTGATATTGACTTGATGCTATATTGCATTCAATATCTATCGAAATTCTAGTGCCTACACGTATAGGCGAAGTTGCATATACGTGTAGGCACCATAAAATTGAGCGTTCGATTAGCTTCTTATTCTTTAATTACTTAGCCAAGCGTTTCTCGCTCTTCTTGCTTCCGTCCGCATACTGAATCTCCTTGATGTAGAGACCCTGCGAGGGAGTGGAGACTTGACGACCAGAGAGGTCGTAATAGTTGACACTCTTCACGCTCTTGCCATTAACGGTTACGCCTTGAACGCTGGCAGGATTATCAGCCCAGATAATGTTGGAGCGGTGAGCGTCACCATCACTACTAATATAAGACTGGCTGATGCCGATATTGACATAATCAGCAACGTAGTAGTAAACGGTATGCAAAGCCCCAGATGCTTCGAAGTCCCAATCATCATCGAAGGTATAGGGCACATTGGTCATGTTTTCTTCCAAATTGATATAGGTATCGGTTGTAAACTCCACAGGAATTTCACTATTATCGAAGTAGAGGTTGTAATACAACTTGTTCTTGTCAATATACACGCCATTTACGTCTGTTGCAGGAAGATTGAACAAGATGTTACCGTTGCCATTCTCAGCAGTATATTCTACCACATTGAGGATTTCCGGGTCAGCGGGTGTAGTGGCTGCATCCTGATACTTATACAGCACCGGGTTGTTGTAGGTGGCAAAACAGTCAATCTTGCCCAAAGAACAGTTGATGAGGAAAGCGCTGGACTCGTTGGCAGCGGTGAGCCTCTTGCCTACCTTATCGTAGTTCATCACAACCTCATCGGCGAATGAATAATAGGTCACTGTATCGCCATTTTGTACAATATCCTCCCATTCGCCGGGGAAGAAGAACTCATGGAAGTCGAAATTCGGGTTAATGCCTAAATACTGCATGCCAGAGAATGTAACCTTGTCATCAGCGATGATACCTTTGAACCAATTGCCAGAGTCGCCGAGGAGAGGGTCTTGGATATAAAACTCGTCACCAACAACGGCTACATTGACAATCTCGCTCTCGTTGAGTACCCAAGGCTCAGCAGCGGCACCATCAGGCAATGATGTCGGAGTGTAAGGATTGTCATAGATGGCATAGCCATAGTCACCGAAACCATACCAGTCGTAGTTATTGTTGGTAAGCCCGATAATATAATCGCCATTCAGATTCACAGCCTTCAGCGTATCGTTTTCAATGACGAACTGCACGTCCTGGTCGGGGGTATTGTCGTCAAGCGTGTCGGGAACATAGCTGTTTCCTTCGTCGTTGAGTTTCAGTTTGGATGCATAGAAATGATACGTCGTACCACCATTATCCTCGTCATAAATTGCCTGCGGCAGATGGGCAACGTATTGGTTCTCTCCCGTCTTGTCAAGTTTCAGATAACTATCGGTTCCTAATCCTAAGAACGGGTCAAGGATATAAATGGCATCGTCGGTCTTCACATAGGTACCAGTGGCAGCATCTTCCGAATTTTCCATCACATTACCCCAGAGATTGTAATAGTAGTTGCCGCATCGCAAGGTGTTATCATGAATCTCCCCCTCCGGAGCCTCAGTGATGATGGAATCTACGGTAGGCGTGAACTCCTTTCTCATGGTGCGGTTGACATTCATTTTCTCGCCGAGACTGGAGATTTTCATGTCCCTGTTCGCTTTCAATTGTTCAATAAGGTTTTTACCAGAAATTCGAGAAGAATACTGGCTCATCAATGGACGTTGTCCAAAAATCGCTGTTGCAAATAAGGTTGCAAAGCAAAGAATTGTAATTCTCTTCATAATCATCTATTTTATATTGATAAGATACCGACTTAATAAGTACAATTCACTGAAATGTTTGCCCTCATACATTATTAATAGTATTAGTAGGTTTTTATGCTGCAAAGTTAAGGCTTAACATACAAATTTACAAGTACCGTAAAATTATTCATATACCGAAAATTTAATCGGTATGGGCTAATTTCGGGTTATTTTCTTAACTTTGCAAAAGTAACTAAATCAAGCACGAATGAAATATACAAGGAAGATACCTGTGGACCTAAGTTGCCCACTTCGCCTCACGATTAGCCTCATCGGTCCCAAATGGAAATCATGCATATTAGACGAGCTGCGGCATGGAAACAAACGCCCCAGTGAACTCCACAAACTTTTGCCAGAGGCAACGCCAAGGGTTCTTGATATGCAATTACGGGAACTCGTGGACGATGGACTTGTTGAAAAAAAGATTTATGCGGAGTTGCCACCGAGGTCTGAATACTCCATTACCCCGCTTGGAATGTCGCTGATACCAATCATTGACGCTATGATTCAATGGGGTGATGAACACCATGAGATGCTTTATAAGAAATTCGGAAGCCAAACTGAATAAGCGAAATGACTTACCCTATCTGAGATTATTCAATTAAAACGATATATCAACCCTATGACAAGTAAATTATTAATCTTAGCAACTGCCGTGCTGTTATTGGCAGGTTGCAACAACAATTCCAAACAAACAGAGGCAAGCAATCCCCAAGAAAGTGCTGTCAAGAATGTGCCTGGTCGCAAGAACTTCGGTGCCAGTCATGCGGTGATTACCCCTGAGCCTTGCATCATGATTGCCACTTACGACAAGAACCGTGTGCCCAACGTGATGATGGCTGCATGGGGCGCGCAATGCGGTGACGGACAGATAGAATTCAATCTCTCGCCCCATAAGACAACCGAAAACTTGAAGCTAAAGAAAGCCTTCACCGTGAGCTTTGCGACAGAGGATGATATTGCACAATCTGATTATTTTGGAATTGTCAGTGGTAATGACGTACCCGACAAGGTAAAGCGTGCCGGCTTTACCGTCACTCCAAGTCCCAACGTGGATGCGCCCATCATCAACGAGTATAAGCTGACATTGGAATGCAAGGTCATCAGCATGGAGAAGAACGAGAATGGGGATACCCGTGTCGTGGGACAAGTAGTGAACTGGAGTGCCGACCCGAGCATCTTAGATGAGAACGGAAAGGTGGACTTAGAGAAACTGAAACCCGTGATTTTCGATTCTTCCTCCCTCACATACCGTTCTGTCGGAAAGAGTGTAGCAGGTGCTTGGCAGGCAGGCAAAAGATTCCAGTAAGGAAGGAGATTTGCTGTGTAAAGCTATTATCAATTATTACCGGAGTTAGAGGAGTTAAAGACAACATCATTGCGGATATTATATTCTTCAATGGTGATGCCTTTAACTCCTCTTATTTATTATTCCATAATGCGAAAGAAATTATGAATTATGAATTGTGAATTATGAATTATCAAAAGCGCCAATTATGCATTATGCATTGTGCATTATGCATTGTTATTTAGCCACTGGCGGATTGCGAATGATGCTTATTGAAAACTTAGTGAGAAAATCACTATTTTTGCATCAGAGATTAATAACTTAAACTATATTAAACGTAATGAAAAAGAGGCTACTTACTACATTCACAATAGCCATGATGCTATTGTTGAGCCTTGCGCCCATGATGGCGCAAGAGCATGTCGCTTCGTGTCCAGCCCAGCCAACGGCAAGTCATGGTCTAAAGCTTGGACCTGCACAAAAGAAAGCGATTGGCGCATTCTTGAAAGCCCAACCTTCTGGTCAATTCTCTGTCCAGAAAAGTGGTTTGCAGAAGATGAGAACAAAGCGGCAAAGCGTACCATCTCCTTATCGCACGAGTCCATCAGGAGCTTATATCCAAGGCTGGCTCGGTGGCGAATATGAGAACTATTGGTATGAGTTGCAGACAGACGGAGTTGAAAATGAGCTATGGACCTATGATGGCTATACTCCCATGACAACTGGTATCCTTCGCAATGGATATCTTGAGGGATACTACTGCTTAATGTCCTACGGATATGCGTTTGTCTATCGGATTACCATGACTCTATCTGGAGAAGTGAAACTTCAGGAGGAAGTTGAGTTAAAAGATTATTCCGATATAGTGTTGACTATGGCTTATGATTCTGAAGAAGACAGGATTATGGCGTTCACGATGAATCCAACGGGCGATAGTTATATGATAAGGATGCTTGACCCCGAGAGCAATGAGTTTACCGACATCAACGACAGTGTGGCGTATAACGATGTTTGTGTAAGTCTGGCTTGGGATCCTAATGACGGAAACTTCTATGGAATCACTCCTAATTGTAATCTCGTCAGTATAGATGCAACAACTGGTGAGATGACGAAGGTAATGGACCTTCAGGTCAGCGTATCGTCAAGTTTCCAAGGAATGACCTTCAGTCCCAAAGACAATGCATTTGTTTGGGCATCCGTAGATGTTCATGGCAAATCAGCCGTATATCTTGTTGACCCAGTGAACAAGACTTGCACGAAAACTGGAGATTTGCCAGACTATGAACATTATTACTTCCTCGTTACCAGCGACGAGCCTATCTATGGTGAAGCTCCCGCAAGACCGACTATCGATTCCTTCAACTTCAATGAAGGTGCCACTTCGGGAAATGTAGTGGTCACTCTGCCTACCAAAACTTATGATGGCGGACAACTCACGGGTGAAGTGAATCTTACGGCTGTGATTGATTCAGACACCGTGACTACCGTTTCAGGTACAGCAGGCTCACAGATTACTGTGCAATTAGATAATTTGACAGAAGGTGAGAAGGAATTCCGCTTTATTGCATCAACCAATGGTGTATATGGACCGGAAGCCTATCGAAAGTACTATGTGGGGTACGACACGCCCATCGCTCCAGAGAATGTAACACTTGAGGAAGGTAAAGTATCGTGGAGCAAACCGACTCGTGGAGTTCACAATGGTTATGTTGATGTTGACAATGAAACCTTTAATGTCTATCTCGCAGGAGAACAAATCAATCAGGAGCCTATAAGCGATACAACCCTCTCGTTTACGATGCCCGATGTGGAGTATTCCGCTTTGGTTGCATCCGTTGAGGCAGATAATCATGGACATGTTTCTGAAAAGGGATATTCCAATTCTATCAACTATGGCAAGCCTTACGAACTGCCATTCAGTATGCAGCCTACAAAGGAGCAATCTCCAGTATTTAGCATCACCGATGCTAATAATGACAGTGTAACTTGGGAGTACAAGGATTATTATTATAAAGCATTTGCTCTTTACACTATGGCCGATTATCCAGCTGACGACTGGTTGATGCTGCCCATGATGAACTTGCCAAAGGGTGAGAAAGCCATCGAATTGAGTTTTGAGCATGAGGCATTTACCGAATATTATAATGAGAATCTTGAAGTTGCTTATGGCGAGACACCCAATCCTGAAGAAATGACTGTCATTGACACCTTGTCGTTCAATAATTATGATTTCTCCACGCACACAACCTACTTTACAGTTCCTTCTGCCGGAGTTTACTATATTGCTTTCCACGGAAACTCTGCTGGTGATTGTATGGGAATCAGCATCCGCAACTTTAATGTGAAGGAGTCGGAGAAATCAGCTGCAGCTCCTAAAGCCCCAAGCAACTTAGTTGCCAAAGCTGGTGATAAGGGAAGTTTGAACGCAACCACTACCTTCACCATGCCAACTCAAACCATCTCGAATGATTTGATTAGTAGCGGACAGACGCTGACTGCCTATGTGTCTTCTTCTGTTGATACTGTCCAAGTAAGCGGTCGCCCAGGTGAGAATGTCTCTGCTCAAGTGACTACCGTACAAGGATTCAATGATATAGACGTTTATACGGTCTGTGGAGGAAATGAGGGACTTAGCACTTCCACCCGTCTCTTCACAGGAAACGATGTGCCCCTACCTCCTTCTCCAGTATTGGCAGATATGAGTGAAGACAATATGACAGCCCACTTCCATTGGTCAGATTCCATCACTGGTGAGAACGGTGGCTACGTAGACCCGCAGACCGTTAAATTCACGGTTTACATGGAAGATGAGTATGGTCAGTGGGCTCCTTCAGAAGAATTAGGCAATCAGACTTACTATGATTATACCGTTGAGGATGGCACCCAACTGGGTACCGTAAGCATTGGAATCGTTGCCAGCAACGAACAGGGTTCCAGCTCTGTATTCAGCATCGGTTCCGCAACGATAGGCGAGCCTTATCAATTGCCGATGAACGAGCAATTTGAGAATACCGCAGGAACCTATCAGCCTCTTGTAGTAGAAGCTCCTACTGACGAATTTTCAATACAATGGAGCATCTGCTCTACTACCTACTTGGCTAATTTTATTCCCGAAGAGGATAACCTATACAATGCCATATTAGGAATGACATACGATGAAAATCAGACTCGTGCCCGCTTGATGTTGCCTAAATTCTCAACCGTCGGTGTTGCCAATCCTGTGATAGAAATAAACAGCTACAACAACGAGAATACTGCTCCTATCAAGGTGCTTGCAGAAAGCTATAACACAGGATTGGTTGAGATTGGTTCCTTCAATGAGTCGGGACAGAAAGGGTGGATTAACGAAAGAATAGCTCTGCCAGAACAGTTCAGAGACCGTAAATGGGTGGCTATCCACTTAGAACCTCAGTATGAGAATACAGATAAGTTCGTTGCCATCAGTACTTATAGAATAAGAAATCTTTTCAATAATGACTGTGGTATTGTGAATGCACAAATCAGCAAATTCTCCAATGTCGGTGAAGATGTCAACTACAATGTTTATGTTCAAAATCTCGGCGCACAAGATACAAAGGCTCCAGAACTTGTATGCGAGATTTTGAAAGACCAGAAAGTTGTAAGCACACTGAATCCGGAATCACAGCCAGATGTTAATTTGGCAGTATTCGACAGTTGTCTCTATAGCTTCAGCTACAGCCCCACGGCTGATATGTTGGGAGATATTGTTGTAAGAGTTAGCATCAACAATACGGATGACGATGTGACCAACAATATTATCCTTGACACCATCAATATTGCCAAAGGAAGAGCCGTAGTAGTGAATGATTTGCGTGCTGAAGCTCTTGAAAGCGGTGTGAAGCTAACGTGGACTAATCCTGCCCTCAACTACGGATTCGAAGGCTTTGAAGGCTATGCACCTTTCAGTTATGGTGATAACTTAGGCGAATTCAAGTGCGTGGACGCAGATGGTCAGATTCTGGACTACTTCTTATATTGGAGTTTCCCCAACCAGCAGATACCGAAGGCTTGGCAAGTAATGAATGGTCCGAAAGTGAAAGAATATGAAATCGCATCGGGATTGGAACCTGACGAATCTCTCCTCCAGCCTTATGAGGGAGAACAATGTATCGCTGCATTGAAGCCTTTTGGAGTCTTTGAAAATGTAGAGGCTGACGACTGGCTGATATCACCAGAGATAAAGAGTGGTTCTGATGTTTCGTTCATGATTTCCAACATTATCCAAGGATCTGAGAAATGTCTTGTCATGTATTCGTCAACAACAGACGATTTGAGCTCATTCGAGGTTATTGACACAATAGAGAACTATAATCCCGAATGGAAAGAGTATCAATACA
The DNA here is from genome assembly GCA_050946455.1 of Prevotella sp. Lineage (GTDB taxonomy): Bacteria > Bacteroidota > Bacteroidia > Bacteroidales > Bacteroidaceae > Prevotella. Next base: position 37,910 of record JBMNUV010000026.1, read on the forward strand.
CGCTTCCAGATGATGCACGTTACTTTGCCATTCGCTATGTAGGTGGAGACTTTGGTATTACGCTTGACAACATCAGCTACACTCCGTCTGCTGCTCAGCCTGAACTTGTTGGATATGACGTCTATCGCAATTCGACGATTATTGCTGAGAACGTAGAACCTTCGGGCATATATACAGATGTCTCCGGTGAAGATGACGCTTCAGTTTATTACAATATCGTACCTGTGCTGAAGGTAGGCGATGAACTGTTGAGACAGGTAGAATCCAACACTGCCTATGTGATACCTTTGGGTATTGACGAGTGTGAGCTCCCGGCTCATCCCTTCAACATCTATTCGGTTGACGGAATCCTGGTTGGCACGAATGCCACATCTCTTTCCGGTCTGCCTCAGGGAGTATACATCGTGGAAGGCAGAAAGTATGTTGTGAAATAAAGTTCCCAACCCGTTTGGAAAAAAGGTTATATTAACCAATATTTATTATCTATGATTATGGGCAGCTATCTTGAATTTGATAGCTGCCCATTTTGTTTGATAAGCATGTTTCGATACTCATGGAGGTCTCGCGCGCCACAACAACAACCCGCTTCGTAGTTCTCGCGCTCCGCGCGGGAACAACATCCAACAAAAAACTAATAGGTCTCGCGCTGCATGGAGGTCTCGCGCTCCGCGCGGGACGACTGCCGACAACACATATTATAAAAATAGCAACATAACAAAACCAAAGAATATGTATCTCTATATTTGGGGCAACATTGATTATCGTCCCGCGCGGAGCGCGGGACCTCCATGAGTTGCGGAACCAATTACCGACAAAATAAATAAGAAATACCGTGAGTAGCGGAACATCTATATTTATACTGTTGTTCTTCTGCACCATTATATTCGATTATCGTCCCGCGCGGAGCGACGGGACCTCCATGCTTCGCGGCACAACATCCTCATAGAAACTATAATACATTCTAACCTAACATACGAAACTTGTTCCCGCGCGGAGCGCGAGAACTACGACTCCGCGACGAGACCTCTGTGAGTAGCAGAACCAACTTAGGTGTTGATTAGCTGCTCCACATCCCTCGAACACAAGTTAAAATAATTTAAGGCTTTCGTCCCCGCGCTGATTATTCGACTGAGAATATGTAATTTTACAGCCAAATGGAACTAAGAAAACACTATCAAGACAGGGCCGCTGACCTCTCGGCACAGCTGAAGGTACGCAAGGCACGCAACAAATATTTTATTTTTATAGAAGTGGTGACCTTCATCGCCGCCATTGCTGCCGTGGCAGCCTATACCGTCACGGATGGAATGGGAACGGAATGTGCTGTGGCGTTGATTGCCGCGTGCGTGGTCTATGGCATCACACGATGGGCAGACGGCAAGAATTCCAACATCTGCGACGAGTTGGAGGATCTGCTCAACGTCAACCTTGACGAGTTGGCGGGTCTGAATGGGAACTTCTCACACTTTGATGACGGACAGCGATACGCCAATCCGCATCATCCCTATAGTTTCGACCTCGACATCTTCGGGGCGGAGAGCCTTTTCCAACGCATCAACCGTACTTCCACTACGGGTGGAAGCGACGCATTGGCAAAGGCTTTGAGCCGCGACCTTAGCACTGGCGAAGGACTGCTCTGCAAGCCCGAAGAGGATATTGCCGCAACCATCCGCCACCAGCATGACATCATCGACCGTTTAGCCGCCAACGTGGATTGGCGTGAGCACGTGATAGCTGCAGGAAAACGGCACCGCATTGACACCGCCGCCATTCTTGAATCTTTGAAAAAAACTGCGCAGGAAGATTATCCCCAATGGTTTGGCTCGCGCTGGACGCAAGTGGCAATCATCGTTGCCTCAGTGGGGTTGGCTGTTTCTATCGTGCTTGCCATTATTGGCACTATCGGAGCTTCGCTGCCGCTGTGGTGGAGTACGTTCCAGTTCTTCTTCGCCTTACTCATTTCGCAAAGGTCGTTGCATAAAATCAGCAAGCATCTGAACCGCCTCTCCCATGAGATGGAACCTATGGTGAAATTGGCTCGGCTAATGATAGATGCCGGTGAGGAATGGAAACAGTTGGAAAAGACTTTGAACAGTTGGCGGGAATTGGGCAACATCGTGAAATCCATCGACCGTAGAGGCAACCTGTTGGGGCTGTTCTTCGGTGACGCTCTGATGATGAACGACATTCGTCTCGTAGCGCGTTATCTGCGTTGGCAGAAGCGGTATATCGACCAACTGCCGCAATGGATTGATTTAGTGAGCCGCGGCGACGCTTTGGTGAGCATGGCAACCATGCGCTACAACCACCCGGAGGCTGGCAATGCAGAGATTGGCGATGACAGCGGAGTGAGTATTGAGGCAAAGGCGCTATGGCATCCGTTTCTCGGAGAGAAGGCGGTGCGCAATGACTTCAGTATCGTTGACCGCAACTTCTATATTATCACGGGAGCCAACATGGCTGGCAAGAGCACATTCCTTCGTGCAGTAGGCATCAACTACGTGTTGGCGATGAACGGTATGCCAGTGTTTGCCGAACATTTCTCGTGCAAGCGGTTCAACCTATTCAGCAGTATGCGCACAAGCGACGACTTGGCACATGGCATCAGCTATTTCAACGCCGAGCTTTTGCGCATCAGCCAACTCATCGACTCGTGTGGGGCACACGCCCATTCGCTCATCATCTTGGACGAGATTCTCAAAGGCACGAACTCACTCGACAAGCTGAACGGCTCACGCATGTTCTTGGAATGGATATCGCAAAAGCCTGTGAGCGGTATCATCGCCACTCACGACTTGGAACTCTCCAAGATGGAGGGCGAGCGCTTCCACAACTACTGTTTTGAAATCAGTCTCGGAACGAAAGTTACTTATTCATATAAAATCACGGCGGGCGTGGCACACAATCAGAACGCCAGCTTCCTGCTGAAGAAATTGTTGGGAGAAAAATGATGAGAATAACCATGTTGGGCACCGGCAACGCTCTCGTAACGCGCTGCTACAACACGTGTTTCGTGATGGACAACGGACGTGACAAGCTGCTCGTTGACGCGGGTGGCGGCAATGGAGTGCTGACGCAATTGGAGTGCGCCGGCATCAACGAAGGTGAGATACACCACATCTACGTCACCCATGCCCACACCGACCACATCTTAGGAGTTATCTGGATGGTGCGCGTTTTCATCCAGCGACATTTGGCTGGCAAATACAAGGGTGAACTGCATGTGTGGAGTCATGCCAAAGTGCTTCACATTTTGGATTTCAACCTAAGCAACATGTTAACGAAAAAGCAGTATGCCGAGATAGGCAATTGCGTTTTCTTCCATGAAGTGAACGACAAAGAAGAGATTGACTGCGGCTCTTTCCATCTTCAAATATTCGACATCTTGTCAACGAAGGAGAAACAACTCGCTTTTGCCACAACGGTAGAGGGCAAACGCATTGTCTGCTTGGGCGATGAGCCTTACAATGAAGCCAACGAGGCAATCGTGAAAGGCGCCGATTGGCTACTGAGCGAGGCTTTCTGCAAATATGCCGACCGCGACGAGTTCCATCCCTACGAAAAGCACCATTCTACGGTGCGCGACGCTGCCCAATTAGCAGAGCGGCTTGGCGTACCCAATCTGATACTATATCACACGGAAGACAAGACCCTTGCCACTCGCAAACAGGAATACACTTCTGAGGCGCGTGCCCATTTCAGCGGCAACGTTTTTGTTCCAGACGATTTGGAAACGATAGAGATTCTTTGAGGTATAACAACCAAATTCACCTATTTACTTACAAAAAAAATCAAAGTTCTGAAAATAATTTAAACGCTATAGCGTTAATTAAGTGGAATGTTATGATTTTAAAGTTTACGAGTATGAAAAAGTATTTAGCAGAATTGGTAGGCACAATGGTGCTGGTTCTGATGGGCTGCGGAGCAGCCGTCAGTTTGGGTTGCGACATCAACGCTCCCGCAACAGTGATAGGTACGGCAATGGCTTTCGGTCTCGCCGTTTTGGCGATGTGCTACACCATTGGTGGCATTTCGGGTTGCCATATCAACCCCGCCATCACGCTTGGTGTCTATCTCAGTGGCCGCATGAGCAGCAAAGATTGTGGCATGTATATGCTTTTCCAAGTGATTGGCGGTCTCATCGGTGCTGCCATTCTGTATCTCATTCTCTCCTTGACGGGCGGCATTGACCCCATCACCTCTGGTTTAGGTGCCAACAACCTGCAGGACGGCATCAGCGTAGCAGGCGGTTTCGCTGCCGAGCTTTTCTTCACCTGTGTATTCGTGCTGGTAGTTTTGGGTGCTACAGCAAAGACAAACGGGGCTACCAACAACTTCGCCGGTGTTGCCATTGGCTTGTCGTTGGTACTGGTTCACCTCGTCTGCATCCGCTACACGGGTACCTCTGTCAACCCCGCACGCTCCATCGGTCCTGCCCTGTTCATTGGCGGTAGCGCATTGGAGAATCTATGGATTTTCATCGTAGCTCCTCTGTTGGGCGGCGCTTTGGCTGCCGGCATCTGGAAGATGGTGGAACCCAAAGAAAATTCATAATTCATAATTGGCTGCGCATTTCATAATGCATAATGCATAATGCACAATGCATAAATGGCTGCGCGATATACGACTGCACATTTATCGATTTGAGCATTCATAGATTGCTCGGTAAACGACTGCACATTTATCAACTAAATCGTAATTGAAGACACAATACATGCAATTGACATGTGCATTAATGAAAACGACAGCCGAAATATAGTAGCAAATCATATTAAAGCTATACACCCTCAACTTTTGGAAGCTAAATACTTCCGGAAGTTGAGGTTATTATATGTTATTTAACTTTCGCATATATGGTGGAGTCAAAGGAGTTATGAGGAGTCAAAGGAGTTAAGACATTACTATTGAAGGATTCTGATACCCTTCAGCACTGTTGTCTTTAACTCCTCTAACTCCTTTGACTTCTATTAACTCCTTTGAAGTGAGCAAGTTGCAAACTTGCGAAACTTCA
>JBMNUV010000027.1:0-39239 GCA_050946455.1 Prevotella sp.
ACGAGCCATTTTACTATCATGACATCTTTCTCAGTTGCTTCTCTGAGACCGAGACTTACTGCAGCAGCAACTGCTCCGAGTTTGGTCTCAACTATGTTGTCTCCGGCGAGATGTTATTGCAAAGTGAAAAGTCGACGCTGAAAGTCCTCAAAGGCGAATGTGCTTTTGTGCCGAGAGACATAGCCTTATCAATGTATAAGCAACCCAGCAAGGACGGCGAGGCTTACTGCGGCATCTTCATCGCCTTCACTAGAGAGTTCCTGCGCGACATGTACGAAAAGGTCGGGGGCGGACAGGTTGACAGAAAGACACCGAGAATTGATGCCAAACCGATGAAACTGCTGCTCACGCCTGAGCTTTCCGGAATGTTCAACTCGCTCTTGCCCTATCTGCAGGACGGCGTGACGCCAAGCGACGATATTATGCAACTGAAGATGCAGGAGGCGCTGTTGGCATTACTCCACGTGGACAAACGGTTCTATCCCACTTTGTTCGACTTCTCCGAGCCGTGGAAGATTGACATCATCGACTATCTGAACACTCATTACATGTACGAAATGACCATTGGTGACATGGCACACTACACAGGGCGCTCGCTTTCTGCTTTCAAACGTGACTTCAAGAAGGTGAGCGACAAAACTCCTGAGAAATGGCTGATCGAGAAGCGCCTCACTGAAGCCCGCAAACTCATTGAAAACGGAAATGACAGCGTGAGCAACGTTGCCTACACTGTCGGCTTCAAGAACTCCTCGCATTTCTCAGCAGCATTCAAAAAACGATACGGGATCTCTCCTTCACAATTCATTAAGGAAACAGCATAAAAATATAAACGAAAGATTCTTTTGTGAAATCCTGGGAAAAAGTATTAAGCAGGAAAGAATCATGAGAAAAGGATGCATATAAGAGACTTTACTTCGTCTGTGTTAAGCATCACTACACCCACCTCACTATTGAAGTCTTTGATGTCAAGTCTTACACTGAATATTGTTTGATGGAACCTCGTGAGTTTTTCTTGAATGCGGATTACATTTTTAGTGCTTAATTTACAAAAACTTAGAGGAAAATTTGGCTGTTATACAAAATATTTGTAACATTGAACCCAATAAAGAGAACTACGAAACAACCTGGTACAGGTTTTTTATGTGGTCACAAGAGGGGCTGAATACGGCACATAGAAGGTAAAGGTGCAACAGACAACACTCTAAATAATTGAAAATCACAGGGTAGAGTAACAAAGTTCAAGTTCCTCTTTCTCCGCTTAATATTATTTTACACAATGTGTAGAATATGTAAAGGTATTAGCTAATCGCCGTAATTTCGGAATTACGGCGATTTTCGTTTTCTCTAAGACTTGTTCAGACATCGTAAAAAGAGGCTGCATTGTCTCAAAATAGTCTAATTTTGTTACAGTGGTGTTGTTACAGAAATCCACGAAAAAAGAAAATTGTAACACAGACATCGTAAAGACTACGTCAAGACAATGTGTAAACCATTGACTTTCATAAGATTATGTTTAACTTTGCAGCTGTCGAAGTTGTAACAAACTCTTGTAACAGGAGGAATTGGCAATCAGATGGTAGCAATAAAATTTAAATGTTATGAGACGTATATTTAAGACTGTTTTCTACATGAGATGAAACTTTGTGAACAAAGAGGGAAAATGCCCTATCATGTTACGCATTACCCTCAACAATGAAAGAGTCACTATTGGAACCATCGGCATTACCATCACCACTTCCCTATGGGAGATGAAAAAAAGCAACAGCTGAAAGAAATTGTTTAATCCAAGATAGTACTAACTAAACATTGTCAAAACATACTCGTAAGAAGTCACACATTCTCAATCATTGCATATTTTTTAGGGGTTTGTCCCACAATACGGCGGAAATATCTGCAGAAATGACTTGGCGAAGAAAAATTCAGTTCATCTGAAATCTGTGTGACTGTCTGCTGGTCATAGCGCAACTGCACTTTCGCTTCTGTGATGATGGCTTGCTCTATCCACTGTTTGGGCGGAATACCTGAAAAGACACTCACAGTAGTGCTCAGGTGATTGACAGAGATGCAGAGCTTGTCGGCATAATAGGCAAGGTCGCGGTGTTTACGGAAGTCTTTGTTCACAAGCGAAAGAAAACTACTGAAAATACGCTCGGCATTGCTCTGCTCTCGTGAATGATTCTCCGTGCCAATTCCAGTCAGCACATTATCAGTCATACCGACGAGCATCTGTAGGGCCAGAATTCGGGTATGCTCCTTAGAAGTGGACGACTGACAGACTTCAACAAGGGTATCAAAGCACTTTTCAAGCAAATGGCTATCCGTTTCCGACGCGATAAAGGAATATGACTTCCGCTTGCCGTTGAAAATGTTGAATGGAATCTTTCCCGCAGCATTCTGCAGGACTGAAGTGCTGAAGACAACTACGTCGAACCTGCAGTCGGGCGAGAAGTCCTTGATGGTATAGATGGTGCTGTCGCTCATAGCCAATACAGTACCAGATACGATATTCGTTTTCATCAAGTTGCAAACATACGTCGCTCTGCCGCTCTTGAAAAACAGCAGATGGTTTGCCCTCAGGCGGATAGGCTCATTCAAAGGATGCCGCCCACCTAATCCCGTCTGTTTATTCCTTGCTATACATATATCATCGCTGTCGAATACAACACCGTATTCCTTATAATGCTCTCCTACGATTTGCAGGAGGGCTGGCACGGAAAATTCGGTTATCGGCTTCTTCGTCTTACTCATAGCATCAAGATATTGATTCGTTGCAAATATAGCAAAAAAGGCGTAAATAAGCCTGTATCTTAGTCGAAACTTTGCAAAGAACCAATGAAATGGACTTTATTCTCAATGAAATGGTAACAACAGAATTGCAGATAGTTGCTACCTTTGCACCAGAAATATTAATACATGACAAAGATGAAAACAAGAATGAAAAATTCTATGCCAATTGCGCTGCTCGAACAGCCGGAGCTGAAGATAACAGCATGCTTTAACGGACGCTATATATCCCGTTCGGAAATGGATAAATGGATGATTCACCGCCTGCGCATCGCTGAGAAAAAATTAGGATTCAAACCGATGCCTAAGGACAAACCAAGTGTAATGCTGGAGAAACTTACTGATGAGAAACTGGCGCTTTCTCACGAGGACATGATGAAGAAACTGGGTCGCGAAATCTCCATTTGCGACAAAGTCCTCTCCTTGATGATCAAGTTGGCTCATGGTCGCACAAAAAGCTGCATCACAGTCATGGACGTGGAAGGACTCGACCTGGACACATTCTTGAAAGACTATGAAGAACTTCAGACGGTGAACTCACCGGAAAACCTGAAAGCCAACATAGGCGTGTCGCCAGATCACTATTATCTCGGAGTGAACCAGAAGAATGAGCTGGAAGTAATTGAGAACTGTGGCAACAACCTGATGGTTTCACAGTTCTTCATCACTTACAACAACGAACAGGGACTCAACTCCTCACGTGAGGCTGACACCTACGAGCGTCAATCTATGGGGCATGCAGTATTTGGGTCGGGAAAGATTGGAGGTGGCGTTCGACATCAGTTCCGCAAAACTCCAAATGGGTTTCAAGCCAAACTGCTGGTAGAGTTCCCCGCTCTCATTCCTCAGACCATAATTAATAGCCATCAAGTGCACCTTGCACTGGAATTCTCCAACTGGGTAAAGTACGTTGCCACTCATAGGAGCAATTTTAACAATAACGCTTTATAAGTAAAGACATTACAATCCGTCCTTGCTGTCCGCCGACCCTCACTGACAGTGAATGCGGTGTCGAGAACGAGGTGGAGGGCATGGCTTTCAGGGAATGGACTATTGAGGATATGAACTTTCGAAGTGCCAGTCTGCCCGTCGCTTTTTACATTCTCGACTCAAGGAGTATTATGCGAAAAGTGAGAAGTTGCAAAAAATTGCCTTGCTAATATTATGCTCCCAGTAAGTTTAATTTAATTATTAATTAGTGCTACTGATTAGGGAATTTTATCTAAATTTGCATCTATGAACAAAAACAAAGAGACATGATGAAAAAAGTATTACTCATTGCATCAAGTTCCCGTAAGAATGGAAATACAGATCTTCTGGCACAGCAGTTTGCTAAGGGAGCTGAAGAGAGTGGCAACAAGGTGGAGATGCTCTATCTGCGAGATTATAAGTTCGGCTACTGCCTGGGTTGCTGGGTGTGCTCCAACAACGGTGGAGACTGCGTACAGAAGGATGACATCAACCATCTCTATCCCAAACTATTGGAAGCGGACGTGATTGTCTTTGCCGCCCCAACCTACTTCTACAGTATCGATGGACGGATGAAGACGTTCTTCGACCGCATGGTCACTATCTATGGTCGCATGCACGATAAGGACTTCTACTACATCACGGCCAGCCAAAGCAATAGTCGCGAAGACATTGAGAGCGTCTTCACAGCCTTTCATGGCTTTGCCCGTTGCTTCTCGGATATTCGTGAGAAAGGTCGAATCTATGGTGTCGGTGCTGACAAGAAAGGCGATGTCAAAAATACTGCAGCCTATCAGGAAGCATATGAGATGGGCAAGACTATAGTGTAAAAGGCAGACGCCTCATGGTCATTTGATCCTACAACCCGAGGGAATATAGGACAGTACTGCCGATAGGAAAGATTTCCACGTTGTCAGCTCTGCTTTTGCATTGGCAATCTCTTCAGCGGTTGGATAGACAATGCCGAATTTGGTCTTGTTGGCTTTCAAATAGATTCCTCTTTAGAGGCGTAAAACCAATCTCGGGCTGACAAGGTTAGCCATCACCTTGCCAAAATACTTGGCTTCATATTCAGGAAAATTTCATAGTGAATACTCATGGTTTGTTGTGTTTGATGGTTGATTATATTGTTTGTTATAATTGCTGACGTACATCCGCCCATTGTCTGACGTACGTCAGCCTATTTGCTGACGTACATTCGCCTATTTGCTGACGTAAGTCAGCTTATATCACTGTGATTTATGATGACACTGTCAAATCCCTGGCCGTTTACCTCTCAATGGTGCAGTTCCTCCCTTACGGACGTATAGCGAAGCTCTTCATGGAGGTGTTCGGCCTGAGAATCAGTCAGGGGTCCATAGCCAACTGGATTGCCCTGGCCAGGAAGAATGCGCAGCCGGCCATCGCCGCCATCATGAGAGAGATCAGGAAGTCAAGCATAGTCGGCTTCGACGAGTCGGGCTTCTACTGCAACAAGAAGCTGGACTGGGCATGGATAGCACAGACTGTCTATTTTACCGTTCTCTTCCGTGGTGACGGGCGTGGCGCAAAGGAGCTGGAGGGCCGCTTCGGCGACTCACTTGAGAGAATGGTCGCGGTTACTGACAGGCACAGCGCGTACTTCGCCGTCAACTTCCTCGGTCATCAGGTCTGCCTGGCCCACCTGCTCAGGGACCTGCAGTATCTTGACGGGCTTGACGGAAAGCAGGACTGGTCGCGCAAGGTCGGAGAGTTGCTCAGGGAATCAATCCATGAGAGAAACCAGCACCCCAAAGAGCGCATAGACAAGAAGCCGTGGCTGGAAAGGCTTGACACCCTGCTCAAACAATACGTTGACCGGCTTGGGGATGACTTCAGAAGAATGCGGGCCGGCTTGAGGAAATGCAGGGATTACCTCTTCAACTTTCTTGAGAATCCCCTTGTGCCGCCAGACAACAATGCGAGTGAGCGGGGAATTAGAAAGTTGAAAATCAAAATGAAGAATGCATGCACGTTCAGGTCCGAATGGGGAGCGGATGCGTTTTTGGAAATCCATTCCATAGTGGAGACCGCAAAGAAGCATGGGAGAAGTTCATACGATGTTATTCGTTGTCTGTTTCACCCAACGGACAAGGTCGCTATGGCTTTCGCTGAATAGTTACCTGCTCAAGCTGAAATGTTAAAACTCCGAAAACTCTCTCGATTAATTCGCCCTCGTCGCTCAAAATACAAAAATAAACACTATCTTTGTGGACGTCAAGGCCGCATACTGATCTCATAAGCCTAACTTTAGGGGTGAAACATGTTAATTATTAACGCTCCAAAGATAATAAAAAATTGTGACTTCGAGCACTTAAAATAGGATTGATCGTATGACGGCCTTGATTTCACTGCATTACAATTGCCTGTCCCCGCATTACAACCGAGGGGGGAAGGAAATCTGGTAGTTTTTTTCTCTACTGGCTTATAATTCGGGAATTTTATCTATATTTGTTCTATTCGGAGCGTGTTGCAATCATGACGGCACCTTTTTGTATCATAGTGAGCGACAAATGAAAAGGATGCGCTATTCGATGATGGCATTCAGATTCTGAACATCCTTCTCCAAGGTGTCTTTATTCTTTGCCCGTGCCTTCACTGCCGAGCGGTAGTTGTAGACAGTTTGCGGCGAATAGAACAGCACTGCCGCAATCTCGCTGCTCTCGGTCACGCCCAAGCGGATAAGGGCATATACCCGCTGCTCCGGCAGCATGGAGATTTTGGACTTCGAAATGGGAAAGGGTTTCACCAAAAGCTCATTCAGCTCTTGAAGAAAGTTGGGATACAATTCCAAAAAGCATTTGTCAAAGCGGTTGGTAAAGGTCTCCGCGTCCTCCACGGAGAGCTTGGTGGAACTGATGGAGCGCAAGAGGTCATCCGTCTGGTGGGCCTTGATTTTGCGTTCCACCAGACTCTTGTAGCGGTTCAAGCGCCCTATGAACTTGGCGCAAAGGTCGATATACAGTTTCACCAGCGTCTCCCGCTTATGGTTGGTGCCTATGAGCGCCTCGTTCAACTCTTCCAGCCTTGAATTCAGCACCGTAAGCTGGGAGTTGCTGCTGTAAAGTTTCTCCCTGTTGTCTTTGAGCCTGCCGTTCTGACGCAGGATATAAATGAGAAAGGCAATGCTCACGAAGATGAGCAACGTCACGAGGACGAGCGACAGCCTGAGCCAGCGGTTGGACGACCTGATGTTGTTCTCGTAGGCGCCCACGATGGTGGGGAGCTTCTGGGAAATCTCGATTACGCGCAACAGGCTGTTACAAAACCGGGCGTCTTTCAGAGAGATTTGTATGTAGTTCTCAGCCCTGTAAATCTGCTCGCTTCCTTGCTCCATCAGGTATATTGCCAATTCCTGCAAGGCGAGATTCTCCCGCGTGTTGCTGAGCACGTCGCTGATAGCCGCCTTCGTCAGGTAGTAGGCATAGAGGTCCTTGTTTCCATGGGCGCTATAGTTGTTGGCAATGGCAAAAGCCGCCATGGCATAGAAGCGTGAATCCTCCGGCTCCGTTTTCAAGGTATTGAAATAATAGTGCAGCGCCCTCTTGTCATTGGGTTCCACATAGATATAATATTCACCCAAATAGTAATCATGCCCGGGGATGTCGGTCGAGAGGTACTGCCTTGCCTTCACAAAGTATTGTTTGGCTCTGTCTCTGAATTGAGGGGAGAACTTGTCATTACTGTAGTAGTCGCTGAGGTTTGAGTAATACCGAAAATAGGTAAAATAATAATAGAATTTGTCTATATGATTATTCAGATACTTGATTGAGTCGAGTAAGGTTTGAGCCTCGCCATAAAATCCTACGGTGCTCAAAAGTGATGCTTTCCGTATCAAGTAACAGTTCAGATTCTTGCCGCCTCCACCATCTTTGGCACACTCAATTGCCTTATCGATATAGACGAGGGCGGAGTCAAACTGATAGACTTCGTATTCTTCGAACAAGGATTCAAAAACCTGCAATTTGTTTTGCGAGCCTTTCACTTTTTCCAGATAGTCAGTAAGAGCTGTAATGCGTTGCTGCTTCATCATGTCCTGTTGCTCGCGTTTTTCCAACACTTCATCCAACCGCTTCAGCAACTTCTCGGTCTCGGTAGAAGCAGCCGAACAAGAAACAAAAAACAACCAAGCAATTATGGTAATCAATAACTTCATAGTTTTATTTTTGGCAAAAATAACAAAAAAGATTAAAATAGCCACATCTACTTCAACATTTTTCAGACAAACGTATAAAATAATGGATTTCAGTAAGTTATAAAATGTATATAAAATTAAAAATCTACTTGACTCCTACACGCAACTACATTGTAGCCAAAAATAATTTAATTTTGCGACAGATAACAGAAACTAGAAACAACATTAAAGATCTAGCACATGAAACATTTTAATTTTAAAACCAAACAGCGCTTAATGTGTTGCCTTTTGGTAATGTTGATTCCAATAGGCATTCTTGCGCAAACCAAACAGGTTCATGGAGTTGTGAAAGACGAGCTCGGCGAACCTGTCATCGGAGCCACTGTCATACAGACCGGAACCAAGAACGCCACCGTAACCGATTTGGATGGCAATTTTACGCTTTCTGTTCCGGAAAACAGCAGCCTCAGTATTTCTTATATGGGATATACCACCCAAGAGGTCAAGGTGGCTGGCAAGCAAGAACTGCAGGTGAGTCTGACTCCGGCAAGCAAGCAGCTCAACGAAGTGGTGGTGGTGGGCTATGGTACCATGCGCAAGAGTGACCTCACGGGTTCTATTGGGTCACTTGACAGCAAGGGACTGAATGAACAGCCGGTAGCCAACATCGGACAAGCCTTGCAGGGCAAGATAGCCGGTCTGCAGGTGGTTGACGCGGGCAAGCCTGGCGACAACGTATCTATCAAGATTCGTGGACTGGGCTCCATCAACAACTGCGACCCCTTGGTCGTGATAGACGGGGTTCCGACCGACCTCGGACTGAACAATCTCAACATGATGGATGTGGACCGTATTGACGTTTTGAAAGACGCATCCGCCACAGCCATCTATGGTTCTCGTGGTGCCAACGGCGTCATCATGGTTACCACCAAGAAAGGTAAGAGCGGACAGGGAAGGCTCTCGCTGAATATCAGCGCTTCTTTCCAAAACGCCACCAACACTCCGAAGCTTCTCAATTCGGCGCAATATGCCGCCTTGAACAATGAGATGATGGAGAATGCAGGCTACGAGACAAATCCACTCTGGAGCAATCCTTCATCATTGACCGAGAGTACTGACTGGGTGGATGAGGTATTCCAAACCGGATGGCTTCAAAATTATTCGGTCAGCTACTCCGGAGGCTCCGACAAGGCACATTACTATTTCTCAGGCGGTATTCTCGACCAGAAGGGAACGATTAGAAGCGTGAAATATCGTCGCTACACTTTCCAGTCGAACAATGATGCCCAAGTGCTGAAATGGCTCAAGTTGAGTACGAACATCAGTTTCTCTGCCGATGAGAAGAAACAAGGAGGCTATGATTTGGGCAACACCTATCGCGCGCTTCCCATCTATCCCGTCAAGGAGGAAGACGGAAGCTGGTCGGGACCCGAAGGCAACTCGCTTTGGTATGGCTCAACCAAGAATCCGGTAGGTCCGACAGAGACAGACCTGTATAAGACCTATGGCTACAACCTGTTGGGCAATATCACGGGAGAAGTGAGTCTCACAAGCTGGCTGAAATTCAAGAGCACCTTCGGTCTTGATGCCAAGTTCTGGGACTACGACAACTATATACCCGCTTACGATTGGAAGCCGATTCCCGTTGAAGAGTCCTCACGCTATAAGAGCCACAACAAGTCGTTCACATACCTCTGGGATAATTATTTCCTTTTCGACAAAACCTTTGCCAATCAACACCATTTGAGCCTGATGGCAGGAATGTCGGCTCAATGGAATGACTATGACTATTTCGACGCACAGAAAAACGTATTTACGTTTGAGAATGTGCATGAGATGGACAATGGTCAGAAGATGTACTCCATTGGTGGAAATGAAACCGAGTGGTCGCTTCTTTCCTACATGGCACGCGTGAATTATGACTACTGCAACCGCTATCTCTTGACCGCCACCATTCGCCGTGACGGTTCCAGCCGCTTCGGTAAGAATCACCGTTGGGGCACCTTCCCTTCCATATCTCTGGCATGGCGCCCCTCGGAAGAGAAATTCTGGAAGCAAAACAATATCATCAATGATTTGAAAATACGTATCGGATATGGAGTTACAGGAAGCCAAGCCTCGGTGAGCAACTACAGCTATCTTTCATCCTATGATACCAGTGTCTACCCATTTGGTGTCAATGGTGATGAACAGGTTGCCTTAGTAGCAACCACTTTAGCCAATCCCGACATCCACTGGGAAAGCGTGAAGCAGACCAACATCGGAATTGATGCCACGATGTTCAATCACCGAATCAATCTCTCACTGGATGCTTACTACAAGAAGACGACCGACATGTTGGTGAAGGCTTCCATCCCCATCACATCTGGTTTTGAGGATACAAGTACGACCTACACCAATGCCGGTAAAGTATCCAACAAGGGTATTGAGCTGACCCTGCATACCATCAACTTGAAAGGAGAGATTGGATGGGATACGGACGTTTCGTACACTTACAATAAGAATAAGATAATCAGTCTGAACAGTAGTACACCCTATTATTTAAATCAAATCAACAACAGCTATGTGACCATGTTGGCTGATGATTATCCCATCAATGTTTTCTATGGCTACGTCACCGATGGTATTTTCCAAAATGAAGAAGAAATAGAGCAACACGCTATCCAATCGGGAGCCGAGCCAGGAGACATTCGCTTCAAGGATTTGAACAACGATGGTGTCATCACTGATGACGACAGAACTGTAATTGGCAACCCCAATCCCTCCCATCTCTTCTCAATGAATAATACGTTAAATTGGAAAGGGTTTGAGCTTAGCATCTACCTACAGGGAGTTGCTGGTAATAAAATTTTCAATGCCAACAAAATAGACCTCACTGGTATGTCTGCTGCCTATAACCAACTCGATGATGTTCTATCCCGCTGGCAGGGAGAAGGAACGAGCAACTCAATGCCGCGTGCGGTATACGGTGACCCTAATGGCAACAACCGCGTGTCGGACCGCTTTGTAGAATCCGGTTCTTATCTGCGATTGAAGACCATATCGCTTTCCTACGATTTTCCAAAGTCATGGCTGAAAGCATTGACTATGCAGAGCTGTCGGTTGACACTCTCCTGTGAGAATGTTGCAACCATTACCGGCTATTCTGGTCTTGACCCAGAAGTGGGAATCAATGGTATAGACCTTTCCACGTATCCCATCTCAAGGACTTTCAATATTGGTCTGAATGTAAACTTTTAAATTCGTCAGCAATGAAACTTAATCATATAATCAGCATTTGCTTCGTCTCGGCACTTTTCCTGACATCATGCAGCGATGATTTTCTTGAGAAAACGCCGAAGAATACCGTCGACACCGAGACGAGTGTCAATGACTCAGTAGCCGTAGCTTTGACAAATGCATGCTATCGGACTTTGCAGTCATCCAACATGTACAACCAACGTCTTTGGACACTTGACATCGTAGCAGGCAATAGCATAGTTGGTGCCGGAGGAGGAACCGATGGTCTGGAAACGGTACAAGCATCCAACTTCACCACCACAAGTGATAATGGAATGGCTCTCTATATGTGGCGTTCACCTTGGGTAGGCATTGGACAGTGCAATATTGTCATTCAAGCCCTTGAAGGCAAAGATTTAGATGAGACGCAGGAACGTTGCTTAGGTGAGGCTTATTTCCTCAGAGCACATTATTATTATATTCTTGTTCGTCTTTATGGTGGTGTGCCCCTTCGTCTGGAACCATACGAGCCGGGAGAGTCTACAGCCATCGCCCGCGCATCAGTCGATGAAGTCTACAGTCAAATACAATCCGATTGCCAAAAGGCAATTGATATCTTACCCGCCAAAAGCGAGTATGATGACGAAAATGTAGGCCGCGCCTCGAAGGATGCCGCACTTACGATGATGGCAGATATGTATCTGACCTTGGCTCCCGACCATACAGAATATTATCAGCACGTAGTGAATCTCTGCGATTCTGTCACTGCACTTGGCTACGACTTGACGAGTTGCGATTTCAGTGACAACTTCGATGCCCTTATCAACAATGGACCCGAGAGCATTTTCGAGGTGCAATACAGTGGTAACACCGAATACGATTTCTGGGGCAACAACCCACAATCCAGTTGGCTTTCTACCTTTATGGGACCCCGCAACTCCAATTTCGTAGCCGGATGCTATGGCTGGAACCAGCCCACGGAGGAATTCATGAGTCAGTGGGAAGATGGCGACACGCGCAAAGACTTGACCGTCTTCTATGAGGGATGCCCCGACTATGAAGGAAACGAGTATAAGGCAACCTATTCCTACACGGGTTACAATGTGCGTAAGTTCCTCGTATCCAAGACCATTTCGCCCGAATATAACACCAGTCCCGCCAATTTCGTAGTATATCGTTATGCCGATGTCCTGCTTATGAAAGCAGAAGCTCTCAACGAATTGGGGCAGACCGATGAAGCTGCAGAACCGCTTAATATTGTTCGCAACAGAGCCGGACTGGCAGACGTCTCTGGTTTGACTCAGGAAGAAATGAGGGAGAAGATTATCCATGAACGCAGAATGGAACTGGCATTCGAGGGGCATCGGTGGTTTGACTTGATTCGACTGGATGACGGCAACTATGCCATCAGCTTCCTCAAGTCTATTGGAAAGAGCAACGTCACTAAGGACCGCCTACTCTTCCCGATTCCTCAAACAGAAATCGATGCCAATCCACTGATGACACAGAATCCCGGATACTAATCGAGATACGAAATAATAAATCATATTTCAACAAGTGGGCGTGGTCGAAGCACCATCAAGGCTGCTACCCCACTCCACTTCCGAAACAATAAAATTATCATCATGTTTAAATATTCCTATCGATTGATTCTTGCCCTCACGCTAATGATAATAGCCGCTTCCTGCACAGACCAGGACTATGAAGAGGACAACAAAGGATATGACACACTCGTGCTTTCAGTCACACAGAGTGTCGATACACTAACCGAGATCAATCATGCCAGCAATGCGGTCACACTTAATTGGTCTACGGGCAACAATGGTGGTACGGGCAACCGAATCACTTATACATTGGAACTTGCCAAGGCTGGAACCGATTTCGCCAGCTCCTACACGGCAGTAACAGATGCCACACAAGTGTATGAATGGAGCGCTAACGTGGAGAATCTCAACAACATCATCCTCGACAAGTTGGGCGGTGAGACTAACCAGAGTATTGATATTGAGGCACGTGTTACCGCTAATGTTGTAGGCTATGACATGGCTCAGCAGTCTGTGGTGAGCTTTTCTGCCATACCTTATGAGGCGGTCACTTCCACGCTGTATCTCATTGGCGATGCTACTCCCAACGGATGGAGCGCGGACAACGCTACTCCTATGGAAAGAACTGACAATGGTATATTCACTTGGGAAGGCACTCTCACAGAAGGCAACTTTAAGTTCATCACTACTTTAGGACAATTCCTTCCTTCTTATAATCTTGGTGACGACGGATTAGCAACGCTCCGTATATCTTATGACCAACCCGACAATCAATGGACTATTACAGAAGCAGGTTATTATGAGGTGACTGCCAACTTGCTTACGGGCGTCGTGACGATAGAGATGACGGATGGCGAAACGCCGGCTTTCGACCAATTGTACTTTGTAGGCAATATGACAGGCTGGAGCTTTGAGCCGATGACGGTAGATGCCCTTGACCCCTATCTTTTCCGACTCGGCAGGTATTTCGACCAAGGAGGCGACT
Source organism: Prevotella sp. (assembly GCA_050946455.1). GTDB lineage: Bacteria > Bacteroidota > Bacteroidia > Bacteroidales > Bacteroidaceae > Prevotella. Next base: position 13,655 of record JBMNUV010000027.1, read on the forward strand.
TCAAGTTCGGAACCAGTGACGGTAGTTGGGAAAACATGTACAAGGCGACCCAAGCCAATGCGCCCTATACCGACTCCAATATGGTACTGGTTGAAGGTTATGAGCCTGATAACAAATGGTATCTGCAAGACGATGAAATAGGAAAAGCCTATAAGATATGCGTGGATATCCGTTCCGGAAATGAGCGCATGCTGATGAGCGAGTTCACGCCCTACGATGAAATGTGGCTCGTCGGCGATGCCACGCCCAACGGCTGGGATTTAAGCAACGCCACTGCCATGACAAAGACCAGTGACTATGTATTTACATGGACCGGAACTCTGACTGCAGGAGAATTGAAATTTTCCTGCGACAAGCAGAGCGACTGGAATGGTGCTTGGTTCATGTGCGCTTCTGGCAATGACGTGGAACCGACCGGTGAAACCGAGCAGGCTCTCTTTATCAACAAGAGCGACAATAACTTCAAGGCACAGTACTTGGATGTGGAAGTTGGAAGCATCGACCAGAAATGGAAGATTACTCAGTCGGGAACCTATACGATTACCCTTGACCAACTTCACGAGACTGTAAGTATAACAAAACAATAAAAGCCATATCAATTATGAGACTATATCCCCAAATGCTGCTGGCAGTGATGCTTTTCGCAAGCTGCAGTGACGACAACGATTTCTCCATATCCAATGCATCTCCTACGTCTCCCGCTGTCGAGATGACTTCCGACCTCACGCTTCAACTATCCACGGATAAGGCTCTATATGCTCCGGGCGAGAGCGTGACGTTCACCGTGAGCGGTAGTCTTCCTTCCGGAGCAATAGTTCGCTACCGCCATGGCGCGGATGTTGTGGAGGAACAATCCCTGACAAGTTCGCAATGGACTTGGACTGCTCCCCAAGAGGACTATACGGGTTATCTTATCGACATCTATACCAAAGACGGCGACTCTGAGACCATTCACGGCACAATAGCCGTAGATGTCTCCAGCGATTGGGCACGCTATCCCCGCTACGGCTTTGTAGCCACCTATGACAACAGCAAGACGGCAACGGTTATAGCGCAAGAGATGGCAAACCTCAACCGCTACCATATCAACGGCATTCAATTCTATGACTGGCACTACGCTCATCACCAGCCCTATACTTCTGATTCTGTATATACCGATATCGCAAACCGTGAAGTCTATGCAGACGTCATCCGTCAGTACATCTCCGCCCAACACGCTTACGGCATGAAATCCATGTTCTACAATCTTTGTTATGGAGCACTCGACAATGCTGATGAAGACGGAGTGAAGGACCAGTGGTATCTCTACAAAGACCAAGACCACAGTGAGAAAGATTATATTGACTTGTCTTCAGACTGGAAAAGTGACATCTTCCTCACAGACCCTTCCAATACCGAATGGCAAGAATACCTCGCTAATCAGAACGAGGCCGTATATGAGAATTTTGACTTTGACGGCTATCATATAGACCAAGTCGGAGACCGTGGAACCGTCTATGATTATTATGGCAGCGCTGCCAACTTAACTTCTGGTTTTGCCAGCTTCATCAATGCAATGAAACAAGCCCAACCCGACAAACGGCTGGTTATGAATGCAGTTGCCAACTATGGACAACGCAATATCGCGCAAACAGGCAACGTCGATTTCCTCTATACTGAGCTATGGAGTGGTGAGGCTCAGTTTGCCGACTTGCTTACAATCCTGCAGACTAACCGCAGCTTTAAGGCTGACATGGGACAAGTCTATGCTGCTTACATGAATTATGACTGCACGGATAGAACCCAGTTCAACACTCCGGGAGTGCTGCTCACCGATGCTGTGATGTTCGCTATCGGAGCCGACCACCTTGAGTTGGGTGACCACATGCTTTGCCATGAATATTTCCCGAACAGCCATCTGGCAATGAGTGACTCGCTGAAGAGCCAGCTTGTCTGCTATTATGATTTCTTTACCGCTTACGAGGACTTGCTTCGCGTTGCAGGTCAGCAGGACTATAATGACATCTACACGACCAATTCCGACGTGACTGTCGCCAACTGGCCGCCGCGCTTAGGCTCTGTCATTGCCTACAACAAGAAGGTAGATTCCAAGTTGGTAGTCAACTTGCTCAACTTTGTCAATGCCAACAGTTTGAGTTGGCGCGACCTAGACGGTGACATGCCGGAGCCTAACCAAATCAGCAATCTTACGCTTGCCGTCAAGGCTGACAACGTGAAACGTATATGGGTCGCTTCACCCGACTGCTACGGCGGAGCTCCTCAGGAACTCGAATTCGAGACAAACGGCGACCGAGTGGTATTTACCGTTCCATCACTCAAATATTGGTCAATGGTGGTGATTGAGCAATAGTCTCTAAAAAATGAAAGTAATGAAACATTCTATTTTATCTGCACTTGCCTGCCTCCTGTTTATTCTCCCGACAGGAGGCAGCGCCAAGGAAACGAACACAGTCAGTTCGCCCAATGGCAACGTAAAAGTCAATTTCGCCCTCTTGGCTGACGGTACCCCCACCTACAGCATGCTCTATAAGGGAAAAGTCGTCATCAAGACAAGTCGGTTGGGGTTGGAGTTTGCCAAGGACAAGCACGCCAGCAAGGGAATGAAGGAGACCGACTTGATGAATGGCTTTGAAGAGAAAGCCTGTTCCACGTCTACTTTTGACGAGACTTGGAAGCCCGTATGGGGTGAGACTTCCACAATAAGAAACCATTACAACGAAATGGAAGTGAAGCTCTATCAGGCGTCTGCCGACCGCAATATCATCATCCGTTTCCGTGTCTACGACTATGGCATGGGGCTGAGGTATGAATTCCCCTTGCAGCGTTCACTCAACTACTTTATCATCAAAGAAGAGCATACCCAGTTTGCCATGACCGGAAATCATACCGCCTACTGGATTCCCGGTGACTACGACACCCAAGAATATGAGACTCAGATATCAAGGCTTTCCGAGATTCGCGACCGCATGCACGACGCCATCACGGGCAATGCCTCGCAAACAACTTTCTCCCCGACCGGTGTTCAGACATCCCTGCAAATGAAGACCGACGACGGCATGTATCTGAATATCCATGAAGCTGCGTGCGTCAACTATCCAACGATGCATCTCAATCTTGACGACAAGAACATGGTGTTTGAATCATGGCTCACGCCGGACGCTACAGGACTGAAGGGACGCATGCAGGCTCCTTGTCATACACCTTGGCGCACGGTATTGGTGAGCGACGATGCCCGCGATATGCTTTCATGCAAACTCATTCTCAATCTCAATGAGCCATGCAAGCTCGACGACACTTCTTGGATACATCCCGTGAAATACTGCGGTGTGTGGTGGGAGATGATTGTCGGCAAAAGCTCATGGAACTATACCGATGAATTCCCGTCGGTGAAACTCGATGAGACGGATTGGACAAAGGCAAAGCCCAATGGGCGCCATGGTGCCAATACTGAGAACGTGAAGAAATATATAGACTTTGCTGCCAAAAACGGACTGCAGGAGGTCTTGGTCGAAGGATGGAATGTAGGTTGGGAAGATTGGTTCGGCCACCAGAAGGATTATGTGTTCGACTTCGTTACGCCTTATCCTGATTTCGATATCAAGTATCTGAACGAATATGCCCATTCCAAGGGCGTGAAGTTGATGATGCATCATGAGACATCCTCAAGTGTGTGGAACTATGAACGCCACATGGAAGAGGCTTATCAACTCATGAACCGCTATGGCTACGATGCCGTAAAGAGCGGCTACGTGGGCGACATCATACCCCTTGGTGAGCATCACTACTCCCAACTGATGAACAATCACTATCTCCATGCGGTGAAGGAAGCCGCCAAGCATCATATCATGGTCAACGGTCATGAGGCGGTCCGTCCCACAGGGCTTTGCCGCACTTATCCCAACCTCGTGGGCAATGAGAGCGGACGCGGGACGGAATACGAATCGTTCGGAGGCAACGAGCCTTACCATACTGTCATCTTGCCTTTCACCCGTCTGCAGGGAGGTCCGATGGACTATACCCCCGGAATATTGGAAACCCAGCTCAAGACGTGGAGCGACAACCCGAACTATGTGCACACTACGTTGGTGGGACAACTGGCTCTCTACCTCGTGATGTACAGTCCCTTGCAGATGGCCGCCGACCTGCCGGAGAATTATGAGAAATACGACGATGCATTCCAGTTCATCCGCGATGTTCCCTGCGACTGGGACGATTCCAAATATCTTGAGGCAGAGCCGGCTCAATACATCACCGTTGCGCGAAAAGACAAGAACAGCGACAACTGGTTCATTGGCGGGAAGTGCGGTGCTGAAGGACACAAAAGCAAAATCCGGTTGGATTTTCTCGACGAGAACCGCATTTACGACTGCACTATCTATGCCGATGCTCCAGACGCAAGTTTTGACAAGAATCCCAAGGCTTACGTCATTACCCATAAGAAGGTACGCCGCAACGATGTACTCCGGCTGAAAGAGGCGTCAGGAGGAGGCTTTGCCGTCTCGCTGAAAGCTCTTTAGTCACGACTACGAAGTCCAACTATCGCTAGGCAGGTTCGGACTTCGTATTCGCCAAGGGGACTGCGCCAAAATATATCTTGGCACAGTCCCCTTTCATTCGTGTTGCCCTCATTTCTTGCGATGGCCGCTCTTCCAAACTTTGGCATTGCGTCGCCCTAAAAATTCGATTTCTATGATTTTGACTCAGAATTCGATTAAGTATCTGAACAAGTATCAAATAATATCTCTTAGGAGTTTTAACAATTTAAAGAAATCCATTATCTTTGCAAGAAAAACATAATATGGAGCCGGAAAACCCTATTGTCAGCTATCAGACACAAGACAGACAGACGCAAAAATGCGTCTCCGAGGAAGTTGGTCTTCGGAAGTTTGGAGAGGCGATTTCTGCCACTATGGCAGAGGATATCACCATTCCTTTCTCTGATATAGCTATTGTGGCAGTTTTCCCCCATTCCACTGAACTATGAATAAGGAAAATATTACAGTCAGCGACATTAAGAGTGCGCTACAACAATATTATAATCGGGAAAAAGCTGAGTTCTTCCCCCGTTTCTTCAAGACCGGCAAGGGGGAATACGGTGAGGGCGACGTGTTTATGGGTGTTACCGTGCCCAATATCCGAAAGGTGGCCAAGGAATGCAGGGGAATGTCTCTGTCATGTCTGGAACAACTTCTGAATTCGGAGATACATGAATGTCGGTCTTGCGCTCTGTTCGTGCTGACCGACAAATTTCAAAAGTGTAAAGACCAAGAGGAGCGCAAGGTCGTATATGATTTTTATTTGGCACATACGAGTCGCATCAACAACTGGGATTTGGTGGATTGCTCAGCCTACATCATTGTAGGGGGCTGGCTGCTTGACAAGCCGCGTGATGTGCTCTATCAGTTATTGGATGATGATTATCTTTGGAATAAGCGCATCGCAATTGTCTCGTGCCTGCAATTCATACGCCATCATGACTATGAGGACATCTTCCGATTGACCCAACGACTGATGGCTGCAGAGCCCAAACCTCATGAACTTTTGCAGAAGGCTTGCGGCTGGATGCTGCGAGAGGTGGGTAATAAAGGGGGAATGGAACTACTGGAAGCTTTCTTGGAGAAGTACGCAGCCACCATGCCACGAACCATGCTCCGCTACGCCGTTGAACGTATGAGCCCGGACAATAGAAAATATTTCATGAATAAGAAAAATGAATAGACAAGCTCTCCGAACAGTTCAACTTTGAGCTTGACACAGGAATGTGGAAAACAGAAACGAAACTTTTAGCGGAGGGCAATAGAATTTCGTGTTGCCCTCATTTCTTGCGATGGCAGCTCTTCGACTGCAATCCATCTTCCGTGGCATGAAGAATCGCCTCGTTGGCATGGTTGTCCATCTCCGCTCCCTTTGCCTCCTCGAATAGACTCTTCGTGGCTGAGAATTCGCCACAGACATCTATGCCGATGAGGTTCTCGTTAGAGACAAACAGGAAGACCAGTCTCTTCAGGTCGTTGAGCGATATCTCTCCTTGGTCCCAGTTGGTCACGGCACAGGCGGGACTGAGCGCATCCTTGTCGATGGAGAGATAGATTTTCCCTTCTATTTCGGGATGACCATGACCGGCGAGCAAGTCGAGGCATTGCTTTCGGGAGACGAATTCCACTTTGTCGGGGCAGCTATCTGCCGCCTCCTGTGCCTTTTCGTCAGGCACTCCGATAATAAGCACCTTTCTCAGCCACTTGTTGTTTTCCACCACGCTGCCCACCCAGTTGCCGCAGGTGAGATATCCCTGCTCCTGGGCTTGCTGCATGTCAGAGTGGTGGTCTATCAGGATAAGGGTGAAGGGCGAATGAATCTTGTCGGTCCACAATCGGGTCATATAATGATAGTTGCCCGAGTCGATGAAATGGATGCCGCGCGCACCATAGCTGCTGATGCGGCTGGTCAAGGTCTGTGCCGCCTCCGCGCTAAGAATACAGTCGGTGCCGGGAATGTCCGAGCAATCGACATGAACAAAATCCTCATTATCAGCAAACGGTTCCAAACAATAAACGCCAGAAAAGTTCATCACGATAATGGGTTCCTCTTTGATTTTTCTCATCATCTTTCCTCCTCAAAACGTTGCAAAAAAAGATGCAAATTTTGTACCAAACAACTTTAATAATTCATAATTCACAATTCATAATTTACAATTCATAATTAGCAATCCTATCCCTTTGGATACGAGTCTTGCACCCGCCAACTCCTATCTCCTATTTCCTAACTCCTAACTCGGAAAAGTTCCTTTTCCTCCTTAGAAGTAAGTTAGTTGCGAACTTGCGTAACTTCGGTAATACAAAAATAACCGACAAGAAAATGGAACTTGTCGGTCATCATTCATAGTTTGGATATCATTGCATTATTGATTGACCCACTTACGGATTTCATCCTCAGAGGCGCCGTTGAGCAACTTGCAGTCCTTGAAGTGCAACTTTGGGTATTTTTCCTTGAAGAGCTTTAATGCCTTGTCAGGAGTGCTACCCCCTGATGTGGCGAAGAAGCGGATGGTCTTGCCCTCAAGGTTGTAGCTCTCTATAAAGGTGTTGATGATGGTAGGAGCGGTGTACCACCAGATGGGGAAACCGATGTAGAGGATGTCATACTCATCGATATTATCCACTTTCTTGGCGATGGCAGGACGGAAATCAGGAGTCTTTCTCATTTCTACCGAAGTGCGCGATTTTTCGTTTGTCCAGTCAAGGTCTTCCTCAGTGTAGGGCTGGGCAGCTTGAATCTCAAAGAGGTCACCGCCTGTCACGGCATGCAACTTTTCGGCAGCAGCCTTGGTGTTTCCAGTGGCGGAGAAATACGCCACGAGTACTTTCTTTTCGTTCATATTGCTTTCTGTTTTAGGTTGTGCATTGGCTGTCAATAGAGCGAACAAGCCAAGCACGATAGTAAATAACTGTTTCATTATAATGCTGTTTATTTGATTTAGTGTATTACTTTCTTTTGCAAAGTTAATAAGTTTCTTCAATCAAGATATTTTTTGCGGCTCAAATTTTGTTCCTCTCATTAAAAATCTCTATTTGCCATAAAAACAACATGAGAAAATCTTCTTGCAACATGAAAGCAAGTGAGGCATCGCCAATTTTTTGTATCTTTGCAATATCCTAAGAATCATATAACAACAATACTATCACGATGGACTCAATCATTTGTCTTATGAATAGAAAATTTGTATTATCACTCATTATCTCTTTCTCGGCACTCACTGCTAATGCGCAGAAAACGACGACTGCCTCCAACGGCTATCCCATCACTCCTGTGCCGTTCACATCGGTTAAGGTGGCTCCACAGAGTTTCTGGGGCGAGCGTCTCGAGGCAAGTCGCAAGATTACCATACCCTTGGCTTTCAGCAAGTGTGAGAGCGAGGGCAGATACCGCAACTTTGAGTTGGCTGCACATCCTTCGGCAAAATACGATGTGGGCAAAATAGTGGGTCTGACTTTTGACGATACCGACCCCTATAAGACCATAGAGGGAGCCAGCTATCTGCTTCAGACTTATCCCGATGAGAAGTTGAAGGCATACATCGACTCTATTATCGACATCATCGGCGCGGCTCAGGAACCCGATGGCTACCTCTACACGGCACGAACCATCAATCCTGCCAAACCTCATCCTTGGGCGGGCAGCAAGCGATGGGAAAAAGAGGAAGACCTCAGCCACGAACTCTACAATCTGGGACACTTGGTGGAAGCTGCCGTAGCTCATTATCAAGCCACAGGCAGCAAGAAGCTACTCAATATTGCCCGCCGCTATGCCGATTGCGTAGTGCGCGAGGTGGGTCCCAACCCCGGACAGGCAACGGTGGTGCCCGGCCATCAAATCGCAGAGATGGCGCTCTGCCGACTCTATCTCGCCACGGGTGACCGAAAGTATCTCGACGAGGCTAAGTACTTCCTCGACTATCGTGGCAAGACAAGTATCAAAAACATATACTCGCAGAGTCACATGCCCGTGGTTGATCAGAGCGAAGCCGTGGGGCATGCCGTGCGCGCCACTTATATGTATGCAGGTATGGCTGACGTGGCGGCGCTCACGGGCGACACGGCTTATATCCATGCCATTGACCGGATTTGGGACAACATCGTTGCCAAGAAGCTCTACATCACGGGCGGCATCGGTGCCACTTCAAACGGCGAGGCTTTCGGACCCAACTATTTTCTGCCCAATATGAGTGCCTATTGTGAGACGTGCGCTGCCATTGGCAACGTCTATGTAAACTATCGCCTGTTCCTGCTTCACGGCGAAAGCAAATACTACGATGTGCTGGAGCGCACGCTCTACAATGGACTCATCTCAGGCGTGTCACTCGACGGTGGGTCGTTCTTCTATCCCAACCCCTTGGAGTCTTACGGTCAGCATCAACGACAGGCATGGTTTGGCTGCGCCTGTTGCCCCAGCAACGTGAGCCGCTTCATCCCTTCACTGCCGGGCTATATATATGCCGTGAAAGACCGTAGCGTCTACATCAATCTCTTTCTTCCCAACAGTTGCCGGCTCTCTATAGGTGGCAAGACGGTGGCACTGACCCAAACTACGACCTATCCAGAGAATGGCGACATCACAGTGAAGGTGGACAAAAACGCTGCCGGCTTATTCGCCATGAAGATTCGCGTGCCCGGATGGGTGAAGGGGCAAGTGGTGCCTTCCGACCTTTATAGCTACAGCGACGGCAAAAAACTCTCCTATACGTTCAATGTCAACGGAAAGGATGCTAAAGGTGAACTGACTGCCGACGGCTATTATACTATCAGTCGCAAGTGGAAGAAGGGCGATGTGGTGAACATCCATTTCGACATGGAACCTCGTCTTGTACGTGCCAAAAATCTTGTAGAAGCCGACCGCGGCATGGTGAGTGTGGAACGCGGACCATTGGTTTATTGTGCAGAGTGGCGCGACAACAATTTCGATATCAAGAATTTGCTTCTCAACCAAAATCCTAAATTCGCCCTTGGCACCCAGTCGCTCGATGCCTATATTCCCGAAGAGAGCAAGAGAAAGCTTTCCACCTACAAATACCTCAGCCTCACTTCTCTCACCACAGATGCTCAGACACTGGCTTATGATGATAAGGGACGGATAACGGCAAAGGACGTGCGCCTCCAACTCATCCCCTATTATGCTTGGGCGCATCGGGGAGCAGGCGACATGAGGGTGTGGCTGCCCATAGACATCAATTCCGCTCATGCCAAGGCGCAGTCCACTGCAGCTCAACGCGCAAAGGTAGAGTGCAGCAGCGACGTACATGCCATCTTCAGTCTGACTGATGGCATCCTGCCCAAAAACGGTGACGTCAATTCCGCACCATACGTGAATTGGTGGCCAAGCAAGGGAACTACAGAATGGTTCATTTATACTTTCGACACTCCTGAAACCCTGTCCTCATCTACTGTCTACTGGCTCGACGAGCAACCATGGGGCGATGGAGCCTTGCCTGCAAGTTGGAAAATCTATTATCAAGACGACAGTGGGAACTGGCTACCCGTGGAGGAAACCACCGCTTATCCTGTGGAGAAAGGCAAAGAATGTACAGTTCAGTTTAAGGCTGTAAAGACCAAGTCCGTAAAACTGGAGGTGAAACTACAGGACAAGCATTCGGGCGGACTGTACGAATGGAGCGTGAAGTAATATCATAATAAACAAACGTCGGGCAAATGCGGATTCCGGCCAGCGCTTCTCATGAAGGTTCCGTCGCTCCTCGTGGGACAAGAGACGAATATGCCGTCAAAGTAAAAATACGAAGTTGTAGTTTTATTTATATTGCCGGTAGTCGTCCCGCGCGGAGCGCGAGACCTCCATGCTCCGCGGGACAAGAGACGATTTACCGGACAATCATCTTTATCTTTCATACGGAGTCATCATCTCCCTGCACCGAAACGCAACATACAATAATATTCTCGTACTGAAGTGACAACAAAGAATTGAGATGATGTAAGCATCATAACTGTAAAGAACAGAAGTTACCGAGCAATTTTCAATTGTTTTGGCTATCATTTCTTTATATTCACCTTTGAAATCAAATCGGAATTTGTTATCTTTGCTCATGATGAAACCCATATTGGTTATACCCGACATCCATGGACGTACTTTTTGGCGGAAGGCGTTGAATATGCATGAGGAATACAGTCATATCGTATTCCTCGGCGATTACTTTGACCCTTATCCAAGTGAAGGCATTAGCGAAGTGGATGCTATAAACAATTTCCACGAACTGCTCTCTGTGCTCCACACGATACCACAAGAGAAAATTACAATGTTGATGGGGAACCATGATGCTCACTATCTCAACAGTACTTTCGACAGCCTTGCCAGAGGTTCAAGGAAGTCAAGAGTCCACAAAGATGAGATAAAGGAATTGCTGGCTCTTGCCGGTCCCCTCAAGATAGCTTGGGAATGCACCCTTAACAACCGTCATTGTCTCTTCACCCACGCTGGAGTTACCCGCACATGGTTGGATAACCACAAAGAGTTGCTGCCGGAATTGAATGCGGACCATCTAAACGCGCTCATGGATTCTGAAGAAGGCTGGGTGGCATTGAGTTGTGTCGGCTTTATGCGTGGGGGAATTGACGAATCCGGCGGGCCCCTATGGTGCGACATCTCGGAGCATTTAGAAGACAAGCCTCTAACCGATGTCTATCAAATCTTCGGTCACTCCCAATTGCCCCATGAACCCTACGTGGGCAAGAACTTCTCCTGCGTTGATACCCATGAAGTATTTATCTTTGATGGAGAATAAGTTCGCTATAACGTAACCTCCATCATTCGGAGCAAAGTATTCCAAATCTCTGCACTCACTTATCTCTTTAAGCTAATAATAAATCGGGATAATTAGGTAGAATCCATGCAATCCAATAAAAATGTAAACAAAAAAACGCACTATCTGTTGGTGCTATGGAAAATTATCTTTATATTTGCAGTGAAAACCTAATGCTACGCTCCCCTATCCTAACCTTGGATTCGTGAAACGCAAAAGGTACCTATACATTTGAAAACAATTAGAGCTATGAGAAAAAACAGTTACCTGCTATTATTACTGAGCCTCGTAATGAGCTTCGCTTTCGTTTCTTGTGAAAAACCGATGTCCGACTCCGATGAGGATATTTCTGGCATGGAAGACGGACATAAGGTAACATTCAGAATTTCAGTACCTGCCACAGATGAGACTACCCGTGCAGCATCGGATGCTTTTACACGCATCACGTTGGCTATCTACAAAGACGGTACACTGATTGACCAAGTAAGTCAATCGAAAGACAACGACGATTTCGGAAACATCGAGGAAAAATTAGAGAATGGCACCTATCAGGCTATCGTTTTGGCTCATAGTTGTGATGGTGCAGTGAATATTTCCAATAATGTATATAAAGTTGCAATGCCTGACAATAAGGTTTCTGACAGTTTTTGGTGCAACGAAGAATTTACCGTTGATGAAAACACGAGCAATGTGAACCTAAGTTTGGAGAGAATCGTTGCAAAATTTGTCTTGAATGTAGAAGACAATATACCCAGTAACGTGAAAACCATGCAGTTCTATTATACGGGAGGCAGCAGCACGCTCGACGCCATCAATGGCGTAGGAATCGTTAACAGCAGACAGACCGTCAAGATACCTATTACCAGCGACATGGTGGGAAAACCAGCCACTTTTGAAGTGTTTACCTTCCCTCGGACTGATTCAGAAACCCTCAAGATGAAGGTTACGGCACTGAACAGTACTGGGGCTACCATTACAGAAATGACATTTGAAGACGTTCCAATAGCCAAGAACCAAGTAACTACCTATAGCGGCAGCTTCTTTGGCGGTGACCCAGGAACGGGTGACGATACCAACGTCAGTTTCACGATTACTGTGAATACGATTTGGGCAGACCAAATCAGTGAAGGTTTCTAAACTTAGCCCCATACATGATTCCAAGAGGAATATCAACATAAGGAGTCATGAATGGGATGCCAACTATCAAAAATTTCGGGGTCTCAGCAACATAAAAGCCGTGACCCCGAAATCATTTTATTTGGTTTTGAATCCCCAAATGCTGGGATTGTACGTATTCTCAATCACATTCTCACGCGAATCCGGCAGATTGCAGAAGAAATCGTATCCAGTGAGTGCCTCCAGTTCATCTATCGACATGGCGTAGTTGCCTAAATAGGTATCCGTATTGTCCTCGTGTTTGAAGAGCAATCCTATCGCGTTGTACTGTCCGTTATAGGTTCTCAAGAGTGCCACAAAGAAATAGCCGGGCACAATCAATCCATTGTAGCGTGTTTCAAGAATCTGATTTGTCAATGTTCCGCCAACGCCAATCGTGCCACCTTTACATATATATAAGGTATCGCAAAAGCTACGTCTTCGTCCAAGATTGCGAACCGCATTCTCCATATTGAGCCATATACCGGGGTCACCATCGGCAGAACCATTGAACACTGAGCGCTGTGGTTGCATGTTTGTAAGATAAAAAGTCTGATAATTCTGCTCCGAGGAGGACAATCGGTCCGCCGAAGGACAAATATGTCCATGGTCATAGCCAGAGCCGTAAATCAAATCAGTAGTGGGATAAAGAGGGTCTTGGGGATATTGCGGGTCGCCATAATATCGCTTGGTATTGACCGTGCAATTGCCCGCATACATCTCATAGCAAGTCCAATGCTGAGAATTGAGTTGCGTGTCCCATTCAACCGAAAAATTGACCTCGCCATCAGACGTGTGGACGAGCAATGTTGAATTGTCTGTTTTCAAATGAGGAAATTCCAATCGCTTCACATAACCACTTCCTAAGTTTTCATTTGCATTTGACGATTCGTCAGTGGTTGAATCTCCATCTCCATCATCTCCACTGCAGGAGGTAAGAGAGATTAAAGCTGAAGTCAACGTGCCATAGAGCAAAAAGAATATTAACCTGTTAGTTTTCATTTTCCAAATTCTTACTTAGATTCAAAGAAATGCATCTTCTGCAACTCACTATAGATACGTTGTACAGGAAGCCCCATCACATTATAGTAGCTTCCTTTGATTCCAGTACAGCCAATGTAGCCAATCCATTCCTGAATGCCATACGCCCCAGCTTTGTCCAACGGATGATAATGGCTGACGTAATATTCAATCTCTTCCTTAGTAAGCTCCTTGAAAGTCACTTCTGTAATAACGGAGAAAGAACGTTGTTCATTAGATGTCGTCAATGTAACGCCCGTGATTACTTCATGCGTCCGTCCACTCAGTTCACCTAACATACGGCATGCGTCAGCTTCATTCTTGGGCTTGCCATAAATCTTTCCCTCCATCTCTACGACCGTATCAGCCGTGAGAAGGATTTCATCATCTGCCACTTCATAGGCGGCAGCCTTCTCTTTTGAGATATACTCCGGAACTTCAAGCGAAGGAATATCTTTTGGAAATGATTCCTTAATTCCTTTCTTGAGTCTTACTTCAAATTCCACGTCCAAGCCTTTCAGTAATTCTTGTCTGCGTGGAGAGGCGGAAGCCAATATGATTTTCTTCATCTTTTTATCCTAATTTATTCATTACCAACCAAAAGCCTTTTCATCTCCAAGCCATTTATCTTGAGCCACGAGAACCTGTTCCAGCACATCGCGCACGCAACCATGACCACCTTCGATTTGAGATATGTAAAGGCTGATATTCTTAATGTCTGAGCAGGCATCAGAAGGACAGCAAGGGCAACCCACGCGGCGCATGATTTGATAATCGGGAACGTCATCACCAATATAAATTACTTCCTCATCAGTCAGACCATGACGTTTCATAAATTTTTCGTATGTTTCTATCTTCATGGCGCAATTCAAGAATATTTCCTTCACGCCCAGATAGCCATAGCGTTTCTTGATGGACTCATTGTGCCCACCCGTCATGATGGCGATGATAAGACCGCGCTTGCACGCCAACTGAATGGCATAGCCATCCTTTATATTGAGCGTGCGAACAGGCTCACCGTTCTCGTCCATCCCTATCGTGCTGGCGGAAAGCACTCCATCAACATCGAGTACAACCGCCTTGATTTTCTTTAAGTCGTAGTTAATCATTTATTGAGTATCTTTTTGATTCAATTTGTTATTCTCGGCATACCTGTGAATTTCGCGGCTCATAAGCTCGTAGATTTTCCGAGACTCGTCATCCGCTAAGAGTTGCATCTGCTGCTTCATCACATTCGTATCGAAGCGGACTGCAGGTCCTGTCTGAGCTTCAATGGGATGAAGCGTATGAACCTTCTCGGCAGTTCTGTCTATGAGCGATAGCATCACATCGAAGGGAATTTGATGTTGGCTCAATAACTTTTCGGCAATCGCATAACAATGGTTCGTAAAGTTGCAGGCAAACACTGCCGCCAAATGGAGATATTTCCTGCGCCCCGAATCCATTTCCTCTACCCTATTGCTAACCGAATTGGCAAGTTGAGAGAGCTTAGTCAGCGTGAGTTTATCGGATGCTTCTATAAAGCAGGGAATATTGCTAAAGTCAACCAATGCAGATTTAGAAAAAGTCTGCATAGGATACAGCACTCCGTAATGTTCCACATAGGGCTGGAAGATGCTCAATGGAAGGGAGCCAGCAGTATGAACGAACACTTTTCCCTTCACTGTGAGAGCCAATTCTTTAATAAGTTGTTCCAAAACGGAATCTTTCACAGAAAAGAAATAGATATCGGAACCTGCATCCATCTGAGCCAAATCAGTGATGGGTTCAGCACCGACCGCAACAGCCAAAGCTTCTGCAGAAGCTTCAGTCCTGCTATAGACTTGTCGTATATGGTGACCGGCTTTCAATAGGGCGGGAGCCAAATTTGTTGCCAAGTTTCCGGCACCAACAAATGATATTTCCAAAATATATAAAGAATTTTGTTGCAAAGATACAAAAAACCGCTGATAATTTTACAAACCACATTACTTTTTAGTATCTTTGCATTGCGAAGTCTATGATAGAGGTCAAAATCATATCCAATAGCAATCATCTGCCTGAAATGAAATGCAGCAATTTCTTTCACAGCGCGGAATTGTTCCGGATTATTGAGAAAACTCCGGGACAATGGCCTTATATGGCTATCGCCTACGATGAGAAAGGACATATAGTAGGTCATCTGTTAGCTATCATGCGTAGGCGCGGCTCACTTTTTCCACCCTATTTTTTCACTCATGGACATATTTATGGAGAAGGTGAATATGATGAAAACGCCGACA
Organism: Prevotella sp.; assembly: GCA_050946455.1. Taxonomy (GTDB): domain Bacteria; phylum Bacteroidota; class Bacteroidia; order Bacteroidales; family Bacteroidaceae; genus Prevotella. The sequence goes on from JBMNUV010000027.1 coordinate 29,396, forward strand.
AGACCGAAGTCTTTGGCTATCTGTTAGCCGCCATCACAAAAAAGTTTAAGCGTAATCTCTGTCTGTTTGCCGAGTTCAGTGACATCTCCAAGAAGATGTTTGGCTATCGCCATTTCCGACACAACAGTTATTTCCCCATCAGTTGGCAGGAAATCCATAATTCCCTTCATTCCATGCCTCCTGAGAATAGGTTGACCGACAAACAACTGAAGCGAATTGACAACATCTACCAAATGGGGGTAGAAACACGGGAAATCAGTAACGAGGAAGAACTTAAAGGTTTCTATAAGCTGTTGAAAGCACACTACCGCATTAAGATGCGTCGACTCATCCCACCCATTGAACTTTTCGTAGAATTCAATAAGTGCAATAGAGGCAAAATCTTCGTCACGCTCTATCATGGAAAAATCATCGGCGGCTGCGTATGTGTCTTCTCCGAAGGGAATGCCTACCTATGGTATTTAGCTTCACGAAGGAAGACTTATTCCAAACTGCATCCCAATTTCATTACTGTTTGGAATGCTCTCAGCTATAGTTATCATCACAATTACGCCCATTTTTATTTCCTTGATGCAGGACTTCCATGGAGAGCCAATCCTTACCGCGAGTTCATCCTCAGCTTCGGCGGAAAGCCGGTCGCCAAATATCGTTGGTTCCGGATTTCATTCAGTTGGGTCAACAAATTACTCTCTTGGCTTTACAGAGAGTGACAAGTTGCGCTTTGCGTTCTCCGGCTTCATTGCCTCTTCCATGCTTGTTGAAGAGTCATTGATGCAAATAATGTCATTGAAACCCGCATCTAAGAGGAGCTGTTTATCTTCAACCTTACCGGCAATCAGAATGCATTTCGCACCGTACTTCTTGCAATGCTGCAATACTACAAAAGGTAGTTTGCCCATTAAGGTTTGTTTGTCTGCCTTTCCTTCTCCAGTGTAAACCACGCAAGGCTCTGCAGCCAAATAATCGTCGAAGTGAATCAAGCTAAGTATCAATTCTGCACCCGATTGCATATCGGCATTAAAGTATTGCATAAAAGCATATCCCAAGCCTCCTGCTGCTCCCGCGCCGGGGTTCTCTGACCTGTCAAAACCGAAGTGGCGTGCTGACATGGTGGCAAACGATACCGCTTTGCGCTCCAACAATTTTACATCTTCTGCAGTAGCTCCTTTTTGTGGAGCGAAAACATTTGCTGCCCCTTGTGGACCTGTGAGGGGATTGGAAACGTCGGAAGCAAGCGTGATTTTCAAATTCAAGGAATTCAGAAAAGGCTCAACATCCTGCCAAGTCTTAAAGAGAGGGTCGAAAATTCCACGGGTTCTGAGGAAGGCGTCCTTGAATCCTTTCAACATTCCCAATCCGCAGTCGCTGGTGGCGGTGCCGCCCAATCCTATGATAATATTCCGTGCTCCCTTGTAGATGGCATGCATCAACATTTCGCCCACTCCATAAGAGGTAGCTAATAAGGGTCGCAGTTCTTCGTCTTTCACTTTTAACAGACCACATGCCTGTGCCGACTCTAAAATGGCTTGGTCACCTTTCAACAGATACTCAGCTGGGCAGGAACGCATCAGAGCGTCATGCACCCGGCATTCCACTTTTTTCCATCCTTTCATCGAATGATATAAGGCGTCAATCATACCGTCTCCGCCATCCGAAACGGGTAAGCAGACGGTCTCCTTGCCCATTGCTTGCAGACTTTGGGCAAGTGTTTCACTCGCCACAATACTTGTCAGACTTCCTTTAAAACTGTCTAAGGCTACAATATATTTCATCTGAAATTTGATTTTTACGAATTATAACTTATACAATAATAACGCGCTAAAATCGTTTAATGGTATATATGAATCGAAGAATTGCTATCATAATTATATTGGCTGTAGCTTGTCTCACTGCCCACGCCCAAACTTTCACGCTTCAAGGACGGGTCACTGACCAAGATATGAACCCCGTGGAACTCGCTACGGTGTCTGTGCTCGCGCAGGGAAAAGCCACATTCACTTCACTAAAAGGAGAATTTTCTATGCAACTACAATCTGCGGATTCTGTAGTTGTAAAGTTCTCTATGATTGGTTACAAGACGAAAACGCGAGTGTTGCGCCATCCCCGTGGCAAACAAACTTTGCAGATTCAACTGTATGAAGATGACCGAACGCTCAACGAAGTAGAGGTATTAGGACAGCGAATCCAAAACAACCAGATGGAGACTATCAAGACCGACAACTTGTTGAAGTCGCCTTCTGTCTCAGGCAATGCGGTTGAGGAACTCATCCAAAGCCAAGCTGGTGTTTCTACTCATAGCGAGCTTTCCAGCCAGTACAATGTGCGTGGTGGTTCCTTCGACGAGAACTCTGTGTATATCAACAGCGTTGAAATCTATCGTCCCTTCCTCGTTCGCAGTGGTCAGCAGGAAGGCTTGTCAGTCATCAATCCCTACATGGTTGACCGGATTGCTTTCTCTACCGGTGGCTATCCAGCCAAATATGGAGATAAGATGTCTTCGGCATTGGACATCACCTACAAACAACTCAAGCCCAAAAACGGCCACAAGAATGCTTTTGAGGCTTCGTTGGCTGCTTCCTTGTTAGGGGCCGATGCTTATGTGGGTGTAGCAAACAAGAAAGTCAGTTGGCTCAACAGTGTCAGATACAAGACCAATAAATATCTATTGGGTACCTTCGAGACGAATGGTGAGTATGACCCTAACTTCTTCGATTATCAAACCTATTTGGATTGGCGTCCTAATAAGCGATGGAGCATCGACTTCATTGGAAATATATCAAACAACCATTATAATTTCAAACCCAAAGACCGCGAGACTTCTTTTGGTACAATGGAGAACGTCAAATCCTTCCGGGTGTACTTTGACGGTCAAGAGAAAGATGTATTCCGCACTTACTTCGGTTCTTTGGGAATCACCCGTCATTTTGGCGACTCAACCAGTATTTCTCTCCTTGGTTCAGCTTTCAAGACCAAAGAGCAGGAACGCTACGACATCCAAGGTCAATATTGGCTGACGCAGACGGAAACTTCCGAAAACTTAGGTGTGGGAACCTATTTCCAGCATGCCCGCAACTATCTCGATGCCGATGTTGAAAGCATCAAATTGCTTATCAAGCACAAGGCAAAGCAGCATGATATTGAAGGAGCTGTAACATGGAAGCGGGAACATATTGAGGAAAATTCGGCTGAATATGAAATGAGGGACTCCGCCGGCTACAGCGTTCCCCATACAGCTAAGGACCTGCAGATGATTTACAATCTGCGGGCTCGTAACGAATTGAACGCCAACCGTATGGAGATATACCTGCAAGATACTTGGCGGTTCACTTCGGCGGGTGGACACACCTACTTTACGCTCAACTATGGCGCTCGTTTCTCTCATTGGAATTACACCAAAGAGAACATCTTCTCGCCGCGAGCCTCAATTTCCATCACCCCTCCGTTCAATCACAACATCACCTTCCGCTTTGCCACGGGTCTCTACTATCAGGCTCCGTTCTATAAGGAATTGCGCGATACCGTCACGACGAATGGCGTGACCTACGCACTGCTCAACAACAAAATCAAGAGCCAGCGCTCCATCCATTTCATAGGTGCCTTCGACTATCGGTTCAGAATGAAGGAACGTCCTTTCCGATTCACTGCCGAACTCTACTATAAAGCATTGGCTCATCTTGTTCCCTATTCAGTGAACAACGTGAAAGTCACTTACTATGGCGACAATGAGGCAAGCGGTCATGCCGCAGGACTTGATTTAAAACTTTACGGTGAGTTCGTGCCGGGCACGGATTCATGGCTCACTTTCAGCCTCATGGATACAAAGATGAAGCTGAATGGCAAGAGCATTCCTCTGCCTACCGACCAGCGCTATGCGGTCAATCTCTTCTTTACCGACTATTTCCCCAACACAGTACGTTGGAAGATGAGTCTGAAATTGGCTTACGCCGATGGACTTCCCTTCTCCGCTCCGCATAGAGAATTGGAAACCAATAGCTTCCGTGCGCCAGCCTATAAGAGAGTTGATATCGGTATGAGCTATAGACTCCTCAACAACGAGGACCGTCATTCAAAGAGCATCTTCAAGAATATATGGCTCGGTGTTGACTGCCTCAATCTGTTGGGCATCAGCAATGTGAACAGCTACTACTGGGTGACCGACGTGACCAACCAGCAATATGCTGTCCCCAACTATCTCACAGGCCGACAGATTAATGGTCGCTTGCTGTTTGAGTTCTGATGGATTTTGTTTTGTCAAAATCTTAATCTGTGTTAAATCAAGAATCTTAAACAGCTCGAAAGTGTTGTATATCAACAATTTTTCGTAATTTTGCACGCAATTTAGTCCGTGGAGGCTTAGAAAAGAGGGTACGAACGTGCTCCGCCTTACGGAAAAACCCGTTTATACAATTAAAAAATGTACGCAATCGTAGAAATTAACGGTCAGCAGTTCAAGGTTGAAGAGGGCAAGAAACTCTTCGTGCATCGCATTAAGGATGCAGAGGCTGGTAAGACTGTTGAGTTCGACAGAGTACTCCTGGTAGACAAAGAAGGAGCCATCACTGTCGGTGCACCCACTGTAGAAGGTGCAAAAGTAGTAGTTGAAGTTGTGAACCCTCTTGTTAAAGGCGACAAGGTTATCGTCTTCAAGATGAAGCGCCGCAAGGATTACCGCGTGAAGAAAGGCCAGCGCGCACAGTTCACAGAAGTTGAAGTTAAATCAGTAATCGCTTAACAAGGAGGAAATCGTATGGCACATAAGAAAGGTGTAGGTAGTTCTAAGAACGGCCGCGAGTCAGCTTCACAGCGTTTAGGCGTAAAGATTTGGGGTGGCCAGAAGATTACAGCTGGTAATATCATCGTTCGTCAGCGTGGCAACAAGCACTACGCTGGTGAGAATGTAGGTCAGGGCAAGGACGACACACTCTACGCTCTTACCGATGGTATCGTTTACTTCCACAAGGGTAAGTTCAACAAGAGTACCGTTTCGGTTCTCTCTCCTGAGGCTTACGCTGCCAAAATGGCCAACAAAGCCCAAGCTTAACAAATCAATCACGCTCTTCCCTTTCCTTAGGGACGGGGCACCACAAATCACGAATTAAAGAATTAAGATAGACATGTCTAAAGTTTGTCAAATTACAGGTAAGAAGGCACAGTTAGGCAACAATGTGTCTCACTCGAAGCATCGCACAAAGCGCAGCTTCGATGTTAACCTTTTCACCAAGAAATTCTACTATGTAGAAGAGGGTTGCTGGATTAGCCTCAAGGTTAGTGCCGCAGGCCTCCGCCTGATTAATAAAATCGGTCTTGACGCAGCTTTGAAGCGTGCTGTCAGCAAGGGCTACTGCGACTGGAAGGATATTAAAGTTATAGGAGAATAATCATCATGGCAAAGAAAGCTAAAGGAAATAGAGTGCAGGTCATCTTGGAATGCACCGAGATGAAAAACTCCGGACTGCCCGGCACAAGCCGTTATGTAACGACTAAGAACCGCAAAAATACACCGGAGCGCCTTGAGCTGATGAAGTACAACCCCATCCTCAAGAAGATGACACTCCACAAGGAGATTAAGTAATAAACGAATTAAAACTTACTAATATATGGCAAAAAAAGCGGTCGCTACCCTCCACGAAGGTTCTACGGATGGTCGCGCTTATACAAAGGTTATCAAGATGGTCAAGAGCCCCAAGACGGGTGCTTACATCTTTGATGAGGAGATGGTCCCCAATGAGGCTGTCAAGGACTTCTTCAAGAAGTAATCTATTCGAATCATATAGAAAAGGTCGTCGATTCTTCATAAGTCGGCGACCTTTCTTTTTTTATTATTGTTACACAGACAAAGCCTGTAAGGCACTCTGTGCTGTGCTGTATAGTTAATGCTTGTTTTTTGAATTGCAGATATGCTTGGCAAATGCTGTAGTAAGGATAGCTGTAGCCACTGCACCTACCACCCATTTGCGAATATAAGGAACATTCAAGTCCAAACGGTCGAAGAGCGTACTGATATAGCGTGACACAAGAGGTTTCACAAGCATACGCTGCTGAGGATGAGGGTCCTCAAAGTCGCATATCTGCTTCCCCAACAAGAGGGTGTCGCGACTCTTCGAATCATATTCAGGCCATGGATGAGCATCCGTGGATGGATTTCCGGTTTTGGCAAAGTTAACCCACATACGCTGCACCTCGTGAGCCAGCTCTACATTGATGCCCGGTCCTGTATAGATGGTCTCATCTAAATTATTGAATACATAGGCAAGTTCCACACAATGGCAGGCACCCACATGACTCATCGCTGCCTGTTGCGTCCAATAGTACATAAAGGTTTTGCCACCCGAAGATGCGTGGGCTGCGGCAGTCTCGATAGCAGGAATACGGAACATCAATTCATTTATCAGTTCCACCCTACCCCAGAATTTTCCTTTTGGATAGCGCATTGTAAATGAGTCGAGTTTTGCCTTCTCGCTCTTTCTCAACCCTTTGACGATATTCTCATACCAGACATTCAGTCCCAATCTGAACAGAGTGAGGCTGCCAAAGTTATAAATCCAATATCTCGATTCGTCCTTGTTCGTACCAATGAGCAAGTCCACATCCTTGGCTTTCCCCTCACGATAACTGGCATAAGGGTCGAGAGGAATGATTCTTCCATCCCGCATGGGAAAGCGGTTGTGTACACCAACAAGTTGGTTGAGCCTCATGAGCTGTCTTTCGCTCAACTTCATCAGTTGGTCAACACTATCAATACCAGTAAGTTCCCTCATTCGGTTCGTGAGGAACTTCGCATCCTCCTTGGTACAAGTGAAGGCTGGAGAGCCACTTTCCACGATGGCGCGTCTGAACAGTCCTTTAGCACTATCGATTAAGGGCAACAGACTCACGCTTCCACCGCCAGCCGACTCGCCAAATATGGTCACATTGTCAGCATCACCGCCAAAATTGGAGATATTGCGATGAATCCAGCGCAATGCTTCAATTTGGTCTAAGAGTCCTAAGTTGCAACTGTCCTTATAATCTTCTCCTCCTTTGAAATTCGTTAGGTCGAGGAATCCCATAATTGCCAACCTGTAATTAATGGTAACCAACACTACGCCTGGATGTGCCACCACGAAATTGTGACCATCAAAAAGCGGGTCGGACGTTCCACCCCAACAGTAATTGCCGCCGTGAATGAAGACCATTACCGGACGCTTAGCCGATGAGAGGTCATCCGTCTGCGCGGTCCAAATGTTAAGTGTCAGACAATCTTCACTCTGCGGATAGAAAGATGCGCGAAGTTTGGGGGATTTGGTCTGAATGGCTGATTTTCCGAAATAAAAAGCCTGTCTCACCACATTGCTTTCAGGAGCAGGTTGTGGGGCCCGCCAGCGCAAATCACCCACGGGAGGTTGAGCATAAGGAATACCCTTATAACTCAATACGCCGTCAACACATTGTCCTACGAATATGCCATTATGAGTCTTTGCAGCGAAAGGCTGTTTGGCATCGTCTTCGCCTAACACTTCGTTCTTGCCATAAAGCGAAGTCATCAGACTCTCTAAACGTTTGAAATCTCGTTTACATTTATACCCCAGAAGGGTTTCAACAATGAATTGACTGATATTCATAGTTGTTCTCAATAGTTGTTAACCTATATATTTGTATGATGACCCACCGTCCACTAGTTCATGAACAATAGAATTGTCACAACCGTAGTTGGAAGCGGGCCAGATGCAAATTTACGGGTTTTCTTTCAATCAGCAAAAAGTTTAGCAAATATTACAGAATTTTCTATTCTCTAAACTTTGTGGGGGACACACCGAGGTTCTTCAATACAAACCGACTGAAATATGCCTGAGAGGAGAAGTTGAACATGTCGGCTATTTCTGTGAAGCTCATCTGTTTGTCGCGCAGCAATCGGCGGATATGGATAGTAGTAAAACGCGTAATCCAATAGTTAGCAGTCAACCCCGTCACCTCCTTACAAACTTCTGATAAATATTTGGGTGTGACAAATAGTTTGTCGGCATAATACTGCACTTCACGGTTCTTGACATATTCTCCATTTTGGAGCATCTGCATGAAGCGCGAAATGATATCCGTATTCTGGAACGACACTTCCGTACTGCCATGTTGAGTGGCATGAGCATCAAAGTAGTCGAGGAATAGGGTCTCGGTTGAGCAGATGAGGATGTCGTAACGGAAAAGATGGGCAGACTGGTTAAGGCGGAACTTAATGACGCGCATGTCCTCTACAAGCTGCTCAAACTGGTCTGGTCTCATAGTCATTACAGGATTGTTGAACAACGACAAAGAGCCTCGAATACCATAGTTGTTCCGCGGTGTGCAAATCTCCAAGAACTCTGGTGTGACGAAGATGATGTTCAACTTCAAGTCTTTGCTCATCTCGACTGGATGAACATCTTTCCTAACACGCAGAATCATTCCTTCTCCAGCGTGCAGGGTAAACTGTTGGTCATTCCGGGAGAAAGTAAGATAACCCTCTGTGCACATCACGTGTGCTACATATCGGCTCTTGTCCTCATCCCAAAGAGATGATGCCTCATTGCTCGCAATCACTTCTTTAAACTGGTTCTTGTCCATCGCTCTTTCCCTCTCTTATTCTGTCAATATGCAAATTTAAGAAAATCGGCGGAAAATAACGCATGTAGAAAGATTTTTTTCACTCATCAGTACCGTTAAATCCTCAGCATTCAAGCCGTGTTAGGAAATCCTCAACAATTATTTGTCACCCTATTACACAATATTCTTATATCCGTAGCGTTGACTTTATGAAGGCTGTCACGTGATAGCCTTAAGGGCATCACGTGGTAGCCATAAGTCTAACACGTGGTAGCCTTAAGTCTAACACGTGCCAGCCTTCAAATACAGATATTTATTAACTTTTAAAAATTTACTAAACCATGGATGTATATTATGAAATTCACACTTTGAAAAACATTCCCGGAGAGAAAAAAGAACGGAAATACGTAGTTCTGCGGCACCTCAACCATCTATCAGAAGACGAGATGGAATCATACATCGAAGCTTCTTGCACACTGACCAAGGCTGACGTGCGTGGTGTGTTGACAGCTCTTAGACAATTTGCCATCGAACAACTCTCACAAGGCAACAACTTTTATATTCCCGGTATAGGCAGACTGTCACTCGAAGTGAGACTTGACAAGAATGCCAATAGCCCCAACCATAAGCTCACGGGCAAGGATATATTCCTACGTGGTTTGAATTTCAGACCAGAGAAGAAGTTCTTTGATGAGATTGCTTTAGATATGAATTTCAAACAATCCGACTACACTACCTTGTCGCCCGACTATGAAGAGGAGCGTCTTTGGGCTGCCGTGTCCGATTATCTCTCCACTCACGAATTCCTTACCCGTCCCATCATGCGGAAGCAGTTCGGACTCAGCAAGTACAATGTAATAAAGTGGCTGACCCGCTTTATTGAGAGTGGCAGAATTCGGAAACTGAGCATCAATCACCACTATATTTATATGGCGGCAAAATAGAAGAAAGAAGAGACGCGCACATAGCTCCCTGTCGGATTCAATTTCAGAATAAAGGGAGGATTCCGATAAGTCTGACACATCTGATAAGTCCGAATAATCAGAATAATCAGAAGAAGTCCGAAAAAAATCAAGGGTAAAGTCACCAATCTGTGACCTTACCCTTGAAATTATTATTTTGCCTAAGTGTGTAAATCAACCTTCTTCGACTGCCTCTTGCGCTGCAGCCAAACGTGCGATTGGCACGCGGAAGGGAGAGCAAGAAGCATAGTTGATACCAATCTTGGCACAGAACTTCACTGAAGTTGGCTCACCACCATGCTCACCGCAGATACCAGTGCGAAGCG
>JBMNUV010000028.1:0-35706 GCA_050946455.1 Prevotella sp.
CCACCTGAAAGGACCTTTTTTGATTAGAGGGGGCTTACTTTTAGAAAAACAAAGCCCGAAGTCCATTTTTACTGGGCTTCGGGATAGATAATTATGCGTTTTTAAGTTTTACCGGACAGCAATAATCAATTATATGTATCTGCAGGAGGATGAACCTGTAAAAGCATTGTACAATATAATCAGAGGTAACATTCTCAATAAGAATTCTAACGTTTCGCCCAATGATATAACAATCCTAGGCTTGACAACGTCTATGTTGCGAATATTTGATCTATATTATCGTTATGCAAGCAGGGAAAAGACCAACAGTATGCTAGAGACAGTTGAAACAATGTATATGACCCATTTGAATTACATCGGGAAAAATAGTATTGATAATCCTAATTTTGGATGGTTCAATAATATTTGTAATCATTTTAAAAAAAAGATGTTCCCCAACAGACAGCAACTTTATGATAACGATATCATAAAAATCAGAAAACATGTTTCGATATTATTTTCGCTCTATGATTTATACAAGCGATTTCCAGGTGTGTTTGACAAACGTTTAGAAGAAGAATGCCAAAAATGTGCTACTTGTTCGAAGGCTTACTTTGCTTTCAGAGAGCATTATTCTGATATTATAGACCAGTTCAAGCATAATGTTTACATGGATGATTATAAGAAGATTCGTGACAATAAAAAACTTCACTTTTGGATGAATAGTGGAACGATTAAGATATCAACTGTTAATTCTTATAAGGGTTGGGAAAGCGTAACTGTTTTTCTTATCATTGAACCCCGGTATGAAGACGTAACTACTTTCAATACGTCATTTGATGAATTGGTATATACAGGTTTAACAAGGAGTAGAAAAAATCTTATCGTTATTAATTTCGGCAACAAAGAATATGACATAAAGCTACGGCCAATAATAGATAAGATAAAGTAAGGCAACAATGTCCTTATAAAAATGTAAACCTTCTGACGAAACAAACATTAATAACTAAAATGGAACAATGTTATACATACTAGCATGCTGGGGATTATTCCTCACGTTAATTTGGATTATGAAGATAATCCGTAGGCAGAAGGAAGATGATAACAAGGAACTCTTTCTAGTGCAGAATGACAAAAGATGCATTCGTCAAAGCCGGGTTCAGCAAAATCCCATCATTCCGTATAGTGGGATATTATGACACCTCAAGTCAACACGGAATACGTAACGATAGCATTCTTTACTCAGAAAGGTCTTGCCGACAACAGACGAATTTCGTTGATGTCAACCAAGTCGTTGCATTGTAATGGGCTCGACGTTGAATGAGCTGCCTATTTCCCAAATTTCAAACTTTAAAGCATTGGTTTATGTCACATAAGTCTATCTCCTGAGTACGCTTGTTTCTACCCTGCTGCAGGCCGTGAAAGGGAAATTATTGAAATAATCCAGAGAAACGCTCATTTGATACAAGATGACAAAAATTCGAATTGTCCATGCTTAAATGTGCCTTCTTTATCAGACCATGACTTTGAAAAACGCATCGACTCCGTTTATAATCAGATCCAAGACGCGGCAGCTCATGGAAATGTTGCAGCTAAGAAAGCCCTATAAGAATTAAGACAACTCTTGGATGTTCCTTTCCCCAACTACTTTGTCATATCAGAAGACCTCGATTACAATATCGAGATGGCATCTTTTGGAGATGTTTATGCCATGGGGATGTTAGGCGACAAGTATTATTATGGTAAGAGGGTCAATCAAGATTATGGAATAGCGGTTAAATGGTATCGTAAAGCTGCCTCGAAGGGCTTAGCGCTCGCACAATACAATCTTGCCGGAGCTTACGAATTGGGACGTGGTGTCCAAAAGGACAGGGTAAAAGCAGCCGAATGGTATAAGAAAGCAGCCGACCAAGGACTTCGTGAGGCGAAGAGGGCATTGAAACGCATGGACATGGAGACGATAAATCCCCACTGTGATTTAGTCACCTACTTGCCAACTTATTTTTTGGAAGGAGAATATGACGCTTCTGTGACAGATGAGCAAGGCGTGAGATACAATGCGGATGGAAAGCGACTGATGTCAGCCCCCGAAGATATACAAGAATATGTCATCAAGGAAGGTACGGAAGTCATCTGTGACAACGCATTCGGGAACTGCGAATCATTGTCTTCTGTCACTTTACCTGACAGTATTATCGTTATAGGCAGTTCTTCCTTCAGGGGATGTAAGAAGCTACAACAGATTACACTTTCTCAAAAGCTGCGAGAGATTGGCGATTCTGCGTTTGAATTTTCTGGGCTTAAAGCTATCAATATTCCTAATCATGTCATTGAGATAGGTGATGAAGCCTTCAGAGTATGTCGTGACCTGCAGTCTGTTGAAATATCAATGAGTGTTGAAGAAATTGGCAGCGGCCTCTTTGTTTGGGATTCGAATCTATGTTCGATAAGTGTAGATCCTATGAATTCACATTATGATTCTCGGAACAATTGTAACGCTATCATTGAAACTAAGTCAGACTCGCTTATTGCTGGGTGTTCTAACACAATCATTCCGAACAGCGTAACAGTAGTGGGAGAGAATGCTTTCTGGGGAGTAGGTTTGAAAAAAATAACCATACCCATAGGTGTGAAGGAAATCAGGTCAATGGCTTTTTTCAGATGCGACCAATTGAATACCCTCGATATTTCCGGAACAGTTGAGGCCATCGGAAAGTCTGCGTTTGAGGAATGCAGTCAACTTTCGTTCGTAAAAATGTCAAATGGCCTTAAAGTAATATCAACGAAAGCCTTCAAAAATTGTCATCGCCTTCAGGATGTCCAATTCCCCTTGACTTTGGAGGTAGTAGGAGAAGAAGCTTTCAAAGGATGTTCTAGCTTAAATGTCATCCAACTACCAGACAGCCTAATGAGGATGGATGACAGCGCCTTCGCCAATTGCTCAGGAATGACAACTGCCAACATACCCAAGAGCATCAAGAAAATTGCTGATTATACGTTCTGCGGGTGCCGGAAACTGAGCTCCATTACTATTCCGGACCAGACAATAATTATTGGCTGTTATGCGTTCAGCAACTGCACGAGTCTTACTTCAATCTCTATTCCTGCGAACGTGAGGTTGATTGATTTCGGCGCATTCGATGGCTGTGAACGCCCCTTTCATGTCATTATAGACGATGAGGACGACTTAATAATCGAAGACAATTTGAAAGAAGAACCTCGTTGCGATGCTAGTTGGCTAAAGGACATTGTGAAACGGACGAAATAGAATTGCCTTATTGATTATTAAAAGACAAGAAGAATGACAGCTGAAAAGGTAATATTTCTTGATTTTGATTGGGTGATGGATACAGGCAACTATTGCGACACACTCCACTCTAAGGGTTGTCAATGAGTGACGAATACGGCACCATCTTTGACCCGAACAGTGTCGCCTACCTCCGGAAAATTATTGAGGAGATTGGGGCAGGCATCGTAGTCACCTACTCTTGGAAGGAGTTCATGAGCTTCATGGACTTGGATGATATGTGTGAAGCACGTCATCTGCCTGGTTTTATAGTAGGAACTACTCCAACGGTAATGAACATTGACCGAGAAGACAAAATCCTCGAATGGCGCAGAAGACATCCAAAAACAAAGTCATACGTCATCTTTGATGACATGCCATTGGGTAAGTTGAGTGAAGAGCAAGCCAAGCTTTTCTTTCAGATTGACCCAAATGTAGAAATCACTAAGGAACATGCAGAAAGAGCTGTTCGTATTTTATTAGAAAATATAATGAATATCTCTGAATTTTATGATCGCCTCAAATGCTGTATCTATGAACAAGCCATTGGAGATGCACTCGGCCTAGACACCGAGGGCATGACGGACAAGGATATGGCATGGTAATATCCTAACGGAATAAAGCATTATAGTTAGATATTCCAGGACAGGCACTGCCCCGTTGGAAGATTGGTAACTGGGTAGACGATACCGATATGATGCTGTGCATTGCTCATGCCGTCATTGAGGATAAGGACGCCAACTTCAGCAATATAGTCAGACACTTCAAAGAATGGGCAAGCGGCGAACCTATGGGGATTGGCGAGAATACCTATAAGGTCCTGATGATTGGTGACTATGTGGAGCATCCGTTTGAAGTCTCAAAGAAAGTCTGGGAGAGAGCCACAAGCAGACGGCTGCCAAAGGTGGACTGATGCGCACCTCTGTAATGGGGCTTTTCCCGAAAGAAAGACACACAAGTATATGTGTTGTTTTGTAGCTTTGGAGTTTTGAAGCTTTGTATATTCGTAGCTTTGTATATTTGTAGCCGATTAACTTTGTAGTTTTTCAGCATTTCATAAGAGATTTTCCATTCCAGGCAAGTTGTACTTTTATGGCCATAGCCAAAAAGTTTCTTGCCAGCCATCAATAGGCTGGGAAGATAGAGAAGGCTCGCAACTCGCCATCTCTTCTATTGATTCTCTTCAAAGGTGACAGATTATTGAATTCCATAAATTATATGTTGTGCATTCTATGAATTATATGTTCTGCACTTGATAAATTATTGATGCCTGCTATCTGAATAAAAACGGTTGAATGGGGGCGAGCTGCGAGCCACTATCTTCTCCGGTCTGGGATGCCGGCAAGTGATTTTGGGATATTCAGTAGCGACAGCGGATGTATATACAAAAGTACAACTTGCTTTTCAATTCTCTGTTTTTCACATATATAAATTATTACGTCGTAAACCCACAAAATATATTTTATTTGTTCTAAGAAAATAACGAAAAGGACGACCCGCTCTCAGAGGGGTGAGAACGGGTCGATAAAAAAGGGAATGAGGATAGCTTGTCAGGGCTTTCTCTCTCCATTGAGGATAGCTTGCACGTCGGAAAGGCGGTATCGCACTTTGTGTCCTATCTTGACAGGTACAAGATAGCCCGAATGAGCCCAGTTGGTGAGGGTGGAGCGGCAGACGAAGCACATCTTCTGCACCTCCTCACAAGTGAGCAACTCATTGTTGATGGACGGGCGCAGTTTCTCTACGGCCATGGCTGCGGCCTCCTCGGCAGCTTGGCGGGCATTGCGCTCCATGTCCTCTGTCGAAACAATGTTCAGCGTCAGTTGACCCTCGTCGGAAATGTGGAGAAGTCTCTCCATTTTCAATCTTTCTTGCGTCTTATACATTTTAATTTGACGTTTAAAGTTAAACTTTCGAGACTGACCCAGCCTTACCCACAGCGTATGCTATGAGACAGTAGGGATAAAACAAATTAAAATGCAAATGAACGCTGGCTATGAACGGGCCTCGTTTTCCGCTCATACCACCATAGGTTTGATGCCCTCCTGTTGGTATCATTGAGAAGTGCGGCATGGCTTTGTCCATGCCTCTTTGGACTTACGGCCACTGAGATGACCAGCCTTGCCGGTGGGCTTGTCGCCTTGATTTTTGTGAAGCCCCGGACGACCGGCTTCATAGTTGCAAATATGAGCAATTTCTGCCAAGCTGTTATAACATGATTGGTAATCTTTGTTAACCTGTATTTCCAGTTAAGATTATTTATCAGTCGATGAGTCTTACCAGATCCCGCTTCATGTCCTCGTCAATGTCACGGTATCTGGCGAAGGCACGGCTGTTCTCAGAATGTCCCGACAGTTTGTCAATCAAGTTCGGGTCCTTCACCTGCTTGTAGAGGTTGCCAACAAAAGTCCTTCTCGCCATGTGACTGCTGGCTACGTCACAGATCGGCACCTGCTTGGGATCTCCAGTTGTGGAGTCCACCACCGTCACCAGTCTCGTGATGCCGCAAAGCTTGAAGATGCGCTTGATGTCGTTGTTGTACTTCTCTATGGTGATAAACGGCAGCAGCCTTCCTTTCCTGTCAACGTCTCTGTAGCGTTCCACTAGAGTCTTTGCCCTTGCGTTGAGGGGCACGCGCACCACAAACGGCCGTTTGCCCTCTGTCTTACGAGGAATGTACTCAATGGCTCCGTCCACGATGTTTGAAGGGCGGAGCTTCATTAGGTCAGATACACGGCAGCCAATCAGACACTGGAAGACAAACACGTCTCTCTGCACGGCCAACTGTGGATATTCCGAGAGGTCAAAGTCCGCAATTCGATTTCTTTCTTCAAGCGATATATAAATAGGAGTGCCATACGTCTCCGATACGTGTCCCTCATACTTGTCGAAGGGACGGTTGGTAGTGTACTTCTGCCTGTAGAGCCAGTTGAAGAATGCCCGCAGCGCTTTCAGCAGGCCTGCAATAGTATTCTTCCCTCTTGGCTTAGGCAATTTACCCGGTGCCACGTCTTTATAGATTGTGGGAAACTTCGCGGGCAACTCGTACTCTATCGTGAGAAAGGCTACAAACCGTTCGATATCCTTCTCATCGAAAGTATTGATGTCCAAGACATAGCCCGGATCCTGCGATACTCTCATAAATGCCTCAAACCTTTCGAGGTCACTTCTCAGCACGCGGTATCTCACCATTCTTGCCTCGGAGAAGCTGTGCTTTTCCAGATGTTCGTCAAAGTAGTCAAGGAAAGATTTTCTCTCGGCTTTCTCCTCATACTTCTTAGGATGCCGGTACCTGTCCACTCTCTCCATCAGCCAGGGTTTGGTGATGCCTTCAGGATTCTCCTCCCTCTGGATGGTGTCCACAATAAAGTTCTCGAGCCCCGTGAGCATAGACTCGGCACTTTTGAGCTCCTCATACTCCAGCCCTTTCTTGTAGGGCTTGTTAATTCTCCCGTCCTTGCCAAACCTGTCGGGTTTGACAAAGACACCGCTTTTCATCCTCATGGAGTTGCCGTGGCACACGATCACCCTGAGGAGAATCTCGGATTTTCCATTCCCGTCCAAACGGGACGAGAGACTGCGTTTTACTGAAACCATCATACAATAATTTAGTCCGGTCCAATTACGGCACGGAGCGTTAAACAATAAAAAGGACAAATTAATGTAGGTGCTCCCATTGCACCAAATGATGGTATGATGTGGCTTTGTCCACATCTCTCAGACTTACAGCCGCCTTACTATTACGGCCCGCTTTGCCAGTAAGAAAATTCCTCGACCCGCAGAAAAGACGCTTGGTTAATAAGGGAATAACTCCTTATAAATAGTAAGAAATCCTCACAGCCGATGGGACAGATTTTCCTGAACCGGGGTGAAGTCCTGGACGACCGGCTTCACATCTGCAAAGGTATGAAATCTTTCCGAAACCGTCACCGTATTGTCACCAAAATCTTTGTTAAATCATGCCAACCACGTTTAATCACCGCCGCTTCATCTTCTAACAATTTTCGAATATTATCTTGATTATCAACATATTGAACTCAGTTTTCATTCTCTATTCCTTATCAACTAATACCACCCTCTAACAGTATCCTCTGCTCCCGCGCGGAGCGCGAGAACTACGAAACGGGAACAGTGACCTCATTATGAGTTTGTTGCTGGTTTGGTAGTCGTCCCGCGCGGAGCTCGAGACCTCCATGAGTTGAACCTCCATGCGCGAACAACTGACAAAATGTAATCCTACTTTAAACCTCAGTGAGTATCGGCTCACTTCTTAAAAAGCGGCTCCATTGTTTTGTTCTTCGACCAAATTGTACTACTTTTGTAGCCGAAAACAATTTAGGATGATAGTTTGTATAGCAGAGAAACCAAGTGTAGCACGCGACATCGCACGTATTTTGGGCGCCAATCAGCTGCACCAAGGATACATGGAGGGCAACGGGTATCAAGTTACCTGGACCTACGGTCATCTATGTGAGCTGAAGGAGCCTGATGATTATACGCCTTTATGGAAGCATTGGAGTTTAGGACAACTGCCGATGATTCCGCAGCGCTTTGCTATCAAACTGATAGACGAGGACAGCATCAAAAAGCAGTTCGGGGTCATTGAAGGATTGTATGCCAATGCCGACAGCATCGTCAACTGCGGTGATGCCGGACAGGAAGGTGAACTTATTCAGCGTTGGGTGATGCAGAAAGCTAACGTGAAATGCCCCGTGAAGCGGCTTTGGATTTCATCCATGACCGACGAGGCTATCAAGGAAGGTTTTCAGAACTTGAAAGACGAACAGCAATATGACAATCTATATCTTGCTGGTCTCAGCCGAGCCATTGGCGATTGGATTCTCGGAATGAACTGCACGAGGCTCTATACTTTAAAATATGGAAACAATGGCGGACGCCATCAAGTGTTGAGCATCGGTCGTGTACAGACTCCCACGTTGGCTCTTATCGTCAACCGACAGAAAGAGATTGACAATTTCAAGCCAGAACCCTATTGGGTACTTGCCACTGTTTATCGCGACACACTCTTCACAGCCACTAAGGGACGTTTCAACTCCAAAGAAGAAGGCGAACAGGCTTTCTCTACTATTGAAGGAAAGCCCTTCACTGTGACCGACGTGCAGAAAAAGAAAGGACGCGAGCAGCCCAAACAGCTTTATGACCTTACTTCGCTGCAAGTGGACTGTAACCGAAAGTTTGCCTATTCTGCTGAGACTACGCTCAATCTCATTCAAGGGCTATATGAGAAGAAGCTCACCACCTACCCACGTGTGGATACTACCTATTTAAGCGATGACATCTATCCTAAGTGCCCCGGCATTCTTAATGGCGTGTTCAAGTCACGCATTAACGGGGACTATCCTTATTCCGAACTTGTGAAAGGTCTCGCCACTATCAGTAAAAAGTTGCCCAAGAGCAAGAGAGTCTTTGATACCTCAAAGGTCACCGACCACCACGCCATCATTCCAACGGGAGTGCCGGCACAGGGGCTCACCGATATGGAGCAGAATGTGTACGACCTCATCGCGCGTCGCTTCATTGCCGCATTCTATCCCGACTGTGAATTCTCGACTACTACCATATTAGGAAAGGTGGAAGACGTGGAATTCAAGGTTTCTGGTAAGGAAATCCTAAAACCCGGTTGGCGCGTGGTCTATGGAGTTTCGTCTTCGGGACAAAATGATGAAGCCCACGATGAGGATGAGAAAAAAGATGACGAGGAACGTACGCTACCTACTTTCGTAAAAGGGGAGAGCGGTCCACATAAGCCTACTCTGACAGAGAAGCAGACCACTCCGCCCAAATACTATACCGAGGCAACCTTGCTCCGTGCAATGGAAACTGCCGGTAAGTTTGTAGAGGATGAGGAACTGCGCGCAGCCTTGAAGGAGAACGGAATCGGACGGCCTTCGAGTCGTGCCGGTATCATAGAGACGCTCTTCAAGCGCCATTATATCCGTCGCCAGCGTAAGAATCTCATTGCCACGCAAACGGGAATAGAACTCATTGATGTCATTAAGGAGAAACTTCTCACAAGTTGTGAACTCACAGGTATTTGGGAGAAGAAGCTACGCGACATAGAGCATGGCAAGTATGCTCCAGTGGAGTTCATCAACGGGTTAAAGGAGCAAATCCATAAGATTGTTCATGATGTGCTGAGCGACAACTCATCGGCGACCATCACGCTCATTTCTGACGATGATTTGAAGCAATCCAAGAAGCGTACGACGAAAAAAACGACTGATGCGAAGAAACCGACAGCTACCAAGTCTCATGCTGCCGCACCCAAATCATCCGCCTCTCTCCATTTGGTTCCTTCCGATAGCCTCATCGGAAAGCCTTGTCCTGTCTGTGGGAAGGGCAAAATCATAAAAGGTCATACCGCTTACGGATGCAGTCGGTATAAAGAGTGCAATTTCCGCTTGCCATTTGCCAAACAGTAAGTTTCTACGGAAGAATGAAAGTTGAGAAAAACAGTGTGCAAGGTCATCTTCATACCCCATAGCGACATAGTTGTGGCATGTCTATTATCAGTGTTGCGTATCGTAAAATATCGTATGTGGGCGCAAACAGTAAGATGAGCGTTAGGAAAACAATGTATTCTTTGAAAAAAGATGGTGTAAGAATTGGAGAATTCGTCGATTTTTATTACTTTTGCGTCTCGTAATATGGTGGTTCCCTATTAGGAAAATACGGGGTAATTCGCCAATAAACGTTAGTTGGATTTTTTTTAATATGAGCAATTATTATTATAATAATCAGTATATATCATTAATGAAAAAATTAATTATTATAGCACTGCTGTTTCTACCCATTGGCTTGAGTGCCCAACAGCAAAGTGAAGTGCAGTTCGGTACCGCCTATGACGAAGCTATGATAGAGTTGAAAGCGGAGTATGGAGAACCCACTTCACAGGACGACAACCAGGCTGTGTTCAGCTCGAAAGCCTATCAGCATGGAGGAATGACCTTCAATGAAGTAAAGTGTAAGTTTAAGAACCAGAAACTTGTTGAGAAGCGCTTCTATAAACAGGCACGCACCAAGGCTGTGGCTGTGAAGAATATGATGCTTCTGAAGAAGGCTCTGGAAAAGGAATATTCCATGTCGGAAGATTATGAGGATGACGGAACTGCATTCTTTACCGGTGGACTGTCACCCACAGGAATTGGTCGGCTCTTTACTATCTGCGTCATGCCTCGAAACGGGCAGTGGGTGACGCTTTTGCAATATGGTCCTTTCAGATTCAATTAATATAATACGCCAGTTGACTTCAATGGTCAACTGGTTTTTCGTTTCTTGGCATTCGGTATTGAGTTAAGGGAAAACAAAAAATGAATACCAATGAAATAACCTTGGCGTTGTTTCGTTACTATTTATAAATAAGGTAAAAGAAATGAAGCAAAAACTCTATATGCTTTTGTCCATGCTGCTGGCGTTTGTCAGTGTGTCGGCTGGAAACATCAAGGATGTCTGGACAGCTACTCCCAACTCCATCACGCCCTATCTGAATAAGGAGTTGAGGGAGAAACTCGTAACCTTCAATCAGACAGGCTCCAATCCGTCGGTGGAAAATCTCTTTGGCGGTACGACAAGCCTTGACACCCTCACAGATAACTTCCTACAAGTGAAGATGTCGGATTATTCCACCTTGCAGATGAAACTGTTGCCCCGTGCTGAGGGTGATACGTTGGTGTGCGTGGTGAAAACCGTTTCGGGTACTGAGAAGCACAGTGAGGTGAGCTTCTACAACCTCAGTTGGTCACCACTCGACATCAAAGTGCCGGAGAAAACCCTTCCACAGCGTCCTGATACGATGAGCGTGGAGAATTATAACCGCCTTATCAAAATGATGGACGGTCGCATGACTTATGCTCAGTTGCATCCCGAAGACAACAATCTGACCGTGGGATTCTCCATTTTCTATGCCACTGTGGACGAACTGAAGGAACTCAAGAGCTTTAACAAGGAGAACGTATTGGTATGGGACGGTAAGCAATTTCGTTGAATTTGTACAATTCAAAGAGTTTGGTTATCTTTGTACCCGAAAAAATAAAATTATATCTACATCTACATGAATCTTAAAATACGCTTGGCGCTGATGAACTTCTTGGAGTTCGCAGCTTGGGGAGCTTACTTGACTTCGATGGGCCGCTATTTAGGTAATATCGGCTTAGGAACTGAAATAGGCTGGTTCTATTCCATGCAGGGCATTGTGTCTATCTTCATGCCTGCTCTGATGGGAATTGTAGCCGATCGATGGGTTCCCGCGCAGCGGCTGTTAGGCTTTTGTCATTTGCTGGCTGCCCTTTTTATGTTTGCTACGGCATGGTATGGAATCAAGAGTGGAGAGAATGCACAGTTCTCCATCATCTTCAGTCTATATGCATTGTCTGTAGCGTTCTATATGCCCACGTTAGCACTCTCCAACTCGGTGGCATACTACTCGCTGACCCATGCAGGAATGGATACCGTCAGGGATTTTCCGCCCATCCGTGTTTTCGGTACTATAGGTTTCATCCTTTGCATGTGGTTCGTTGACTTGATGGGATTCCAAAGCAATCAAAATCAGTTTGTGACGTCGGGTGTTTGCAGTGTCATCCTCTTCCTCTATACCTTCACTTTGCCCCATTGTCCGGTTAACAAGAACAATGAAAAGAAGACTTTGGTTGAAGCGCTTGGTTTGAAGGCTTTCACCTTGTTCAAACAGCGCAAGATGGCATTGTTCTTCATCTTCTCTATGCTGTTAGGCGTGAGCTTGCAAATTACTAATAGCTTTGCCAATCCCTTCCTGTTCAGCTTCAGCGCGCAACCCGAATATGCTCAGTCGTTCGGCGTGCAGCATGCCAACATCCTCATCAGCCTGTCACAGATTTCTGAGACCTGTTGCATCCTGCTTATCCCGTTCTTCATGAAGCACTATGGCATTAAGAATGTGATGCTCATCGCCATGTTCGCATGGGTGCTCCGTTTTGGATTGTTCGGCTTGGGCAATCCTGGATTCCCCGGTGTTCTCCTGTTCATTTTATCAATGATTGTCTATGGCGTTGCCTTCGATTTCTTCAATATCTCCGGCTCGCTGTTTGTAGACCAAAGTACAACCCCAGATATCCGTTCATCCGCTCAGGGGCTGTTCATGCTCATGACCAACGGTATTGGCGCAACCATAGGAACTCTTGCCGCTCAGGCTGTCATTAATGCCTTTACTTATCCTCAACAGGTGGGAGGTGACATACTGACTGTGGGCGACTGGTCAACGTGCTGGTATATCTTTGCTGGCTATGCGTTGTTGGTGGCTGTGAACTTCTGGCTGATGTTCAAGCATGATGAGAAAAAAGTAAGTAATGAATAAAACCCGTCTTATACTGAAAGGAACTGGTAAACTTGAGGGAAGCGAGGACTTGTATCTCGTTTTCCTCACCGATGCTGCGAAAACCCGCCAACTCACGATGACGTGCGACAGGTACAGTAACCATGAGTTGGGGATGAGGTTGACGCAGCAGTCAGTCGTGAGCCGCTGTCTTCCCGAGGCATTGATGCAGATGTTGCGCTATGCCGGTAGGGAGAACTTCGAGATATTCTTTTATGGTGTCAACGAAGGGCAATATGATTGTATGCTCTTTGATATGGACAGTCTCGATACAGTGGCTTTGCGTGCCAGTGACGGAGTGTTGCTTTCAGTGGCGACGGGAATACCGCTCTATATAGATACAGAACTTTTCAGACGCCAGAGCACTCCGTTGGCGAAAGATGGCTCCGCAAGCATTGCCATGCCAGCCAACATTGCCTCTGAGGAGATGCTGCGGGTGGCTCTGAAGAATGCCGTGGAAAAAGAAGACTACGAGTTGGCATCGCAGTTGCGTGACGAACTCAACCGCAGAAAACGCATCCAAGGAAAAGACCAATGAAAGAACAGCATTACTTCTTCGTGCCAGATGCCGACAAGGCACAGGAACTGCCCGATGATGAGGCAAAACATGCCCTGCGTGTGTTGCGCGTGAAGGCGGGAGATACGCTGTGGCTCATGGACGGAAAGGGAAAATTCTACGAGGCAGAAGCGACCATCACAAACAATAAGCACTGCTATTATCAAATCCGCAATGAGCGTATGGTGGAGAAGGCTTGGTCGGGTCGTATTCATCTTGCCATTGCTCCAACCAAGATGATGGAACGCATGGAATGGATGGCAGAGAAAGCTACCGAAGTGGGTATGGACCAATTGACGTTTCTTGATTGCAAATTCTCTGAGCGCAAGACTATTCGCACCGACCGCGTAGACCATATTGTGATATCGGCAGTGAAGCAGAGCCGTAAGCCCTTCAAACCCCTTGTGGAGGGAATGGTTACCTTCCAGAATTTCATATCCCTACCTCATGAGGGAAAACTCTTCATTGCCCATTGCTACGAAGAGGTAGATAGGAAGGATTTATTTAATGAATTGCAACAAACAGATATAAATGAAGACGTTACAGTCATGGTTGGACCAGAGGGCGACTTCTCGATTGATGAAGTGCGCGCAGCGATAGACAGTGGCGCAGTGAGCGTATCGTTGGGCGAGGCAAGACTTCGCACAGAAACTGCAGGACTGATGGCTGTCACCATGGCTCAATTAACAAAACGAATACAAAGATGAGAACAACACTGAAATCATTCTTCGCCTACTGTGCGGTGGGCTTGTTTACGATTGTTTCTTTCGCGTCTTGTTCCAGCGATAGCTATATCAATGCTATCCCCGGTGATGTTACGGCATTGTTGGCTGTCAATACTCCTAAGTCGTTCATTGATTACAAAGGGGTGGATATGGGTTCCGACGTGTACCTCTTTGAAGATGCCGACGGCAATCTCGGTGCTTGCGTGAACTTGAGCGACGGAGATGCCCTGGCGAAATATTTCAACGAGCAATCGGGCAAGGGAATCTGCTCGAAGGTAGAGGATAAGCGAGGTTTCCATTTCTCGCTCCTCAGTAATGGGTTCTTGGCAGGATTCTCCGATGATGCCCTGTTGCTGATGGGACCTATTGTGGAGGCTGACAAGGCAGAGTATATCAACCGCATGGCAAAACTCTTGAAGCAGGATGAGGAGCAGAGCGTGAAAAGCAGTAGAATGTATGATGCCCTCGACTCCATCGAAGGTCCTATGCGCCTTGTGGCACGCGTGGATGCGCTGCCGCAACAGTTTGTCACGCCGTTTATGCTTGGTGCTCCCAAGACGGCTTCTCCATCACAGGTTTATGTGATGGCGAAAATGAAAAGCCACGACGGCGTACTCGACATGCAAGGTCACACATTCTCCTTCAATAACGATATTGAGACCGCCATCCGCAACGCGAACAAGGTTTACCGCCCCATTAAGGGACGCTATATCAACAGTATGCCACAAGATGCAATGTTGGGATTATTCGTCAACGTAGATGGAACCAAGTTCATTGATGTGATGCGCAACAATCAAGGATTGCAGGCTATGTTGACCGGTATCAACCGCGCCATTGACATGGACAACATTATAAAGAGCGTGAATGGTGATATGTCAATTGTCATGTCCACCTATTCGCCCGACCGTTTGCAGATGTCGATGGCAGCCCAGTTGGCTAACAGCAATTGGCTCTCAGATGTAGACTACTGGAAAGAGAGTGCCCCGGAAGGCAGTACGATTGCTGATTGGGGAAAGAACTCTTACATCTATTCAGACAGTAAGACTACTTATTGCTTCGGCGTGACTGATGATTTGCAATACTATAGTGGCGGCAATCAGGAGACGGCTCTCAATTCCATCAAGCCTTCTGTTGTGCCGCTGTCAGACAACTTGCAAAAGATGATAAAGGGACAGAAGCTGGTGATGGTAGTCAATCTGAATCTGCTTACAGGAAAACAGGGAACCATTGTTCAGGCATTGAAGCCCATCCTTGGCAACGTGAGCAGAATCATGTACCGTCTGGACTAATAGACTGATGAGACAAAGAATCTTAGATGTTCGGTGATATTCTGCAGTGTCCCATTTAATGTTCAGCTTACTTCTCCCGACATAAATAGATAATAGTATTCAGATATTCAATGGATAAGATAACGTTTCATTCCGTTCTGCCACAGGTCTTCGCGCAACAGCCCGACCTGCAGTCGGAGATATGGAAGCAGGATGTCTCTTTTGAAAAGGGACATCTCTATCTGATAGAAGCCGATTCTGGTAAAGGTAAGAGTACCTTTTGCAGCTACATACTCGGCTACCGTCACGATTATACTGGCGAAGTAAGGTTTGACAACCGTGTGACGCGTGACTTCAAAGTGAGAGAGTGGGTGGAGATGCGTCTGCATCATATCGCCTTCCTTTTTCAAGAGTTACGCCTGTTTCCAGAGCTTACCGCTTATGAAAACGTGAAAATCAAAAACGACCTGGCAGGAAAGAAGATCCGCAAAGAGATATTGGATTGGTTCGAGCGGTTGGGAATTGCCGACAAGGTGGACCAAAAGGTGGGTCTTATGTCGTTCGGACAGCAACAGCGCGTGGCAATGATGCGCGCATTGGTTCAACCCTTCGATTTTATATTGGCTGATGAGCCCATTAGCCATCTCGATGACAACAACTCCACCATTATGGGCGATATCATGATGGAGGAAGCCAACAAGCAAGGCGCTGGAGTCATCGTGACAAGCATTGGCAAACACATGGATTTAAACTATGAGAGGACTTTGAAGCTATGAATCTGGTTTGGAAACTTTTACGTCAGCATATCAGCGTGCCCCAGTTTGCGGGCTTTTTCTTTGCTAACCTTTTCGGTATGCTGATTGTACTTTTGGGCTATCAGTTCTATCGCGACGTGATTCCAGTCTTTACTTCTGAAGATAGTTTCATGAAGAGCGACTATCTGATTATCAACAAGAAGATAGGAGCAGCCACCGCCTTCTCTGGTCGTTCCAACGCTTTCAATGCAGCAGAGATTGACGACTTGAAGAGCCAACCGTTTGCCGATATCGTTGGGAAGTTCACTTCCATCGAATATAAGGCAGATGCCACGATGGGTGTCAATGGGCAGCAGGTACTCAATTCTGAAATTTCCTTCGAGAGTGTGCCCGATACATTCGTGGAATCTAAGGGTGACCAATGGCATTGGAAAGAAGGAGATGCCTTCGTGCCTGTGATTCTGCCGCGAACGTATATCACCATGTACAATTTCGGCTTTGCTCAAACCCATAGTCTGCCTAAACTGAGTGACGGACTGATGGGAATGATTGATATGAAAATCTTTGTCCATGGCAATGGTCGCAGGGGAGTTTTCAAAGGCAAGGTGATAGGATTCTCCAACAGACTGAGTTCCATACTTGTACCCCAATCCTTCATGGACTGGAGCAACAACTATTTTGCTCCCAACGAGCACAGCGACCCGACACGGCTTATCATGAGTGTGGGCAATCCTGCCAACCAGCAAATCACTCAATATCTCGACAGCAAACATTACGAGGTGGAGGATGACAAACTTGATGCTGAGAAAACTACATACTTCCTTCGTATGACTGTTATGATGGTCATGATAGTGGGGTTGGTCATCTCATTGTTGAGTTTCTACATTCTCATGCTGAGCATTTATCTTTTGGTGCAGAAAAACTCGTCCAAGCTGGAAACCCTATTGCTTATCGGTTACTCTCCCGGAAGGGTGGCACGTCCTTACGAGTTGCTTACGATTGGATTGAACCTACTCGTACTGTTCATCACGCTCATAGCCTTATTCTTCATACGAGGTTATTATATGGATGTCATCATCACCCTCTTCCCGGAGATTGACGACGGTTCCATGTTGCCTGCTCTCTCTTTGGGCATCTTCCTCTTCGTATTAGTGTCTTTCATGAATGTTCTTGCTATCCGTCATAAGATAGTCAACATCTGGAAGCGAAAGGAATAGAGATAATACATATTACTTTATAGCACGCCAATGTTACAGAAGTGGAAAATCTTATTACTATCGTTGTTGATAGTCTTTGCGTATTACGTCTTTTTTCAGGCGTTCTACGACATGGTTGCCTATCACGAGATATTTCCATTTCAGGACATGGGAGAACTGTTGTTGTCGGTCGCACTCAACTTCCCGCCAGTATTGCTCACGTTTGTTCTGTGTGTTTTTGTGGTGAGAATCAAGAAGCACCCCGCGAAGCTGAAAATCATTATTGATCTATTCTTCTGTGTGTTGGGGTTGGTGGCTATCAATTATCTCTATTTAGGCATTGTCCGTCTGATTTTCTCTCCCGATTTTGGTCATATCGACTGGGCTGGCACTGTGTTCAACTTGGTTATCATCTTCCTCGCTGTTGAGGTCTATTTTTATCACATCAATTATATGCGTCAACTGCGTGCCGTTGAAGAGCAACGTCGCATGAACCTCCAATACCGCTATGACGCCCTTCGCGCTCAGATTAGCCCACACTTTCTTTTCAACTCGCTCAATATTCTCTATGCTCTTATCGGTGACGGTCGCCCAAAGGCTCAGCAATTTGTTGACATGTTGGGTAAAATCTATCAATACGTACTTTTTCATCAAGAGCAGGAAACTGTCGCGCTGGAAGAAGAGATGCGTTTTATACACAATTATGTGGAAATTCTCAAGATACGCTACAATGATGCCTTTCAACTGAAAGTAGAAGGTGAAGAGCTTGTGGGCAGTCAGAAAATTGTTCCATTCACTTTACAGCTACTTGTGGAAAATGTTGTCAAACACAATACTGTTTCTGACCGCCTGCCTATGACCGCAACGCTCGAAATCTCTGACGACGGATTTACTATTTCCAATCCTATTCACAAGAAGTATTCTGAGCCGTCGTCCTCGCATGTAGGTCTTAACTATCTGCAAAAGTTGTATCAGAATTACGGTTGCGAATTAAGATGCGGGGCAGAGGGAGATATGTTCATAGTGAAAGTTCCATTTATCAAATCAGAAATACAATGAAATACGCCATCATAGAGAATGAGCGCTATGCTCGCGAAAATCTACAGAAAATTGTCCAGCAGCTGCGTCCTGACTGGGAATTGTTGTTTACTGCACAATCGGTGGAAGAGAGTGTAGTATACTTTAAGGGCAAGCCCGATGTTGCGTTGTTGTTTCTTGACGTGGAATTGGATGATGGCAGTTGTTTTGACATTCTTCGGGCTGTTAAAATCGAGATTCCTGTCATTTTTACCACTGCATACAACCAATATGCGCTTAAAGCTTTCCAACTGAACAGTGTTGACTATCTGCTCAAACCCATCACTAAGGAGTCTGTGGAAAAGGCTCTTACCAAGTTGGAGTCCTTTAGTAGTCATTTTCCTCATGACTATCAGCCTTTAGTGAAGAGCGTCAAGAGTGGTCCGCGCAATCGTATTCTCGTCACAAGTGGCGACAACTATGCCTTTCTGCCTGTGGAGCAGATTGCTTGGTTCATAAGCGAAGGCAAATATGTGGGCGTTGTACAGCGTGACGGACACCACCGTTTGACCGATTTTTCCAATTTGCAGGAGGTGATGGAACAACTCAATCATGAGGTGTTCTTTCAGTTGGCACGTCACATTGTTGCTTCCATTTACTGCGTCAGTAAGGTGAGTAAGTTCTTTGCGGGTCGTCTTCAGGTAACCCTCAGAGCCGGTGAGAAAGTGGAAAACATCACGGTGAGTGCCGCCCGTCGCAAAGAGTTCCTCAACTGGCTTGGCGGCAAACATGAGGAATAATCGTTCATTCCCTTTTTATTCAACTTCATTCCTTGAAAATTGGAGTTGAAAGCATTTTGATTGTTCGTTTCTTTCTTTTTGTGTTACTTTGTCGTAGTATTAATAAACAACAAAGTAGCTTATGAAGAAACGTTTCTATCTCCTTTTCGTCTGTCTTCTGGCAATCTTCCCACTGTTGGGTAATGCCCAGGTAAATACCCTTATTGTTGAAGACAATAATGGTCAGACGACAGCCTTTGCTCTTGAAAGTGCTCCTGTTATCACTTGTGACAACGGACAGTTAATCGTCGAATCCGCTGAAGCTAATCTCAGTTTGGAACTCTCTGAAGTAAAAAGCTATTATTTTGAGCAACAAACTGCGGACCGGATAGAAAGCCAGACCGCTGTAAAGCCTACCGTAGATATCATTAATGGGAATCTCACGGTTATCAATCTCCGCCCTAATGACCCGGTAAGTATCTTTGGAATCGATGGAAAACTCATCGCCTCTTCGAAAGCCGCAGCTGACGGCACCGTCACGATAAATGGACTGAGGAATAATGGTGTAGTTATCGTGAGGACTCCACAGCTTTCTTTTAAAATCTTAGTAAAATAATCAAAACAGTCAAACAATATGAAGAGAAAACTACTAATGGTATTGGCTTGTCTCGGCGTATTCGCCATGGCTAATGCTCAAAACTACCGAATGATTGTGACTATGAAGGATGGTTCCACTACGTCTTTCAAGGCTGACGACGTGAAGGATGTAACCTTCGAAAACAATGGAGTAACCGACACGGTAACAGTGGAATACGTAGAAGTGGCTGGCATCAAATGGGCTAAGGGCAACCTTCGCTACGTCAATGGTGTGTGGTCGCTTGCTGATAGTCAATGGGCTACGACCCAATACGTTGGTGGCAGTGATGACCAAACTCTTGATGCAGACTATAAAAATTCCGAATACTTCTCTTGGGGTATTGTGGGCAAGGATGCTGTGGACGGAACTTGGTGCGACGCACCGGGCGTAGATTTGACGAAATTTTATTCGGATGATGATGCTACCGTTGTCACCGAGGACTACGATGAGGCTGTATGTGGTGACTTAGCTAAATGGGCTACTCGTGGAAGCTACCGTATGCCTACAAGGGATGAGTTCAACCAACTCATAGAGCAGGCATCGCAACAGTATGGCTACGTAACTACTTCCGATGGAAATCAAGTCTATGGACTCCTTTTTACTAATCCAGAAGGCGAAGTGACCCAAGATTTGGAACCACGTGAAATATTACAGAGTGAGCTTGCAGACGGTCTCTTCCTTCCTTGCATCGGACTTGGATGGTACGACCAAATCACTCATGCCGGAAAACAAGGTAGTTATTGGTCTTCTACGCCTGTCAGCAGCGATGTAAATGGTCGCGATGCCTACTTCCTTACTATATCTGCAGATGGAGCAGAATGCTATTCTACCTTGCGCTCTCTGAGATGCGGTATTAGACCCGTGGTCAACGATGAGACCGAAACTCCTGAGGAAGAATATGCAGACATGAGCGTGGCTGACCTGAATGCACTCACTGCCGATAAGGAAAAAGTCAACCTCACTCTCAATGACGAACCTGGCTTCATTACCTATATCAACGACAATGATGTGTATATGCGTTGTGGCGAACAGGCAATCCGTCTCTCCTCCATGGGACTTGAAACTGTTGTTAGTGTGGGAGATGTTTGCATGGGCTCTATCAAGGGTGACTTCATACTGGACGAAGGAATGCCTGTATTGGTTAGTAATGATGATACTGAGGCTTCGCTTGCCAACTTCATGCATCTGGCAGGTGGAAGTGGAATTGAACCAACAGAGGCAACAATCGGCGAAGTCGTTGCCAATCAGCATCGTTGCGATTTAATCAAACTGTCTAATGTCAAGTTGATTAAAAATGAATATGGCATTATCTACACGAAAGATGGCGATATGGAAGTGATGATTGCCGATGGGTTCGGAGTGAGCCCCTTCCCGGAAACCATTGACAGTACAGCCAATTATGTTATTGAGGGAATCTTTGCTGCTGGCAACCCCCTGATGATTTATCCTACAAAGGCGATTGCGTCAGTTGCTACGGAAGTAGAGAATCTTGCAGCTTTCAAGCAGATTCCAGACGGAAGCAGCACACTGCTCAAACTCACTGATGCCCAAGTGACTTATGTGTTCCGTCCTTACGGCGAGACCTATATCTACATGAAAGATGCCAGTGGAGCCGCTTGCTTCCACAACTTCTCTTTGGGATTTGATGCCGAAGGAAAAACAATCAACGGTTCTCTCACAGCGAAATATTCTGCTGGCTATGTCGAAGCAACAGAGGCTACCAATGCCGATAACTTAACCATTACCGACGGTGAGGCTCCTCAACCCATTGAAAAGGACGTGAATGAACTCTCTGCCAGCGACATTGATGGTTACTTCACAGTGAAAAATGTGAAGATTGAGGATGCTGGTAACGGTCAGTACCGTCTCGCTACGTCAGAAGGTTCCACAGACGTTTACGTCAGCAATGGTTTCTACCTCGATGGCAATGAGTTTAGTAGCGTCGATTCCGAAGCGACTTATGATGTCACGGGAATCCTCTCCTCAGACCAAGGCTTAACTATTAAATTGACCAAATGGTTTACAAAATCTGAATAAGTCTATGAGATGTCTTCTGAAAAATCTTCTTTTATTGGCATTCTTTGCCGTTCTCCCCATACTTACGCAGGCACAACGGCTTGATGTGGTGCTCACCAAAGCCGGAACGCTGGCTGATCAAGTGGGTGATATAACAAGTGTTACTTCACTTAAGGTTTCAGGTCCTATCAACGGCACAGACCTTCGTTGTATTCATGAGATGTGTGGCATGGACTATGAGCATAATACAACACAAGGCAAGCTGGATTCGCTCGACCTCAGTGATGCCAACATCGTGAAAGGCGGTAAGAGCTATTTTAAAGATATAGAATCCGATAGCGCATTCTATACGCAACAAGACCAGCTCGGAACAAGCGCCTTAGAAGGCTGCTTCACCCTCACCTATGTGGTTTTGCCAAAGACTTTGCAGGATGTGGGGTTGAGGGCATTCGCCAGTTGTCCTCTTAAGGAAATCTGCATTGACGAAGCCAACGAATGGCTGACGGTCGTTGACGGTGTCCTCTACACAAAAGATTTGAAAACGATGAAAGGCTTCCCTGCAGAAAGATTTTCTTCTTCTGAAACCTTCACTGCTCCAGAAGGCTTGCAAGAGATACCAGATTTCTGCATGATGCTGGGTGTGATGGGTCAAGTTGTCCTTCCTTCAACGGTTGAGGTCATAGGCAAGCAAGCCTTGTTTAGCTGTTTAAATCTCTATAAGGTTGTGTTGCCTGCGGGTTTAAAATCGCTTGCAGCCGATGCTTTCGTCTCATGCAGCAATTTGAAGGAACTGCAGATAGACGCTGGAAATGAAAATTTCACTATCAGCAATGGTGTATTGTATAATAAGCAACTCACTACTCTCTATCTCTTTCCTCCAGCTTTGGAGGTTACCACTTTTGAAGTACCCTCTTCAGTTACGGAAATAAGTCCATACGCCTTTGCTTTCAACAAGAACCTCATCACTGTTGATTTGCCTGAATCGTTGACAACCATTGGAACGGGAGCATTCGGTGGGTGCGAAAAATTACAGTCTTTATCAATACCCAATAAGGTTACTTCACTTCCTGATTATCTATTCTCTTATTGTAGTAGTTTGACGAGTGTGTCTCTACCTGAGAGTTTGGAAAAGTTCGGAGCTTGGTGCTTTGATGAGTGTACGGAATTGACGGAACTGAATATCCCGCAAGGCATCACGACGCTTCCTGAAGGATTGTTCTACGACTGTTCTTCACTTACTGAGGTGTCAATTCCCGAAGGCGTCACTACAATAGGCTCGTCAGCCTTCTATGGCTGCGAGGCGCTCAATTCTGTTGATATACCTCAACATGTGAGTAGTATTGGTACCTACGCTTTTATGAACTGTAAGGCATTGACGGCTATCACTGTGCCTGAGGGTGTTACTGAAATTCCATACGCTACTTTCATGTGGTGTGGGGCTTTGCAGAATGTCATTCTTCCGTCAACGCTTTCAACGGTTGGTGACTTCGCCTTTGTAGGTTTAGAGAAGTTGCAAACGATGCGTTGTGACGCAGTGACGCCTCCTGCATGTGGCAACTCCGTATTCTATAAGACCAAGGACAAGGCTGACCTTTATGTTCCTGACAATTCTGTCGACGCTTATAAGTCCGATGCAAGTTGGAGCATATTTAATGTTCTGCCAAACAGTTCATTGGGCATTCAAGGGATAGAAAAGGAAGAACCCGGCAAACCAGAATATTTCGGATTGAATGGGCAGCGTAGACCCACACTGCAGCGAGGACTGAATATTAAGAAGAGTCCTAATGGCAAATCTGTTATCATTCTCTCTCGCTAATTATGAGAGGTAAGTAGTTCCCATGAAAAATATGTATGCCTGCCAAACAGACTCAAAAAGGTCTGTTGGCAGGTATTTTGCTGATTAGTTCTTTCAATGATGTTTTTGTAGGCGTTTTTTCTTAATCCAAATCAATTTTTGAGTTACAAATCTATTAATTCTCTTGGTTTTCATCACAATTGTCGGTTTTAATATGCTATATATCCTTTTTTTTTGTTAAATTTGCCGCCGAAAGGTAAATATTGGGACAACCCATGTTAAAAACTAATTAATTTTCTTTATTCTATGCAGAAAAGATTGCATTTTCTCATGACATTGCTTTTGTGTTTCTTCGCAAAGACTGTCATGGCTCAGGTAACAACCTCTAACATTGCAGGTAAGGTTGTTGCTGGAGACGAGAATTTGATTGGCGTGACCGTTACCGCAGTGCATGAGCCTTCGGGAACACGTTACAACGCTGTTACTAATGCAGATGGACGTTACACTATCCAAGGTATGCGTGTCGGTGGCCCTTATACCGTCACCTTCAACTACATTGGCTACAAAGAGGAAGTTAAGCACAACGTGCAGCTTTCCTTGGGTAACACCGAGATGATTGACGTCAATATGAAGGAAGACGCACAGACACTCGGTGAGGTCGTTGTGACGGGGCAGGCTGGACGAAGCGGAAATGGTCCTGCTACCAACTTCTCGCGCACACAAATCGAAGATGTGCCTACCGTTGACCGCAACATCTACGATGTGGCAAAACTTTCGCCAATGGTTAACGTCAATCGCAATGGCGGTATCACAATCAACGGTACTAACAACCGCTACAATTCATTCCAGATTGATGGTATGGTGGCAAACGATGTGTTCGGTCTTACTTCAAGTGGTACGAATGGCGGTCAGACGGGTGCCAACCCTATCTCACTTGATGCTATTGACCAGATTCAGGTTTCTGTATCGCCGTTTGATATCCGTCAGAGCGGATTCACGGGTGGTGCAATCAATGCCATCACAAAGTCAGGTACCAATAAATTCACGGGTACTGCTTTTGGATATTATACCGATGAGAACATGTACGGTCGTCACAATGCTCACCTTGACAAGAAGGAAAAACTTACCGATGAGACCACTCAAACCTATGGCTTCACTTTCGGTGGACCTATCGTGAAAGACAAATTGTTCTTCTTCACCTCTCTTGAATATAAGAAACACTCCTATCCTCAGACTCTTTATCCTGGCGCTGAAGGCTATTTCCTTACAAAGGAGACTGCCAATGCAATTCTTGCACGCTATAAGGAAGTTACGGGATATTCAGATTCTGCTGACCAACGCGACATCGAGCGCGAGGGTACTTCGCTCTTGGGACGCTTGGACTGGAACATCAACGACAAAAACCACTTCATGCTGCGCTATCAGGGCAACTTCTCTTATGATGATAACGTTAGCGTGAGTACAAATACTTATACTTTCAATGGCTCTGGATATCGCATGAAGGATCGCACTAACTCGTTTGTGGCTGAGCTTACTTCTCATATCGGCGACAACCTTTACAACGAGTTCCGTGCTGGTGCCACTTTCGTCCGTGACCATCGTGCCATCGCTTATCCGGGACCTACGATTTACATCAACGGTAGTCAGCGTATCAACCTCGGTACTGAGTATTCTTCTGGTGTCAACTTCTTGAATCAGGATATTTGGACCATCGAGGATAACCTCTCAATCTACGCTGGTAACCATACCTTCACATTGGGTATCCACGATGAATACTACAATATGAAAAATGCCTTCATTCAGGCTGCCAACGGTGAGTTCGTCTATAATTCAATAGATGATTTCCTTAACGACGAGACCCCTGCAAGCTATGTTTACAAGTATTCTGACCCTGAGGTTACAGGCACTACAGAGTGGGCAGCTCCTTTCAAGGCTGGTCTCTTCGGCTTCTATGCTCAGGACAAGTGGAATCCCTCTACCAACTTTGAGTTGACCTATGGCTTGCGTTTCGACGTTCCGTTCTATTACAACCAGCCTTCTGACAACCCCACATTCAACAGCACTGTCAACTGGGCTCAAGCTTATGGCGCTCGCGTAGGACGTGTTCCTGCCAGCAATATCAACACCTCACCCCGCGTAGGTTTCCGTTGGTATCTTAACAATTCCCATACTTCCATGCTTCGTGGCGGCGTTGGTATCTTCAATGGTCGTGCACCTTTCGTATGGATTGAGAATGCATGGGCAAACACAGGCATCGAGATGAAGGGTGGCACCATCCGCTCCGATGCTCCTAAGTTTGGTGAATATGGTGGCAAGACACCTATGGAGGCTCTTAATTCCGGCAAGGCTTCTGCACAGTCTCCCGATATCGTGACGATTGACCATAAATTCCGCTTCCCGCAGGCTTTCCGCGCCAACTTGGCATGGGAACAGCAACTGCCTTGGGGCATGAAACTCACTTTGGAAGCCCTCTACAGCAAGGCGCTCAATGCCGTCTGGTTTGAGAATCTCTGTCTGAAGCAGCAGGGTACCGTATATGCTGTTCCTGGTGTGGAGGCTTCGGCTGCTCCTTACTATTCAAGTAGCCAGTCAAGTCCTACAACTGATGGAGGTAGTTATCGTGCCAACTCTGTCATTAACCTTACCAACACCAATAAGGGCCACAGCTACAGCTTCACGGCTCAGTTGGAGAAGAGCTTTGACTTCGGTTTGAATGTTTTGGCAAGCTACACCTTCGGTCACTCTTATTCAGTGAATGATGGTACTTCTTCAGTGGCTATGTCTAACTGGGGCTACCTCTATTCTGTTGACCCCAACAAGAAGGTGGTGAGCTACTCCATGTTTGATATTCCTCACAAGGTGATGGTTCAGGTTTCCTACGACTCCAAGCGCTACGGCCGTTTCCAGACCCACGCTTCTTTGGTCTACAATGGAAGCAGCGGCTCACGCTACTCTCTGACAATGAACGATGCTGTTTCTTCATCCTACAACGGTGAGTATCGCCGTGGCAACTCTCTGCTCTACATTCCTACAAAGACAGAACTTCAGAGCATGAACATGAGTGATGAGGATAAGGTCAGCTTTGAGAACTGGATAGAGAACGACAAATATGCCAAGGACCACCGCGGTCAGTACGCTAAGCGCAACAGCAATGCTACTCCTTGGGAGAACCACTTCGACTTCCACCTCACTGAGGACTTCTACTATCTGAAGGAGCGTGGCAGCAAGCTCTCTATCGTATTCGATATCCTGAATGTCGGCAACTTGCTCAATAAGCATTGGGGCGAATACTATAGCGGACTGTGGAACGAGAACATCCTTACCGTTAGCAAGGTATCCTTCGACAAGAGCACGGGTGTTGCAACACCTACCTTCTCGTTCTTGGGTTATCATCCCTACGTGAGCGATGTTTCCAGCCGCTGGCACATGCAGCTTGGTTTGCGTCTCACATTCTAATAGATTCTTGATTTTTTCAATACAGCAAGGGTGCAGTCCTTTAGGATTGTGCCCTTGTTGCTTTTGGTAGTTATCGTTTCTGATGCGTTTTCAAGCATATACTATTATCCCGTTCTTTTCGTTATATGATTAGTGTTACTTCAAAGGAGTCAAAAGAAGTCAAAGGAGTTAAAGACAAATCCGATGCAAGCGAGTGTAGAGCCGAACTTGCTCGAGCTATACCGAGCGTAGCAAGGATTCAGCGAAGCTAAATCCGATGTAAGCGAGTGCAGAGCCGAACTTGCTCGAGCTATACCGAGCGTATCAAGGATTCAGCGAAGCTAAATCCGAGGCAAACGAGTGTAGAGCCGAACTTGCTCGAGCTATACCGAGCGTAGCAAGGATTCAGCGAAGCTAACAGTACTGAAAGGTATCAGAATCCTTCTATAGTAATGTCTTAACTCCTTTGACTCCTATTAACTCCTTTGACTCCTCCATACATGCGTAAGTTGAATTAGTGAAATAATATAAAGCAACCAACGATGATTATTGATTTTAACAAGATTCCCGAAGCCCAAATCGAGGGCTTCAAAGGTGGCGAGGGCATTCTCCTCACCCGTAACTATGTTGAGGACGGTCGCATCCGCATCATGCGTTCT
The DNA here is from genome assembly GCA_050946455.1 of Prevotella sp. GTDB lineage: Bacteria > Bacteroidota > Bacteroidia > Bacteroidales > Bacteroidaceae > Prevotella. Next base: position 27,471 of record JBMNUV010000028.1, read on the forward strand.
ACGCTCACGCCGGGAGCACGCAGCGGTGAGCATCTTCACAAGGACAACTGCGAGGTGATTTACATTCTTCGTGGAACGATGACTTTCCATACCGATGGCAACACCGAGGAATGCCCGGCTGGCTGTGCCCACTATTGTCCCATGGGCCACAAACACTGGTTCCAGAACAACACTAAAGAGAATGTGGACTATTTAGCCATTGTTCCTGAGCACAAAGTGAAATATCGAGTAGGGGAGTAGCCACCGCGTTTGTGGGTACTCTCAGTTGAGTGACATGCTTTCGCCGTGTATCGCATTTCCGTTCTTCTTTAATTCATGTTTATTCCCGCCGTTAGCAGAATATTCTAATGCGGGGAGGAACGCAAGATTACAAACGGAACCGTACACGGCGAAGCATCTCTATTTTTCTAACTTCTAACTATTGCCTGTAAAGATAGCAAACGTTCGTTGAATTAATCGTTTCATTTTTCGTAGTTCAACGAATGAATAAAGAACTATCTATCAGGTAATTACAGCCAATTATTTACCGCCATTCATGGCTATATAATTCGTTTCATTCGGGGAATTAGGTGGCAGAAAAAACGATGAATTCGGTTGGAAGATTGTGCGCGATGCGGATATTGTTCCGCGATGCATGGAGGTCTCGGGCTCCGCGCAGGACGACTACCGTCGTGCATATAGGGATAATATTCCCTTACCGTAGTTCTCGCGCTCCGTGCGGGAACTACAACCGACGTGAGGCGCAACACATGGAGGTCCCGTCGCTCCGCGCGGGACGACTGCCGCATTTGTCCGCCGTTGACCCGTCTCGTAGTTCTCGCACTCCGTGCGGGAACACAAACCGACGTGAGACACAACACATGGAGGTCCCGTCGCTCCGCGCGGGACGAGTACCAAAGTTGCCCAATATGTACTTTACTAACTCGTTCTATCGTGTAATGTCGGATATCGTCCCGCGCGGAGCGACGGGACCTCCATGCGTTGCGACTACGGTGCGCGTACATTGTTGTTTTTCAAGTAATTACTCTCAATTATGGATTGAAAATCTTCAATTCTGGATTGAGCGACAATTGTCAATACGCTTGTCGGCACTTGTCAACGAGTTTGTCGGCACTTGTTAACATGCTTGTCGACACTTGTCGCACGATTGAAAGTTGGCGAATATTGAGGTGATATTGTGTGTATCTCGAATCAATCTTGGTTGGTTATCTCATCGAGTTCACATTCATCTTATAGACGAATGTAAACTTACAATGTATCAAGATATGATAATTTATTTTTGAAAAAAGCAAGTCTGCTCTTACAACCTTACATAAAAATCTATTGCGGCCTTGCGTCTTGGAATAAAATTACTTTGATTTGCTCATATCTTTCCTGACCATTCTGAGATATTCAGATGGCGACATGCCAGTTGTTTTCTTGAAGAAAGCCGTAAAGGTAGTTCTTGATTTGAAACCAAATTCCTCTGCGATGGCATCAACCGTGTAGCGGCTGTATCGCTGTGGTTCACCATTTATCTTCTGTAATGCTTGCTTTACGCGTTTGGTAGAGAGCACATTACTGAAATTCATGCCGTATTCCTCGTTGATGATTTGCGACACGTAGCGGCTATTGGATTCTACGCTCTTAGCCAAATCGTTGATGGTGAAATCCTTGCGGCAAATCATGGCTGCGTCGTTCATCACTTCCTTTATCCTGATAGCGAGCCGTTCTTTCAGCTCTGCCTTGATGTTTCCGTTTGCCAGTCGCTGCTCTGATTGCTGTTTCTGCTGTTCCAATCCGATGAGCTCTACATTTTTCTTATACAACTCTCGGTTGCGCTGGTTGAGTTTCCTGTTTTGGGCATAGATAATCCCACCAGTAATTAGAACCAAAACTAAAACGATGCCTAACGACCACAGCATAATGGATTTAATGCGGTTCTTCGTTTCGGCTTCTTTTGCCACTTCGGTCTGATGTTGAAGCTGATAGAGATAGTGAAGTTCGCCGATGCTTCCTCCTTGGTTGTTGTTGATGAGGGAGTCGGTCTTTTCCAGATAGATGATATGAAAATGATGGGCTTGCTTGTCCTCGCCCATTGCCTTGCAAAGGTTTTCCAGTTGGTGTGCTGCCAAAACCTGAAACTCAAGGTTGCCGCCCCTTGTTGCTGTCTCTAATGCTTTCTTTCCGTAATAAATCGCTGAGTCCAGTCGGTTTGCCATTCCCCAAGTCTTACTGAGCATGTCGTAGGCATTATATTCGAAACGGTCTGCCACAAGGGTGTCGTCTATTGCCGATAGTTGTCTGTGGAAATAGCATGCAGCCATTGAATACTGCTTGTAAGCCAAGCATTTGATGGCATCTTTCTGCAATAGAGCAAACTGAAGGTTGGGAGTGTTGGACTTGAGATGTTGTTGCTCTAATTTCTTGATATATGGGAGAAAATAGGAATAGTTACCCAATGGCGGGTCAACGGAAGTTAAGTCGAGGAAACTCACGATTACAACATCCTCTATCTTGTTCTCAATGGCAAAGTCGAAAGCCTCAATGAAATATTTTCGTGCTATCTCAATGCTCTGCTTTCTGAAATTAGGCAACGTGTGATAACCATACAAATCGCCCAAGTTGACCAGTACAGATGGATATGCCATTTTCAACTTATGCTTTCTGCAGAGCTCGAGGGCGCGGTTGAGGTTGTAGTAGGCATAGGCTTGTTGGTGAAACATATAAAAATTGAGGTAGCCCATGCTGCTATATGCCGAAGCGCAATAGTCGATGTCTGAGTCGGGCAGTTGCTCACTGTAGGTCTCAGTCAGTTCTTGAAAAACCTGTAGTGCCTTTTGATAGTGATGGCTTTGGATATACTTCATTCCTTCCACATAGAGGGAATACTGCTGTGAGGGTTTGCCAGTGGCGCAAAGACAACAGAGACAAACAGCCAGAAGGGTGAAGTATTTGATGAGAATGGATTTCGTAGCTCGTTGGGTTGAAATTTTTTCGCAAAGATACTAAAAATAATTGATTTTCCGTGCTTTCATGGGTGATTTATGTCCATGCACATTCCATGGAGCAAGGCATGGGTGATACTGTTGTTCTTCTGAATGCCGAAAACAATAACGACCCGACCTGTTAAGGTCGGGTCGCCGAAGAAATCCTACTACTTGCTTTGCTAAATCACTTTGCTATTCTCTTCTTGCCTTTGCTGATAATGATTTGGTTGTGACTTGGTGTCTTGATTCTGCGTCCCGACAGGTCGTATGTCCTGTCGTTGTTCTGTGCATTTTCTTGAACTACTGCAATGCCAGTGGCAACATTCACAGAGATGCGCAAACTTTCGCCCAAGTCGTAAACGGCTGTCACCTCGTAGAAGCCGCTGCCCTCGGTCGAATAAGTTGTTGAAGTGATAGGCACAGAGGTGAGGAGTGTTCCGTCGCGATAGACGTTGTAGCCCTCGAAAGTCACTTCCAATGGCTGTGGCGCACGCTCGTACGTGAAGTCATCCAACAGGAATGCGAAGATGTAAGGAGAAGTGCAGCGAACGGCTACAAACTTGGCTCCTTCTGGAATCTCGTAGCTGTATTCAGTCCATTCAACGGGTGTTTCTTCCACCTCGGCAATCTTCGTGAAAGTTGTCGTGTCAGTGCTTTCGTTAGAATAGAGCACTTCGAAGCGCTCCAGCCCGTAGTCGTTGTTGGCTGAACGTGCGAAGAAACTTACAGTCTGTGCATTGCCTGAAAGTTCAGGTGTGAACAGCCAGTCATCGTTGAGATAGCTCATGGAGGCGAACGATGCTAAATACTGACTGCCGGAGTGTGCCTTCCAGCTCACAGCGGGTTCCACTTTGTCGGGATTGAAGGTGATGAAAGCTGCCTTGGCATAGTTGTTGGGGAAGTAGTGTCCGCTGATATTGACGTTGTATTCATTGTCACCATCAAGCGTTGTCCAAGGCAGGAACTCAAGGCTGAATGGGCTGTAGTTCTCGAAGTCGTCGGTGATGGTCATGGCAGGAATACCGCTCAGGTCGGGTGCAGTCCAATTCAGCGTAACTCCATTGCCGTCCACCTCGCTTGTCAGATTAGAGGGTGCGGGCATGGTGGGTACTTCAACTAATATATCCAAATTGTTGAAATAGTTGTTGAGCGGATCGTTGTCCTCGTCGAATATAATCTTGGCTGAGAAATGAGTTGTGTCTTCGTCGGTGTAAACTGGGATATACTCATATTCTAAGACTGCCGTGCTGTCTTGCTTCACGTCTTTACCTTCCAGTGTGGCTACGATGTTTCCGTCCTTCGACACTTCCACGCTGTATTCAGAACTGCTGATGTCTTCTATACCCACATTGGTCACTTTGCATGAGAGCTTCGACGAAGTCTTGCCCACATGAACCGTGTCGTGGTTGAACATCATCTCCGTAGCCTCAAGGTCCATTTCGTGAACGTCGCGAACGTTTACTCGGTCAACATACAATTCCGTGTTGCCGCTTCCTGCGATACCTTTAAATCCGATGAGGATGGGACCAACGTGCTTGTAGTTGTTGAGGTCTACCTTCACAAGTTGCCAGTCGCTGCTCATGTTGATGGTCTTGAGAGGCGTGTAGTCACTGTTCATGTCTGTAGTGTAGCTAACCTCAACTTGACCGTCGTTGCCTTTTGCGTAGAATGACAGTATGGCGTTGTTGGCTTTTGAAATATCAACCAGTCCAGTGGACAGGATTTGTGAACCTCCACTGTAGCCATAGAATAGCAGACAACCGTCGGCTTTAGGATAACCCTCTGTGGTGCTCATGTCCCAAGTGCCATCGCCGTTGGCATCTTGTTGAATCCACATCTGGTAGTGGGTGCCGCCACCGGTGAACTCATCCAAGAAGGGTAGGGTGTAGGGATCGCCCACGATGATAGCGTTTGATACGGTCGCAGCACTGGTGCCGGCTACGTTTTGTGCGGCTACAGCTAACTTGGCGATGTCTTGTTCTCCCTCTGTCACCGTGGCGAGAATCTTCGTATCAGTTTTAGTAATACCGCTTAGGATAATGTCACCAGCGCTTGGGTCAACGACAGTATAGGTGAGTTTGTCTGGATTAATATATCTTCCGTTCTTACCTTTGGTGGGCGCTTCCCAACTTAGATAGAGCGTGTCCTTGTCGGCTTCGAGATATACTTCCTCTGGCTCAGAAGGCACATCCACTCCTACGAAAACTGTATCACTTCTGTTCATGCCAGCTCCGCCTTCCTCATTGTAAGCCTTGGCACTGTAGGTGTTGATGCCCTGCTTGGCTTCTTGATCCGTATAGCTGATAGCCTGTCCCGGACTGGCAGATTCGATGGTGTGTATCAGTGTGTCGTTGCGGCTGATTTCGATTTTGGTCAGAGCGTCGAGAGCCTTGCCGTTGAGGTCTTTCAAGGGCGCATTGAAGTTGATGGTGGCTTCGTAAGCTCCATTGGCTCCTCCTGTCAGTTTAAAGTTGGTGACACTGTCTGGTGCAGTGAACATCGGACCTTCCTTGATGCTCATGTAATACAAATCCATCTGGTGCCATCCGGCATCCGAGAGAATATGGAAACCGAAGTTGTAGTTGTCGTCTTCCGCCATTCTCAGATTCTTCTTGATGGTCTCTACACCTGTCTCATTGGCTATGCTCTTCAGCTCGGTTTCAGGAGTAACCTCAAAATTCATAGCCTCTATGCTCATATCCTTTCCGGCTTTCACCTCGTAACGCTCCGGATAGATGAGTCCGTTGCGGGCTGCTACCTGATAGGTCAACTCGTAGATGCGGTCGTTCTTTAAGTGGAAGGGCGGAGTAATAATCCAGTCGTCAGCACTGTTGTTGTCGTTGCCGGTATATCGGGCGGAACCTCCATAGAACCATTCCCAAGTAGAGCCGTCGCCATTGACATCGCTCACAAGACAGAGCTGGAACTGTGAGGCATCACCGAAGTTGAGCGAGGCGGGAATCTCGTAGGCGCTGCCGAAAACCACACGGTTGCTATATACGCCCTGTCCCATCTTGCCGTCATAGAGCGACTGTACCATATAATAAAGGTTCTGTATCTTTTCGGCAGAAACGGTTTCTGTTAGGGTTGTGTCGGCATAGCTCTCTGAAACAGTGGCATTGTCGGGATATCGGTATATCTTATAGGTCACCTCATCTGGATTGATATATCCACCATGCTGACCGATAGTAGGCTTATGCCAGCTCAACCGGGCGGTTGTTTCGTCAACTTTCTCGAGCAATACGCTGGTGGCGGGATTAGGCGTGTCTTTGCCTATCCACCAGTTTACGGTATATCTGGGGGAGCGACCTACGCTGTTCTCCGTGAATACGCTGATTTCGTGATAACCTGTGCCGTCGACCGTTACTTCAGTACTTACTTGGCTGCCGGCATTTGCCTTTGTCGTATAGGCTACTCCATCAACCTCAACCGTACAGGTCAATTCTCCGCTCAAAGGCTGATTGCTGAAGGTCTTGTCAGGGGCAATAAACATGAGTTTCCCAGTGAGAAGTCCCTGTCCGAAATCCTTCGTCAGCGTGTCAATGATGGCTGGAGCACCATCTTCTGCTTCTGGTGTCAAGGTGAACAAGCCCGTTATCTGATCGTCGAGACTGGAAATTTTCGTCGTCTTTCCGTCTGCGGTATTTACTTCGAAGAGACCTGTCTCATAATATTGGTTCATGGGAACCCAGAAGAGTCTTCCTGTTTTCAGATCGAATATCATACTTTGGATATAGTTGGGAGTATATCCAGTATTTCCAATCTTGTTGATGGGTTGTCCGTTGGTCTTGTCCAAGGTCTCGAGCAATCCTGTCTCGTTGATGGCATACAATGTTCCATCCTTTGCGGCTGCAAGAGCATAGATGTGCTCATCCATCTTGGCAAGGTGGTTGCTCGTACCCATTTGTGGGTTGTATGTTCCCCAATAAAAATCCTGCAAGTCTTCGCTGTAGAACTGACCGTAGATTTTGCCGGATACGGGGTCGTAAGCCATTGCCGTGGCGCAGGCAGTCACACTGATGTCGCGTTGTTCAAGGAACTGCCAAGTCTTCGTGTCGAAGATATATTCGACGCCTGAATTTCCATCCCAACTTGATATGAGTTTATGGACGTAATATTTTCCATTCATATAGACCGCTCCACCTGTTCCTTCCAAACGTTCGTCGTTGAGGAGTTCGGTGAAAGTCGTACTCTCTTTCACAGGGAAAGAACCGAGACAATACTCATAGTTAGCTCGATTGACACCATAAAGTGTGATTTCTTCATCCTCTTTGCTCATGATTTTCAAGGGACCATTCCCCTTTTTGTGGGTGTAGTTCTTTTGGAACGTGTTGGCTTTCTGAGGGCTGAACCCTTCTAACATCGTCTTGGCTGCTTTTTCTTGTGCCGATAATGGCAGACAGAATGCCATCATCAACAGCAATAGGCAAGATAAAATTCTTTTCATATGCACAATTTTAAAGTTTAAATTAGTTTTCTACGGCAAATTTACTTTTCTTCTTTAAACAAAGGGAAAACGAATCTTTTCGCTTCGTTCAAATTCGCGAATTTAACCCAAACTGTTGTGGTCTTGAATGGATTTCTGCCTTTCAATAACTGTAGCTTATGGTACGTCGAAAACTGATTTTCCCCACTTTGCGGTTGCTCTTTCCCGAGAAAGTATCGGTTTTGCCTTATATTATATAAGGTATATGAGACTCCTGATTTGACCTACATCAATTCCGCGTGAAAAAACACATTTTGCTGTAAATTTCTACCGAAAATATTTTGGCGGTTGAAAGAAAAATATTACCTTTGCACTCGCTTACTAAAAACGCAGGCCCCCGGGCCTGCGGATTTCAAGCAGGCACGGCGATTTTTGAAAGGATATATCAGACAGAGAGACAGTACAGGAAGCGGCGGGGGAGACCCCGCCGGGTAAGAGAGACAGTCCGTCATTCATCTACAGGTGAACAAGACAGCTTCCTGAGGTTTCCGGAGCGTCCTAAGTCAGACAGACAACAACGGCTCTGCACCGCATTGCGCGGTACGGAGTCATACGATACTTTACAGTGGAGAGTTTGATCCTGGCTCAGGATGAACGCTAGCTACAGGCTTAACACATGCAAGTCGAGGGGAAACGACGCGGGAGCTTGCTCCCGCGGGCGTCGACCGGCGCACGGGTGAGTAACACGTATCCAACCTGCCCCCAGCCAGGGAATAACCTTGCGAAAGCAAGACTAATGCCCTATGTGTCCCACGCAGGCATCCAAACGGGACGAAAGATT
>JBMNUV010000029.1:0-34371 GCA_050946455.1 Prevotella sp.
AAGAAAAACTCTTACGTACATGAATAGATGGTAAAACATCCCAGCAATATCTCAGCAACATCTCAGCAGACTGAGACGGAACATCTTTCCATATGGAATGGGCAAAGAAGTGACAAATAGAGCTTTAGGACGAATTAAGAGCCTATTGAGCCCCCCTGCCATGTGATGCGAAAGAGGCATCGTGAGATGTGCTTATCGGACAAGTAAAAAGCCCCAACCCATCTGTAGATGAGGATGGGGCACATGAGAGGTTAAGTTTACCGGACAGTAATAATTTTCTAAAGAAGGGGATGAGCAAGCCGGATAAGTTATTTCTCATCTAATTGCTGCTGAAGTTTAACAATCTCATCGCGGTATTGCGCAGCTTGGATAAAGTCGAGATTCTTGGCTGCAAGTTTCATCAGTTCGGTTGTATTGGCAATGCTCTTCTGCAACTGCTCCTTTGTCATCTTCTTCACAATTGGGTCGGCAACCATCGCTGTGTCCTCCGGCTCGATATATGCCTGAGGCTGAAGGAAGACGGGCTTGGGTGCCGGCTTGGTCTCGCTCTCAGTATGCGACGTGGGCAGCGAAGTGGAGATGGCTTTCACAATCTGCTTGGGAGTGATGTGATGTTCCTCATTATATTTCAACTGGATGCTCCTGCGGCGAGCCGTTTCATCTATGGTCTTTTGCATGCTCTCCGTGATGGTGTCGGCATACATGATGACTTTGCCATTCACATTACGCGCTGCACGACCTGCCGTTTGCGTAAGACTGCGATGGCTGCGGAGAAATCCTTCCTTGTCTGCGTCAAGAATTGCCACAAGTGATACCTCAGGCAAGTCAAGTCCCTCACGCAGAAGATTGACACCCACCAGCACATCGAACACACCTGCCCGAAGGTCGGTCATGATTTTCACACGGTCGAGCGTGGCAACATCACTATGGATATAGTTGGCTCTTACATCGTGGTTGAGCAGGTATTCAGTCAGTTCCTCCGCCATACGCTTGGTGAGGGTAGTTACGAGTACACGCTCATTCCTGCCCGCACGTTCCACAATCTCCTCCATTAGGTCATCAATTTGGTTTTCACTGGGACGCACCTCAATCTCGGGGTCGAGCAGACCAGTGGGTCGGATAATCTGTTCCACTACCACTCCTTCTGCCTCCTGCAGTTCAAAGTCAGCTGGAGTAGCAGAGACGTAAATCACCTGATTCAGCATTTCGTGGAACTCATCGAAGCGCAGCGGACGGTTGTCAAAAGCCGCAGGAAGCCGGAATCCGTATTCCACAAGGTTTTGCTTACGGGCACGGTCACCACCATACATAGCGTTGATTTGCGGTACAGTCACATGGCTCTCATCAATCACCATGAGGTAGTCCTTGGGGAAGAAGTCAAGCAGACAGTAAGGACGCTCTCCAGCCTGACGTCCGTCGAAATAACGCGAATAGTTCTCGATGCCCGAACAATGCCCCAGTTCCTTAATCATCTCCAAATCATATTCCACGCGTTCCTTGATACGCTGAGCCTTGATTTCGTCTCCCAAATCCTTGAAGTATGCCACTTGTTTCACCAAGTCGTCTTGAATTTCACGGATAGCTATCTCGGTTTGCTCCTTGGTAGTAACAAACAGATTGGCAGGATATATTTTATATTCTTCAAAACTCTCGATAGTATGGAAAGTAACGCTGTCCACTTCCTCAATACTGTCGATTTCATCGTCCCACCATGTCACTCTCAGCACGTTGTCGCTGTATGCCATGGCAATGTCCACGGTATCACCTTTCACTCGGAAGTTGCCCCGCTGCAAATCAATGTCATTTCTTACATAAAGCGACGACACCAAAGCGCGCAGGAATTCGTTGCGGTTAAGTTTCTGTCCGCACTTGATGCTGATGATACTGGAGTTGAGTGCCGTTGGACCTCCCATACCATAGATGCACGATACTGACGAAACCACAATCACGTCCTTGCGACCTGAAAGTAGGGCAGAAACGGCACTTAGGCGCAACTTGTCGATTTCCTCGTTGATGGCAAGGTCTTTCTCAATGTAAGTATCGGTTGTGGGCAAATATGCTTCTGGCTGATAATAGTCATAATAAGAGACATAATATTCCACCGCATTGTTGGGGAAGAAGCCTTTCATTTCTTGATAGAGCTGGGCAGCGAGAGTCTTATTGTGACTCAGCACAAGGGTCGGTTTCCCCACATTGGCAATGACATTAGCCACGGTGAAGGTTTTGCCGGAACCCGTGACACCAAGAAGCACTTGTGCCGGAACCCCCTGTCGAATGCCGTCTGTAAGTTGCTGGATAGCTTCGGGTTGGTCGCCAGTAGGCTTATATTTAGAAGTCAATTGAAAATCCATATCATTCGTGTTTATCATGCAAAGTTAAGGATAATTTGTGAATAATGTATTCTTTTCGTGGTTATATCAAGCAGAAATAGTGATTTTTTGCTAAAAAAAAGTAGGTTGTTTTGGTAAGTGGAAATTTATATGTATTTTTGCAGAACAAATCTTGAATTATGAGAAGAAGTTGTTTACTATTATGTTCAATTGCCATGCTCTTGTGCAGTTGCATGAATGAATTCAACCAAGTTTACAAGACTGACGATTATCATTATAAATACGAATATGCCAAGCAATGCTTTGTAGAGGGCAAATACCAGCATGCCATCACGCTGTTGGAGAGCATTGTCACCCAAGAGAAGGGAACTGACAATGCCCAAGAGTCGCTCTACATGCTTTCTATGGCTGAATATTGCTATAGGGATTATCAGAAAGCTGCTGAGTATTTCAAAAAGTACTATCAGGCTTACCCCAAAGGACAATATGCCGAATATGCCAAGTTCTACGTTGGACAGAGTCTATATATGGATACTCCTGAGCCTCGTTTGGACCAGAGCAGTACCATCAGCGCCATCTCTGCCTTTCAAGAGTATCTCGACATTTATCCAGATGCTAAACTGAAGTCATTGGCTCAGCAAAGACTCTTTGAGCTTCAAGACAAGCTCGTCGTAAAGGAACTCTATTCGGCACAGCTCTACTACAATTTAGGAACCTATTTCGGTAACTGCACCAGTGGCGGAAACAACTATGAGGCTTGTATCGTTACAGCACAAAATGCTTTAAAGGATTATCCTTATATGTCTAAGCGTGAGGACTTTGCCGTACTCATCATGAAGAGCAAGTACGAGTTGGCACGCCAGAGCATTGAGTCGAAAAAATTGGAACGCTATCAGGATGCTGAAGATGAATGCTATGGTTTCATCAACGAATTTCCCGACTCTGAAGAGCGTGCTACTGCAGAGAAATATATTGAGAAGTGCAAGGAAGTAACGAAGGATTAACATTCCTTCTCCTTTTCTATGATAAAATAAAAATCATTTATAGGTTATACAATAACAATGGATTACAAAAAGTCTAAGGCTCCGGTAAACACCATCACCCGCAATACTATGGAATTGTGGAAGGACACCGGTAACATTTATGAGAGTGTGGCTATCATTGCCAAACGCGCCAATCAAATCGCTGTTGAAATCAAACAGGACTTGAACAAGAAACTGGCTGAGTTCGCCTCTTATAACGACACGCTGGAAGAAGTGTTCGAGAACCGCGAGCAGATTGAAATCAGCCGCTATTATGAGAAATTGCCCAAACCATCCTTGTTGGCTACGCAGGAGTTCATTGAAGGCAAAATCTATTGGCGTGACCCTTCTAAGGACAACGAAAACACCGTGGAGGACGACATCTGATGTGGCAGCGTAAACAGACTATTTTCATTGCCATAGCCATTATCTGTGGCATCATCTGTCTCTGCCTGCCCGTGGCTCGTTGGATTCCTGCAGGAATGGGTCCCGACTTTGAAGTTTATAATCTCTTCTACGTAAGGGATGGTGGCGAAGCTGGCTATAAGGTGGCAGGCTTGTTTGCCACACAGCTTCTCACATTGCCTTTAGGAGTAGTGGCAATCTTGAAGTTCCACAACCGAATGCTTCAAGCCAAGCTCTGCCTCATCAACATGTTCCTACTTGTGATTTGGTATTTGCTCTTTGCCGCAACTGCACAACCCGCTTCGACAGGATTCTTATTCAAACCGCATTTAGCAGCTTGTCTGCCCATGATAGAAATCATCTTCTATTTCTTAGCACGCAAGGGTATCTTGGCAGACGAGAAACTTGTTAAAGCAGCAGACAGAATTAGATAACAAATCTTTTTGATTTAATAAAAAAATAAAAAGGCCGGATTTTCCAATCACGGAAGACCCGGCTTTTATGTATGAATATTTTGGGAGATATGATTAGTTTCCAAATACCTTGTTGATTGCCTTATTAGCGGCGTCGTTCACCTTATTGGCTGCCTTTGTAGTGGTCTCGTTCACTTTCTCACTTGCTTTCTTCTGAGCATTGTCTACAGCTTCGTTAGCCTTGTTTGTAACAGTCTGCTCTGCATTGGCAGCGGCATTTTTAGCAGCAGAAGTAGCTGCGTTCTTTACAGTCTCAGGAGCATTTTTAATCAAGTTGGCAGCTTCCTCAACCGTAGCAACAGTTGTAGAGCCAGAAGCGATAGCCTTTGAAGCCAAATTCACAACGTCGGAAGAAACGGCATTCTTAGCCTCTTCTGCTGTCGTCTCTGCAGTTGTAGGCAGGTTCGAGATACTGTTTACCAACTCGGCAATTGTAGTGTTGCCAGAAGTGTAGGTCTTGAGTTCCTCAGAGTTCTCCTGAATGAACTGTTTGATTGCAGAGCCATATTGAGTTGCCTCCTCCACATTGCCCTCGTCTACAAGATTCTTGTAGATAGTCTCAAGATTTGCCAATGTACTGATAACACCTTGGTTGTCCTTAGCCTGCAGACTGGAAGAGAGCTGAGCTGTGAGATTGTCGAAGGTCGTCTTGAGGTCCTTGTTCAAGTTGGGTGCTGCTGCAGAAGCAGAGTCAACGGCTGTAGAGTCATTATCATTGGTCTGTGCGGGCTTATTGCCGCCATTGCAACTGCCGAGCGTAATAGCTACTGCAGCAAGAGCGATAAAAAATACCTTTTTCATTGTATTGAAATTTTAAATTAAACTTTTTCCCTATGTTGTAATAACGCAAATTTGTTGTGATTCTTATTTCTAAATGAAAAAAAGATGTAGAACATGTTAGGAATCGCCAAAAAAATCAACCATTTCACTACTTCTTATATATAAAATCCCTTGTATGGTGCTTAATGGGAATTGCAAAGCTAAAGTGATTTCGACGAAAATAGTGGGCTATGCCGATTCAATAACTGCAAGAAATCTATTCAATAACAATCTACTGGTGATTGCTGACAGGTGCCAGCAAATCGGGTGCCAAGTGCCACCCCGTCGAGTGCCAAGTGCCAACCATTCGGTTGCCACTTGTCAGCACACGCAAATAAACGAAGCTATTACTCTTAATAATCTGACAGCGTGACAGAAACGCTCTATAAAGGTTTACTGCTACTATATATTTAAATATATAGTAGCATAATATAGTAGCAGCCACTTGCACAATTGAGTGGAAGAATTCGTCGAACTAATGTTAAGCTAAACGAGACTTTGTGAATCCGAATTATCCGTTATCCTCGCTTTTCAGAATGGGCAGGGAGATATGGTACTTCACCGCCATGAAGCGGATAACGCAGATGAGTAGAAATACGGAAATAACGGTGATTTTTAAGTCTACTTGCAACTTGAAAAGCATCCAATAGACAATTCCTCCGGCTACGCTTGCCATGGCGTAGATTTCTTTCCGCATGATGACTGGCACCTTGTTGAGCAGGATATCGCGGATGACACCTCCCGCTGCACCCGTGATGCAGCCCATGATGATAGCCACCCAGAAGGGATATCCACAAGCGAGTGTCTTCTGAATACCAGCGATAGTGAAGAGAGCTAATCCAAGCGTATCGAAAGCAAACCATGCATTGTCAAGCCGTTTGAGATAACGGGCAAAGAGCACGACAAATGCCTGTGCCAAAGCTGTACAAAGTATATACATGGGCGAAGTCATCCAGAAAGGAGTCTCGCCCAACATCACATCTCTGATAGTACCACCACCTATGGCAACCGCAAAGCCACAGACAAAGCCCCCGAACCAGTCGAAATGGCAGGCTGCGGCATGGCGGATGCCAGAGATGGCAAAGGCAAAAGTTCCCAAAAACTCGATGATAACCTGAAGGCTATGTACGAGCGCAGGGTCTGAATATTGTTCTATCATTCAGTTTAGTCAACCACGTTTATGGGGTTCCCCTCAATAAAAGCTTTAACGTTCTTGATGGCAATATCCCTAAGTCGTGTACGAGCCTCGAAGGTTGCCCAAGCCACATGCGGAGTGATGAAGGCATTGGGTTGGGCTAAAAGGGGATTGTCTTTGGCTGGGGGTTCGGAAGTCATCACGTCTGCGCCGTAGGCTGCAAGATGACCGCTTTCAAGGGCTTCAGCTACATCAGCCTCATTTACTAAAGGTCCGCGACCTGTATTGATGATGACGGCTCCCGGATGCATCTTGGCAATGCTATCCTTGTTGACTAAATTCCTTGTCGTGTCGGTCAGTGGACAATGGAGAGTTAGGATATCGCTCACAGAGAAGATTCCGTCAATGGTGGTCTTTTGAATCCACTCGGGCAGGTCAGACGAGTTCTTGCTGGTGTAGGCAGAAATGTACATTCCGAAATCATGACCGATGCGTGCCACCAAAGAGCCGATATGCCCTAAGCCCACGATACCCAGTGTTTTTCCAGCCAACTCGGGCAGAGGAGTGTCCCAATAGCAGAAGTCCGGCTTGCTGCTCCACACTCCATTTCGTGTAGCATCGGCATAGTGAGCCACATGGTTAGTGATGTTGAGAATATGGGCGAATACCATCTGAGCCACCGAGTTGGTGCTGTAGGATGGAATGTTGGTTACCACGACACCATGCTTGCGGGCGGAGACTACATCGATGATGTTGAAGCCCGTGGCGAGCACACCTAAGTATTTCAACTTGGGAAGTTGGCTGAAAATTTCCTCGTTGAATCCTACCTTATTGGTGAGAACGATTTCAGCGTCCTTTGCACGTTTCACAATGTCCTCGCGGCTTGTGCGGGGATATACGGTCAAGTCGCCAAATTCTTTCAAACCGTCCCATGACAAATCACCGGGATTGGCGGCATAGCTGTCTAATACTACAATTTTCATAGCTTATCTGTTTTAAATGTTGATGGTCTATTCTTTGAATCTATCTCCCCAGCAGTTGAGCATCTGCTGATAAAGACGTTCCTCCATGGGCGAATGTTGAGCATGCCATATTCGCTGGTCCTTTACTCCGTCAGGGAGATATTGTTGGATAACGAAGTTGCCTGGATAGTCGTGAGCATACTTATATCCATCGTGGTAACCCAATTGCTCCATCAGCTTTGTAGGAGCATTGCGAAGATGGAGCGGAACAGGCAAGTTGCCTGTCTGGCGAACCAATTGCAGCGCACTGTCAATGCCCAAATAGGCAGAATTACTCTTACGAGAAGTGGCAAGATAGACGGTTGCCTCGGCTAAAGGAATTCTACCTTCAGGCCAACCAATCTTATCTACTGCGTCAAAGGCGGCATTAGCAAGTAACAGGGCGTTGGGATTGGCAAGACCTATGTCCTCAGAAGCACTAATAACCAGTCGACGGGCAATAAACTTCGGGTCCTCACCACCTTCAATCATCCTTGCTAAATAATAGAGCGCCGCGTCTGGGTCACTACCTCGTATGCTCTTGATAAATGCGGAGATAATGTCGTAGTGCATGTCTCCCTGCTTGTCATACGCCAATGGATTTGTCTGCAGGCGCTTCTCCACGATTTCGTCGGTGATAACCACATGGTCGGAGTCGGCAGCATCTACCACTAATTCCAAAATATTGAGCAACTTGCGGGCATCGCCGCCGCTATAGCGCATAATGGCACCCGTTTCCTTGAGTTCAATCTGCTTCTTTTTCAGTTCTACGTCCTTCGTAATAGCTCTAGTGAGGAGTTCCATCAAGTCGTCCTTCTCCAAGGGTTTCAGTACGTAGAGCTGACACCGGGAAAGCAGGGGTCGGATAACTTCAAAGCTCGGGTTCTCTGTCGTGGCTCCGATGAGCGTGACGGTTCCCCGTTCAACTGCCCCGAGAAGTGTGTCCTGCTGAGATTTAGAGAAGCGGTGAATTTCATCAATGAAGAGGATGGGGGAGAGCGTATTGAAGAAAGTGCTATTTTTTGCTTTGTCAATGACGTCACGAACCTCCTTCACTCCACTGGTCACAGCAGAAAGTGTATAGAACGGCACATGCAGAGTGTGTGCGATAATGCGCGCCAAGGTGGTTTTGCCCACTCCCGGTGGTCCCCAAAGGATGAAAGAATGGATATGTCCCGACTCTATCATCTTTCTCAAAATTGCCCCCTGACCAACAAGATGTTTTTGTCCGACGTATTCTTCAAGCGTCTGAGGGCGCATCCGTTCTGCTAAAGGTTCACTCATGTTTGCAAAGATAACAATAAATTATTAATTGTGTTTCGATATTTGAAATTAAATTGCTGTTAAGATGGTAAACATGGAAGTGACTGTTGTTAAGATAACTCCTTTTGATACAATAAGCAATACAATGCAACTATCTTCCAACTTTTCTCTTCTTGGTAATCGTATTCGGATTTTTTTAAGTATTTTTGCAGTCAATTTATAGAATGCGATTGTTCATCATCCGCAAAGAAACTTGAAATTCAATGAAACGACTCATATTTTCCCTTTTATCTCTTATAGCCGTAATGGCTGCTGAAGCCCAATCGGCATGGTATCCATTAAAGCCTTCTTCCAACCGCGAGGTGAGAGCTGTTTGGCTCACCACTATTGGCGGTTTGGACTGGCCCCATTCATATTCTCAGTCGGAGCGCTCGGCGAAGAAACAACAACAGGAACTCTGCACAATTTTAGATGAATACGAAAAGGCGGGAATCAATACAGTTCTTATTCAAACCAGAATCCGTGCTACAACCATCTATCCCTCTGCCTATGAGCCTTGGGATGGCTGTCTGAGTGGCTTTCCCGGCACATCACCGGGCTATGATGCCTTGAAGTTTGCTATAGACGAGTGCCATAAGCGCGGGATGGAACTTCATGCGTGGGTCGTGACCATGCCCGTGGGAAAATGGAGCAGCTACGGCTGTAGACAGTTGAGGAAAAAACATGGAAATCTCTTGAGAAGGATTGGTCCAGACGGTTATCTCAATCCTGAGAAAGAAGCAACAGGCGATTATCTTGCCGATATATGCGAGGAGATTGTCAGAAACTATGATGTAGATGGAATTCATCTGGATTATATCCGCTATCCTGAGAATTGGCCTAAGAAAATAGACAGACTCTCGGGAAGAAATCATATCACGAGTATCGTGAGGAAAATCCACGACCGCGTGAAAGCGTTGAAGCCATGGGTGAAAATGAGTTGTTCGCCTGTGGGAAAATATTCCGACTTGACCCGCTACTGGAGTCATGGGTGGAATGCCTACGACAAGGTTTGCCAAGATGCGCAGGGATGGCTGCGCGACGGACTGATGGACGAGCTTTTCCCGATGATGTATTTCCGTGATGACCAGTTTTATCCTTTCGCCATTGACTGGAAAGAGAATGACTACGGAAGGATTGTGGCTACAGGGTTAGGAATTTATTTTCTTCATCCGAACGAGGGCAACTGGTCACTGCAGGATATCACACGTGAGATGGAAGTGAGCCGCTCCCTCGGATTGGGCCATTGCTTTTTCCGTGGGAAGTTTCTCACGGATAATATACAAGGAATCATGGATTTTACCAAGGTATTCAATATGAATCCAGCCTTGGTTCCTGCCATGACGTGGGAAAGTCAGCAACAACCGGAGAAGCCCATTGTGGAACCATTGAAAGACAAGAGCCTTTTGCGCGTAAGCGTCCAACCCGATACGTATGTAAATGTTTATGTAGATAGTCTGCTGACGGTTGCCCGCATGCCGATAACAGAAATTCCCGTTGTACGCGGACACCAGTATGAGATTAGAGCCATCAACCGATATGGGAATGAAAGCGAGGGAATATTCTATCCGCCTTTAGAGAAGGCTGTCGCCAAGACCCACATAGAACTATTGGAATGTGACAACCGACAAGTGCGTGTTCCCTTAGCTGAACTCATTTCTCAGCGGGATATGCTTTTTGCCACCGACATGGAAGGACGAATGGTAAAAACTTTACGGCGCAAAGGCATTATGGTGAACGTCTCTTCCTTGCCGGACGGCATGTACTTTCTTCGCTCTGTCAATCGCAAAGGCAAGACCCACCGCTTGGGAATGTTTAAAATCAAAAGAAGATAAAACTCCTTTGCTATGAGTTTATGTGTGTCCCCTTGGAGATAGTGCTCGAACACTATCTCTAAGGCTTAAGACTTCACTACTTTATCCAATTGTTCAGATTCGGCTTCTTCTTCCTCTGTACCATGAAGGATACGTACTTCACGCTGCGGGAATGGAATCTGAATGTTATTCTTGTTGAGCGTATCATAAACGCATTCCAAAATCTTACCATCATCATAGTATTGGGTAAGTACGGGAACCCAAACAAGAATCTTCAGATTGATGGAACTGTCGTCAAAACTCTTCAATACCACGTGGGGTGGACGTTTCTTGTTGATGCAGTCCAACTGTAGGATAGCATCTTCAAGGAGTTTCTGGACTTGTTTGATATTTGTGCCGTAAGCCACACCAACCTCAAGAATGTCAAGCTCATAACCGTGGTTCTTGGTCATGTTCTTATAGTTCTTGGTGAAGAGCTGGGAGTTTTGGAAAGCGATGATAGAGCCATCAATAGCCTCAACCAACGTGGAAGTATAGGAAATGCTTGCCACCCGTCCGCGAATGTTATCTACCACAATGTAGTCGCCAATCTTTACACGCCCTGCCATGAGTGAGATACCATAATAGATGTTCTCCAGAATATCCTTCATAGCAAAACCGATACCAGTGGAGAGACCTCCGGAAACCACCACAATCCAAGTATTGCTCACGTGGAAGATGTTGAGCGTCGTGATAAACCAAATACCCCAGATGAAAACCTGAATGACGTTCTTAGCCATGATACTCTTTGAAGCAGCACCTGCCTGTCCGCTATTGGAGAAATGCAGTTGCAGCAAGGCTAAGAGAGTGGCGTTGATATATTTGAAGATGAAATATAGAGTCAACACCATTGCCAGACTGAAGAGCGAGACGGTAAAATTCTTCGAGTCTATGAAGTTCTTATTGAATATGCTCCATGTGACATCGCTCAAATTGAACACGTCGGTTGCCCAATAGATGGACAGGATGAATGAATAGACACTCAAAATAGGGAGCAAGGCATTCAGAATGAAGTTGAAAAACCACGTCTGTGTGATGGGTTTTGTTGACAAGTCGTGACGGCGAGAGTAGGTGAGGAGCCATCCACTCGCGCAAGTGATAGTAAGAGTACAAGTGAGCTGCATGACCCACCAAATCAATATCTGTACTGCCAGAAGCGTATAGCCGACCCATGAACAGATGACCGAGAACGTGAAAACTCCCAACGTGATATAAGTGAAGAACTTGTCGCTCTTGGGCAAATTGCTCTGCAATCGTGAGATGGCATTCCACTGCCAAAGCATAGCGATGAGCAGCAAGGGCGGGAGGAACAGATTGACCAATTGGTTAGGAATCAGCACAACCCGAAAGGCAATGATGATGAAGCCCATCACAATGAGGGGAGAATAGATGCGGAAAGCCGATTTTATCTGGTCGCTGTCCAAACGTAAGAGAAGCGATATCAGGATAACACTGAGCAACCACGTAAATTCAACGAGGATTCCACTCGCCATAATGAAGAAATTCTGCTTGGTAACAAGCTTCAAGATTTCGAGAATGATGGCAAGGGTGACAGCCGAGGTCGCCATAGTGATACAGGTTCGCTTGGCGATGAATTTCTTAGTGCGGAGTTTGCGGGGGATGAGCCAGTGGAGCGCACAGTAATTAAGCAGTCCTGCCAGGCAACCATAAATGAAGAGCGCTGCGAACAGCCAGAAAATATACTTGAAGCTCCATTGCGATTTTGCCTTTGAGTTGGTTAAGTATTTATCCTTAATGATGCTCTTCGTGTCGTGGAGCATGTTGTGCAGACGGGAGATAGTAACGAAATAGTTATTACCAGAATTGCTGAAAATGTTCTCCTGTATGTCGGCATAGCGTTTATTGGCGTAGTCGTCGAGGTTTTTCAACTGTCGCTCCGTCATGGTGTAGTAGTTGATATAACTTTTCAGCTGCTCGCTATTGCTTTTCAGTGTCCTACGGATATTGATAGCAAGCGTCAGACAGACGTTGCGGTCTATCTTTCCTCTTTCCGACAATGAGCCAGTGTACATCTGACTAAGATTATTAATGAGCGAGTCGTAGCGCGCTATCTCCTGCTGGTTATTCTCGTATAAGCTACGGAAAGGCAAGGAGTTTTTCTTGAACTGATGATATTGCTCTGTTGCAGCATGGCAAGCGTAAGTGAGGTCGAAAACATATTGCGACTTCTGCGAATAGAGCATCAATGAGTTCTGGTTACTTTTGTTCATCACGTTCATCAACGTCTGACCCACTTCCTCCTGTTGACGTTGCAAATCACCACTCTCATGGTTGAGTTGTTTGCGATAATTACTCAATTCCAACCTAAGCACATTGAGAGTACTGTCAATGTTGGCCTCCTTCAGCACGGCTTGTGACGGGAGGACAGCTGTTAGGAAAAATAAAAATAAAATATATAACTTTCTCATTGATTCTCGATTTTGGTTGCAAAATTACTTTTTTTTCTTGATAAAATGCTAACTTTGCACACCATATTTAATTATTCAAAAGATTTTTTCAACGAATCATGACTATATTGATAGCAGACAGCGGCAGCACGAAGACCGACTGGACATTAGTCGATAGTGAAGGCTCAACCACGTTCCATACGCAGGGGCTGAATCCCGTTCATTCTGATTTGCCTATTTTAGAGCGGATTCTGAAAGATGAATTGAAGCCGCAAATTGGTGAAGCCGTGGATGAAGTATATTTCTACGGAGCTGGATGCATGGGGACTTCCGCCAAGAAGATGGCTGAAGCCTTGAAGAAAGTATTGGGCTGTAATGCTGTCGAGGTGGAGAGTGATTTGGTTGGAGCTGCACGTGCTCTCTTTGGTCATTGCGAGGGCATTGCGTGCATCCTCGGCACGGGTTCCAATTCAGGGCTGTATGATGGTAAGGATATCGTGGCAAACATCCATCCTCTCGGCTATATTCTTGGTGACGAAGGCAGTGGCGCTTCTATTGGCAAACATTTCTTGAATGCCTTGTATAAAGGCAGACTCTCCAAGAAACTTGAAGATGAGTTTGTGGAAGAAACTGGTTTAAATTATGAGAACGTGATTGAGAAGGTCTATCGCCAGCCCCTTGCCAACCGCTTCCTTGCCTCTCTCGTTGGCTTTGTCTCTCAACACAGAGTGGAATGCAAAGATATCTTATCGCAGGAGTTCGACCTTTTTATTAAAAGAAATGTAGAACCCTTCATGCGAAGGGACTTACCGGTTGGAATTGTTGGTGGAATAGGGTATGAGTTCCAGCAAGAGTTGAAGGATGCATTTACCAAGCATGAAATGCGACTGGAGCGCATTCTCCGTCGCCCCATTGATGGACTAGTGGAATTTCATTGTGGAATGAAAGTTTAATAGCGGCTGTTGTGCCTCTCCTTGTAGAGAAATCCTGCGGCACCCCCTAAGATAAGGAATAAGGCAAGAAACAGAAGCCAATTATAGCGGGTCAGCGAGAAAATAAAACTCACTGCCAACAGAATGACTCCGGCGTAAACCCACGGTAAACCGATGAAACGAAGCAACTTCTCCTTCATATTTCGTTGATTTTCGGCAAAAATAATAAGATTATTTGGATAATTCAAAAAAAAGAAGTACTTTTGCACCGCAATTTGCAAAAGCAGGAGCTGGAGCAGATGCAACAACAAATTTATTTAATTTTATTCACACATTTCAAAACAGTATGAATCAATACGAAACCGTTTTCATTTTGACTCCCGTTTTGTCTGATGAACAGATGAAGGAAACGGTCGCTAAATTCAAGAAGCTGCTTACCGACAACGGCGCAGAGATTCTGAATGAGGAGACCTGGGGACTGAAGAAACTGGCTTATCCTATTCAGAAGAAATCTACAGGTTTCTACTGCCTGTTGGAGTTCAAGGGTGAGCCTACAATTGTTAACACTCTCGAGACAGGCTATCGCCGCGATGAGAAAGTAATTCGCTATCAGACAGTGCGTCTCGACAAGTATGCCGCACAGTATGCTGAGAAGCGTCGTAACAAATACGCTAAGAAAGAACAGGAGGCTTAATCATGGCAGAGCAGCAAAAATCAGAAATTCGTTATTTGACCGCTCCTTCTATCGACACAAAGAAGAAGAAGTATTGCCGTTTCAAGAAGAGCGGCATTAAGTACATCGACTATAAGGACCCCGAGTTCTTGAAGAAGTTCCTCAATGAGCAGGGCAAAATCCTTCCTCGTCGTATTACAGGTACATCATTGAAGTATCAGCGTCGCGTGGCACAGGCTGTGAAGCGTGCCCGTCAGATTGCACTGCTTCCTTACGTAACAGACTTGATGAAGTAAAATAAAGGAGGAAACAGAATGGAAATTATACTGAAAGAAGATATTATCGGACTTGGTTACAAGAACGATATCGTAGATGTAAAGAAAGGTTATGGCCGCAACTATCTGATTCCTCAGGGAAAAGCTGTCATCGCTTCACCTTCCGCTAAGAAGGTTCTCGCCGAGAACTTAAAGCAGCAGGCTCACAAGCTCGCAGCCATCAAGGCTGAAGCTGAAAAGCGTGCAGAGGCTCTCAAGGATGTGGCTCTCGTTATCCCCGCTAAGGTTTCTGCTACTGGCGTTACTTACGGTTCTGTCAACGCAGCTCGCGTAGCTGAAGAACTCGCTAAGTTGGGCATTGAGGTAGACCGCAAGATTATCACTATGCACGACATCAAGAAAGTGGGTGACTTCGAGGCTACCGTACACTTCCACAAGGAGGTTGAGGTGAAGGTTCCCGTTAAGGTAGTTGCTGAAGTGGATAAGAAAGCAGAAGCTACTGCTGAAAACGCAGAGGCTCCCGCAGAGGAAGCTCCTAAGGCTGAAGCCCCCAAGGAAGAGACTCCCGCAGAAGAAGCTCCAAAAGCTGAAGCTGCTGAAGAAGAGGCTCCCGCAGCTGAATAATTGAAGCGATAGTTTCAAAAAAATATGAAATCCCAAGCGCATTAGTGGCGTTTGGGATTTTTTTTGTATCTTTGCAATCCAAAAGTAATATAAGTTATATCATTATTATTATGAAAGCATTCGTATTTCCCGGACAGGGTTCTCAGTTCGTAGGTATGGGTAAGGAACTCTACGAAAACAACGCAACTGCCAAGCAACTCTTTGACAAGGCCGATGAGATTCTCGGCTTCAAGATTACGGATATCATGTTTGCAGGAACAGATGAGCAGCTCAAGCAGACCAAGGTTACGCAGCCTGCAGTATTTCTTCACAGCGTCATCTCGGCTCTCTGCATGGAGGATGGTGAGAAACCCGCAATGGTGGCTGGTCACTCTTTGGGTGAGTTCTCCGCTTTGGTCTATGCCGGCGCACTCTCTTTCGAAGATGGCTTGAAATTGGTAGCCGCACGTGCCAATGCCATGCAGAAGGCTTGTGAGGCAAATCCTGGAACGATGGCAGCTATCATTGCTCTGCCAGACGAGAAGGTAGAGGAAATCTGCGCTGAGGTGAATAAGGAAGGTAAGGTGGTAGTACCCGCCAACTACAACTGCCCCGGTCAGCTCGTTATCTCGGGTGAGGTTGACGCCATCAACGAAGCATGCGAGAAGCTGAAGGCTGCTGGAGCTAAACGTGCTTTGCCCCTCAAGGTGGGTGGTGCTTTCCATTCTCCTTTGATGCAACCAGCCAAAGAGGAACTGCAGAAAGCTATCGAATCAACTAACTTCAATACTCCTAAGTGTCCCGTTTATCAGAATGTTGACGCAAAGCCTCATACTAATGCCGCTGAAATCAAGGCAAATCTGATTGCCCAGCTCACAAGTTCTGTCCGTTGGACAGCAAGTGTGCAGAATATGATTGCAGATGGAGCTGACGACTTCACAGAGTGTGGTCCCGGCAAGGCTTTGCAGGGAATGATTGCCCGTATTGACAGAAACGTAACTGTTCACGGCATCGCATAATGAATTATCAGCCCAATTCTGGGCTTCCGGCTCTCCTCTCTATTGGTGGAGAGCCTTTGTTTTTTCTTGCGAATGAAGAAGATTATTATCTATCAAGTTCTACCTCGGTTGTTTGGCAATCTCAATCAGAACAGAATTGAGAATGGAACCCTTGCCGAGAATGGAGTGGGGAAGTTCTCGGCTTTTACTCCCGAGATGCTCCGCCGCATCCATCGCCTCGGTGTAACCCATGTTTGGTTCACTGGCATCATCCGTCATGCAACAACCACAGACTATTCTGCCTACGGAATTCCGCAGCAGCATCCCGAGGTTGTAAAGGGAAAGGCTGGTTCTCCCTATGCCATCACCGATTACTATGATGTAGACCCCGATTTAGCAGATAACCCACAACATAGAATGGATGAGTGGGAATCCTTGATTAAGCGCACGCATCAATCCGGCTTAAGCGTCATCATGGATTTTGTGCCCAATCATGTTGCGCGCGAATATCATTCCATCATGAAGCCCGATAATGTGGCTGACCTTGGTGAGAATGACGATACCTCCAAGCACTTCTCTACACAAAACAATTATTACTATTGTCCCGGCGAGCATCTTGATCTTTCTGCCGTTGTTCCCGAGAACGAACGAACAGAGAGCCTCTACGATGAGTTTCCGGCAAAATGCACAGGCAATGACCGTTTCGACTCCCATCCTCAGCGCAACGACTGGTATGAGACGGTTAAGTTGAATTATGGAATCAACTATACAGATGTCGGCGGCAGAAGTTATCATTTTGATCCAGTTCCAGATACGTGGTTGAAGATGACGGATATTCTTCTCTTTTGGGCTTCTAAAGGAGTGGATGGATTCCGCTGTGACATGGCAGAGATGGTTCCCACTTCTTTTTGGGCATACGCCACTACGATTCTCAAGAATCGCTTTCCACACCTTATTTTTATAGGAGAGGTCTACGACCCAGCGCAATACCGCAATTATATTAAGAGTGGATTTGATTATCTCTATGATAAAGTTGGAATGTACGACTGCATTCGCGATGTGATTTGCCAGCGCCGTCCTGCCGGCAGTATCACTTACCAATGGCAGAGTACGGACGACATTAAAGACCACATGCTCTATTTCCTTGAGAATCACGATGAACAGCGTATTGCCAGTGATTTCTTCTGTGGAGATGGAAGCAAGGCTATCCCAGGTGTGATAGTCTCAGCCATGCTTCGCAATAACCCGTTCATGCTATATTCGGGTCAGGAAATCGGGGAGCGTGGAATGGATAAGGAAGGATTCTCCGGTAGGGACGGACGCACGACAATTTTCGATTATTGGTCTGTAGATAGCGTCCGCAGAGCCTACTTCGAAAAAAATCAACTCACAGAGAAAGAAAAAAATTTGCTCCAAATTTATCAGAAGATTCTACGCCTTGCCAATCGTGAGATAGCCATTTGCGATGGCGAGTTCTTCGATTTGATGTATGTCAACCCACAGAGCGAATTCTTCAACCCCCGTTCTGAGTTCGCCTTCCTGCGTAAAAAGGACAACGACTTGGTTCTGATTGTTGTCAACTTCAGTGGAGAGACGCTTCGCACGAAAGTCAACATTCCCGAACATGCTTTCGACACGCTACATCTTCCTGAAAAAGAAGAGGTTGAAGGTGAGGAACTTTTCACGATGACTCACCAGAAATACCAGTTGATGCGAAATGGTTCAGTAGAGCTTGAACTTGCTCCCTACAGTGGAAAAGTAATTCGTTTCAATATGCAAGTAGAGGCGAAAGACGTGGAACTCAACAGCCACAACAAGGAGGAATTCCCACCTGCCCATACTGCAGAACATCTGCTCAACCAGTTGATGGTTCGCATGTTTGGCTGTGAGCGAAGCCGCAATGCTCACGTAGAACGAAAGAAGAGCAAGATTTCATACATTCTCGACCATAAGCCCACGCGCCAGGAAGAGAAGATGATAGAAGACAAAATGAATGAACTGATTGCAGCCGATTTGCCTGTCACTTATAAGTATGTCACTCGCGACCAGATTCCGGCAGGTGTGAAACTCGACCGGTTGCCCCAAAATGCCAGTGAGACGATTCGTTTGGTCAGCATCGGTGATTATGATATTTGTCCCTGTATCGGCAAGCATGTCAGGTCTACAAGCCAGATAGGCAGGTTCCAATTGCTGGGAACCAATTGGGATGAGGAAAAGCATTCTTTCAGAATACGATTCCGAGTTCATCCATAAAATAAATACCCTTCCACTAGCAAACACAGCAATGGGAGGGTATTTCATGTTTTTGTAGAACACAAGAAAAAATTAGGAGATGAACCCAACATAAAGTGTTCATCTCCTATTCGACTTATCATCTCCAAATCGCTTAGGATTTGGTTTCGATTTCTTCCTTCATATCGATGAATTGTTTTTTGTCATCGTAGAACTCATACTGCAAAAAAGCCAACTTTTGAGAGGGAATCACTTTCACACCCATGCCGTATTTGAATTGCCACTTACGTTTGAGGCTAACAAAACCCTGGTTGATGTAAGCAGCCACGTAGGGATGCACGTGAAGCGTGAAATGCTTGATTCCAATTTTGTTGACCAAATAGTCAATCTTTCTCTCCAGTTGGTCGGTGAACAGAATGCTCGATTTGATTTTACCCGTTCCATTGCAGGTGGGGCAAGTCTCATCTACATTCACATCCATCGCTGGTCTCACTCTTTGCCGGGTGATTTGCATTAATCCAAATTTACTGAGCGGCAGAATATTGTGTCGTGCTCTGTCTTTCTGCATGTTCTTGCACATGCGCTCATAGAGCATCTGACGGTCCTCAGCCAAGTTCATGTCAATGAAGTCGACTACGATGATTCCTCCCATATCACGCAGTCGCAGCTGACGAGCCAACTCATCTGCAGCTCCAAGATTCGTTTCAAGTGCGTTCTGTTCTTGACCATTTCCCGAACGTGACCGGTTGCCACTGTTCACATCCACCACATGCATGGCCTCGGTATGTTCTATAATAAGGTATGCGCCATGCTTGTAGTTGACGGTCTTGCCAAAACTGGACTTGATTTGTTTAGTAACCCCGAAATTGTCAAAAATGGGAAGCTTGCCAGTGTAGAGCTTCACGATGGATGCCTTTTCGGGTGCGATGAGAGACACATAGTTTTTCACCTCATGGAATATCTCCTCATCGTTGACATAAATGTTTTGATAACTTGGATTAAACAAATCTCTAATCATAGCTACGGCACGACCTGTCTCCTCAAAAACCAATTGTGGGCGTTTTTGGGTTTTCTGGACCTTCAGAATAGCATTTTCCCATCGCTTCATGAGAATCTTCAACTCACCGTCCAGTTCTGCAACGCGTTTTCCCTCAGCAACAGTGCGGACGATAACGCCGCAGTTCTTGGGTTTGATACTCTGAATCAGCTGTTTCAGGCGGGCGCGTTCTTCACTGCTCTTGATTTTTGACGATACCGACACCTTGTCGCCAAAAGGCATCAATACAAGATAACGTCCGGCAAAAGAAAGTTCGCCGGTCAGTCGTGGCCCCTTAGTAGAGATTGGCTCCTTCACAATCTGCACCAAAACCTCCTGACCTAAAGTGAGAACCTCCTGAATGGTTCCATCCTTCTTCAGGTCGGGCATTCTGGATGCCTTGTTGAAAGGATAGAGTTTCTTCCTGTCGCTTTGAACCTGTTTGAGATACTTAGCGTAGGAGTTGAATTGAGTTCCTAAATCCAAATAATGAAGGAAGGCGTCGCGCTCATAACCTACGTCCACAAAACAAGCGTTAAGCCCCGGCATGAGCTTCTTCACTTTTGCGACGTAGATGTTGCCAACAGAGAATGAAGCCTCGCGTGGCTCATTTTGGTACTCCACGAGGAGCTTGTCTTCAAGCAGCGCGATAGAGATGTTCTTCTGTTGGGCATCAATGATAACTTCGCTTGTCATTATCTGATTGTTTTATTAAAACTAAGCAGCATTCGCTGCGCTTTGACATAAAAGGGGCATGCATTGCATGCATACCCCCTTTAGAATAGGCTTGAGCTTATTTGCTCTTATGTCTATTCTTACGTAATCTCTTTTTGCGCTTATGCGTAGCCATCTTGTGGCCTTTCTTTTTCTTACCGTTTGGCATAATTTTTTTTGATTTAAAAGTTTATTGTAATCTGAAATAGTCTAACCTATACCTTCTCAGGCTTCTTCCTTCTTCTCTTTCATGCTCTCAATAAAACTCTTTGCGGGTTTGAAAGCGGGAAGGTCGTGAGCTTCTATGGTGATGGTTGTGTTCTGAGCAATGTTGCGCGCGGTCTTGGCAGCACGGTGCTTGATGCCGAATGTGCCGAATCCGCGAAGATACACTGCTTCGTTACGCTCCAAAAGGCTCGTCTTGATTGAGCTCATAAAACATTCTATTACGGCTGCAACTTCTTTCTTTTGCAGACCCGTTGCTTCAGATATTTCCTTAATAATATCAGCTTTCGTCATAATGGCTTGCTATTGATATATGTATTGTTATTTTCCTATCTTCAATTTTGGATGTGCAAATATACTGCTTTTTTGGCTGATATAAAAATCTTTAGCCAATTTTTTGACCTATTAACCCCAAATAAACCCTACACACACTTGATAATGAACTAAATGCAACCCTTATACCATATTTATATAATACAAGTTTAATTTTCATAAACTGCTAACTTCCTCAACATCTTTTCATTTGGTCAAGAGAAGAGACATGTGATTGAACCATAAAATTCACATACTTATGTGGCTTAACTCGCAATTTTTTTACTATCTTTGCAAAAACTAATCACAAGGGATATGAAACAAACGAAGATTGTGTGCTCTATCAGCGACCGTCGCTGCAGTGAGGATTTCCTGCGTAAGTTGTTTTTTGCAGGTATGAATGTTGTCAGAATGAACACAGCCCATGCCACCAAGGAGGGCATGATACAGATTATTAATAATGTAAGGGCTGTGTCGCCTCATATCGGTATTCTTATTGACACGAAAGGCCCAGAGGTTCGTACGACTGAAGTTGCTGAAGATATTCCATACAAGACGGGAGATGTGGTGAAAATCTTCGGAAGACCCAATATGGAGACAACCCACGACATCGTCAATGTTTCATATACTGATATTACTAAAGATGTGCATGAGGGCGACGATATTCTTTTCGACGATGGCGCTCTGAGCATGAAGGTGGTGACGAATGAGGGTCCCATGTTGATTGCAGAAGTACAAAACGATGGGAAACTTGGCTCTCACAAGAG
Organism: Prevotella sp.; assembly: GCA_050946455.1. Lineage (GTDB taxonomy): Bacteria > Bacteroidota > Bacteroidia > Bacteroidales > Bacteroidaceae > Prevotella. Next base: position 21,516 of record JBMNUV010000029.1, read on the forward strand.
CGTGAACGTTCCTGGGGAACATATCGATTTGCCCGCTCTCACCGAGAAAGACCGCAACAATATTCTTTTTGCCATTGAACAGAACATCGATTTCATCGCTCATAGCTTTGTTCGCAATGCTGCCGACGTAAAGGCTGTTCAAGATATTCTTGATGCTCATCACAGCGACATTAAGATTATTTCCAAAATAGAAAACCAAGAGGGTGTCGACAATATTGATGAAATCATCGATGCTTCTTATGGCATCATGGTTGCCCGTGGCGACTTGGGCATCGAGGTTCCGGTAGAAAAGATACCCGGTATTCAGAGCATGATTATCCGGAAATGCATCGCCAAGAAAAAGCCAGTTATCGTAGCAACGCAGATGCTCCACACCATGATAGAGAATCCTCGTCCCACACGTGCCGAGGTGACAGATATTGCCACCGCCATCTTCTCCGGCACTGATGCCATCATGCTGAGTGGTGAGACAGCTTCAGGTAAATATCCATTGGAGGCTGTTCAGACGATGTCCCGAATCGCAGAACAGGCTGAGACCGACCGCCGAAAAGTGCATGACTTGGATTTCCCGTTGAAAGAGAACTGCACACTGCGTGAATTCCTTGCTCATGCCGCCATTGACTCAACCCGCAGGATGCGCGTGGCTGGAATCATCACTGACTCCGAAACTGGTCAGACAGCCCGCGACATTGCGGCTTTCCGTGGACCCACTCCCGTGTTGGCAATCTGTTATAAGGAGAAGACACAACGTTGGCTTAACCTTTCTTATGGTGTCATCCCAATCTATCAGAAAGAGCATGTAGAACAGCAATTTTTGTTTACTGCTGCACTGCGAATGTTGCGGCAGAGAGGTTATATTAATCTTGACGATAATATCGCTTATCTTAGTGGAAGCTTTGGGGAAGGAGGAGGAACAAACTTCCTTGAAATCTGTCGCGTTAGGGATATCTTCGAGAATAGCTCAAGATTTAAGCTTCCTAAGCATCAAAGACCGAAATAAAGTTTTCTGTGGATGCCCACAGGTGAAATGATAATAGGAGTAGCCAACAATACCGCAATAGCGATGATTGTTGGCTACTCTTTTTTTACAAGAATCTACGATTTTTTTATTTTCTTCTGCGTCCAGCCCTATTTCCCATCACTGAAGTATAGCTTACAACTCTAATTTTCCAATGACAATTTCAATGTGAGTCCTAATATTTAGTGAGCCATTTTTGATATCAAGTCGCAATGAGTTACATCAAGAAGTGGCAACTCTCGGAGGCTGACACGTGGTAGACTTAAGGGAAGCACGTGGTAGACTTAAGGGAAACACGTGGTAGACTTAAGGGAAACACGTGCCAGACTTCATATAATTATGAATTACTGAAGAAAGAAAAGGTTGTTATATGACAAAGTGCAGCAGTTAAAAATGGATTTAGCTTTTGGAAATGTATATCTCCAATGAATATCAGCAAGGGAGTAAGAAAGCTTCAATGAGCAACACTGCAACATGATACTACAAGATGAAAAAAGAGTGGGGGGGAGGGTATTTGTTTGCTTCAGTCACTTTTCATTTAATGGAATGTTGTCTCAAAGGGAGTTCATTCTGCAATTATAGTTTGCTTATTGCTTTGAAAATGATGATTGTAGAGCCTTTTTGTAATTTTTTCAATCATATTCATATTTCTTTGAAAAGAGGCTTCATGACGTTTTCATGAAAATATTCGTTTTGTAAACTGGATATTGCAAAAGCGATACCTAAGAAAATGACTAAAAAGTTGAAGATTTTTGGTTAAAAGCCATGTTATTATCGAAATAATTAGTAACTTTGCCGAATCAAATGCGATAGCCGTTCAAAAATCGTTTTCAAAGTTCCAAACAACTTTGGACACATGAAGACCACGCGAACGCTATTTTTGCTGAGAGGCAAAGGAAAATTTTAATAACGTTATAAGTTTATGTATTTCACTTTTTTAGTTACCGTCTTCATCACGGCTCTGGTGCTTGTTGCTGGCGCTTTCGTCATTGCCAAGCTCTTGGGACCGCGTTCCTACAATCCGGTAAAAGGAGAGCCTTTCGAGTGCGGTATTCCCACTCGCGGGTCGTCGTGGCTTCCCAGCCACATCGGCTACTATCTCTTCGCTATCCTTTTCCTGATGTTCGACATCGAGACAGTGTTTCTTTATCCTTGGGCCGTTGTACTCAAACAGATTGGCCCGTTGGGATTGCTGACCATCGGATTCTTCCTTTTGGTCTTAGTTTTTGGCTTGGCCTATGCCTGGCGGAAAGGAGCGCTTGAATGGAAGTGAGAAAACCAAAAATCAAGGCCTTTCCATACGAGGATTGGAAAGACAACGAGACCTTGGAGAAAATGGCCAACGAACTCAACGATGGAGGTGTCAACCTCGTCTTGGGCAATCTTGACCAGTTAATCAACTGGGGAAGAAGTAACTCGCTCTGGTCACTGACTTTTGCCACGTCATGCTGTGGTATTGAGTTCATGGCAGTTGGATGTGCCCGTTATGACTTCTCACGCTTCGGCTTTGAGGTTACCCGTAACTCACCACGTCAAGCTGACTTGATTATGTGCGCCGGTACCATTACCCATAAGATGGCTCCCGCTTTGAAGCGTCTCTACGACGAGATGGCGGAACCCAAGTATGTGGTAGCAGTTGGTGGATGCGCTATCTCTGGTGGTCCTTTCAAGGACAGTTATCACGTAATGCGTGGTATTGATGAGATTATTCCTGTGGATGTCTATATCCCTGGATGTCCTCCACGCCCAGAGGCTATCCTCTATGGTATGATGCAGCTTCAGCGTAAGGTGAAAGTTGAAAAGTTCTTCGGTGGTGTCAACCACAAGCAAAATAGTGAAGAACGTGAGTTGGGCCGCAGTAATGAGTCGTTGATTTTCGAGGATAAGCTCGGTGTTAGCAACGACGTTATCAAGGAAGAGCGTGAGGAAGCTTGGAATGAAGCTCACAAACCTGCTGCTAAACCCGCAGTCAAACCTGCCGCTAAGCCTGCTGCACAGCCTGTTGCTAAACCCAAGGAGACGATAGTCGTTGATAAGGCTCCTACGAAAGAGCAGGTTGAGAAGTTGGGCAAGCAACTCGATGATTTGAGAGAAAAGGAAGCTCCTAAGGCTCAAGCCAAGGATGAAACAACTAATCAGAATAAGGTAGAGAAAGATGAAACTGGAAAATAAAGAATTCGGATTTGACAGCTTTGCCGCTGAGATGGCAAAACTCAAGAATGAGAAACATTTTGACTACCTTGTGACGATTGTCGGAGAAGATTTCGGCGAAGAAGGCTTGGGATGTATCTACATTTTGGAGAACACACAAAGTCACGAACGTTGCTCGGTGAAACAATTGGCGAAGAAGGTTGGCGAAGACTACGTCATTCCTTCTGTATTGAAGCTATGGGCTGATGCCAACTTGTTGGAACGTGAGGTGTATGATTTCTATGGAATCAAGTTCCTCGGTCATCCCGACATGCGCCGTCTCTTCCTTCGTAATGATTTCGTGGGCTATCCCCTTCGGAAAGATTACGACATGAGTCCAGAAAAGAATATGTATTCTCTGAAAGACGATGTGGAACTTGACGAGACAATGGAATGGAATCTCAACTCAGAAGGTGAACTCTATGGAACACCCCATAAACTTTTCCACGACAATGCATACGTGGTGAATATAGGTCCTCAGCATCCTTCTACTCACGGTGTGCTTCGTCTGCAAACAGAAATCAACGGTGAATTGATAGAGCATGTCTATCCCCATTTGGGCTATATCCATCGTGGTATTGAGAAACTCTGTGAGCAGATGACTTATCCTCAGACACTTGGTTTCACTGACCGAATGAACTATCTGAGCGCTATGCACCACCGTCATGCACTAGTGGGCGTGATTGAGGAAGCCATGGGAATCGAACTTTCCGACAGAATCCATTACATACGTACAATCATGGATGAGTTGCAACGTATTGACAACCACTTGTTGTTTACGTCTTGCGTGGCTCAGGACTTGAGTGCCCTGACTGCCTTCATTTATGGTATGCGTGACCGTGAGCATGTGCTCAATGTATTGGAGGAGACTACGGGAGGTCGCCTTATTCAAGGTTACTACCGCATTGGGGGCGTTCAAGACGATATCGACCCCAACTTTGTCAACAACGTCAAGGCTCTATGTAAATATCTGCGTCCGATGATTCAAGAATATCTTGATGTGTTCGGTGATAACGTCATCACTCACAAGCGTTTGGTAGGCGTTGGTCCTATGAATGAGACCGACTGTATCAACTACGCTGTGACGGGTCCTGCTGGTCGTGCTTCCGGTTGGCACAACGATGTGCGTAAGAATCATCCTTATGACCTATATGATAAGGTGGACTGGAATGAGATTACGCTTACAGGTGCGGACTCTATGGACCGTTACTACGTACATATAAAAGAGATGTATGAGAGCTTGAATATCATTGAACAGCTCATTGATAACATTCCTGAAGGTCCTTTCTATATTAAGCAGAAACCTATTATAAAGGTACCAGAAGGACAGTGGTACTTCTCGGTTGAAGGTGGTGCCGGTGAATTTGGCGTTTATCTTGACAGCCGTGGCGACAAGAGTCCATACCGACTCAAGTTCCGTCCGATGGGACTAACTCTCGTCGGCGCTATGGATAAGATGTTGCGCGGTCAGAAGATTGCCGACCTCGTTGCCACTGGTGCAGCTCTCGACTTCGTGATTCCCGACATTGATAGATAACTCACGGGACAACTTCAAGTAAAACAATTAGAATTAAACACAAATGTTTGATTTTTCAGTAATAACAAAATGGTTCGACTCGCTTCTCCGCCAGACTTGCGGACTAAGCGATTTTTGGACCATTCTCATTGAGTGCGTCGTCGTGGGACTCATCATATTGTTGCTCTACACGGTGTTCGCCATCTTCATGATTTTCTTTGAGCGTAAGGTCTGCGCTTATTTCCAGTGCCGTCTTGGCCCTGTACGTGTGGGACCTTGGGGAACCTTGCAGGTGATTGCCGATGTGGTGAAAATGCTTATCAAGGAGATTTTCGCCGTTGACAAAGCCGACAAACTTCTCTACGTGTTGGCGCCCTGCCTTACCATTATCGCCTCGGTTGGTACTTTTGCCTTCCTTCCTTGGAATAAAGGCGCTATCGTTCTTGATTTCAATGTGGGCGTATTCCTCATCACGGCTATCTCTGCTATCGGTATTCTTGGAATTTTCCTCGCAGGATGGGCAAGTAACAACAAATATTCAGTTGTGAGTGCTATGCGTGGTGCCGTACAGATGATTTCTTATGAAATGAGTCTTGCCCTTTGTCTCATCACGGCAGTCGTGCTGGTTGGCAGTATGCAGTTGTCCGACATCATTCAGGCACAGACAGGACCCTGGCAGTGGTTGGTCGTTCAGGGCCACATCCCAGCTATCATCGCCTTCTTGGTGTTCTTGATTGCAGGTAATGCCGAAGCTAACCGTGGCCCGTTCGACTTGTGCGAAGCTGAGAGTGAGTTGACTGCAGGTTATCATACAGAGTATAGTGGTATGGGATTCGGTTTCTACTATTTGGCTGAATACTTGAATCTGGTTACCATCTCTGGTATCGCCGCAGCAGTTTTCCTCGGTGGTTGGGCTCCTCTGAATATCGGCATCGAGGGCTTTGACCATGTGATGAACCTCATTCCCGGATTCGTATGGTTCATAGGCAAGATGCTCTTCATCATTTGGCTGCTTATGTGGATTCGCTGGACATTCCCTCGTCTGCGTATCGACCATATCCTGAAACTTGAATGGAAATACCTCATGCCTCTGATGCTCTGTGTATTGGTGGTAATGACGGTGTGCGTATCATTCGGCTGGACTTTTACTATACACTAAAAGAAAATTAATAAATAATGTCAAACGAATCATATTTCGGTGAGATAAATTCAGCCATTAAGACGCTGGCAACCGGACTGAAGACTACTTGGAGAGAATATTTCACCAAGAAGTCGACAGAACAATATCCGGAAAACCGCAAGACTACACTACATGTGAGTCCTCGTCACCGTGGCCGTCTTGTATTCAACCGCGATGAAAATGGTGCCTATAAGTGTGTTGCCTGCACGATGTGTGAGAAGGCATGCCCTAATGGTACCATCAAGATTACGTCTCATTTTGAGACTGATCCAGAGACGGGGCGTAAGAAGAAAAAGCTCGACGATTACCAGTATGACCTTGGCGACTGCATGTTCTGCCAGCTCTGTGTAAACGCCTGCAATTTCGACGCCATCAAGTTTACCAATGATTTTGAAAACGCTGTCTTCGACCGTCGCAAGCTCGTGCTGCATCTCGACAAAGAGGTCTATCAGGGAGGAAGTCTTCCTAATCTTATTGATGGAGGCGCACCACTGACGATTGGACAGTTCAACACTAAAACGAAGTAAAGGTCATGGACAAAATTATTATATTCGGTATCTTGGCTGTAATCATTCTCGGTTCAGCTGTGCTCTGCGTATCGACGAAGAGAATCATGCGCGCAGCAACATTCCTGCTGTTCGTGCTTTTCGGAGTCGCAGGCCTTTATTTCCTCATGGGCTATACTTTCCTTGGCGCTGCACAGATTTCTGTCTATGCCGGTGGTATTACTATGATGTATGTGTTTGCCATACAGTTGGTTTCCAAGCGCACGCTGCAAGGTCTTATTGAACGCTTCAAGGGAACCCGTGTGGGTAGTGGACTGCTCATTAGCGTATTAGGCTTGCTCACTGTTGGTGCAGTGTTGATGAAGAACCAATTCATCAACAATATTGTAACAGGTGATATCCAGGAGCTTCCAATGGAGAAGATTGGTCAAGCCATGCTTGGTGCAGACAAATATCAGTATGTACTTCCGTTCGAGTTCATTTCAGTGTTCTTGCTGGCTTGTATCATCGGCGGTATTCTCATTGCAAGAAAGGAGGATAAGAAATGAATATTCCCGTAGAATGTTGGCTTGGGGTTTCAACCCTGTTGTTTTTCATTGGTGTGTTCGGCTTCGTTACTCGTCGTAACCTGATTGCCATGCTCATCTCCATTGAGCTTGTGCTTAACTCAGTCGACCTGAACTTTGCCGTCTTCAACCGTATAGTATGGCCCGGACAATTAGAGGGAATGTTCTTCACACTCTTCTCTATTGGTGTAAGTGCTGCTGAGACAGCCGTGGCACTGGCTATTATTATTAATGTTTACCGCAACTATCACAGTGACCAGGTGAACAGTATTGAAAATATGAAATTCTAATCGACGTAATGGAACAATACAGTTATGCATTTTTGATACTTCTTCTGCCGTTCCTGGGCTTTCTCTTGCTCGGGTTGTTGGGCATGAAGATGCCGAAGAAGGTAGCTGGTTGGATTGGCACTGCCATTATTGGTACTGTCTTCGCCTTGTCGCTCTATACCGCCTATGAGTATTTCTTCGCTGTAGGACGTGGGGCAGACGGACTTTATCCAACAATTACTGCTTTCAATTTCACGTGGATGGACTTTGGCAAGTCGCCGATTTTCGGAACACACTTGCTGTTCAATATCGGCTTCCGCCTTACGCCGATTAGCGTGGTGATGCTCATCGTCATTACTACGGTGAGTTTCATGGTTCACATCTACTCCTTCGGCTATATGGCTGAAAGAGACGAGAACTACAAAGCAATTGGACTTGAGAAAGGCTTCCAGCGTTTCTACGCATTCCTTTCTCTCTTTACCATGTCAATGCTCGGACTGGTAGTTGCGACCAACATATTCCAGATGTATCTTTTCTGGGAGCTTGTGGGTGTCTGCTCTTACTTGCTCATCGGATTCTATTATCCCAAGCACGCAGCAGTCCATGCTTCTAAGAAGGCTTTCATCGTGACACGCTTCGCCGACCTGTTCTTCCTTATCGGTATTCTCTTCTTCAGCTTCTATGTAGGTACGTTCAACTACGACCTCACAGCTCCTGAGAATGCCGGACTGAGTTCACGTATAGCAGGAGCCGCATGGGTAATGCCTTTGGCTTTGTTCTTGATGTTTATTGGTGGTGCTGGTAAGAGTGCCATGTTCCCGTTGCACATTTGGCTTCCCGATGCCATGGAAGGTCCTACGCCTGTGTCAGCATTGATTCATGCTGCAACCATGGTGGTCGCCGGTGTTTATCAGGTTGCTTCTCTGCTTCCCATCTGGGTTCAGTACGCTCCCAATCAACTCCACTGGGTGGCTTGGATTGCGGCATTCACCGCATTCTATGCAGCAGCAGTTGCTTGCTGTCAGCGCGATATCAAGCGTGGCTTGGCTTTCTCTACTATTTCGCAGATTGCCTACATGCTCGTAGCTCTCGGTGTTTGCACGGGTCTCGACTCTGAGACAGGTCTTGGCTACACAGCCGGCATGTTCCACCTCTTTACTCACGCTATGTTTAAGGCTCTGCTCTTCCTTTGCTCTGGTGCAATCATTGTCATCATCGGCAGCAACTTCAAGGAATATATGGGTGGTCTTCATAAGTATATGCCCATTACCAATATTTGCTTCTTGATTGGATGTCTGGCTATTTCGGGTATTCCTCCCTTTGCAGGCTTCTTCTCAAAGGATGCAATCATCGACGCTTGTAACTTGATGCCCGGCTGGCAGGGACAGGCTCTGAAATGGATTATGACCATCGTGGCAGGTATGACAGCCTTCTACATGTTCCGTCTCTACTATGTTATCTTCTGGGGACAGAGCTATTACGAGCTTGACCCGGAACATCGCAAGAAGCCCGCTGAGGTTCCCTTCGTTATGTGGGGTCCATTAGTATTCTTGGCTGTCGTTTCTTGTGTAGCAGGTTTGATTCCTTTCGGTCACTTTGTAAGTGCAAACGGTCAGAGTTTCGACATCGAAATCAACTGGACCATCGCAGGTACTTCTATTGTAGCCGCGCTGATTGGTATTGCTTTGGCTACTTACATGTACATGCCGAAGAACAACCCACTTCCCGACAAGCTTGCCAAAGCCATGCCTCGCTTGCACAAGGCTGCCCTCAACCGATTCTATATCGACGATGCTTGGCAGTTCTTCACGCATAAGATTGTCTTTGGCTGCTTCTCTATTCCTATCGCATGGTTCGACCGCCACGTTGTTGACGGTATGTTCAACTTTGCAGCATGGGGTACACAAGAGGCAGGCGAGTCGATTCGTCCTTGGCAGAGTGGCGATGTACGTTCCTACGCTACATGGTTCCTTGCTGGTTCTGTAGGTTTAACATTGGTATTACTTTATTTGCTTTAAACAAAGATGAGTATATTAACATTATTCGTAGTCATTCCTGTTATTATGTTGCTAGGCCTTTGGCTGGCTCGCAACGATAATCAGGTACGCGGTGTGATGGCATGTGGCGCTTCAGCCATCTTGGCTCTCGCTATCTACCTCACTGTGGCATTCATCCAGCAGCGTTCGATGGGCAATGATGCCGCTATGCTTTGGACATATTCCACACCTTGGTTCCCTTCGCTTCATATTAATTATAGCGTGGGCGTTGATGGAATCTCTGTGGTCATGCTCCTTCTTTCCGCAATCATCGTGTTCACGGGTACATTTGCCTCTTGGCAACTGCAGCCCATGAAAAAAGAATATTTCCTCTGGTTCACATTGTTGAGCACAGGTGTGTTCGGTTTCTTCATAACAACCGACTTGTTCACCATGTTCATGTTCTATGAGGTTGCCTTGATTCCTATGTATCTACTCATTGGTGTGTGGGGTACAGGTCCCAAAGAGTACAGTGCTATGAAGCTTACCCTCATGCTGATGGGTGGTTCTGCTCTGCTCATCCTTGGTATCATAGGTATTTACTTCTTCAACGGAAAATACGGCGGTTCTTTCACTTTCGAACTCAACGAGATTGCAAAGACCTCAACTCTTATACCGTTGGCAATCCAGAAAATTCTCTTTCCGTTTATCTTTATCGGTTTCGGTGTTCTTGGAGCTCTTTTCCCGTTCCACACATGGAGCCCCGATGGTCACGCTTCGGCGCCTACAGCCGTCTCTATGCTCCACGCCGGCGTGCTGATGAAGCTTGGAGGTTATGGTTGCTTCCGTATAGCAATGTATCTGTTGCCGCAGGCTGCTCATGAGTTGGCTTGGATATTCCTTATCCTCACCACTTGCTCAGTAGTCTATGGTGCACTCTCAGCTTGCGTTCAGACCGACTTGAAGTACATCAATGCTTATTCTTCAGTTTCTCACTGTGGCATGGTGCTCTTCGCACTTTTGATGATGACCCAGACCGCCATTACAGGTGCAGTCCTTCAGATGTTGTCTCACGGCTTGATGACGGCTCTCTTCTTCGCTGTCATTGGTATGATTTATCACCGTGCGGGCACTCGTGATGTACGTCGCTTGGGTGGATTGATGAAAGTTGTTCCCTTCCTTGCCGTAGCCTACGTTATTGCCGGTTTGGCAAACCTCGGACTTCCGGGCTTCTCTGGCTTTGTGGCTGAGATGAATATATTTGTAGGCTCTTTCGAGGTGAACGACACCTTCCATCGTACTTGCACCATCATCGCTTGTACGTCAATTGTCATCACTGCAGTCTATATTCTCCGTGTTGTCGGTAAGATTCTCTATCAGAAAGTTCCCAATCAGAAGTTCTATCAGCTCCACGATGCAACATGGGACGAGCGCATTGCAGTTGCAGGCCTTATCTTCTGTGTTGCCGGATTGGGTATGTTCCCTCTCTGGGCTCAGAACGTCATCAATTCTGCTGTTGCTCCTATGATTCAACACATTCTCAGTGCTGGTATGGTAGCTGGCATGTAAATGAAAACTGATTAACGACAAAGAACAATGAACGTAGATTATAGTCAATTTTTTAATATGGTGCCTGAGGTTTCCTTGATGGCGATTCTCGTAATCACTTTCGTGGTAGACTTCTTTACGGCTAAAAAACCTGCCGACACTGTGAATGGCAATCCTCGCAAATGGTTTAATTGCCTCGTTTGCGCGTTGATGCTGATTCATATTTGTTTGAATATTGCTCCGACGGCTGCCGCAACTGCATTCGGTGGTATGTATGCCACTGGACCAGCTCAGGGAGTTATCAAGACAATCCTTGCCACCGGAACACTGATAGTTCTCATTCAGGCTCGTGAATGGTTGAGTCGTCCCGACACTGCATTCAAAGAGGGTGAGTTTTATGAACTTGTGTTCTCAACTCTGCTTGGTATGAACATGATGGTGAGTGCCAACCACTTCCTGTTGTTCTTCCTAGGATTGGAAATGGCAAGTGTCCCGATGGCATGCCTCGTGGCATTCGATAAATACCGCCACAATTCAGCCGAGGCTGGTGCTAAGTTTATCCTGACCGCAACATTCTCCAGTGGCGTGATGCTCTATGGTATCAGCTTCATCTATGGTGCTTGTGGAACGCTGTATTTTGACGATGTGGCTCAGAAGATTACTGCAACTCCGCTTATCATCATGGGTATGGTATTCTTCTTCAGTGGTTTGGGCTTCAAGATTTCCTTGGTTCCCTTCCACTTCTGGACCGCAGATTCTTATCAGGGAGCTCCGACAACTGTAACAGGTTATCTTTCTGTAGTTTCTAAAGGTGCCGCTGCTTTTGCACTTTGCTGCATTCTGATGAAGGTGTTCGCACCTATCTCCGAGTATTGGCAGTATATGCTCTACATCGTCATCGTACTCTCTATCACAGTTGCCAACCTTTTTGCTATTCACCAGAAGGATTTGAAGCGTTTCATGGCTTTTTCTTCCATCTCACAGGCTGGTTACATCGTTCTGGCAATCGTGGGCAATACAACTTTGAGCATCACGGCTTTGAGTTTCTACGTATTGGTTTACGTGGTCGCCAACATGGGAGTATTCACAATTATCTCCTCTGTGGAAGAGCACAACAACGGCGTTGTTGACATAGACAGCTACAATGGTTTCTACAAGACCAACCCCAAGCTCTCCATGCTCATGACTCTTAGCTTATTCTCTTTGGGTGGTATTCCTCCCTTTGCAGGCATGTTCTCAAAATTCTTCGTGTTCATGGCTTCTGTGAAGAGTGCTGACCTTCTCACCACAAACGGTATTTTGGCTTACGCTACAATGTTTATCGCCTTGATTAACACTGTTATCAGCCTCTACTACTATTTGCTGATTGTGAAGGCTATGTATATTAAGCCCAACGAGCATCCTCTTCCTACTTTCCAGAGTGCTGTTTCCACTAAGTTGGCTTTAGCACTCTGTACTGCTGGAGTTATCGGCTTCGGTATCTTCAGTAGTGTTTACGAGTGGATTGCAGCTGCAGTCTGAATTTACTTGTAATATACTATATTATTATTAAAGCCGCATCCATCTAAATGGGTGCGGTTTTTTATTTGATATACCTTTATATATATGAATGCGCAATGGCGCACTTTTTATAGGCTAGGGGAGGCAACAAAACCACTAAAAACATTCTAATACTTTATATTCTTGTTGAAAGAGAATAATAAATCAAACTTTTTTAGTTTTATTTCAAAAAAATAAAGAAAAAACCTTGGTAGGTTCGAATATTTTGCCTAACTTTGCACTCGCTTGGCTTCAAAAAATAGATTTGAACAAGCACGGCGATTTTTGAAAGGATATATCAGACAGAGAGACAGTACAGGAAGCGGCGGGGGAGACCCCGCCGGGTAAGAAAGACAGTCCGTCATTCATTTATTTCAGGTGAAGAGACAGCTTCCTGAGGTTTCCGGAGCGTCCTAAGTCAGACAGACAACAACGGCGCGGTTCCCTTGCGGGATTCCGCGCCATACGATACTTTACAGTGGAGAGTTTGATCCTGGCTCAGGATGAACGCTAGCTACAGGCTTAACACATGCAAGTCGAGGGGAAAC
>JBMNUV010000030.1:0-33680 GCA_050946455.1 Prevotella sp.
TTTATAGATATTATTATATTTCTTATACTTCAAGTCAAACTAAGGGTATTTTCTCTCCTGCAAAAGGATTACATATCATTACGTTAGTGAATGATAAAAATAGGGAGAGATACGATAATGTGATGATTCTTTTAAACTTAACTCAAAAATGTATTCTAAAAGTCATGCCAATTTAATGTATATTTCCAACTTCATGATTCATGAGTAGATTTAACAAAGTGAGTACCACCGAGGCGACCCTTGCTGACGGCAGCACCACCAGAGTGCCTACTCCGTCGGCTCTTATGACGGTATCCCGATGCTGGAGATGAAGGTGACGGATGCGCTGGGCAGGACAGTGGAGAGCTACACTGACGCCCGTAACCGAAACCGCAGGACGGTGCAGCACGCCGGCGGTGAGGACATCACCGTGAGCTACGACTACGACCCCGTGAACCAAGTCACGGCTGTGTACCATCCCAACGGCAAGACAACAAGCTATAAGTACGATGCCCTTGGGCGCAAGCTGACGGTCATCCATCCCGACGCGGGCGAGACCGACATGACCTACGACGCGGCGGGCAACCTCCTGACCAAGCTCACGGCGCAGCTCAGGAAGTCCATCTCCGAGAAGGCGCCGATAACCTACACCTACGACTACGAGCGTCTCTCGGAGATACTCTACCCGGAGAACCTCTTCAACCGCGTCACCTACACCTACGGGCAGCCGGGCGACAAGTACAACCGCGCTGGCAGGCTTGCCCTCGTGGAGGACGCATCTGGCGGCGAGGCGTACTACTATGGCAGACAGGGCGAGGTCGTCAAGACCGTGCGCACGGTGATGGCGAGCGTGGCGGACATCCGCACCTACGTCTATGGTTCCGCCTACGACAGTTGGAACCGTGTGCGTACGATGACCTATCCCGACGGTGAGGTGGTGACCTACCACTACAACGCCGCAGGACAGGTTGAAGGCATCACGAGCAATAAACTTGGCAGGGAGAGCGTTATAGTGGATATGATAGGCTATGACAAGGACGGACACACCGTCTATACGAAGCTGGGCAACGGTGCGGAGGAGACCTACTCCTACGACAACAAGCGCGAGCGTCTGCAGGAGACGGAACTCCGTGTGGGCGGCAATAGTGTCATGGCCAACCGCTATGACTATGTCGCCGACGACACCACGTCGACGGAAGAGACTTTCTTCTACCACTCCGACCACCTCGGCAGCACCTCATACATCACCGATGACAAGGGCAACATCACGCAGTATGACGCCTACCTGCCTTACGGTGAACTATTGGTTGATGAGCACAGCAGCAGCGAGGAGATGCCGTATAAGTTCAACGGCAAGGAGATGGACGAGGAAACGGGACTGTACTATTATGGTGCAAGGTACATGAATCCCGTGACAAGCCTGTGGTATGGGGTGGATCCATTGGCTGAAGATTATGTAGATGTGAGTGCCTATCTTTATTGTCATGCTAACCCGTTGATTTTAGTTGATCCCAATGGATGTGGCGACTATTACAATATATCGGGAAAGTGGTTGGGTACAGATGGGCATAAAGATGGTTTCGTGTTTATAGCAGAAAGTGTAACACTTGATAATAATTTAGTTACTAATGCAACAAATGCGGTGAAATTAAATATCTCATATTACAATTTTATCAGACAGTCATCAACCATTTATGGTGAAAGCAGTGCATATAGAGTTAGAAACAAGCTCAAAGAGCCTACGGATGATTTGAAAAAAGAAATGTTCGCAATAGCGAGTGTTCATCAGCGAAATAAAAAGGCCTATGGTGTAAGCTCTGAGCCTGCCAAAGATTTTAGGGAAAAGACTAACGGGCAAAGAAACAAATTACCCCTTATGCGGACGGCAATTGCCGCCGAACTAAACGCCCTTACTAATGGTGAAGATTTCAGTTTCGGTGCAACAATGTGGGATGGAGCAGAGCAGGCTCAGTTTCCTGAAAGCGAGCAACGCAAATCGAATGGAAAATTTGAAATACACATGAATACAATGGGTTGGAAGATTTCGCCTGAGCATTACAAAAAATGGAAAGAAAATGTTGGAAAATCATTCAAGGCACCAATGATTAGACGTGCCCGGAATAGCTTTAATGGAAAACCGAACATGAATGCGGGTAAATATAGACTTAAATCAACGGCTGTATACGGAAGGACTATATTTTGGAAAACAAATTAATGATATCTATGAATAAGATAATAATCATTTTCTTAGTTTTATCGCAAATATTTTTGCTCTCATCAAATCAAAACGGCAACTGGATACTTGTACATATTTATGGAACAGACGGGGTGTCGCATGAATATATATATTCACATGAAAAAAGGATAGCTTGGGTAGAGGATAAAAAAGTGCGCTTCATTAAACTTGACGAAGAAGACAAAACAAGAATGAATATCTTTCATACTCAAGTAGAAGCCCTTAAGCAGCAATATGGGATAAATATTCCTTACGCAGACATCATATTTGAAGATGCATGCATCATTACGGATATCCTATCGGAATACGAGCCCAAGAGTATCTTAGATACAGTCAGGTCTAAAGATAATTTAAAACAAATCTGTATTGAAAATATAGATAAATATTACACTTACTTAAATTCTAAAGTGGATTTTGTTTATTCTTTGAAAATAAATCTCAGAGGGGACAAAATCGTTGCGTTTGAATACATTCATGAGCCTAATCTTACAGGAGAGGTAATGAAAGATAAACACTATTATACTTATGATCAGTTTGGAAGAATGACCCAAGTCGTCAAATTGGAGAATGATAAAAAGACAGAATACCATATCACTTACAAAACTTTCAAGTGACAATACGGCTAATGTGTTATTAACAAATATGTTTTACGTGAGCTTGACAAAATTAATGCTCACGGATTCAAATTTGTCATGAAAATGTTGTCAATCATGATTTTGAAACAAACCATCCATGGTTGCTGACACGTGTCGCCAACGTCTCCCATACGTGTGTCTCACGTCTCCCTCACGTGTGAGCGACTGAAAATAAAAATAGATATTATGCTATATATCGTTGCTGTGGCAGTAATCAGAAATTCCAAAATTCATCAAACCCACGTTATTAAAATTCTACTAAGAGAAAACAAACAATAAATTAGTAGTAAAGACGTTGTAGAGGAAATGAGAGATTATTGCAAGAATACGGGCGTGGGCTACAATACCATCCTCACTGAATTGGGCGACCACAGCGTTCCCGACGGCTGGATACAGACTCCGAAGACCAATGACGCGCAGTGCAGTGAGCCCGGTGCGCCCATAAGCTGGGACGACCCAGAGAATCCCGACGACCCGCAGCCGGGTTATGGATATGTCGCCGACGACACCACGTCAACGGAAGAGACCTTCTTCTACCACTCCGACCACCTCGGCAGTATAAGCTACATCACCGACGACAAGGGTAATATCACGCAGTATGACGCCTACCTGCCTTACGGTGAACTATTGGTTGATGAGCACAGCAGCAGCGAGGAGATGCCGTATAAGTTCAACGGCAAGGAGATGGACGAGGAAACGGGACTATACTATTATGGTGCAAGGTACATGAATCCCAAGACAAGCCTGTGGTATGGAGTGGATCCGCTGGCAGAAAAGTATGTAAATGTGTCAGAATTTTGTTATACGAAAGGGAATCCCATTGTATTTATAGATCCAGACGGGATGAGGAGATGGCCTGTAAACAAAACTTATAATGGACATAGAAGAAGATTTTCTAATAACTTTGGTCAGAATAGAGGAAATCATTTACATAAAGGTGTAGATATAAATTTAGGAGTAAGAGATGACGATTATGGTGCTCCAGTCTTTGCAACACACTCTGGTAGGGTTGTGTATGTGAAGTCTTATAAAGATGGTAATGCTGCAGGAAACAGAATTAGAATCCTGTCCAAGGACGGAAAGATAGCTACGGTTTATATGCACCTTAGTAGCTTTGCAGATGGATTGAAAGCTGGGGTATATGTAGAGGAAGGTCAGCAAATTGGAACAATTGGTGGTACAGGCTTTGGAAAACTTAGGGGGGCAGGCTGTACATCTCCATTATGAATTGTATGAAAATGGTAAAGTTGTGAATCCTGCGGCTACCCCAAACCAATTAAAAGATCCTCAAATGATGATAACAGAAGTAAAAGATATTAATGAAAACATTTCAAATCAACCTAAATCAACAATGCTGCCTGAAGTCATTGTTTATGGTAAAAATATGAAAAAGCCAACTCCTATGATAAATATTTTTCCTAAAATTGATATAACAAGTATAATGATTAATAGTACCGGTCATGAATAGAATTAGATTAAGAATAATATGCTGCATCTTCGTTATGACAATATGTGCATGTTCATCTAATGTCAATAATAGTGGGAAAAAGCATAATGAGGCAATGGCATATAATAATAACGAAACTACGCGTTCCTTGCATTTAACTTTGCCGCATAACCAAAAATACAGTATTCGTGATTATCCTGTACCAATTTCTCAAATTGACAGTTGCTTTGGAGATTATAAAGTGCGAATAAAATTGATTAATGACAGCGTCGAGTTGGTGAAATATGATCAAGGCGCTATGCCAGAAAGTAAAGATACTATATATTTTTATGGGCACAAAGTGATGATTTCTATTATGCAGACACATAAGCCTACTTCTACTATTATTATTAATAGAAATGATGTTAACAAAATTGCAAGATTAAAAAATATAGAATGGTTTGATTTAGGTTTTCCAGACATACAAAAAATAAATAAAGACTCTGTCATATGTCGTTTCAGTTTATACGAAGAAGATACAGATTATCAATTAATATTTCATTGTATATTCACAAATAATAAGTTCAATATTGAGTATGTTGACACGCCTTTTGCAGACGAAAGTTATTAAATATGAAGCACAATGATAATACACTGTAACCCTCATATTATTAACAAGAACCGCTATACGAAGCACTACTTCATTGGTGACAAGCGTGTGGCTTCTCGTATCGGAACGGGACGCTTCAACAACGTCTATGGCATTAACGGCAGCCACGTCACTGCAGGCCAGCAGGACTATGCGGAGCGCATCAGCCAGATAGAGCAACAGAAAGAGGCATACTACAAGGAGCTTGGCATCGCCCCCGGCGTACCTACAGAGAAGGGTGCATACGGCGACCCGGAGAAAACGGGCGTGGGCTACAACACCATCCTCACTGAATTGGGCGACCACAGCGTTCCAGAGGGCTGGATACAGACGCCGAAGACCGGCGGTACGCAGGGCAGTGAGCCCGGTGCGCCCATAAGCTGGGACGACCCAGAGAATCCCGACGACCCGCAACCGGGCTATGGATATGTCGCCGACGACACCACGTCGACGGAAGAGACTTTCTTCTACCACTCCGACCACCTCGGCAGCACCTCATATATCACAGACGACAAGGGCAACATCACGCAGTATGATGCCTACCTGCCCTATGGCGAGCTATTGGTTGATGAACATTCGAAATAAATATTATGATTGAGAATATGAACTATTTATACTATTCTTTATATGTGTTTTACACGAAGATAATAAAAGTACAGAAAGATTGGAGACCTATTTATAGTGTTACGGGTATAATTACGTTGATTCCAACCACATTTCTTGTCGTTCCCATTTATGATGCGTTTGACGAAGTTTACTTGCATATTAGCGATGGCCTGTCTTCTTGGATAATTGTATTTATCTACTTACTTATTGATAGGCAAATATATAAAGTATATAACGAAAAAGAAAAGACAATAATACGTGATATGTCCCATTTGCCAGTAAAAAAGAAAGTCCTAATACACGTTCTGTCTTCCGCATTGGTATTGTTAACCTTCGGAATGTGGTTTTCTACTCATTGGCTTTCTGACATTACAGATTATATAAAACTGATTATACAATAAAAGGTATATGCTGAAACAAATAGGAGTATTATATAAATTAAGTTATTAACAAGATGTATTGTGCCGAAGAGAACCGCCTGATTGTGCTGTCGGACAATGGCAAGACGAGACGCTATACCTACGATGCGGGCGGCGAGCGCGTGGTGAAGAGTCACGGCACGATGGAGGGCGTGTATATCAACGGTGCCCCGCAGGGCATTACATTTCATGAAACGGACGACTACACATTGTACCCAGCTCCGATAATAAGCATCAACAAGAACCGTTTCACCAAACATTACTTCATCGGTGACAAGCGTGTGGCTTCTCGTATCGGAACGGGACGCTTCAACAACGTCTATGGCATCACCGGCAGCCACGTCACTGCAGGCCAGCAGGACTATGCGGAGCGCATCAGCCAGATAGAGCAACAGAAAGAGGCATACTACAAGGAGCTTGGCATCGCCCCCGGCATTCCGACAGAGAAGGGTGCGTACGGCGACCCGGAGAACACGGGCGTGGGCTACAATGCCATCCTTACCGAGCTTGGCGACCACAGCGTTCCCGACGGCTGGATACAGACTCCGAAGACCAATGACGCGCAGTGCAGTGAGCCCGGTGCGCCCATAAGCTGGGACGACCCAGAGAATCCCGACGACCCGCAGCCGGGTTATGGATATGTCGCCGACGACACCACGTCAACGGAAGAGACCTTCTTCTTCCACTCCGACCACCTCGGCAGCACAAGCTATATCACCGACGACAAGGGCAATCTCACGCAGTATGACGCCTACCTGCCTTACGGCGAGTTATTGGTTGATGAGCACAGCAGCAGCGAGGAGATGCCGTATAAGTTCAACGGCAAGGAGTTGGACGAGGAGACAGGGCTGTACTATTATGGTGCACGGTACATGAATCCCGTGACAAGTCTGTGGTATGGGGTGGACCCGTTAAAGGATAATTACCCATACTTTAGTAGTTATTCTTACACGGCAGGTAATTCTATTAAATATTTAGACATAGATGGTGAAAAAATAGTTTCTCCAAAAGGAAATATTGCGGTGACAATGGATAAAAGTTAACATACATTTTACTAAAAATGCTCGTGAATGCTCTTATGCTTTCTTCAAAAGGAAATCAATGCTGGGACAAGCTATAAATTCAGATATCAAAGAAAAAATCTTCGTATCTTTAAAGATAAAAATAGAAAATCCCCGGCAATAAGAAAAGCTATCCATACGTCACCACATTGCAAGGCAACAATGACAAAAGAGAGAAGTGTAGAGAATATTATAATTGAGCAATCAAAAACAATAAAAGATGAAAAGAATTAGTATTTTCTTATTATAGTATTTTATATTGTACCTTTGGCATCAAAGGGGCAATACAAAAGGTTAGGCAGTTTTGTAAATGTTCCAGATAGTGTTTGTAAGCTAATAGAGCAAAATTATAGGTACAAGAACACTAATGCGTGCGAAAATGTAGTAAACCTTCTGTTCCCCAACAAATATGAATGGGGAAATGGGATATATGTCTATAAGGGAAACGGTCCCCATTATCCAAGATATATCTTTATCAACAAAGAAAACCAACTATTTTTCTTTAAAAGCAGCGGGTATGATAACCCTAAAGGTGTGGTTTTGGAATTTGCGCAATGTGTAGAAAGTCTGAAATTAACAAATGATGAAACTATAAAATATTTTGGGATGGTGTATCGTTATTTAATAGATGAAAAAGGAAGTGATTATGGTGGAACGATAAAGTAGTCAGTTCACAACGGTTAAATCAAACATTTTTGTTTTTTCTTGCAACGAGTTCAAGCATCAAAGAAACAAGATGTGTGACTGGTTATAGGAATAACAAACGGCGGAACAATCTACTGTGAGCGCAACACGGAAAGTGGATGTCAATGGAGAAATCACCCGCGCCATCCTGCGCAACGGCAACCCGGAGAGCTCCATGATCTTATAAAAGTATCCTAATTTGAATGGAACTAAGTTGTATAGAAAGACAAAATATGAGTTGATTAAGTAAAATAATTTAACTTTCGCATGTATGGAGGAGTCAAAGGAGTTAAAAGGAGTCAAAGGAGTTAAGACATTACTATTGAAGGATTCTGATACCCTTCATCAGTGTTGTCTTTAAATCCTATAACTCCTTTGACTCCTTTTAACTCCTTTGAAGTAAGCAAGTTGCAAACTTGCGAAACTTCAGTCCAATAACATTCAAGTTGGTTCGAAATAAATTTAGGGCATCATCACGACCTATTGAAATGCTAACTTGTCATCATTCGGCAAGTTGGCATTTGGGTTTTTATAGCGATGGATTCCTCGTGACCTATACATTTATCATCTCCTTGCAATGCCCCTCTTTACAACCTGCTATCTCAGCAGCAAAGGTTTCCTTTTCAAGCTCTTCTGACTAATTGCACAAATTTTTTGGTGTCTCATAAAAATATTGCTATATTTGCAAGGAGAATTACTTTCAACTATAGTAGAACGTCTTAAACCGGTTGCTCGCCGTTGAAGGGTGCTTGCGAAAGAAACAACTCATGAAAATTAGAACCCTCTTCCTACTACTCTGCGCGTTGTTGGCGATGCCTTCGTGGTGCCAAAATACGTCGCTCAAATTCTTTCATATTGGTTATCGGCAAGGACTTTCCGACAATCAGGTGAACTGCATCTACAAGAGCTCAAGCGGATTCTTGTGGGTGGGAACATCATTGGGCCTCAACCGATATGACGGCTTCCATATCAGAACTTTCTATTCCATTCCCGGTAATCCTAAGAGTTTGCCCGAAAACACGGTGAACGACATCTGTGAGGATGCCGAAGGCAAACTCTGGGTGATGACTACCACCCGCTACAGTATCTACGACCCGTTGACCGAGAGCTTTGACAACGACACCAAAGGCTGGATGTCCAATCACGGAATGGAAGGCGATGCGTTGAATGTCTGCTCCGATGCGAAGCGCAATTTGTGGATAGCATCGTCCAATCATACTCTTTATTATTATGATTTCACCAGTGGCAAGAGTACAACCGTTGCCCGCAATTACTGGATTGAGGGTACCGGCGTCTCCAACCTCCGTGCCTACGGACGGCTCTTGATGTTCAACTATTCCAATGGTCTGCTGCGTGTTTTTGACCATTCTAACAAGAAATTCTTGGATTTCACCTACATGCAGCAGCTTGCCAAGTCGAAGAAGGATTATTACAAGACATTCATTGACACGAAGGGCAACTACTGGATGTTTTCCTCCGACCTGCTTGCTGTGGGTTATCAAGGCGGACGCAACTGGAAAACCATCAGCGGTTACGTGGTGCGCGATGTGGCAGAGGACAAATCCGGCAACATCCTGCTTGCCACCGACCACGACGGATTGGTGATAGTCGACCGCCAAGGCAACATGCTCTCGCAGTGGCTCCACTCGCCCACCGACCCGATGTCGTTGCCCGACAATACGCTGCAGCGTGTCTATGTGGACAATTTAGGGATTGTCTGGGTGGGTACGTACCGTTTGGGAATCGCCTCTTGCTTCAGCTCGCGGCGACTTATTGACCTCTTGCCCCTTGGCGATATCTATTCCATGTGTGAGGACCAAGCTGGATGGTTGTGGATGGGAACCAACGACAAGGGCATCTGCAGCTACAATCTTGCCACGCGCCAGCTTAAGCGTTATACCAAAGCGCAGACGGGATTGGGTTCGGACATCATTGTTTCCACGCTTGCTGCCAAGGATGGAAGTCTGTGGTTTGGAACGTTCCGCGGAGGTATTGCTCATTATCAGAACGGTCGCTTCACGTCCTATCGCCAGTCGCCCAACGGGTTGGCCGTGGACGATGTATGGTCGCTGTGCGAGCTTCCCGACGGTCGCATCGCCATTGGTACGCTTGGCGGCGGATTGCAATTGCTCGACCCCAAGACCAACCAATTCACCACCTATAACACTCATAACAGCAAACTGCCTTCCGACTATTTGGCTTCCGTGGTGAGCGACGGCAAGGGCAATCTCATCCTCGCACACTCTGGCTCGGTGTCGATATTCAATATCAAGTCGGAAAAGTTCACACTCTTGTCTGAAAGCAACCGCAAAGACGTAAGAAAAGACCTGTCGGGGCTGGTCAATCAAGTGCTTTACGACTCCCGTCACCTTATCTGGATAGCCACAGCCAATGGACTCAGCGTTTACGACCCATCCTCAAAGCTCACTTATGAAGTGCCCGTGCAGGGACTCCACGACTACATAGAGGTATCGGCAATAGCCGAGGACCACTCGGGGCGCATCTGGGCAACGACAGTGGACGGATTGAAATGTATTTCCCTGCATCATACAGAAGGGGAATGGAAGTTCTTGGTCTATGCCTATGGCGAGTTCGACGGCGTTCAAAGTCGGTTGTTCAACAAGCGCTCGATGGTCTGCCTGCGCGATGGACGTGTCTTGGCAGGTGGCATTGACGGTGTCAACGTCATTGGCAATATCAAGCCCAATCCCTTGGTGTCTCACGGACGAGTCATCTTCAGCGACCTTGCGCTCTTCGACCATACCATTGGAGTGGGCGAGAAGTTCAACGGTCACGTGGTGCTCAAACAGTCCATCAACATGAGTCATCGGCTCGACCTGCGCTACGACGAGAATAACTTTGTGATTTATCTGTCGACCAATCTTGTAGGATTGCCCGAGAAGCCTCGTTTTCTCTATCGCCTCAAGGGACTCAACGACCGTTGGATGACGACTGCCGAAGCTCAGGGTGTAGTGAAGTTCACCAATCTCTCGCCGGGTCACTACACGCTCGAGGTGAGACTCATTGACGGGAATGGCAATGCTTTGCCCGAGGTTGCTACGCTCAAGATTCAGGTTCATCCGCCGTTCTATCTCTCTGTTTGGGCTTGGCTGATATACATCTTGCTGCTGGTCCTTGCCGTGTATTATGCTTATACCGTGTATAAGCGCAAGCGAAAGGCAGAGCGTGAGCGCATGGAATTCCAGAAGCAGAAGGAGATTGACGAAATGAAGCTCGTGTTCTTCACCAACGTCAGTCATGAGTTGCGCACGCCTCTCACTCTCATTCTGTCGCCGCTGCCCGGCATCATCGAGAAAGAGACTGACAGCGAAATCGTGAGAAAACTGAAACTCATCCAGCGCAATGCCCACAAAATGTTGGGTATGGTGAACGACATCCTCGACCTTCGGCGCATGCTTAAGAACAAGGATGCGCTCCGCCTGCAAAGGGGCAACATCGTGGCGTGCGTGCGGGGTGTTTGCGACCAGTTTATCGGACTGACCGACAAGGATGTGACACTGACTTTCATGAGCGATGCGGAGGATGTGACGATGAGCTACGACCAAGACAAAATCAACAAGATTGTGGCTAACCTGCTGTCGAATGCCTTCAAGTTCGTGCCGGAGCATGGACGTATTGACGTAAAGACCAGTGTTGTGGAGGAGAAAACATTAGAGATAAGCGTGGCAGACAATGGTCCTGGCATCAGCGATGAGGAAAAGAAGCACCTCTTTGAGCGCTTCTATCAGAGCAAGGATAATATCCGCGGAGGAACGGGAATCGGTCTCAACCTCGTTGCCAACTATGCCCAAATGCACGGCGGGATGGTGCGCGTGGAGGATAATCCGAAGGGAGGTACGGTGATGGTTGTGTCGCTGCCCATCGGCGACGGAACCGTGTCGGGCAAGGCGTTTGTCCAAGCTAAGTCGAGCAAAAGCAATACGGAACCGACATCCGAGGAGAAGCAGGAAGAGCAGTTCCGCTACACCGTGCTCATTGTTGACGATAATCCCGACTTCATTGAGTTCATGCGCAGTGAGTTTAAGTATGACTACCGCGTCATCACAGCCTCCAACGGTCATGAGGCACTGTCATTGGTGGACGAGGACCGTCCCGACATTATCCTTACCGATGTGATGATGCCGGTGATGGACGGCAATGAACTTTGTCGCCGCGTGAAGCAAAACGAATCCACAAAGGACATTCCCGTGGTGATGCTCACGGCGCGCCTGTCGGAAGAGAATGAGAAAGAGAGCCGCGATTGTGGCGCTGACGACTATATCAAGAAACCTTTCAATCTCGAGTTGCTTAAAGACCATGTGAAGAAGTTGCTCAAGCAGGGAACCTTAGGCACCGACGGAAAGGTGGAGCCTCATATCACGGAGGAGAAGATAACCTCTGTTGATGAGCAGTTTGTGAGCGAAGTCACATCGTATATCGAGAAGCACTTGCCCGACACGTCGCTCACGGTGGAGAGCATGAGCAAGGATTTGGGCATGAGCCGCGTCAATCTCTATCGTCGTTTGATAGCCGTCACGGGCAAGACGCCCAGCGAGTTTATCCGCTTGATACGGTTGCGCCATGCTGAGAAGCTTGTGATAAAGAGTCAGCTCACGGTGGCAGAGATTGGCTATAAGGTCGGATTCGCCTCCCCGCGCTATTTCTCCAAATGCTATAAGGAACTCTTCGGTTATCTGCCCTCGCAATATAAGCGTGGCGAAGAATAAATGCGAATGTCTGCTTCTTTACGAACAATGAGTAAATATGCGGTGGCACTCTGGAATTGAGATTTCTTTGTGCCACTGAATTTTTTGTTCATCATTAGAAGTAGTGGCGGGAGAGGTGTGTCAAATTCATCTACTCTGGATTGTGCGACAATTGTCGACAAACTCGTTGACAATTGCCGACAAACTCGTTGACAATTGTCGACATGCATGTCGACATCTGTCGCTCAATCCAGAGTGGACGATTTTCATGTCATGATGAGTCGCATTCACAAGCTAAATTCTTAGTTCTTCATTTGCCAATACTCATATTCATTCAGAGTATGGAAAGGAGCTTATTTTACAAATTAGTCTCCCCAATTAGTGGATTGCATTGACCAATTTACTTACGAATATGCCCCTTTAGCTTAAAAATTATCAATATATATTGCATTTTTAAGACTTTTTCTTTGCAATCAAGTAAATAATATGTAAATTTGCAAAAACCAAAGCCCATAAAGATGCAAAGAAAAAAGAAGAAAAGTAAACAAGAGAGGCTTGCAATTCTCAGAATGCTCATATCAAGCAAAGAAATTCATTCGCAACAGGATTTGCTTGATTTGCTGGAGAAGGAAAAAATTAAGGTGACACAGGCTACGTTGAGTCGTGATTTGAAACAGCTCAAAGTGGCTAAAGCAGCCAGTATGAACGGTGATTACGTTTATGTGCTGCCCAATGAAACCATGTATAAGCGTGTGTCTAATCCAGAACCTGCTAAAAAGATGTTGCAGGAATCCGGGATTATTGCCATCAACTTCACCGGCTCGATTGGTGTTATCAAAACGAGACCGGGCTATGCCAGTGCCATTGCCTACGATATTGACCAAGCTCAGAAGCCTCAAATTCTTGGTACAATCGCAGGCGACGATACGATTTTCATCGCCGTCAGGGAGGACGCCGACAAAAACCTTCTCTCCAAGCAACTGCTCGAGCATAAAGATGATGACGGTTCCAACCCGTCAGAGAACGATTAAGGAGTTTTTCCTATTTATACCTATATAATATGAAGCGCTATGGAAAAGAAAAGATTATACCGCTCCGCTGACCGCATGTTAGGAGGAGTGTGCGGTGGCATTGCTGAATATTTCGACGTTGACCCTACGATAGTGCGAATCCTTTATGTGGTTCTCACTTTTGGCACAGCTTTCAGTGGCATCCTTGTCTATCTGCTGCTGTGGCTCATCGTGCCGGAGAGACATTAGGGAATTTGTCGAAGGCTGCTTCATTAATGCGGCTTGCGGCAGTCTTTTCCAATTTCAAACAGGAAAAACGGTCCAACATACAACTTCCCCTCCTTTCGACTAAAACGAGAGGAGGGGAAGTGTGTTTTATTCAGATGGATTGAAACCATGCTTATTCTAACTCATGAGCCTTGCGATAGTTGATGGCAGGATTGGCATACATCGTCAGCAGGCGCTCGCGAAGGAAAGCCTCGTCCTTGTTGGGAATGTTGATTTTGCTCAGTCTGCGGTGCAGGTAAGCATCGAATACCTCATGCTGATGCTCGGTGTACTGGTCGGTAAAGTCCTTCGTTCCACGCAGTTCGTCCAAGGCAATATAGTTGCCCGGATAGAGACGGTAGTTGTAGTGAATCTGATGGTCGATGTGCTCGCAGATTTTGTCCATCATCTCGTTGTTGTTCATCTTGCTTGTCTTGAGGGTCTCCAAAAAGTCGTCGATGCAAGGTGAGCAGTGGAAGTGGATGTGACCCTTGAATCCTGCAATGCCCGTGCGCATGCTGATGACGTCGTCCATCGGACCCTTGTGCCAGTCGGGATTGTCACGGCGCAGTTGGAACTCAGCGGCCTTGAGATAGTCGCATGGGTCAAACTCGTAGCTGATAGACAGCGGAACGATGTGGAGTTGTTGCAGACGCTCGAGAGGAGTGCCCTCGCCGCCGAGAGTGAGCATCTTGATAATGCCTTTCTGTGTGCGGTCATTGGAGTCCTTGGCGCGTCCCTCACGCTGAGCTATCCAAAGGTTCTCGTGCTTCTCGTTGAGGGCGAAGTGCATGTAGTTGGAAAGCTTGATGCTGGATTTCAGACGGTCTTTTGCCATGAGTCCGCGGCGCACGATGAAGCTCTTGTTCACGCGCACGATGTCGAGCACCCAAGGCAGGGACAGAAGGTTGTCGCCGATGGCGATTTCACAGGTCGTGTCGAACTTTGCGTCGACAAGCAGCATGTCGAGGAGCGCAGAATCGAGCACAATGTCGCGGTGGTTGCTCATGAACGTATAGCAACGGCGGTTGGAGATGTTGCTAATGTCGATGTCGCATCCACGGCTGGCGTGTTTCAATAAGTCTTTGAGGAAACCGTAGCAGAAAGTGAGTTGAAATTCCATGTTGGTCTTGCACTTGCGCATCCGCGTGGCAATGGTGTCGAAGGGAATCTTCGGATAGAGGAACTTCACCACAGCCTGAAACTGCGGGTTGGCAAGTAGCCGCTCATAGACTTCGGGCAATTCGTCGCTGTTAAACGGGCGAATGTCGTCGAATTCGGATGGTGTTTTCATAATCCTTATATTTTTCTCATTCCCTCTGAGTTGGGGGGATGTATGTGTTAGTCTGTGTTGTGGTATGAGCTTTAACGAGTTCGATTCCCAGTTCTTCCATCTTGTCCACCGTCTTTTGGCTGACCTTGTCGTCGGTGATAATCATGTCCACGTCGCTGAGGTTGGAAATCTTGGCGAAACCACGGCGTCCGAACTTGGACGAGTCGGCGAGAACAATGGTCTTTTGAGCGCATCCCATCATGATTTGGTTGATATGTGCCTCACGCAAGTCGGTGGTAGAGATTCCGTATTCAGGGTCGATACCGTCTACTCCGAGGAAGAGTTTGCTGAACGAGCAGCCTTGGAGGAAAGCCTCGGCATTGGAGCCAACCACGGAGAGGCTGCTGTGGCGCAACATGCCCCCGAGCTGGATGACGTCGATATTGTGGTCTTGTGCGAGAATCATGGAGGCTTTGAGCGAGGCAGAGACCACGGTGAGCTTTTGTACGGGTTTGATGCACTGGGCGAAAGCGTGGATGGTCGTACCAGATGCAAGGATAATGGAGTCGTTGTAGGTAATCAGTTTGGCGGCTTCCATGCCGATGGCGTATTTTTCTTCTGGTGCCAGTTTCTCCTTTTCGTTGACGGTTCTGTTGTTGGTGAAGGGGTTGACGATGATAGCTTTCCCATGACTGCGATAGAGTTTGCCGGCTTTTTCAAGCTCGGTTAAGTCCTTGCGGATGGTGACGGCAGAAACCTCCAGCATCTCCGACAGGTCGGAAACCAACACGGAGCCGTGTTTGAGCAACTGGTCCATGATGACTTTGTATCTTTCTTCTTTTGTCATAAGTTGACTTTAGCTTTTAGAGACTTAGCAATTCAAGTACCTGAGTGTTCTATTTCAGGTGTGGGATATTCGATAAGACAAATATAGTGTTATTTTTCGAGATGCCCTAAAATTATACTAACAATTTACAAATGATTAACACAAGAGCATAGCATGGCGAATTTCAGAAGCAAATACGCAATAAGAAAATAACTTCTTTGCCCTATTAACGGGCTTGAACATTCCGTTATTGTCTTGGTCTGGTGTTCAATTTGTCAGTATGCAAATTGGGGCAAGTACCCCCTTGGTTTTATCAGGATTGATAAGACTATTCATATTCTCATGTATAACTGTGTCTTAATATTATATACTGACGTTTCGCAAGTTTGCAACTTGCTTACTTCAAAGGAGTTAAAAGGAGTCAAAGGAGTTAGAGGAGTTAAAGACAACAGTGCTGAAGGGTATCAGAATCCTTCAATAGTAATGTCTTAACTTCTTTGACTCCTTTTAACTCCTTTGACTCCTCCATAAATGCGAAAGTTGAGTTATATAGGTATGGTTATAAGTGTTGGATGGTTGGAGAGACAGACAGGCAGAAACGATTGGGAAGCCGCTATTCCACCGTCTTGCTCTTTATTCCATCGTAATCGTTGACGGTGAGGACCATGCGGTCGCAGTCGGCTGGCCATGCAATGGAGGCATAAGAGCGGACGCTGTAATATTGTGGTTGATTGTTTTGTGCGTGGAGCATGCGGACATAGCTCACGACTTTATTATCGACCAATCGGACTGAATCCCGCACGAAACCGATGATTTGCGCTTCCACTTCTCCTTCCTGTTTGCCGGTCTTCACCTGAAAGGCGACGTTGAGATAGCCACCGCCACGCCAAGCGCTGATGAAGGTGAGCGGGTCGGTGGGGATTGAGTTTAACTTATTGGCATCGTATAGCTGGGCAACTCCCACTTGGTTCAATGCGATAGGCTCCACGCTGTTGTCCTTGGCTTTGTAATAAGCCTGCACACGATAGAGCGAATCGGCAGTCTCAGCCCAACTCACCGCCGCGGGATTGTCGAACACCACTTTCGTGCCGCTGTCGGTCACTACGTAGTCTGCCGTCTGTGCCTCGATTGTATGCAGCATTCCGAAGCACTCGGTGAGGTAGCTCAGCGAGCCATCACCCGTTTCGTAGCTTTCGCTCTCGCAGCCCATGAACAGCAAAGCCATGGCTATACAAAGGATTCCTTTCTTCATTGTTGAGATATTATGGGATTCTACTTTCGCATGAATGCCTTTGAAGTTATCGGAAGGGGTGCAGTAGGTTTAGTAGGTTTAATAGGGGTTGATGCGCCCATACTGAACCTTCTATATCTCCCGCCCCCACTGCACTTCTTCCATGAATAGTTCCGCCAATTATGAATTGTAATTATGCATTATGAATTGTGCATTATGAATTATGAATTATGCATTATTCTTCAGGTGAACTGATTCTCAATGATGTCGGTGAGTACATCCTTGATGTCGAGACCGGCAGCGCGCACCTGCTGCGGGATGAAGCTGGTGGCTGTCATGCCCGGCGTGGTGTTGATTTCCAGCATGTTGATGACGTCCTTTCCGTTCTCATCTTTTGTGATGATATAGTCGATGCGGATGATGCCGTTGCACTTCAGGATGTCATAGATGCGGCTGGTCTCTTCGCTTACTGCCTTGGCCGTCTCGGGAGCAATGCGGGCAGGAGTGATTTCCTGTACCTGACCGTTGTACTTGGCATCGTAGTCGAAGAACTCATTCTTTGTCACTACCTCCGTGGCGGGGAACACGACGCTGTTCTTCTTTGTCTTGTAGCAGCCGACGGAAATCTCAGTGCCGTCCATGAAGCGTTCAATCATCACCTCGTCGCTCTCCATGAAAGCCACGCGAAGTGCCGGTGCCAACTGGTCGGCGCACTTCACCTTGCTCACGCCGAAAGACGAACCGTCGTTGGCAGGCTTCACGAATACAGGCATTCCGAGCCGCTTCTCTATATCTGCCTCATTGTAAGGCTCATTGCGGCGCAACAGGATGCTGTCGGCAACGCGCACGCCGAAGCCACGCAGGTAGTTGTTGAGCACATACTTGTCGAACGTCATTGCCTCTACGAGAACACCACTGGTGGAGTAGGGGATATGGAGCAGGTCGAAGTAGCCCTGCATCATTCCGTTCTCTCCCGGAGTGCCGTGGATGGTAATATAGGCATAGTCGAACATCACCACCTTGCCGTCGAGCAGGAAGGAGAAGTCATTCTTGTCTATCGTAATATTACGGTCTGACATCTGCACATGCCAGTCGATTCCTTTCACGTCGACAATGTAGACATTGTAGCGCTCTTTGTCGAAGAAGGAATACAATCCTTCAGCCGAGCGCATGGAAACATCGTGTTCCGAAGAATCGCCACCACAGACGATTGCCACATTTCTCTTTAGATTTTTCATACTAACTATTATATCTTTTTATTGCTTTATCGATAAGAAAACTATTTTTGAAGAGATGGGAAGAAGTGTAGTAGAATGCATAATTCATAATGCATAATTAGCTTTCGCACCTGTGGAAGGAGTTTTGTAAGTGCAGTAGGTTTAGTAGGTGCAACTCTTAATTCATACTGCATAATTGGTGGGCGCAGCAACTCCTATCTCCTAACTCCTAACTTATCATGCTCCTATCTTCTAACTCCTAACTCATCTTGCTCCTAACTTAAGTCCTTCTTCCTTCAATGAAGTTGCGCCATTTTTCAATGAGCAATCGGAAATCGTCGGGCCACGGACTGTCGAAGTCCATTTGTTCACCCGTGACAGGATGCTTGAAGCCGAGCGTCTTGGCGTGGAGGGCTTGCCGAGGACAGAGCTTGAAGCAGTTCTCGATGAATGCCTTGTAGGTTGATGACCGCTGACCGCGCAGAATCTCCCGTCCGCCATAGCGCTCGTCACAGAACAGGGGATGCCCGATACTCTTCATGTGGGCACGTATTTGATGAGTGCGACCCGTCTCCAACACACACTCCACAAGCGTGGTGTAGCCGAAGCGTTCCAACACACGCCAGTGGGTTACTGCCGGTTTACCGATGCCCGAGTCGGGAGCGAACGTCTTCATTCGCAGACGGTCTTTCGGGTCACGTCCGATGTTGCCCTCAATGCGTCCCGAGTCGCCCTCCATGTTGCCCCACACCAATGCATTATACGAGCGGTGGGTGGTCTTATTGTAGAACTGCTTGCCCAGCGAGGTTTTGGCATCCGGAGTCTTGGCAATGACGAGCAGTCCGCTCGTGTCCTTGTCAATCCGGTGGACGAGTCCCACTTCCGGGTCATTGGGGTCAAACTCCTTCATGTCGCGCAGGTGCCATGCGATTGCGTTGATGAGCGTTCCGTGGAAGTTGCCCGCGCCGGGATGCACAACCATTCCCGCCGGCTTGTTCACCACCATCAGCACGTTGTCCTCATACACCACGTCGATGGGAATGTCCTCCGCCACGATGCTGCTGTCGTGCTTGGGCCGTGAGAGCATCAACTTGATTTCGTCGTTGGGGCGAATCTTGTAGTTGCTCTTCACGGGCGAGCCGTTGACGAAAATGAATCCAGCCTCTGCTGCCTGTTGAATTCGGTTGCGGCTCTGATAAGGATTCTTCTCGGCGAGGAATTTATCAATGCGCACGGGTTTCTGCCCAGCGTCCACGGTTATCTTCCAATGCTCGAAGAGTTGACCGTCACTGCTTTCTTCAGCCGTTTCGGCATACTCTTCTGTCTCGTCGAAAATGTCCTCTGTATCTTCAATGTTCATCTTTCGTCAGTTAGGTTGTTGTTTGGCAGGCTCAGTCTTTTCCTTCTTTTCTTTTTTCTCCTCGGTGGGTTGTGCCGGAGGCGTGGGTTCCTCCACAGGCGGAGCCGTCACTTCCTCAAACTCGTCCTCTTCGCCGCCACCGGTCTCGATGAAAATCTCCGTGTCGTTGGAGGCAGGGTCGATATAGTCCACTGAGTCGTCCTCTGAGCGCATTCCGTTGCCTACCAAGATGACGAGGGGCATGTCAACGGGTATTTTGTCGCCAGCCACTACAGAGCGGCCATTGCATTCTACGCCGTAAACCCAATCCTTCTCACCGGGGATGAACTTGGGCTGTCCGAGTTTGAATCCCAATGCGGTGAGTTTTGCCATTGCCTCGCGCAGCGACGAGTTGTCGATGATGTCGGGCAGACTGATGGTGGGCGATGAAGCTGAGTTGATGGTCACGTAGATGATGTGCCCCGACTTGACGCGGTCACCCGGCGCAGGCGACTGCTCCAAGATGTAGCCCGCTGGAAGCCGCTTCACGTAGCCCGTATCGGTCACGACAATTTTCAGTCCAAGGTTGTCAAGCTCATTCTCTGCTGCCTCAAACGATTGGTGCACGAGGTTGGGTACGGGTATCGACTCGCCATGATGCGTATAGATGTCGATGCCTATTTTGGCACCGAAAGCTAACGCCACGATGGTTAGTGCCATGGCTGCGAGGTTGCCCCAAAGATAGCGGCTTTTGAACTTGTTGAAGAACTCAGCAGTTTTCATCTTTCGTATTTGGTTACAAAGATAGTGGAAATCGGTCGAAGAACAAAATAAGCGGGCGATTTTTTCATTTTAGCCCTCCGTCTCATCGGATTTTCCGACCCTATTGACGAGCCTTACAAAAAAACAGAAAGAAGCAAAGAATCCCTTTACTTCTTTCTGTTTTCTCCTTTTAGAGGCAGAAACCGACAATTACTTGCCGTGGTTCTCATCGGAAACGGTCAACTTCTTGCGGCCGTGAGCACGGCGGGAAGCGAGGACTCTGCGTCCGTTCTTTGTGGCCATGCGCTCGCGGAAACCATGCT
Source organism: Prevotella sp. (assembly GCA_050946455.1). GTDB lineage: Bacteria > Bacteroidota > Bacteroidia > Bacteroidales > Bacteroidaceae > Prevotella. The sequence continues at coordinate 20,650 of JBMNUV010000030.1, forward strand.
TGTTCACGCGGCGACGGTTGTGGGGCTGAAATGTTCTTTTCATCTTATTATCTTATTTTATTTATTTGTGAAGCGTGTGAATGAGAAATGAGGGATGACAAGCTGCCAACCCACGTTTCGAGGTGCAAAAGTACTCATATTTTTTGGAATAACAAAGAATTAAGTGATTTTTCACCTTCTCTTTGTGGTTTTTTTATAAAAATATGCTAACTTTGCACCCGAAATCCAGCGTGTTGCAACGCGGCGCGCCATGAACGAAAAATATTTAGAATCTCTATAACAGTATGATTAATTCACAGGAAATCAAAATCGGAACATGTATCCGTATGGACGGTGGCATTTGGAGATGCATCGACTTCCAGCATCGTAAGCCAGGAAAAGGCAACACCGTCATGAACACCAAACTGAAGAACGTGGCAGACGGCCGTGTCTTGGAGCGTACTTTCCAGATTGGATTTAAACTTGATGACGTGCGCGTGGAGCGTCGTCCCTATCAGTATCTTTACAAAGACGACACGGGTTATATCTTTATGAACCAAGAGACGTTTGAGCAGATTCCTATCGCCAAGGACCAGATTACAGGCGTGGAGTTTATGAAGGAGAACGACATCGTGGAAGTGGTCACAGACGCTTCTGATGGTACTATTCTCTCTGCTGAAATGCCTGTCAAGACTCAGCTGAAGGTTGTTCACAGCGAGCCGGGCGTGAAGGGCAACACTGCCACCAACGCCACGAAGCCTGCCACTTTGGAGTCGGGTGCTGAAATCCGTGTGCCTCTCTTCATCAATGAGGGCGAGACCATTCTCGTCGATACTCGCGATGGTAGCTATATCAGCCGCGTTGCTGATGCTAAGTAATCAGAATTCACCAATCCCTCACAATGGGAAATGATGGAAACCATAGCAACAAGGAGCCACATCAGCATACCTGATGTGGCCTTTTTGGTTGCGCCCATCCTCAGACCTTTCAACCTATTGTCCCACTAACTCCTTCGAAATATGAAATATTCCTTTATTATACCTGTTTTCAACCGTCCCGATGAGGTGGACGAGCTATTGGACAGCCTCACCCGCCAGACCGTTACCGACTTTGAGGTCGTTGTCGTTGAGGACGGCTCGCAGATTCCTTGTGAGGATGTTTGCCGAAAATACAGTGACCGGCTTGATATTCACTATTTCATGAAGCCCAACAGCGGTCCCGGTCAGAGCCGCAATTATGGCGTGGAGCGTGCCAAGGGCGAGTATGTCATTATTTTGGATTCCGACGTGGTAGTGCCTGAGAATTATCTGAGGGCTGTGGACGATGAGTTGCGCCATGAGCCTGCTGATGCCTTCGGTGGTCCCGATAGGGCTGCAGACTCGTTCACACCCGTGCAGAAGGCGATTTCCTACAGCATGACTTCCTTCTTTACAACGGGGGGAATCCGTGGCGGCAAGAAGAAACTCGACAAGTTCTATCCCCGTTCTTTCAACATGGGAGTGCGCCGTGATGTCTATCAGAAGCTCGGCGGATTCTCCAAGATGCGTTTTGGTGAGGACATCGACTTTTCCATCCGCATCTTCAAGGCTGGAGCTAAGTGCAGACTCTTCCCCAAGGCTTGGGTCTGGCACAAGCGTCGCACCGACTTCCGCAAGTTTTGGCGACAGGTGTTCAACAGTGGCATCGCGCGCATCAACCTATATAAGAAATACCCCGAGAGTCTCAAGGTGGTCCATCTGTTGCCGATGGTGTTCACCGTGGGTGTCTGTCTGCTGTTGCTCATCTTTATTTACGGCTTGGGATACGTGATAGGTTCCCTCGCCGCCGACCCCACTTCAAACAACTGGGTGGTTGGGCTGTTCATTTCAGCAATGGCGCTGATGCCGCTCGTGCTCTATGCAGGAATTATCTTCATTGATTCAGCCATGCGCTATCACAGCGGCAAAATCGGTTGGCTCAGCATCCGTGCCGCCTTCACCCAGCTCATGGGCTATGGCTGTGGATTCCTGCAGGCTTGGTGGCGCCGCTGCGTAAGAGGGCAGAGCGAGTTCACCGCCTATGAGAAGAATTTCTATAAATAAAGAGTTGCCCAAAGCGTAACTCACTCATCTATCAAATGAAAAAAGTAAGCATCAAAGAGTTGCCCGAGGACGAACGGCCTCGCGAGAGATTGCTCAAGTTCGGACCGGAAAACCTCACCGATGCCGAGTTGTTGGCTATCCTCATCGGCTCCGGCACGTCCAAGATGTCGGCTGTGGAAGTGATGAAGAACGTGCTGGCGGCGTGCAAGGGAAATCTCAATACGTTGGGTCGCATGAGCGTTGACGAACTGACTAACTTCGACGGCATCGGTCCTGCCAAAGCCATCACGATACTCGCCGCGTGCGAATTAGGCAAGCGGCGACAGCGTGCCGATATAGCCGAGAAGAAAGACATGAGTTCGGCTGCCAACATCTATGAATATATGCGCACGGAGATTGCCGACAAGCAGGTGGAGGAGGCGTGGGTTCTGCTTCTCAATCAGAACTATAGGCTTATCAAGTCGGTGCGCATCAGTCATGGCGGGCTAACAGAGACGGCTGTTGATTTGCGCGTCGTGATGAAGCAGGCAATACTCGCCAATGCTACAGTGATAGCCTTGTGCCACAACCATCCCAGCAATAATCCTCATCCCAGTTCCAACGACGACCGGCTGACGCAGAACGTGAAGAAAGCCTGTGAATATCTCCGTTTTTATTTCGTCGACCATGTCATCGTTTGCGATGGCGTTTACTATAGTTATCGCGAACACGGAAGGCTGTAAAAACAGTTTCGCATTAACAAAATATGATTGATAAGGGGAGTCTCAGCACCGATGGCTGTGGCTCCCCTTTTCTATAAATTTGTTTAGAAGAAAACATAACTTCAACGTAGTTCTCGCTCGTAGTTCTCGCGCTCCGCGCGGGAACAATATCCGACGTTGAGCCGCAACTGCAACGAACTGCATAATGCGGTTATTGTCCCCGCAACTCACGGAGGTCCCGTCGCTCCGCGCGGGACGATAACCTTCGGGCAATAACGGATACTGTTCCCCCATATCTCACTATATTCGTCGTGTAAATGCGGCAGTTGTCCCGCGCGGAGCGCGAGACCTCCATGCTTCGCGGGAACAATATTCGTCGTGCATGATAATAATACTTTCGTTGCGATATGTACCCTGTTCCCGCGCGGAGCGCGAGAACTACGGCTGCACATTCAAGTAAGCTACCTCCCTATTCCTACGAACGCATTATTAATAGCTAGTAAATACAAGAAGCCCTGTCTCTCAGTAACCAAACAAAGGATGAGGAGACAGGGCGGAATGTAATTTTGAAAATGAGTAAAAAAAGAGCGTTATAAGTCAAGTAAGTTGACAGCTACACGGAAGTAGCCTTTGTTGTTTTCGGGGTTGAACATCACCTGAGAGGTGATAGGCAGAGGATAATTGCCTATCTTTAACTTGTAGGTGCAACCCAGACGCACATCGTTCACACCGGCAGACTTGCCGTAGAAGTTGTCGTTGGCGTCCTCGTCGTAGCCGTTGAGTGCGAATGCACCAGCCACAGAGCCGTCCACCTTCCACTTCTCGTTCTCGTAGAAGATGTAGCTTGCCTGTACCCAAGTAGAATAGATGTTCTGCTTGTCCAAAGAGCCACGGTCACGACCGGCAATGAGCGTTGTCCAAGAGAGTGTCAACGGGAAATGCAGTCGAGCGCCGAAGTCATAGCTGATGCCCAAGTCGAAGAAGTGACCCGTGTTGTGGCAGTTGTAGTTGAAGAAACGGTACTGCTTGGCACCGTCTTCCCAGATGCCGTCAGAGAAGTTGTAGATATCCCACAAGGCAATGTTGAAGCCCGCGTTGTTGTATTGGGCATACCAGTCAACCTCTTTATAGTCACCGTCAATCTGAATACCGCCCCAAAGACCGAAACGGAAGTGGTTGTGGTTGTCGCTGATGGCGAATTCATTGTTAAGAGTAATACCTTTGCTCACTTCCTGACCACGCCAGAGGTGTGAACTCTCCAAACCTGCTACGGCATGAAGTTTCTGTGCTTGAGCGAATGCAGGGAGTGCTAAGAATCCCATAAGGCAGAAAGCCTTGATGATAAATCTTTTCATAATAATGGTTAGATTGTTGATGAATGGAATTTTCTAAAAGCGGAGGAGACGCTCACGCAATCTCCTCCATTTGGAAATATGAGGATTACAGAGACAGCAACCAAGCACCGCATAAACCAGCTACCATGCCGCCCAATGCGGGAGCGATGGCGGGAACCCAAGAATATGCCCAATCGCTGTCACGCTTGCCGGGGATGGGCAGGATAGCGTGTGCGATACGCGGAGAGAGGTCACGGGCAACGTTCATGGCGTATCCTGTCGTGCCGCCGAGAGACATACCCAAGGCGATGATGAGGAACGTCACAGGCACAGGACCTAATGCGGAAAGACCAATGCGACCAGCGTTGATATCCATTGTGTTGCCGGCAGTACCGAAGGCGATGATGATGAAGACGAGCAGACCGCCTGCCAAGAACTCAGAGAAGAAATTGATTGGATAGTTGCGGATGGCTGGCTCCGTGCAGAATGAACCTAATACAAGTTCGGGGTCGTTTGCCTCTTTGAGGTGGTCGTGGTAGAAAATCCAAACTACAACAGCTCCAAGGAAGCCACCTATCATTTGGGCGACGATGTAAGGAAGTACGTGAGCCCAAGGGAACTTGCCTGCAACGGCGAGACCGAGAGTAACTGTGGGGTTAAGGTGTGCGCCCGTGTAAGGACCGGCGATGAGAACGCCCATACATACTGCGAGACCCCATCCGATGGCGATTACTACCCAGCCTGCACCTTGTGCTTTACTCTTTTTGAGGTTGCAAGCGCAGCAAACACCATCACCAAAGATAATCATTACCGCCGTAGCGATGAGTTCCATTAGGAACTGCGTTGTCATTGAGTACTCCATATTGATAATAATTTAAAATGGTTGTTCATGACTGTTTTTATATAGCGGGCGGAGGCCAGCCCGGCTTCCGTCCGCCGGAAAGGAAAAATTAAGGTGTATTATCTCTTGGATAATGTACGGCTGATAGCGTCGGCCCAACCCTTCTTGGCTGCCTCAATTGTTTCGGCATCAGCCTCGGGTTCAAAGGTACGCTCTACCTGCCACTGGCGTTTCAACTCGTCGATGTCCTTCCAGAAGCCTACTGCCAGACCAGCCAAATAAGCTGCGCCAAGGGCTGTTGTCTCGGTAATCTTCGGACGAACGACCTTGATGCCGAGCAGGTTGGCCTGATACTGCATGAGCAGGTTGTTGCGCGATGCACCGCCATCAACCTTCAGCTCCGTCAAAGGATGGTTCATATCCTTTGCCATTGCCTGAGCGATGTCGTAGGTTTGGAAAGCAATACCGTCCAATGCAGCGCGGGCGATGTGGGCGGCTGTAGTACCACGCGTGATGCCTACGATGGTGCCGCGGGCGTATGGGTCCCAATAAGGAGCAGCCAGACCTGTGAGGGCGGGAACGAAGTAAACACCACCGCTGTCGGGAACGGTAGAAGCCAAGTCCTCCACCTCGCTTGATGACTTGATGATGCCAAGTCCGTCGCGCAGCCACTGAACAACGCTACCACCAACGTAGATAGAACCTTCGAGAGCATAGTTCACCTTGTCGCCAATCTTCCAAGCCACAGTGGTCAGAAGGTTGTTCTTCGACATAACGGGCTGATTGCCTGTGTTGAGCATAACGAAACAGCCTGTGCCGTAGGTGTTCTTGATGGCACCCGGTTCTACGCACATCTGTCCGAAGAGAGCTGCCTGCTGGTCACCGGCAACACCTGAGATAGGCACTTCATGAGCAAAGATGGTCGTCTTGGTGTGAGCCATGATTTCGGAGCTTGTCTTCACTTCGGGAAGCATGGAAGCCGGAATGTCGAGAAGCTTGAGCAAGTCCTCATCCCACTTCAACGTGTGGATGTTGAACAGCATGGTACGGGAAGCATTTGTCACATCGGTCACGTGTGCCTCGCCACGGGTGAGACGCCAAATGAGCCAAGAATCGACATTGCCAAAGCGCAACTTGCCTTGCTCTGCACGCTTGCGAGCGCCGGGTACATTGTCGAGAATCCATTTAATCTTCGTGCCGCTGAAATAAGCATCGATGATGAGACCGGTTTTCTCGCGAATCTTGTCAACGAGACCCTGTGCTTTCAGTTTGTCGCAGTACTCAGCCGTGCGACGGTCCTGCCAAACAATAGCATTGTAGATGGGTTCCTCGGTATCGATATCCCACACGATAGTGGTCTCACGCTGGTTGGTGATACCGATGCCGGCGATGTCCAAGCCGTTGATGTCGATGGCGGAGATAGCTTCTGCAATCACAGAAGCCTGTGAAGACCAAATTTCGTTGGGGTCGTGCTCCACCCATCCCGCTTTCGGGAAATACTGCTTGAACTCTTTCTGAGCTACAGACTTAATCTGACCGTTGTGGTCGAAGACGACGGCGCGGGAACTGGTTGTTCCTTGGTCGAGTGCAAGAATGTACTTTTCCATAATTGTAGGTTTTAATGAATGGTTATAATGAACTCTTATTTCTATTTCAGGTATGTGATAGCTAAGTCAATCTGTATTTGTTCGTTCTTTCAGGCTTGGTTAAGTTTTCGGGTGGCTTCCACGTCGAGGGCATCGGCAATGATGCTGATGGGATTCTTCACCGTGTAGCCGGTAGACATCTCTATCTGCCATTTGCAAGTCTCGCAGTCGCATGCAACAGCATCGGGATTCACTTCACGAATCTGTTTGAACAGTCCCGAGCCAATAGCCTGTGAGCGCTCGTAGTTTTCTTTCTTGAATCCGTAGGTTCCGGCAATGCCGCAGCATTGGCTGTCCAATACGGTGAGCTCCACCCCGGGAATCATGCGCAGCATCTCGATGCTGTAGACAGCCCAGCCCATACGCTCCATGTGGCAGGCGGTGTGATAGGCAAACCGCTTGTGGTAGTCTTTGCGGAAGGCGAGTTTGATGTTTCCTGCCTCAATCTGTTGGTAGAGCCAGCGGGTAGCCAAAGAGAGGTTGTCGCGCACGTCGGCGTTGTCCACTTCCAACAAGTGAGGGTACTCGTCGCGCATGGTGAAGGTGCAGGTGCTGCTCGTAGTCAACACAGGCTCACCGCGCTTCACGGCTTTGCGCATGGAATTGATATTGATTTCGCCTTGCTTCGTTGCCTGTTTATACATGCCGTTGGCAATCATGGCAACGCCGCAGCACTTCTCCTTTTCCAACAGCCGGATTCCATATCCGCAAGCATTCATCACCTTCACCAAGTCTTTTGCGAGTTGGGGATAGTTGTAGTTGGCATAGCAGCCGTGGAAGTAGCTCACGTGCTTCTTGTATTGTTCCTGCTCTTCGCGGTGCTTCTTGAACCACTGCTCGAAAGTCTGGAACGAGTAGGCGGGGAACTGGCGGTGCTTGTCGATGGCGAATACGCTGTGCAGTACTTGCTTCGTGATGCCCAGGCTCAGGGCGAAGTTGGTGATGGGAGCGAAGGAGTGTGCCATGGTGCCCACGAAGTCGGTGCTGGCAAGCATTTGGTCGCGCAGCGAAGGCTTATAGGTGCTGTATTGGATGCGCGCCTTCTGAATGAGGTCACCCACGTTGACATGCTCCGGGCAAGCCACCTCACAGCGTTTGCAGTTGAGGCAGAGCTTCAGAGCCTCGTCGAAGAACTCGGGATTCTTCAGACGGTAGCGCTCGTTGTCGGGTCCCGACTGCTTGGGACCGGGATAGTTGGGTTCTACTGCCGACACGGGGCAATAGACTGTGCAGATGGAGCACTTGAGACATTGCTCAAAGTTGAACTTGCTTTTTCCCTTTATCTGAGTTTCTCCCATGGTTCTTATCTCCTGTTCAAAATATGGTTTGCTGTTTGAATTGCCGTGAGCATTTCCACTCCGCCACGGCAGGCGAGTTTCACTGAGTTGCAGCCACAGAGCACAGTGCCGGCTGCATAGAGGTTGTCCACCGGTTGACCGTCTTTGAGCGCGTGCAGTTGTTCGTCGGTCTTTACACCGAACTGCATGTAGGGCTGCGGGTCGAAGAAATAATATTCACTCCAGTTGGCGCGGTTGGCATCAAATTCTACGTCGAGGTCAAAGATAGGCTCATATACCTTCTCGTAGTTGCTCATCAGACCGTGGCTCTGGAAAGAACCAGTTGCCAATACGAAGTTGTCTGCCATGAGTCTCTCGCCTACAAGGTTCTCCGTAGTGACGTATTCCAGTTTGCCGTTGGAGAATACGCCTCCCTTCACGGTGTCGCTTTGGAAGAATGTTCCGCCTTGCTTTTGGAAGAAAAGGCGGAGGGCTGTCTGGATATGAACGCCCGGCACAGAAGGAGGCATGGTAGCCACAAAGCGGATTTCCTTGCCCATGAGGGAGCCTAAATCCTTGGCTGAGCTTAGGAATGCCGGAAGCAGAATCACGTCGCCCGTGAGGTTGAGTTCGCGCAGTGCCTGAACCATACGGCGCAGGTTGTCGCCACGCTCCAATACTTTCTCCACGTTGGTGGCGCGCATTTCTGACGGACTCTTGCGCGCCTGCTCCAGTTCGGGAGTGGTGAAGTCCTTGCGCTCAACTACTGTTCCCAACTTAGTGAGATTGTCGGCAAGGAACTCCATTGGAATATCGAGGAAACCTCTGACGTTGACCAACGACACTTTCTTCCAAGGCAGACGGTCGGCGTGTTCGCTCGTCACCATGCCGTCCAGCGTGAGCCATGTAGGCTTCATCACGCCCATCGGCGACAGGCGGTAGTGGTTGGCTTCGGAATTGCCGTGGACTTCCAGTCCGGCAGCGTTGAGGATGGACACGGCTTCTTCGGCGGTGGCCTTCACGTCGGTCACCTTATGGTAAGGATGACCGGCGCTGAGGCTCTTGATGACTTCTACCGGGTTGTTTACCGCCTGCCCCTGTTCATCCATGCCCAACAAATCGAAGGAGCCGGAGTTGAAATGCAGTGTGCTCTGTCCGGCAGCTACGATTGCTACCTTTTTTCCAGCTTTCTGCAAGGCGATACCGCAGGTCAGACCTGTCAGTCCGCCACCTATTATCACATTATCATATCTCATCTTGCTATCTCCCTTTCTCCTCCGGTGAGTTGGTTCAATCCGCAGAGGTCTTCATATATCAGTGATGTAAGTTGTGCTTCGTTCAGCGTGTCGCCCCAAGCCACAGGCTGCATGCCTTTCCAGCGCTCGCAGACGAAGGCTGCCAAGTCGCGCTCGGCTTTTTGGGCTTGTATCTGCGCCACCCTGCATAGCTCGTTGGCACCACGTGCGGCACAGAGTTCTCCTTGGCAGGTTCCCATGCCGATGCGGGTGCGGCGGCGCAGGTTGATGAGGTTGTGAACGTGGAGCTTGTCGGCGGCAAACTTCACTTCTCCGGCAGTTACGTTCTCGCATTCGCAAACCAGAGCGTCGTCCTCGGGTGTACCTGCGGGAATGTCAGCTGTCATCGTGCCGTGGCGGCCAATAAGAGCGTAGTGGCTGTATTGGTTGGCGTTGTGGCTGGTAGCCTCGCCTTCATGTTTCTGTTCCGAACCGGGCAGCGGCGTAGTAGCGGTCTCGCACTTCTTGTCCACGCCTAATTTCTTGCAAGCCAAGTCTGTAGCTTGCTCAGCCATCAGTCGGTAGGTCATCATCTTACCACCCGTGATGGTGATGATTCCCTTCAATCCGTCGCGCACCTCATGGTCAAGCAGAACGATGCCACGGCTGATGCTTCGACCTGACGGGTCATCGTCCTTGGCAACCAAGGGACGCACACCGGCGTAGGCTCTGAGGATTCTCGTTGAGGCAAGTGCGGGAGCCAATTTCTCGCCCTCCTTGATGAGGATGTCCACTTCTTCGGGAGTGATGCGCAGGTCGTCCACGGTCTCAAAGGGGACGCGGTCGCTCGTGGTTCCAATCACGCACACCGTGTCGTCGGGAACAAGAATGTCAGCGTTGGCGGGTTTGCGGCAGCGGTTGATAACCATATTGTTCACGCGGTGACCGAAAATCAGCAAGGTACCTTTGGCTGGGAACATGTTGATTTTGATATCTGCCATCTTAGCGATAGCCTGTCCCCAGATTCCTGCGGCGTTGATGACCAAGCGGCAGCGAACCTCGTGCTTCTCACCCGTATGGTTGTTGCGCAGCTCCACGCCTTTGACGATGCCATTCTCTATAATAAGGTTGGTTACTTCCTGATAAGTCTTAATCGTAGCGCCATGACGACGTGCGTCAATAATGTTTGAAGTGGTGAGTCGGAATGGGTCGATGGAAGCGTCGGGCACTCTCACGGCACCGATGAGCTCCGGATTCACGGCTGGCTCGATGCGGCGTGCCTCTTCGGGCGAAATGATGTCGGCGCGGATACCGGCTTTTCCGCACGCTTCCACGAAAGTCTTCTGATAGCTGAGGTCGTCTTCCGGGAGGGTGATAAACAGTCCGTCGGTCTCGTCCACGCAGTGGGCGGCAATCTTGCGCAAGGTCATATTCTCCTTGATGCACTCCTGCGCTGACTCTCCGTCGGTCACGGCATAGCGTGCACCACTATGGAGCAAACCGTGGTTGCGGCCCGTGGCTCCGTTGGTGAGGTCGTATTTTTCCACCAACAGGGTTTTGAGGCCTCGCATGGAACAATCGCGTGCCGTTCCGGCTCCCGTGATTCCTCCACCGATAATGACTACATCGTATTCTTCAAACTTCTCCATCCTTATCAGGTCTTTAGACGTTGTTGATTCTTGTTGATAGATTTCGGGAACTCCAACTTTCGGTTTCGTTTTGGTTGAGTTTCGTTCCTTCACATCGCAAATATAGGGTATTATTTTCAATAGCGCTCATTTTGTTAACACTAATTAAGAATAAAATTTCGAATCACAAGAATTAATGTTCCGTTTATTACCTAATTATGTTTTGTTTTCCAATAATTTTGATTTCGAATTGAGATTAAGTGAAATTTATGCTGTAAACTGATGTTAATTTATTTTTATTTGTTCGCCTGCTTCTACTAGGCACTCTGTTCTTCATCTTGTTTTTAGTGGGAGATGGGACATCTTTTAGCCGTGATTCCTATTGTAGAGGTGGACAGATGGTGGAATGGGTATTCTATTGGGTGGCAGGTCTAATTTCCGTCTTTTCGTTTTTTCATTGCCAAAAAAGGATAATTTTCTTCGAATCGTTTGCTTGGTATCATTTATTTCTTTATTTTTACATGCAGAAATATTAAACACTACGACTATGAGGAAAATCATGATTGCTTTGTTGCTGACCGTTTCTCTATCGGCAGCAGCGCAGGTTAGGATAGCGCCACAACTCACTGACAGTGCTAAGCACACCTACCGCATAGAAGGTTCCAACGCATCGACCATTTCCGAGAAGATGACTTACAGTTTGGAACAAACCTATGTCGTCACATCTTCCACGCCCGATTCCGCCATCATCGAGCTTTCCTATGCCAACATCCAGTCTGGCGCAATGGATTCGGAAGGAAATCCTTCTGGCATATTCTTGGGTCAGAGCGTGCGGTTCTCTGTCAACCCCAATGGCACTTTCCGTCATCTGCTCAATGCCAAGGAACTCCGCGCCAACTATCCCAGCGATGGGGAAGACTCTGATGATGAATATCTTAATTACCTGTTCTCTGATGATTACATGGCTTCCAATCTTGTCAACTCTCCTATCGGTATCTTTGGCAAGACCATTACCAATGGGATGAAGGAGAAGGACAGTACGAGCGACAATGACCTTATGATGGTCTATCAACTTTCTGCCGATAACCGTACTGTTGACATCAAGTCGGAACCCAACGATGAAAATATCACTGTCACTAAGCAGTATGTTTTCGGACAGGATGGATGGCCCACATCTTTCACCTATATTTCTGAAACCGATATGGGTGAAGAGATGGGAAAGAGTACTAACAGTATCAAAGCGACGCTCGTGGAATAAGGCATTTAGAGTTAGGAGCAAGATGAGTTAGGAGCAAGATGAGTTAGGAGCAAGATGAGTTAGGAGATAGGAGTTAGGAGTTTGCAGTCCCCACTGAACCTACTATACCTACTGCACTTACAGAACCTATTATACTTACCGCACTCCTTCCAATAGTTAGTGCGCGCAGCTAATTATGCATTATGCATTATGAATTATGCATTGAAATTATGCATTATGCATTATTAATTGTGTTTGATTCTCCACTCGTATCTTTTCAGTAGGGTCTGCGAGCGGATGCCTCTTCGGCGACAGGCTATGAGAGCTGTGTCGTAGATGTTGTGTGGACACCGTATGTGGAAACGGTTACAGAGAATGGCACATACTCGCGTGAAGGGTAGCGGTACCCCGTTGCAGTCTATGATTCGATTCGCATAATAGGTGCGGTATGCCATCTCAAAGAGGTCTGCCTTGCTTCCTTTCCATGCTTTCCTCACGTCGTCTGTGCCATTCAGTAGCCTGGCGAAGTCGGCATACATCTTTTCCTTTGCTAATGCAGTGATGTCTCCGTGTGGAACAGCTTCAAAATTGGTTTCTATCAAAAATTCTGTCATTGCTATTTTTATTAAGGTTTTGTCGCGCTCTTCACAATAGCTCTTGTTATTAGTGCGTCTCATTAATGAATGATAGTGCAAAGATACGTAAGCCCCATGCAACCATACTTCACCTATTCTTTCTAATCGTTAAACAAAGGGAATGAACCGAGAGTGTTTCTCGCAGCCGTCTTAGAAGCCGCAACTCATGGAGGTCCCGTCGCTCCGCGCGGGACGACTGCCGCATGTCAATCAACCATTCATTTCTATAACCCGTCTCCCGTCCCGCACCCGTCTTAGAAGCCGCAACTCACGGAGGTCCCGTCGCTCCGCGCGGGACGACTGCCACATGTCAAGCAATCATTCGGTTACAGTTCGCCTCCCGTCCCGCGCAGGAACAGAAGCCGCAACTCACGGAGGTCCCGTCGCTCCGCGCGGGACGACTGCCGCATATCAATCAACCATTCGGTTACAGTTCG
>JBMNUV010000031.1:0-32993 GCA_050946455.1 Prevotella sp.
AGTCAAAGGAGTTAAAAGGAGTCAAAGGAGTTAAGACATTACTATTGAAGGATTCTGATACCCTTCAGCACTGTTAGCTTCGCTGAATCCTTGCTACGCTCGGTATAGCTCGAACAAGTTCGGCTCTGCACTCGCTTGCCTCGGATTTATCTTCGCTGAATCCTTGCTGCGCTCGGTATAGCTCGAACAAGTTCGGCTCTACACTCGCTTGCATCGGATTTGTCTTTAACTCCTATAACTCCTTTGACTCCTATTGACTCCTTCGAAGTAAGCAAGTTGCAAACTTGCGAAACTTCAAAAAAAATGTAAACTATGGTTCAAGACAGAATATATCGATACTTTGAGGTGAATCCGCAACTTCACGTGTTGTTCATCTTCGACAAGATGGAAGCCGTGCAAACGGATTTGGAGAATGCCTCGTGGAAGGACGGGTATGTCTATAAAGTGTTCGACGGCAGTTGGTTCAGCACGAAGTATGCCATTGAGAACACTTGGAAAGATAAAAAGGTGGTCCTGCTTTTCAATTTGAATTACCCATATCCCAACACGGAAGAGAATAAGGCTAAGTTCCCCCTTCTTGACGTGCTCAAGGCAAATATGGAGTATAAGGAAGAAGACTATGCTTCGTTCATGCAACAGCATAACCTTCCTCAGAGTGTTGCCGTCTTCGTGAAAAAGCATATCGGAGAACTCATGACCAACAAGGTGGACGCCATCTTGGGAGACAGTTACCATGCCGATTACTTTACCGATGACGTGGGCTACCGAGGCTTGATAACCTCCTATCTGGGAGAGAAGAAACTCCTCGATTGGAATGACATTATCATCCGTTTGATGATTCTGGGCGGAGGCGACGAGAAAAAACGCAATGATTTCTTCAACCGCTTGGTGAAAGTACCCGACGTGGAGAAACAATTGAGCAATAAACTTATCTCCATCTTCGGGCAGAGCTATCAAATGAATGATGAACGGAAGGTGAGAAACATTGCCGAGATTCTGAAATACAATGCCTTGACGCAACTCTTCGACGCTGTGGCTTCCGACGACTATAAGTCGCTGAAGGTGGTGAACAGCATTGCATTGGAGCAGATGAATAAAATCTATGAGGGAGCGACCCAAGACAGGAATCTCTCAGAGAAGTTTACCGAGGCAATGAACGTGTTGGCGACGGGCATCAAGGAAGAGGAAATCATCAAGTGCTACGGCGTGCATGCCCCATACTTCTTTATGACCGATTCGCTCTGTTGGCCTATTCTGAAAGAAATCTTAGAGAAAGACCTTATCGCAGACCCCGATTGCGTGACGACACAGACAAGGGAACTGAGCCTGAAGATGCCTCCTACTGCCGAAATACAGAAATGTATCCGATTTGTGGAGCAGTTGTCGCTCTACTATTCTAAGGTGAAGGCGATTGAGACCGTGAAACTCAACTCGCTGGATGAATACGTCAGTCGATACACGACGGATTTCTATCTTGTGGATATGTTCTACAGGCATTGTCTGGAATCCTACCATGAGGTGAACAGTATGGATAGCTGTCCGATTCTCGAAACAGCGGAAACAGCCAAAGCCCATTTGGACCAAGACTATGCCAAGTTTACCAACGTGCTCAATCTGGAATGGATGGAATGCGTGAAGGAAGACGGACTGAACTTTGACAGTTTGCACCTTCCCAAGCAAGAAGATTTTTTCGAGAAAGAGAATGACCCGAGCATCAAACAATGCATCATCATCAGTGATGCCCTCAGATATGAGGTGGCGGCAGAGTTGATGCAGGAGTTGGCGAAGAAGAAACACATCGCAGAGATTACGGCAATGCGCGCTATGCTGCCCACGGAAACGAAATTCTGCAAGCCCGCCTTGTTGCCCCACCGTAAGCTGACCTTGCAAGGGGTGGATATGCTCGTTGACGGAAACCTGCTCGATACTGCCGAGGCAAGAACCGAACAAGTGAACCGCTACCGGGAGAAAGCCATCTGCGTGAATTTTGACGACGTGATGAACGGGCATACGATGGAGATGCGTGAGCTATTCAAGCAGCATGACATCGTGTTCATCTTCCAGAATACGATTGACGATGCCGGTCACTCACAGAGTCCGTTTGAGGTTATCAAAGCCTGTAGGACAGCCATTGAGCAGTTGGCAGTGCTGATTCCAAGGATTCATGCTACTTGGAATGTACACAATGTGCTGCTGACTTCCGACCATGGCTTCATCTATAATGATATGCAATTCCAAGAGAAGGACAAGCACAGCATCAAGGAAGAGGCACTGGAAAAGAAGACCCGCTACTATCTCACTACCCACAGCGAACCCGTTGAAGGGATTGTGAAATTCCCCTTGAGCAAAGTGTCGGGGATGAAGGACAGCGTGGGGATTTATGTGGCAGTGCCGGAAGGTACGAACCGTATGGCGGCATCAGGAGGCTACAACTTCGCCCATGGAGGAGCCACCTTGCAGGAGATGATTATTCCTTTCATCCACAGTGTATTAAAGAAGAAAGAGACCAAGACGAAGGTTCATGTGGCTCTGCTCAACCGCAACCTCAATATGGTTTCCAGCATGTTGCGCTTCCAAATCATCCAGTCGGAGGCTGTCTCGATGAATGTGAAGGAACGCCAAATCAGATGCTGTGTGTACGACGGTGACAAACCCGTGACCCAAGAGAAGCGTCTCACCCTCAATAGTCCTGACGCTGAGAACCTCAACAATCGGCTCTTCAACGTGACCCTCACGCTGAATGAGCCTGTCAGCTCCAGCCTGCTGCAACTCCGAATCTATGATATTGACGATTCGCTGAATCCTATTCTGAAGGAGACAGTGAGAAATAGTACATTAATAGAACAAGACTTTTAAACTGAGAATATGACACTACAAGAGAAAATATTGAATTCGTTTGTGGGGAAGGTGGTGCGCAAAGACCTCGCTTTCTTGGTGAAAGGCGGACTGCCCGTGCCTACCTATGTTTTGGAGTACCTCTTGGGACAATATTGTGCCAGTGACGACGAAGACCAGATTAAGTATGGCTTGGAAAAGGTGAAGAGTGTCATACAGAATAATTATGTTCACCGAGCTGAAGCCGAATCGGTAAAGGGCATCATCCGTGAGAACGGCAGGCATCGCATCATTGATAAGGTGACGGTGGTTCTGAACGAGAAGGATGATGAATATCAAGCGTCTTTTGCTAATCTCGGATTAACCAAGGTTCCTATTGGCACAGAGTATGTGACGCGAAATCCCAAGTTGCTTTCCGGTAATGGCGTTTGGTGTATCGTTACCGTGGGCTATAACCACGGAGAGGACTTGAAAGTGAGATGGGAAATCCAAACCCTCAAGCCCATTCAGATTTCAAACGCCAACAAGGACGAATTTATTGAACAGCGAAAGAACTTCACCACTGAGGAGTGGTTGGATTTGATGATGCACACTATCGGACTGAACCCAGAGGCGATGAATCGACGGGAGAAGTTCATCACACTGGCGCGGTTGTTGCCCCATGTGGAGAACAACTTCAACTTTATGGAACTTGGTCCCAAGGGAACCGGTAAGAGCCACGTCTTTCAGGAACTCTCTCCCTACGGCGTGCTGGTGAGCGGTGGCGATGTCACTTCGGCAAGACTGTTCGTGAAGATGAGCGGTCAGAAGGAGATATTGGGACTCGTTGGCTATTGGGATGTCGTGGCTTGGGATGAGTTTGAGCAACAGAAAGGACGTAGCGTAGATGCCGTGCTCATCGACACGATGCAGAACTATCTCGCCAACAAGAGCTTCAACCGAGGAAAAGCCACCCATGAGGCGACGGCTTCGATGGTATTCGTGGGTAACACCAAGCACACGGTGCCCTACATGTTGAAGAACAGCCATTTGTTTGAGAGCATCCCTACCTCTTTTATTAAGGGAGCGTTCCTTGACCGAATCCATCTCTACAATCCGGGTTGGGAAATCAAGATGTTGAAGAAGAACAGTTTCTCGAAGGGATATGGATTGATAACCGACTACATTGCCGTGGTGCTTCATGAGATGCGCAATACAGACTGGACCAATAAACTCGACAAATATGCCAAGTTTGACGGTTCCCTGTCGGAGCGTGACCACCTTGCTATCCGCAAGACTTTCTCCGGCATGATGAAACTCCTTTATCCCGATGGCAATATTACCGATGAGGAAGCCTATGAACTTGTGGACTTTGCCGCTGAGGGCAGAAAGCGTGTGAAAGACCAGCTCTATCGCATTGATGAGACATTCTGTGCCGAGCCCGCCAAGTTCCAGTATGTTAATTTGAATAACAATGAAACCGTGAAGGTGACTACGTTGGAGGAAGTGGAGAATGGGATTGACTTGGAAGCCGCACTTTTCGGAGACGATGAGCCGGAAGCTCAAGAGCAGAATGCAGGCGAGGAACATCATGCTGACAGCCAAGAAAATCCAGAAAATAGCCCCCGTCGTCCCAGAATACCTGTGCTCAAGGAGTGTATGAAGACAATCAGAATGAATCAGAAGGGAGTTACTTACAAGAACCTGTTTGGTGATTATCTTCGTACTGCCCATAGCATTACAGTAGTGGACCCCTATGTGCGTGCCCCCTTTCAGATTGACAACTTCATAGAACTCGTTCAAACCATCAGAGAAGTTAGTGAGGATGCGGAGAACCTGAAAATCCATCTAAGCACACAGAACGAAGCCGCGAAGATTCCCGATATGATAGACGCGTTTGAGGGATTGCAGAGCGAACTGCAAGCAGTTGGAATTGATTTCACATGGGATTTCAAGGCGGACCATGACCGTTGGATACTCCTTGACAATGGCTGGAAGATTCTTCTCAGTCGTGGCCTTGACATCTATGAGAAATTCGACCGTTTCTCTTTGGCAAACATCAGCCAAAGTGAGAGAAGGTGCAGAGAATTCACAGTAAGTTTCACCAAAGAATAAAATGAGATAAAGACCAATGCATAATTCATAATTGGCGGCACCCCAACTCCTATCTTCTCCTTCTTGTAAAGCAAGTTGCGAAACTTAACTAAAAATATTTGAAAGCGTCCATGTAGGGTGGACGCTTTCAACTTATCTTTGCACTAAAATTTAATAACATTAAGCAACATGGAAAAACATTTTCGAAAAATTATCATGATGGGTGCACTCGCTGCCACAATGGGATTAACGTCGTGTAAACAATATTACTATCAAGTTTACGAAGTGAAATCGGATGCGTTGACTCAACAAGACAATTCTCTTGTCTATGAGAACGCTGACTTGAAAGTGATGTACAACCTTTGGGATAACAACGGAAGCGTTGGTTTTATCCTACAGAGCAAAGGTGACAAGGACTTATTCATTGATTTGGACCGCACCTTCTTTGTCCTCAATGGGCATGCCAAAGACTACTTCAAAAATCGTGAGTGGACGGAGACTTCCAGTAGCACTATTACAAATAGCTACGGCATCAGCCAGACTTATTGGAGTTTGAATGGCTTCTGGCCAACCCGCTACTATGTACCTACAACTCAATCGGCTCTGACTAAGTTGATAAAAGGACAGAGCAATGGAGTGACGACGAAAGAGAAAGACATTATCTGTATTCCAGCACATACATACAAGGTGATAGAAGAATACAATGTGTCGCCCACTCTTGTGCAGACTTGCGATGAGAAACGTGATTATCCCAAGCACACGGCAAACATAGCCAATTACACAAAGAGCAATTCTCCTCTGAAATTCGAAAACCGCATAGCCTATAGCTTTGATGCAGACTGTAAGGACGTGAAGATTATCAGTAATGACTTCTATGTGAATGGCATCACCAACTACTCGAAAAAAGACGCTGTAGAAAAAGTGAAGGAGAAGGCTAACTGCTATGACCGTCAAAAAGTAAAACGCGAATACTTCAAGATTGGTGGACCCAACAAATTCTACCAGACTTATGAAGACAGAAGCATAAGATAATAAGTTCAATCAAAGGCACCAAAATACAGTTTACGTATATTGGTGCCTTCCTTATTGTTATTGAAAGATTTTAATATCTCCATATTTCGGTTATTTCTTGATATCTTACTATCTCTGAATTTGATATTTCATGAAGATTCCAGATTGCAGCTTGATCTTTTTTACGTAGGAACCTCTCAGCGGCTCATGCCCATATTGCGCGAGAAACTGAAAGCCCTCATAATAGATTTTAATGAACAGAGAAGATAGCCATGCCGGCGTATAAAATGATGGTTTGCAGAGCTAACCCTATTATTTCCTTCTCGTTGTACGTTTTCTCGTTGCAGTACTTCTCTTTTGGGGGCGTTTTACGGCGCTGTTCTTTTTCAGTGTCAATACTTGTCCCATGTTGAGATAATTGCCTATATTATCGGGATGGAGGACTTCGGATTCTTCAACCGGACAGAATATCTTTCCATATTTTGCCGTTTCAAATAATAAACAGAGTCGTGAACCCGAAAGGGTAGCGATATTCTTAGTCCAATCCTTACTATCATCAGACTGCAAGTCCACCTTATAATGAACGGTATCTACAAAGACATCAATGCACTTTAGGTCTTCTGTCCTGCTCAACACTCCTTCAAGGGGCTTTCTTGTTTTGTAATCCCGCCAAAAACCGAGTCTGCTGCTCTCTCCTGTGTTTCTATAAGTTTTTCCAATACAAGTTTTTCTTGCCAAATCATAATGTTTCTGCATGATGAAATTGGTATTCAAGTCATCGTAAGCATAAATGGTATCTTGGGTGTTGGGAACTAATAATCCCAATGTGCTAAATCCATAGTCGACGATTAGAAACGTCTTATACTTATAAGGAGTGGCATCTATCTCGGTATAATCATAACCACCTTCCTCATTTTTGCTTGGTTTTCGAGTATAGAACTTTGTTTTATCATTCATTCCAATATAAGTAGTCTTTTCTCCAAGAAGCGGTTTCAACTTTTCAGGAACTTCAAATGGGATATTATATTTCCCATCATAGGCAGGTGTCTTTGACTCCTCTTGCATAGTGGGAGCTTCACCAAAATTGATCTGACTAAAAGCCATGAGTGGCATGCAGGATAGAACCAACAAAAGTAATCTTTTCATAGCGATAAATGATTAATGGATATTTTATTGTGAATCAATGAATAAGCGTGTTACAATAGCAATGATACTGATTATCTAAGAATGGTTGTTAATAATTCTCCACAATTCTTTTGTAGTTTTCAGAATCCGTATCACCTTCCGTACTAATACATAGAATAACGGAATCCTGATTGATGCAAAGTTCTTCGCGGAGGGATTCGTACTCTGGTTGAAAGAGCAATGAATCTACCAATCCTACTGTCACTGCACCGGACTCTCCCGATATCACCTTCCTGTCGTTGCCAAGAGGATGTGCAAGGCTGCGCATGCCTAACCGCGTGATGTCATCGGATACGGCGAAGGCATAGTTGCCATAGTCGCGGAAGAGGTTCCACGCCAATCCGCAGGGTGTAGCACAATTGAGTCCCGCCATAATGGTAGTGTTGTTACCGGTGGAAGTATGAGGCTCGCCGTCGCCAACCTTCAAGGACTCATAGAAGCAGGCAACCTCGGTAGGTTCCACGGTCGAAACGATAGGCATCTTGTCGCCATAGGTAGCTTTCAACGCAGCTATAACAGCTCCTGCCATAGAACCGACGCCAGCTTGGAGGAATACGTGGGTGGGACGGTCATAGCCTTGTGCTTTCATCTGAGTCAATGCCTCATAGAACATGGTCGTATAGCCGAGCATAATCCATTCGGGTATCTGCTCATAACCTTGCCAGGAAGTGTCTTGGATGAGGTGCCAACCCTTCTTGAGCGCAAGTTGGTCGGTGAACTTCACGCAGTCGTCGTAGAGCATATCGGTGATTTCCACGTGGGCATTACCGGCACGGCTTACGTTCTCAGCCCTGACAGGGACAGTGCCCTTGGGCATATACACATAGCTGTGGGAACCGAAGATGCCGGAAGCCCAGCTCACTCCACGTCCATGATTGCCGTCGGTAGTGGTAATGAACGTCATTTTGCTGATGGCTTCCTTATATTGTGGAGTGTTGAGCAGTTGCTCCAGACTCGTCAGCCGATAGTCCAAATGCAGTTGCTCGCAGATGACCCGGAACATGGCATAGACACCGCCAAGGGGCTTGAATGCCTGTTCGCCGAAACGGGTGGACTCATCTTTCACCAACATGGCTCGAATGCCTCCCTGTTCAGCAAAGGTCTTGAGGGAGACAAGCTCGGTTGGCTTGTAACCAAGGATTGATTCGTGCAGTTTTCTCACGTTGGCAGTGCTTGCGTAACTGTAGGCTGCATAATCCGTGTCTCGGCACTGGCAATGGTTCTTTTGTAGCTGAATATTGTTTTCGTTCTCTGATGTCATCATTGAATTCTATTTCCCAAATCAATTGCACATACGTTCTATTCGATAGACTCCTCTGAAAGGAGTGACAGGAATTTCTGAGGCTTGCCATCTTCGTCAATCACTTTACAGATGTCCTTGTCGGGACCGACCATGAACCGCTGACTCTTGTTACCATACTCGAATCGGACCGTCTTGAAAGGAAGCAGATAGCCTTCCTTGTCACTAAGACGGGGAGTCGTCTCATCGTTCAAATCAAGATGTTAGTGCAAATTTACAAAATTCTTTCGTATATTGGCACTTCCTGTCTGAATTAGAGAGAAAATTAGTATTTTTGTAACGGATAAATGTATCGTCCCTTTGTTGGAAGGTACATAAGCTATAAACTTTAATCAAGAAAATCAATGAAAACGTTTTTACTGTCTCTTTTGATTTCCTCACTGTGGCTCATGGGAACTAATGTCTCGTGCACAAAGGGCAACAAAGCACCTATCGACTCCATGCTGACGCGGCAAGTCACGCAGCGAGTGGAGGCTCTATATAAGCATCAGTTCAGCAAGGAGGTACTTGAAGGCAGAACCCCAGATACCATGAATGTGTATTCTGACGACTTCAACCGCGTGATGGATGCGGCATCCAAAGTAGGGCAGGAGGCAGGCATCATTGGTTGGAATTTCAATCATTGGGGCATGGCTCAAGACTATATCCATCCTGAAATGCACCTCATTGAGGTCAAGGTGATAGACCGAATCCATGCCACCGCTTTGGTAAAGATAACTGACACAAATTTCCCCTCGCACATTGTGATGTTGAAATTGGTCTTTGAGCATGGCAATTGGCAAGTTGACGATTTCATAGATATGAGCACAGAAGAACATCAATCAGAGAAGGAGTCTACCATTAGGGACATCAAAGAAGCGGGCTACGGTTCTCTTCTGAGTGATGACGGTCAAAACGACACTCTGAATTATTCCGTCATGGATGGCGGTAAAAATTAGGGTAATTAGCTTAATTCGTTGGCAGATTGTTTCGCGATGCGGCTATTGTTCCCGTGATGCTGATATTGTCCCACGATGCTGATATTGTTCCCGCGATGCGGCTATTGTTCCCGCGATGCATGGAGGTCTCGCGCTCCGCGCGGGACGACTGCCAAAGTTGCCCCAAATTATTATTTTCTTGTTATATTATATGTGTAATGTCGGATATCGTCCCGCGCGGAGCGCGAGACCTCCGTGAGTTGCGGTTCGACGACGGATATACGTGAGAACTACGAAGCGCGAGAACTACAGGGCACAACTACGAAAATAATATCCGTTGGGTATGATTTTCTTTTATTAGTAACCCTTTTCTCAAAAAAGATTACAGAATGTTATGAAAAACGCAAAAATTTAATCGTTTGTGTTGGAATTTACAAAAAATAAGCAGGATTTCATAAATACTCGCGCAAAAAAAATCCCTAAATTTGCACCCGAAAGAACATTCATAACAGTCAACCTGAATATTAAAACCAAACGCCTATGGCAACATTACTAATTTTAATAGAGCTCGCCATCGTATTGGCGCTCATATTTATCGGTGCTCGAGTAAGCGGCATCGGACTCGGTATCTACGGAATGCTCGGCGTATTCATCCTCGTCTACGGCTTCGGTCTCCATCCCGGTAAGGCTCCCATCGACGTGATGATGATTATCTTAGCTGTGATTTGCGCCGCAGCCTCACTGCAAGCCTCCGGTGGACTCGACTACCTCGTTGGACTTGCCGCCAAATTCCTGCGCAAGCACCCTGACCACATTACTTATTATGGTCCTCTCTGCACTTGGCTCTTCTGCCTCGTAGCTGGTACGGCTCACACTTGCTATTCGCTGCTGCCCATCATCAGTGAGATTGCACAAGCCAACAAAATCAGACCTGAAAGACCTATGAGTCTTGCCGTTATCTCCGCTTCGCTCGGCATCACCGGCAGTCCCGTATCGGCAGCCACCGCAGCCCTCATCTCCCAAGATTTGCTTGGCTCACAGGGCGTGGAGTTGGGCACCGTGCTCGCCGTCTGCATTCCGGCAGGTTTCGTGGCTATTCTCGTAGCAGCCTTCATA
The DNA here is from genome assembly GCA_050946455.1 of Prevotella sp. Lineage (GTDB taxonomy): Bacteria > Bacteroidota > Bacteroidia > Bacteroidales > Bacteroidaceae > Prevotella. The sequence continues at coordinate 10,438 of JBMNUV010000031.1, forward strand.
GAAAATCATGTGGGTAAGGAACTTGTCGATGACCCCGAATATCAGCGCCGTGTGCGCGAGGGTATCATCAATCCCGAAGAAGATGCCAAACGTATTGCGAACTTCGAAACCACTTCTGACCCACACGCCAAATGGGCTGTGCTCGCCTTCCTGTTGGGCGTTGCCTTAGTAGTGCTCTTCGGCAGTGTACCCAGTTTGAGGCCTGAAGGTGTTTCGATGTCGGAAACCATTGAGATGGTGATGATGAGCGACGCCGTTCTCATCCTTCTCGTAGGCAAGGGCGACGTGAAGAAAGCCGCCAAAGGAAACGTTTTCGGAGCCGGTATGAATGCTGTAGTTGGCATCTTCGGTGTGGCATGGATGGGTTCTACTTTCTATACTGGAAATGCTGAAGCCATCAACCAAGCTCTCTCCGGCATGGTCACGGCAGCGCCTTTCCTCTTCGCCATTGCGCTTTTCGTTATGAGCATCATGCTCTTCTCTCAGGCAGCCACGGTCACAACTCTCTATCCTGTGGGTATGGCATTGGGCATTCCTCCTATGTTGCTGTTAGCCATGTTCCCATCAGTGAACGGCTACTTCTTCTTGCCCAACTACCCCACTGAGGTGGCTGCACTCGACTTCGACCGAACGGGCACTACGCACGTGGGACGCTATGTGGTGAACCACTCGTTCCAACTGCCCGGTTTCGTCACTACCATTGTAGCAATTGCTGTTGCCTACGGCATTACGCTCTTCATAGGTTAGAGCGAAAAGGCTGGACTGGTTAAGGAAGGGGGCATCCTTGGGGATGCTACCCTTCCCATATAGATGTTGCATGCCCCGCAAAGCAACGTCCTACCCACATATTCTTTAATGAAACAGAGAGAATGACGAGATGAACATTCAGCCTTATCTTGATTGGGCTGCTCAAAAGATATACAGATAACGCCGTTCTCACGACATCTTAAACACCAAAGAGAAATAGAAATATGAGAAGATTCATCACAACAACCCTCGCCATAGCAATCGCTCTCTGCGCACACGCACAGGGCAACAATACAGGTTTGGGAGGCGAAGACGGAGACTACCAGAGTCTGGCAGAGCGTGTATTCAAATTGGAGAAGAAGACGAAAGCCATCAACTTCTATTTCAACTACTCCACCAGCTTCCAGATAAATTACGACGGCAAAGACTGGGGTACCTCATTCAAGAATAAGCAGGCGCGCGTAGAAATCAAGGGAGACCTCACAAAGAAGCTCAGCTACCGCTTCCGCCACAGACTGAATAGGACCAACGTTGCACAGGACGAGGACAACTTTGCCAAGGCAACCGACATTCTCATGGTGGGCTATCAGTTCACAGAAAAGTTCGGCATACAGGGCGGTAAGTTCTGCAAAAACTGGGGTGGCTTTGAGTTTGATGAAAACCCGATATACATCTACCAGCATTCCGACTACGTGAGCAATATGAACAACTTCGTCGGCGGCATCAACATCTCCTATAAGCCCATTCCCACGCAGGAGTTTGCCATCAATGTTGCCAATACCTATAACAACAAGTTCAATACGGTTTACGGTGATGACCCCATAGGTCTTGCCTACTCCAAGACGAACGGGACAACCACGGAGAAGGGACTGCGTAAACTTGAGAAATCGAACAACCCGCTGACTTATATCTTATTCTGGAAAGGCTCTTTCTTTGGCGACAGACTTCAGACGAGATACGGATTCGGTATTGAGACTTTCGCCAAGCACGAATATGGCCGCACGATGTTGATTGGCCAGAAGCTCAACCTGCCCCACTTCCAAATCTATCTCGACTACATGGGCACCTCCGAGGGATTGGACCGAATGATGATTGCCTCGAACGATGCTGCTCAGATACTGGAAGATGCGGGCGCTGGGTATGCTATGGATGTTCGATACAACTCCTTTGTTTCGAAGGCAAACTGGCAGTTCGCTCCGCAGTGGAACCTCATGCTCAAAGGGATGTACGAGACGGTCAGTGTGCCGAAGGTCGACGTGTTGAAAGACTATCGAAAGTCGTATGCCTACATGGCAAGCGTGGAGTATTATCCAGAGAAGACCCAAGACTTCCGCGTGTTCCTTGCCTATGTGGGACGAAAGTATGACTTCAAGAAAGCTTGTGGACTTTCCGACTACAACACCAACCGCATAGAACTTGGCTTCATCTATCGCATCAAGATACTGTAATAGAGTTAGGGGTCAAAGACCAATGCATAATGCATAATGCATAATGCACAATGCATAAAGCATAATTGGAGACGACACAACTCCTATCTCCTAACTCATTCTATCTCCTTTGACCCCACCAAGGAGTTATTTTACTTTCGCTTGTCCACCATCTTGTATCCCTTGTATTTTTCGGCAGGGAAATGGAAAATGGAATCGTTGACGTGACCTTCGCGGAAGCCACTGATAGTCACTTTCGCCCAAAGGAAGCTGATGCGGACGGAAAGGCGCTTAGGATGATGGGTGCGCGAGTCGAGGAGCACTTTTGCCGTCTTCACGCCATCCACATTCTTCTTCGCCTTCACCGTGATGAGGATTCCTTCGTAAGTATTCTCGTAGTGGTAATGATAATTGTCCGGCTTGAAAGTGAACTTATTCATCGTGGAACCGTTTTTCGCCGACTGACCATTGAGTATCTGCACCTCGCGTTTCTTACGGTCAAGATAGTAGAAAATCTTACCCTCACACCAGCCATGAGTCTTCGTGTCATCGTAGGCGTATTTGCCGTGGTGCATGGCTGCCCAGCCCTTGCTGTGAAAGAAAAACGACATGCGGGCATCATAATAAAAGAAGCAACCCTTCGTGCCGAATACTTTATCATAGGCAGACATCAGCAGTTTCTTTGCTTGCTGTTCGTTGGCATCCTGGGCCGAAACGGGCAAGGTGGAAAACAGCATCAAGAGTGAAGAAAATAATAGAATCAGCCGTAATCTCATGTTAGTAGCAATTATGTGAAGTAGCAAAGATAATCAATCTTTTCTACATAACAAGCCTTTCACGAAGATTGTTCCATAATAGAAAATAATTGTAGACAAATCGGAAATGAAGAATCGAGAGAAGACTCAGCCATAGAGGACCAAAGCTATTCTCATATAACCGACGTTTCGCAAGTTTGCAACTTGCTTCAAGGAGACAATCTGAGTTAGGAGATAGGAGTTAGGAGATAGGAGTTGGGTCGTCGCCAATTATGCATTATGCATTGTGCATTATGAATTATGCATTGTAATTGTGCATTATGCATTATGCATTATGCATTTATATGATTTCCCCTTTCCCCTGTCTCACGATTTCAGGTTCTCCACTGGTGCAGTCGACAATGGTAGAGCGCTCTGCACTTCCGATTCCACCATCAATCACCATGTCAACCTCATCGCCCAACCGTTCGGCTATCAGTTCGGGATTGGTGAGATATTCAATGTCATCGTCCTCGTCGTAGGGAACGGTTGTGGAGAGCAGCGGTGCGTCAAGCTGTTCACAGAGCAACCTCGCAATTGGATTATCGGGAATACGGATGCCCACCTGCTTACGGTTGCGGAAAATCTTAGGCAGATGACTGCTCGGATTGAGAATGAACGTGAAGGGTCCTGGCGTGTTGCGCTTGAGGAGTTTGAACGTGGCATTGTCCACCTTTGCAAATTCACTGATATGGCTCAAGTCGGGTCCCACGATGGAGAGATAGTGCTTCGCTGGGTTGATATCTTTAATCTTGCAGATGCGCTCCACGGCACGCTCTTTCAAACAGGAACAGCCGAGGGCGTAAGCGGTGTCGGTTGGATAGACGATGATGCCGCCGTCCTTCAGCAAATCCGTGATACGGTCGAGGTCACGCTGTGAATTGTTCTTGGAATAGAGTTTGATATATGTCATTGGAATATGATTTTATAAAGAAGCACACAAAGTTAATGATATTTTAGGAAAAAGAGAAAGAAACGAAAGAGAATTCCAACACTCGCTTTCTATGGTTGGAGCCATTGCGATGCAGGGTTTTAACAACTCAGCCACAAAAAAGCGACAGAATCTTTTGCGCAAAGGATAATTTTTACTACCTTTGCAGTCGCTTACAAATAAGCGCGGGGTGTAGCGCAGTCCGGTAGCGCTCCTGGTTTGGGACCAGGTGGTCGCAGGTTCGAATCCTGTCGCCCCGACAGAAAAAAGTCAACGTGTTGTTAACCAACACGTTGACTTTTTTAATTCATAATTCACAATGCATAATGCATAATTGGCATTCGCCTTCCATGAAGTTAAGTGTTCAGTATGTTGCTGTATCACAGCAACCAAAAGGCGATATTATAATGCATAATTTGCTGGCGCCTTCCATGATACGGAATAAGTGATACATGAAAAGTAAACGTCAACACTATTTTCAGATTATGAATTGTGAATTATGAATTATAATTGTGTTTTCCGAAAAATTGTGATTATCAACCGAATTATTCATAACAACGCGCTGGGGACTATTGGCTAACTTTGCACCAGAAATAAAGATATAAAACGAATGAAGATGAAAACGGTAAGAAACATTCTATTGGCTGCCACCCTATTATTTTCGGGCACAGCCTGCTCACAAGTAGACAATGCAACGAAGAGTCAGATTCAGAGTACGGCTGGCGTTCCTCTGTTGCGTTTGAATAATGGGGTTGATATGCCCCAGTTCGGTATCGGCACTTTCGGCATTCCAGATAATGCCACTGCCGCAGATGCCGTGTGCTATGCTCTGAAAAACGGCTATCGGCATATAGATACTGCCCATGCTTACAATGATGAAAAAGGGGTAGGCGAGGGACTCCGTCAGAGTGGTGTACCGCGCGAGCAAGTTTGGATTACCAGTAAACTCTGGCCCAGCGACTATACGGGAGCTAATCCCGACGAGGCGATTGACAACATGCTCAAACGCTTGGGCACCGACTATATCGACTTACTCTATATCCACCAGCCCGTGGGCGATGTGAAGGCTGCCTACAACGCCATGATTCGCGCCTACAAAAAAGGTAAAATCCGTGCGCTCGGCATCAGCAACTTCGACTATGATGACCCACGCGTGAAGGCAACGCTGCGTTGGTTTGTTGATTCCGCAGAAATCCGTCCGCAGGTGATGCAGATTGAGTGCCATCCCTACGCACAGCGACTGGAGATGCGCAAGTTGCTCACGGAGAAAGGCATCCAGTTGGAGTGCTGGTTCCCGTTGGGTGGTGCCATGTCGAACGGTGCTCTCTTCCGCGACCCCGTCATTCAGCGCATCGCCAAGGCACACGGCAAGACTCCCGCACAGGTTATCATCCGCTGGCACTTGCAGGAAGGCTTCTCGGTCATCCCCGGTGCTACCCGCCACGACTATATCAAGGAGAATATCTCCACGATGGACTTTGCCCTTTCGCAAGCTGAGATGGACGACATCCGTGCACTGAACAAGGAGCGCCGCTTCTTCAACGCCAACTACGAGCAGACCATTCAATTTATCAATGCACAACAACTGAAATAATGCATAATGCATAATGCACAATTCATAATTCATAATGCACAATTCATAATGCATAATTCGCTGGCGCAACCCATTTATTAAGATTAAGATGAAAAACAAAACAAACAACAAGACGCTCGTCGTCTATTTCTCCTATACCATCGGCAACACGAAGGCTATCGCCATTAGAATAGCAAACGCGCTTCATGCCGATTTGGAGGAGTTGCAGCCCGTTAAGCCTTATTCGCGCGACTACGACACAGTCGTGGAACAGGGTGAGCGGGAGGTGCAACAGGGTTTCTTGCCTCCATTGAAACCGTTGAAAGTCAACGTCGCCGACTACGACCGAATCATTGTGGGTTCGCCAACTTGGTGGTATGAACCTGCCCCTGTGGTGATGTCGTTTCTCAGGCAGACTAATCTCAAGGGAAAGACCGTTGTGCCTTTCATGACCAATGCCGGATGGCCGGGTAATGTTATCAGAAGTATGACGCAAGCCGCTCAGTCAAGTGGAGCTTCCGTCGTGAATAGCCACGAGTTCCGCTTCTCAGCCGCCTCCGGGAAGCGCGATGAGATGAAAACATCACAGCGCGAACTTGACCTCTGGATAGATAGTTTAAAGTAAAATCGCCATTATATTTCAAAACAATATGAGACCTATTATACTATCATTGCTGGCTCTGCTACCCCTCTTTGCTTCCTGCTCGTCGGAAAGCAAGGACTCGCTACTAAATTCGGCAGAAGACGGGGCGCAAGCCAACAGCACAGACAGTACAACTATGAGCAATAGTACGACAACAAGCACGGATACATTCACCGTGAATTCCACCGTGGGAGAGGTCATCGCTGACCCTGCCTTTGGCGACTTCGGGGAACTTCTCTTTCCCGTTGACCGCGATGTGAGCAACGATATGACACTGGCTGAAGTGAGCACGTCCAACGTCTATGTATGGTATCACTACATTCAGCCCGCCATGACCGTGGACATCATCAACACCTTGAAGCGCCACTCCCTCGCCGGCGAGAAAATCTTCTACCGCTTCTATACCGATGAGGAAATACAGAACAACCCAGAGAAAGCCTACACGGGGCTGTTCTTCTTCCGTGGTACAGAAGGCGCTCCCTTCGCTGTATGCAATGCCGGAGGCGGATTCATGTATGTAGGTGCCATGCACGACAGTTTTCCTCACGCGCTCACACTGAGTCGCATGGGCTACAACGCCTTTGGCATCATCTACCGTCCAGATACTCCCTACGACGACTTGGCACGTGCCTTGGAGTTCATCCATGACCATGCTGAGGAGTTAGGTGTTGACCCCAACGGCTATTCGCTTTGGGGCGGAAGTGCGGGAGCACGCATGGCAGCCACATTGGGCAATGCCGACTACCTTCGCCAGTTGACCGACCGTACCGACATTCCACAGGCTGCCGCCGTCATCATGCAATACACCGGCTACAGCTATGTATCTTCCGCCGATGCTCCCACTTATGCTTGCGTAGGCACATCCGACGGAATTGCTTCATGGCGCACCATGCAGAACCGTCTGGAACAGCTCTCCGCTTTGGGCATCCCTACCGAATTCCATAGTTATGAAGGACTGCCTCATGGTTTCGGGTTGGGGACAGGCACTATCGCCGAAGGTTGGATTAATGATGCCGCACGTTTTTGGCAACAACAATTAGCTACGTCCGGCATCCAACCCACTTATCAATAGATAGTTCATACGTTTTTTCTACTCTTATTCTCTCACGTATCGAGCGCTTGCTCATACGTGAGACTCTTTATCAACAAGTGCCTATATAGGCGCATGGATATTTCCTAATTATTATTGATATGAACAGAGATACATTATCCCATTTGGCAGCAGTAGCACTCATTAGTCTGCTGACCATCAGTTGTTCGGGCGACAACGAAGATTCGCAGTCTCTCAATCCGGAGGATTACGGTGAACATCCTATGAGCGATTCCACCGCCACCGATACAACGTCGACCGATACGCTCGGAACCGATACTGTTACAGCATCCGGCAACGAAATTATCAATCAGAACCCGAAGTCATCACCCATCTACTTCTGGGCTGAAGGCAACATGCCCCATATCACAGAATACACGGGACCGCAAGGGAATTACCAAGACCCGCCTTCTTTCCGTCCTTACATGAATTATTTCCCCGCTCAGCAACAAGTGAAGGGTGCCGTCGTGGTCTGTGCCGGAGGAGCGTTCATGTTCCGCAGCGACTCTAACGAAGGTACGCCCGTGGCTCAGTGGTTTGCCCGCCATGGCTATCAAGCCTTTGTGGTGAACTATCGTGTGCGTCCCTACACCATGGAAGAAGGTAGCCTCGATTTGGCACGCGCCATCCGCTACATTCGCTGGCATGCAGCCGACTATGGCATTGACCCCAACGACATTGCCTCTGTGGGTTTCTCTGCCGGAGGCATCCTCTGTGGCGATGAGGCTCTTCACTATGACGAACTTGTCAACGGAACCGCCCTTGACAGTCGCTATCAGCCCGATGCGCTCGACTCCGTATCTGCCAATGTCTGCACTATCGGCATGATTTATTCATTCTATGGCAGGTTGAGCTATGGCACTACAGACGTCGAACTCTTGAAGTCGGGCAACTTGCCTCCAACTTTCTATGCCTACGGTGACCTTGACCCCTTCTACGAGCAGTTCCTTGCCAATGCCGCTGCTGTCCGTGAGGCTGGTGTAGAAGTGGAACAACACGAGTATGCCAACACGGGTCACGGTTTCGGCTATACCATTGAGGACTGGATGGTGAAGTTCGACACATGGATGGAGAACATCATGCAGAACAATTAACCACATACTTCTTTCCCGTCAAGCCGTCTATGGACAATCGTGTCCGTGGGCGGTTTTTTGTGGCTGGCAAAATATAGTTGACAAACCGAGATGAATCTACTATGTTTACAAACCTCATACAACGATAAGTCCGAAAAGAGATGATGAAGGAACAGCAAAACAAAGGAATCGCGAACTTCTGAGGATAGTCCTATGGTGGTCCGAAATATAAGATTCTTATTGCAATTCTATTAAGATTTTGCCCAATGATGGCTTTTTTGTAGCCTTAGACCATTGATTCTTAGAAATAATTCGTATCTTTGCGGTTGAAGCCATGGAAAGTGCCTCAGATTGAAATCTCCTAACACGGCACCGTAAATGGAAAATACATTCACTTGAGATGAGCTCCAAGTCACTCTATATATAAGATGATGGTAACCAATTAACCAGCTCTTCATCGCAGTCTAAGAAAATATTAATAACATAATAACTAATTTAATGATGGTACGTAAATTACATCTTATTTTGATTGTTGCGCTCCTCGCTCTCGTTGGGCAAGTCAGCGCTCAGACGGCAGTATTTACCGAGACATTTGACAAATGCAATGGTACTGGCGGTAATGACGGAAAGTGGTCTAGTATCAATGGAGGCTCAGACATTTCTGACACTTACACTGATAACGCAGGATGGAACGCTACTAAAGGTTATGTAGCAAGCAAGTGTGCTAGGTTTGGAACTTCTAAAAATCAGGGTTCAGTCACAACGCCTTCTATCTCTCTTACTGGTAACGGAACATTGACCTTCAAGGCAGGAGCTTGGGGTGGGGATGCCACAACGTTAAACATCTCTGCTGAGGGTGCCACCCTTGACCAGAGCAGTGTCACTTTAGCAAATAGTGCGTTCACTGATTATACAGTCAATATCACCAGTGCTACAGGTTCCGTAAAAATCACATTTACGGGTAAGCAGGCAAGTAAGGCACGCTTCTTCTTGGATGAGGTGGTTGTAACATCAGCGGCTTCAACCGGCAAGACTGCAACCACCCTCACTTTTGCTCAAGGCGATAAGACCTATAATGTGGGCGACGAGAATGGTGCTGCCATTTATAGCAATGCTGCCACCCTTTCTCCCGCCGTTGATGGTGCAACCATCACTTACACTTCAAGCGATACAGCCTTCGCTACAGTTGATGCTAACGGCGATGTCCTTGTAGACACTAAAGCTGTTGGCGAGGCTACCATCACTGCTTCTTACGCTGGCAATGACGAATATGAGGCTTCTACGGCTTCTTACAAGATTACCGTTATTGACCCCAACGCAAAAGGAACAGTCAACAATCCCTACACAGTTGCCGAGGTGTTGGCTTTGACAACTTTGCCTTCCGATGCAGTTCATGTGAAGGGTATCGTCTCTCAAATTGTAACGGCATATAATTCACAATATGGCAATATTACCTTCAACATCTCTGACGATGTAGCCACAGGCAATGAACTCCAACTCTACCGCTGCTACGCTGGTCCTAACGAAACGCATTTCACTTCTGCAGATGACATCCAAGTAGGTTGGACGGTAACTGCATGCGGAACCCTTAAAGATTACACAAAAGATAATGTTACTACTCGCGAGATGAATCAAGGATGTTATGTAGTCAGCATCGAGAAGCCTGCTGTGAACGTTCCTACTATTGAAGGTGTCGCTACTTTCCTTGATACCACTACAGTGACTATTAATGCAGATGAGGGCGCAACTGTTTACTATACGCTCGAAGGTTCTGAACCTTCAGAAAACAGCACTAAGTACACGGCTCCTTTCACACTTAACGTTACAACAACCGTGAAGGCTATCGCCTACAAGGACGGCGTTGCCAGTGAGGTTGCTTCTAAGACATTCACAAAGACAACCTTGAAGACCGTTGCTGAGGCATTGAACGAAGCAGACGGCACAGAGGTGATTGTCAAGGGTATCGTAGCAAATGTTTCCACATGGAACAGCCAATATCCTAACATCAACTACTTCATTTCTGACGACGGTACCACCACAACAGAGTTGGAAATCTTCCGTGGCACAGGTCTGAATGGTGATTCCATCACCAGCCAGGATGACATCGCAAGAGGCGATACTGTTATCGTGAGGGGTACGTTGGATACCTATAAGAGTACTCGTGAGCTTGCCGAAGGCTCCACGCTGCTGAGCATTGTCAAGCCCGATGAGACGGTTACGATTACCGATGCAGGTTGGGCAACCTACGTCACCAAGAACGATGTTAGCTTCCCCGAAGGCGTAACCGCTTATAAGGTATCTTACGATGCAACCAACGACAAGATTACGCTGAATCCAGTCTCTGCAGTTCCTGCCAATAATGCCATCGTGCTGAAGGCTAACGCCGGCACTTATACACTTACAAAGGTGGAGAGCGCTGATTCTCTCTCTGGCAACGACTTGAAGTACTCGTGGAGCGACAAGACCGTTGAGACAGCCAAGACCATCTACGTTCTGGCACAGAACAATGGCAACGTTGGTTTCTATCCAGTAGCAGTCAACACGACAGTTCCTGCCTTCAAGGGTTATCTGGAACTCTCTGCTTCTTCTGCCAAGGATTTCTTCTCTCTTGATGGTGAGGCCGATGGCATCAACAATATCGAAGTCACCACAGACTTGAAGAATGCAGCTCGCTACAACCTCGCAGGTCAGCGTGTGGACAGCAACTACAAGGGTATTGTAATCGTGAATGGTAAGAAAGTATTAATTAAATAAGAGGATATAAAGAATGAAGACAAATTATGTAAAGCCCTTCATCAGGGTTAAAACATTAGGTTCGACTAATAACTTGCTCGCTGGAAGTGATCCAACTCTTACAGGCAATAGTGATGGGACATACACCCAGCCCAATGTCACTACTACTAGTACTGAAATTAATGATCCAACCTCTGTTTTGTCAAAGCAGAATGACCTCTGGGATACCGACGAGGAATAAGTCGGATGAAAAGGATTATTAGAGTTCTCTGTATCGCAAGTGCGCATTCAGCATGGCTGTAGCACTGCTCATGCAAGGAAAATCATCATAAGCAGGAGATGGGCTTTCAAGGCTCACCTCCTGTTTCTTTACTGTCCGCTCAACATATAAAGAGAAACAATTGTCGCTCAATCAAGAGTAGCCAATTTTGCACTTATCTTAATTCGGTTGCTCTTATGATTTTCTTGCTTCTTCTTATTGCGCAATCATGACGTATGGGAAAGAAACGATTCGAGATACGTTTGCGCAAAAAACCGTAAAATTGTATGAATCTACCGTAAAAGATATAACAACAAATATGGAAATATTGCTTATCTTTGCAGTAGAATAGAAATATTTCATTATCTTTGCAGTATGAGATAAAATATCAAAAAAATATATGGTGGTTCGAAGATTCAGAGATAGTTAGACAGGACACTTCAGAATGTCATGACCAACTCATCATAAAAAGGAAAGGGAGGATGTATGAGTGGATATAAGCATTTACTTTCACTGGTTCTTGCTCTGATGGCGCTCACCGGTGCCTACGCGCAAGAGCTGACCAGTATTGCCGGAACGGTTTATGACAAGTCAAATGGCAAGAAACTGGCTGCTGTGACCGTCACCACAGAGAATGGAAGCGCTACAACGGTAACCAATGAGGAAGGCGACTTTCTCATCAAGGTTCCAGCCGATACGCGCAAGTTGGTATTCTCCTCTTTGGGATATAAGAAAATGCCCCTGCCTATCACTTCAAAGAAGAAGATGAAAGTTAGGCTTATACCTGATGCCATCGCCCTGTCTGAGATTGTGGTTGAGTCGCCTGAGAATATTCTCTGGACAGCCATCCGCAAGATACCTACCAACTATCCGCGACAAAACGAGCAGTTGCGTACCTTCTACCGCGAGACAACGCAGAAAGGCCGTCGCTTCATCTACGTGGCTGAAGCCATAGAGAATGTCTATAAAACTCCCTACGCAAAAGGAGTGGAAAAAGATAAGGCAGAGATTGTAAAGGGACGCAGACTGGTGGGTACGCGCAAGACCGACACCCTTGGAGCCAAAATGCAGGGTGGTCCCACCATACCTGTTTTCATGGACGTGGCGAAGAACCGTGACTTTATCCTCTCTGAGGAGGAGATGCCTCTCTACAAATACGCATTGGAAATGCCACAGGAGATTGCCGGCAGAACGCAGATTGTCATCAGTTTCCGTCCGGCCGCCATCATAGACAGACCGCTATTCTACGGCAAATATTTCATCGACCGGCAGACACTCGCCTTCACACGCGCTGAACTGCAGTTGGACATGAGCGACAAGAAGAAAGCTACGAATTTCTTACTCGTCAGCAAGCCCACAGGCGTGAGATTCAAGCCCTACGAATACAACATCGTGGTCAACTATCAACAGACGGATACCGTGATGCGCATGAATTATCTGCGCACTACCATGAGGTTCAAGTGTGATTGGAAACGCCGCCTGTTCTCCTCGCCTTATACGGTGGATGCGGAAATGGTGGTAACAGCCAATTCCCCTGCAATGGGAAACTTTCGTAAGTCGGTACACGGTTTCAGTCAGCACGACTCCTACTACGACCATGTGGAGTATTTCCTCGACCCAGCCTTCTGGGAGAACTACAATATCATAGCTCCGACAGAGCGGCTGAATAAGGCTGTTGACAAGTTGTTGAAAAAACATAAGAAATAATCGAAATAAGACATTGGTCAAGAATATGCGATTCTATACCATGTCAAGAGAAGAAATAGAGCTTCTCGAACGCGATTTTAATGGATACAAGCTTAACTATGTTGAATTTCTTTTGTGCGCTGTAGAATAAGTTAGTTTCTGCTCGCACATGTTGTAGATTTTCATTTGCATTCGGCATTGCCAACTCGAGTTTACCCCATTCTCGTTAGATTTGACTCTGTCGTGCTTGCATGGCAATTCTGCAACACATCTATTCATTTGAGGAGAGGAGCTCTTGGAGAGACGTCCACACGGTCGCCTCTCCTTTTTCTTGTATGCTTATACTGCTGGCTGCTTCTTTGCCAGCTTCAATATAGATAAGAGGAAAATGAAAGACAAACTATGGAATAGGAATTATAACAAGGTGATGGTGGCTAACTTCAGCATGTTCTTTGCTTTCTATCTGCTGACACCGCTGTTGCCCATCTATCTAACCGACACCTTCCACGCCACGAAGGATGTCATCGGTGTTGTTCTTTTCGGCTATACCATCGCAGCCCTACTGATACGTCCTTTCAGTGGTTATATCGTCGATAGCTTCAACCGCAAGAAGGTGCTGCTTCTGTGCCTTGGAGTTTATGCTGTTTTCTTCGCCAGCTATCTCGTGGCAGGTTCTCTGTTGCTCTTCACTATTGTCAGAACGTTGCACGGAGCACCGTTCGGGGCGAGCACGGTGGCAAATACGACGGTAGCGTTGGACGTACTTCCGTCAAGTAGGCGCAACGAGGGACTTGGCTATTACGGACTGAGCAACAACATCGCTACAGCCATCGCACCCACTATCGGCATACTGGTTTATCACCAAACCCACCATTTTGAATATCTCTTCTGGCTCGCTCTCATCGTTGCACTCATCGGTTTCACGGCAGCCGCATCGGTCAAGATACCCGTCAAGGAAATCGTTAAGAACAAGCAGCCCCTTTCGCTGGACCGGTTCTTCCTGTTGCGCGGCTGGCTCATCGGAGTCAACATGGTACTGTTCGGCTTCTGCTATGGGTTGTTGAGCAACTACCTCGCCATTTACGGACGCGACAAATTGGGCATCACGGGCGGCACGGGAACCTACTTCACGCTGTTGGCAATCGGATTGATTTTCTCAAGGATTGAAGGTGGAAGGTCGCTAAGAAAAGGCAGACTTATTTTCAATGGAACAGTCGGCACACTGCTCTCGTCGGTAGGCTATTCGCTGTTTATTCTCTGTCCCAACATGGTGGGCTACTATCTCTCGGCTTTCATCATCGGACTTGGCAACGGTCACATGTTTCCAGCCATGCAGAACATGATTGTGAATGTGGCTCACCATTACGAGCGTGGCACAGCCAACTCCACTTTCCTGACGATGTGGGACCTCGGACAAGGCATAGGTATCTTGTTGGGCGGAGTGATATCAGAGCATTTCGGTTATATCTCCGCATTCGCCGTGATGGCATCCGTGCAGTTGATAGGTACTCTGATTTTCCTCATCTTCACTCGTGGCTTCTTTATAAGGAAGAAAGCGGAGATAGCCGAGGAATAATCAATAATTTCTGCTGTCCGTTAAAAGTATAAGAGAAAAAGGACTTGACCCACATATTCATACCCATCACAAACGGGCTGGGAATAGGATGAGTTATGGTTATTGGACAATGATATTTTCCATTACAATTGTTAGAATTTTGTCAATAGCCGGATTCTGATACAATATTCAGAATCCGGCCTAAGTATTCGGCTCTAATTAGAAGACACTGATAAAGGAGTCGTGCTTTCTCTTTGCAGGCTCGCAACAAGCCAAAGGAAACAGTTCTCTATTGTTCTATATAGATTGAAGGCTTGTTGGTTAACTGATGATTATCTCGCTCCAGCGGAATTTACCATTCTTAGGATTATTGGGTATCTCTAATGCGGACATATCATTCCACTGGCTTACCACATTTTTATCTATGATTTTTTCATTGTCCTCTTTTGAACTTAGAATATTACCCTTACTCCAATAAGTGCTGTCGTTAGTGACAAAGATGACAAGCCCTCCGACAACATTCTGGAAAGCTTTCTTAATAGCCTGCAATCTGGCGACATCTTTCATAATCAGTTTCCTATTATCAGTTTGTGCGCCATGGTTTTGCAGCACTTTGCGCTTCACGTTGTTTGGATTGGGCTCACCGAAAGGTAGAACTGACGAAAATAGAGCCTTCGTCTTATACTTCAACTCTATCGGAACAAAAACACCGTCCTTCTCTACAACAATGTCAATGTAGATTGTGGAGTCCCTGTCCGAACGCCAAGGATATTCTTGAGGAGTCAATTTTCGTCCGAGGCTTTGCTCTATTTCCTTCAACGTGACACGATACTCAGTATAAACATGGTCGTAATTGTTGCAGCTCAATCTTAGATAAATTGCCAGCGAAACCTGTAGGTCACGTTCATTCATGAACCATGTTTTTTGGATACGCAAGAATGTATCAACATCCCTCAATACAGAAGATAATAATTTGTGCATATTAAATCCTCCTTGCAAACAAATGCAATTACACTTGATGCTGCAAGACGGGACTCAGCGTGAATTAATCTACCAAGGGGAAGAGCCGTCCCACCACTTTCACCTAATATTAAAAGATAATAGGTGAATTGCAAGTGTGGTGTAATCCCCCGACACCATCTAAATTTAGGTTCCTCTTGATGATGCTTTGCACCGCAAATATAAATATATTATGTATATTTTGAACATTATTCTTTATAAATTATGTTAATGGCTCTACTTTTCCGATTCTTTATTACTCATTGAGAGATTCTAAAGTATGTGGAAATATCTTTTAGGGCTTGTAAAAGTATAGTTAAGTCGCTAAAAAACTCGTCAATTCACATAAAAAAAGCTAAGTTGCTTAATTCAACAACTTAGCTATTCATTTGGTTGGGATACCCGGATTCGAACCAGGAAAAACAGGACCAGAATCTGTTGTGTTACCATTACACCATATCCCAATCTTGGAACCTCGCAAAGGTCCTTTGTTTTACGAGTGCAAAGTTACTACTTTTTTGCTTATCACCAAAACTTTAAGAGACTTTTTTTGTTAAAACCTTAATTTTTACCAAAAATTCGACTTAATGGCTCTTGATATGGATTAATTACACTAACTTTGCAAATCAATATTATTAGTAAGGTATAACAAACAGATATAAACATAACATCAACTGAATGACATCAACAACAGAATTGGTTAAAACCATCACTGAAGGAATTCAGGAAAAGAAAGGGCAGGATATCGTTATCTGTGACCTCCGCAAAATCGACGGTGCCATCGCACAGTATTTTGTCATCTGTCAGGGGCAGTCACCCACGCAGGTTGAGGCAATAGCAGAATCGGTCGGAGACAAATGCCGAGAGGCCGGCGAAAAACCTGTCAATGTGGTGGGGCTGGGTACAGACCAATGGGTGGCAATGGACTATGTAGATGTGCTCGTCCATGTGTTTCTCCCTGAGGCCCGCCATTTCTACGACCTTGAAAGTCTTTGGACGGATGCCACATTGACACGCATTCCCAACTTTGACTGAAATATGGCACACTATTTGACACTTTCTCATTGATAGGCTTTCACGCCCCCATCTTCCATGATGCAAATCAAGGAAATGGGCAATACATACTCAAGATTATTACCCCTTATAAGATTGCAATCTAAAATGAACAACAACAAAAATCCCCAAGGCGACAACAATCAGCCTAAAATGCCACGCTTCAACATGAATTGGCTGTATGGACTCATTATCGTCACTTTGGCCGTTCTCTTCTTCACAGGCGGTGGCAACTCGCTCATGAGCAATGCCGGGTCATCTGCCAGCGCCCGCTATTCCGATTTCCAATCCTACGTGGAACACGGATGGGCTAAGAGTGTGGTCATCAATAAGGATGACAATACGCTCAAAATGTATGTGAAAGAACAAAACGTGCGCGATGTTTTCCATAAGTCTGCCCAACAGGTAGGCCCCAATCCTTACGTTTCTGTAGAGTTTGGAAGCGTTGATGAACTGGAGAAATTCGTCACTCAGCAGCAAAAGGCTGGCAAACTCAAAGAGTTCAGCTATGAGAACAACAAGGGCAATGGATTCTGGAACTTCATGATTCAGCTTCTTCCCTTCCTCTTCCTGCTTGGACTGTTGGGCTTCTTCTCGTTCCGTATGGGTGGCGGAAGTGGCGGAAACGGAATGTTCAACGTGGGAAAGAGCAAAGCCAAGCTCTATGAGAAAGGAAACGAGATGGGTATCACCTTCAAGGATGTTGCAGGTCAGGAAGGTGCAAAGCAGGAAGTGCAGGAAATTGTGGACTTCCTCAAGAACCCCAAACGCTATACCGACTTGGGTGGAAAGATACCCAAGGGTGCCTTGCTCATTGGTCCTCCCGGCACGGGAAAGACCCTCTTGGCAAAGGCTGTAGCTGGTGAGGCTGGCGTGCCTTTCTTCTCCATGAGTGGTTCCGACTTCGTCGAGATGTTCGTCGGTGTGGGAGCCAGCCGTGTACGCGACGTTTTCCGTCAGGCAAAGGAGAAGGCCCCCTGCATTATCTTCATTGATGAGATTGATGCTGTGGGTCGTGCCCGTAGCAAGAACCCCTCAATGGGAGGTAACGACGAGCGCGAGAATACGCTTAACGCCCTGCTCACCGAGATGGATGGTTTCGGCTCCAACTCTGGTGTCATCGTGATGGCAGCCACTAACCGTGCCGACATGCTTGACAAGGCTCTGTTGCGTGCCGGACGTTTCGACCGCCAGATTCATGTTGATTTGCCCGATTTGGCTGAGCGCAAGGCAATTTTCAAGGTACATCTCAAACCGCTCAAGACCGCAAAGGACCTCGATATCGACTTCTTGGCACGCCAAACCCCAGGATTCTCAGGAGCTGATATTGCCAATGTCTGCAACGAGGCTGCACTTATCGCTGCCCGCCACAACCAAAAGGACGTGGAGAAGCAGAATTTCGTTGATGCCGTTGACCGTATCATCGGCGGACTGGAGAAAAAGACCAAGGTGATGACGGCTGATGAGAAGCGTAGCATTGCCATCCATGAGGCTGGTCATGCCACTATCAGTTGGTTCTGCGAACATGCCAATCCGCTCGTAAAGGTCACGATTGTGCCGCGCGGACAGGCTCTCGGTGCAGCATGGTATCTGCCCGAGGAGCGTGTCATCACTACGAAGGAGGAGATGCTCGATGAGATGTGTTCGCTCCTTGGAGGTCGTGCAGCAGAAGAGCTTTTCACCCACCATATCTCCACGGGAGCTATGAACGACTTGGAGCGTGCCACCAAGAGTGCCTATGGCATGGTGGCTTATGCAGGTATGAGTGACCGACTGCCCAATATCTGCTATTACAACAATCAAGAATATCAGTTCACGCGTCCCTATAGTGAGACTACAGCCAAGATTATGGATGACGAAGTGCTGAAGATGATTAATGAGCAATACGCGCGTGCCAAGCAGATTCTCACGGAACACAAGGAAGGCCACAAGCAACTTGCCGACTTGCTTTTCCAGAAGGAGGTCATCTATGCAGAGGACGTGGAGCACATCTTTGGCAAGCGTCCTTGGAAGAGCCGTTCTGAGGAAATCATTGAGGCAAACGAGAAGAACGCTCCTGCTCTTGAGGACATGCCCGATGCTGTGAAACAGGCAGAGGCAGAGCATCAGCGTCGCGTGGCTGAGCAGAAGAAAAACGAGCAGGAAGGCGACAGCCAAGAACCTGTCGAAGATGATAACAAGGAGGAGCAGAAAGCATGACCGAGAAACAAAGGAATCTCATCACGCGCACTATCACAGGGGTGCTATTCGTAACCATCATGGTGTGCGGATTTCTGCGCCCCGAAGCCATGCTGTTCCTTTTCGCTCTCATTACGGGCATGACCATCTGGGAGTTCTGCGGACTCATCAACGAAACCGACGACATCACAGTCAACCGTTTCATCACTACCGTTGCGGGTGTATATTTCTACCTCGCCGTGGCAGCAATCCGCAGTGGCATCGTGGCTAATTTCGTCATCTTTGTCCCCTATCTGCTCACCATCATCTATCTCTTTGTGAGCGAGTTGTATCTGAAGAATCAGAATCCCCTCCATGACTGGGCTTACACCATGCTCTCGCAGATGTATATTGCCATGCCGCTGTCAATGACAAACA
Source organism: Prevotella sp. (assembly GCA_050946455.1). GTDB lineage: Bacteria > Bacteroidota > Bacteroidia > Bacteroidales > Bacteroidaceae > Prevotella. The sequence continues at coordinate 29,596 of JBMNUV010000031.1, forward strand.
TATTGGCATTCGACGTTCAGCCCGACGGACTGGTCCACTATGATATGATGGTACCGCTCATGGTATTTGTCTTTTTATGGATTAACGACTCCGGCGCCTACTGCTCCGGTTCCTTATTTGGTCGCCACAAGTTGTTCCCTCGTATCTCTCCGGGAAAGACATGGGAGGGAAGCATTGGCGGAGGACTGTTGGTGCTCATTGTAGCTGCCATCGTGGGCTGGTGGCTGGGTGATAGCCATCCTCTCAACATTCTGATGTGGATGGGACTCGGCTTGGTAGTTGTCGTTTTCGGTACGTTGGGCGACCTTGTAGAGAGTCTTTTCAAGCGCACGCTCGGCATTAAGGACAGTGGCAACATCCTTCCCGGTCATGGCGGTATGCTCGACCGCTTCGACTCCGCGCTTATGGCAATTCCTGCAGCAGTTATCTACATCTATACGCTGCAACTGTTCTAAGCGAATCATTTTGCTTCATCTCATTCGATTTCTTATAATCAAACAAAAGCCACCAACGCATCGCGCGTCAGTGGCTCGTGATTGTTCTTTCACATTTATATATCATGCTTGCATGAAGCATTCAATATATCATTGCTGCTTGCATTTTTGAAGCAAGTTCTCGAAATCCTTCCATTATTTTTCTTTTGCGTTCCTCACTCGGTTTCCTCTTGCCTATTACATATTGGCGCATCACTGTTGGACTAACGCCAATAGTCCTCGAGATTGCAGACACATTGATGAAGTCGTAGTAATCAAACAAGGAGCCGATATCAAACTTGTATTCTATTTCAAGTTCCGGTACTTTCTTGCCCTCTTCCTTCATATAGTCTACGGTTTCTTCCCAGCCTTTCTGCATATCTGCCATAGCTGCCTTTGCGCTACTCCCCGTGCCGAGAACGCTTGCTCTGGCACTGGGAACGTTCATGTAGCAGGAGAAATTCTTCTCTCCCGGCTCCTTTTCAACTCTTGCTACAATTTTCATTTCTTTAGCCCTCCTTTTTTGTTATAAAGTTCTTCCGCTCCCGTTCCCATCCAGAAAAGAACCTGCAGGGAATTCCCTGCAGGATCTTCTTTACTTTCCCAATAGGTCCTCAAGTATAGACTTTGCAGTCTTGTCTTTGATTTCCTTACTTCTGTGCCTCGGTACAGCAGTCGTAGCCCCCGTTTCGGGGTTCTGCCAAATGTCATGCGAAGCACCATGCTTTTTTAAAAGGCATCCTGCCTTTTTTAGCTGGCGAATAAGTTCTGAATGTTTCATGAAGTGAAAGAACAATTTTTGTGTCTTATTTTATAAGACACTGCAAAGATAACAATTTTGTTATCACAATCCAAATATTTTGCTAACTTTTTTGTTATCAAATAGTATTTTATCATTCAAAGTCATTAAGGCAAGGTTCAAGAGTATAACAAGAGACTAAAAAATCCGTACTTTCGTAATAATTCACTTCAATAACTATCAGTGTTCACTTCAATAACTATCAACTTGTGATTGCTGACAGGTGGCAGCCGATTGGGTGCCAAGTGCCACCACATCGGGTGCCAAGTGCCATCCGTTCGGTTGCCACTTGCCAGCACACGCCAATAAACGCTGCCACGCTCAGAGGAGCGATTCATTGGAAATTGTTGAGAGCTTAAACGATTATGACTGAAAGGGTTGGCAGCATAATTCGCAATCTCCCCGCAGGGTAGTCAAACAAGAGTATAATGTGTAGAAAGAGATGACACCAGCGGGACTAAGCACTGCAAAGGTTGACTGCTGCTAATGATAGTATTCGTCTGTTCGAAAGTTCTGCTTCATTCGTTTGGACAGATGATAAATCATAATCTGGTTTTAGTTCAGCAGCACAAAGATAATAATTTCAGAGGGACATTCCAAGGGAATTTAGTTCTTTTTTTTAGGCTTACAACAAACGTTTACTGGACAGGAATAAAAAACATCACTATTGCTTGAGCGTTGGCAAACAGGATATATTCCTCATTGCAGTGGATTTCTCTTTGGAATACTTCTTCAATGGCAGCAGTGGTATCATCGCCAATAAGAGTAAATTTATCGAGTGAGTTGTGGTAAAAGCCTACATGCCTAAGACAGAATAGTGTTTGGGCGGGGCCTCTCATGAATGTCTATATGAAACTTATATGATTTTGCTTGCCTTATTGTGCTAAACCCTATTGATTTCATACCAAATCAAATAAAAGGTTCTCTTATTTGGAATGTTCGCATTTTATTGCTATTTTTGCCATGTTGAGTTGGTGTTTAATTTGATCTTTTTGCACTACCAATTTAAGTGAAATTCCCAACATGGCAAGATTCTTGGCAACTTATTGTTGATTAAGAACTTATCGATGTTGGTAAATCAAAGAGATACTGAATTAAGAATTATTAATTTGTTGAAAAATGAAAAGAATCATCATTATTGACGGCGGTCCACGAAAGAATGCCAATACAGCCGCTCTCATAGAAAAGTTTATAGAAGGCGTAAAGAGCAAGGATGAAACGATTGAGGTAAAGCACATCCGTCTTTACGATATTGATTATCATGGCTGTAGGTCATGTCTGGCTTGCAAGTTAAAGAAAGCCAAGAATCCCACGGTATGCAGTTTTAAGGACGGCATTACTCCTGTACTCCAAGAGTGTCAGGAAGCTGACGGACTTGTCTTTGCATCGCCGATATACTTTGGCGGTGTAACGGCACAGTTACATGCGTTCATGGAAAGGCTTCTCTTCCCATGGTTCTCCTATGACAATAGTGGTGTCATCACTCCGAAACGTCTGCCTACGGCGGTCATCTATACAATGAATTCCTCCAAGGAACAACGAAACGAGATGGGGTCGGCAATAGACCGTTTCAATGGCTTTATTGAAGCGTTCTTACAGAAACCGGAGTCAGTGGAGGCATACAACACCGTGCAAGTGAAGAACTATGACTTGTATGCAATGACAAATTGTAATCCCTCCCTCAGACATGCATACCGCGAAGAGCATTGGGCGGAAGATTTGCAGAAAGCCTTCGACGCAGGCGTGCAGATGGTGGAGAAAATCAATCGGTAGAAGTGTTACCCAAGTAGTTCTTGATGTCAGTGGTCATTTCTCTGGCAGTATTGCTTCTCGTAATCCTATACCTGTATGAGGTTGTCAAACAGGGGGAGTGTCATACGACTACGTGCATGCCGACGAGACCACCACACCAGTGATAGAGTCCTTGGCAAATTAATATCATTTTAGTTTTATTTTGCTTCCGAAACTTAAGACCCTATATTATATTTTTACTGAAGTTTCGCAAGTTTGCAACTTGCTTACTCCCAAGGAGTTAAAAGGAGTCAAAGGAGTTAGAGGAGTTAAAGACAACAGTGCTGAAGGGTATCAGAATCCTTCAATAGTAATGTCTTAACTCCTTTGACTCC
>JBMNUV010000032.1:0-30989 GCA_050946455.1 Prevotella sp.
ATGACTATCTTTGCTCATGGTTACTTTATTTATTGCAAATACAAAGGTAGCCAAAAGGGTTGATACTTCGTGAGAAATGTCAGCCCTAATTTTTGTCGGTCATAAAAGTTTTACCGGACAGCAATATTCCAGATTATACCATTCCTTGTCATCCTTCATTTGTTCCAACTCGAAGAACACTTGGTTCCAGTCAATCAAGTCCAAGTTCTGCTGTGTCAGTTTACGGGATTGTCTGGAAATCACAGGTTCTTCCACGCCCGTTCCTTCACTGTATTCTGCCTGAACACTCATGATTCTGTTTAGTGTGATGAGTCCGGGTCGGATATATTCTTCGGGGTTTACGACTACCGAATCCTGAAAGTCCGCACCCTCTTTCATTCTCACCACTTTCAGTTTCTTGTCTTTCAGCAGGTTAACAGTGGGAATATCAATCGTAGTGTATTTCTCATCTCCGTCTGGCACACCTTCCTCGTGCAGATATTTTCTGAACGATTCCATATAGTCAGACCTTACTCCGAACACATTGAGCGTCTCAATCTCGCCTAGCCCCAAAGGCTGTGAACCTGCCATAGCTTTAATATCCGGAGAAGAACTGCGTTTGAGCGACATTCGATATCCTTTCAGTCTGACTCCCCTACCAAAGAGTTGAATGATTTCCGAGCCTTCGCTTCTGCCCACATTCATCAGTCCCATAGCCGACACACGCCAACTACTCCATCCCTCGTTGAATTTCTTTGAACCTATCACCAAGTTGATGCCCGAGTCGGATTCGTTCACATGGTCGAAGAGGGAAATTGTTCCCAATTCCTTAGTTTCACAGTCCAGCCCATTGGCAGTACATACTTTCAACAGCGAGTTGGTATCACCCACATTCACAACACCAAAGAAGTCGGCTGTGCCAATGCGAAGTCCTATCTCGCCATCAGAACCTTTCAACTGAATCAGATGAAGTTGAGAACCAGGATGGTCGGAGTGGAACAGTTGAGAAAGCAAGTCATGATAGATGATGTCGGCATATCCCGAGGGATTGCGCTCTTTCTCTTTTTTGGCAAGGATAAACGAATTGGCAAAGAGCGCAACTCCATTCGCTTTTCTGATTCCGTCCTCCTCATCGAGAAGCCGCCGGATATATTCGCTGAATTCCTCGGGCTTATCCACAAACTGCTGCAGGAAGTCTAAGATTTGTACCACATCGCTCATTTTCCTTCCTCTCACAGTTTTCACAGCATTCACCGAACCACCCACAAATATACCCAAAGGCTTTGCCACAAGGAATTCGTTTCTCACTTTCGGAGACTGCTTGAATACCAACATCTGCTCATAAAGGCTCAACAGATAGCCCGTGAGATACATGTTGAGCTTTTGTTCGTCGTCCCATGAGGTCATGTTCATGATTCGGTAGTCCTTTCCGAAACCGTCGCTGTAAAAGTATTTATAGCTATAGTCGAAAATCGTTGCCTTGCCGTATTCGTTCAGCAGAACCTCACGTTTGTCTCCACTCACCGCGGCAATGGCTTGCCCGAACGTGGCAGAGTATTCAAACGAGAATCCCGTTGCAGCTAATTTGTCACGGTAGCCTCTTTGCGTCTCGCCGCTTGTTCCCTTGTGTCCCTCGTCCACAAGCACGAGGTTGTTGCCCTCAAAATTATCAACGGCAACAGTTTTATCCTTGTCTTCAGTGCCCAGTTTGAAGATGTCTATCACGTCCACCCTACGCCCTGGTGTACTCTCAGAGGTGTTCTTGTCGAAGAGCACAGCAGGTATGCTGGAGCGATGCAATTCCTCTAAATGTTGAGCCGACATGCCCTCGTTGGGAGTTATGAGCAAGATACGGTTGATTTTGCGGGCTTTATGCTTCTCGGCATAATAAAGAAACTGTAAGATATTCACGTGCATGAGCAGCGTCTTTCCAGAACCTGTGGCGCACCAAAACGCCAGTTTGTTCATGTCTTTGTCGGTGAATTCACTCATGCCGTGCCAAGTGTTGCGCTTACGGTTGAAAGAGTCATGAAGGAAGAGATTCAAATCGCTTCTCAGTTTGTCCCTATCGGTGAAGAAACGGTCGAGATATATCTCCGTGAAGAGCAACGACATATATTGATAATACTTCCATCTCACAGTTTCCCGTCTATTGCGGTTGATGCGTTTTGTATGGTGCACGATGTGGTTGTCATATTCCTCGATTTGCTGTCGCGTGATTTCGCATCTGCTGTTGTATGCCTTCACTTTCAGCATTTCACAAAACCGCGTGTGTCCTTCTTCGTCCCGTCCTTCTAAGTCGGGTGCCTTCATTCCTTCGCACAGTTCCTTAAGCGAGTCACAGCCGAACAGACTCAAGATAAAGCTGTATAGCACCAATGCCTCGTTGAGCGTATTATTTCTTTGTATTTTTCTTGTAGGCATCTCAATCAATATCTTCAAACATTCTCTTAGTGAACTCTTCCTCAATAAGGCGTGTGTACCAGTGTTCCTGTCCATTGCGAAGTTTTGGCAAATGATTGTCGCCGTTCACGAACACTACATCGAGTTCGGGATGCAGTTCTCCTAATTTTTTCTCCACGAAGAGCTTTTCCAACGTCTCATTATCTATTTTTTTCTTGTTGCGCCATATTACAAGCACATGGTCTCCACTCTCGTGTGCAGTGCCATAAACCGTACAGAAGTTGCCATCATCGCTCCACTGTTCCGTTATTACGTCTAAGCCAATGAGATAATTGAAGGTTTCCACCATATCGACTCTATCCGGCACCAACTCGTTATCCTTAGTAACCATCAGCGCATTGTCAAAGGGATTCTCAAACATATCAAGGTTGAGGAGCGAGTCGCTTGTTTCCACATTGAGCATATAGTCGAGCATATAACTCTGATTGAAGTCAGGATGGTCCGTGAAAGTCCTTTCTTTCACTTGCAGGTTATTCAGCGTGTCTTCATACTGCTCCAAACGGATGTACTTGAAACATTGGCTCACTCCCTTGCGAGAGACGGGCTTATCCAATTTCCACTCATCAGAATAAATAACATTCATTGCTCTTCTCTTCGTAATATTATCGAAATAAGAACAATCTGACTGTATTGCTATATACTTTCTTGATGATGAAGTGTTGATTACAGCATGTACTATGGTTGCAGACCCAGCAAATGGGTCAAGAATTATATCTTTGCCTTTTGACAACAAAAGTACCAATCTTTCAAACAACTTCACAGGTTTCTTACCATTTGGAAGTTGCACTCCACCCTCGTTGTGAACATTGTTAATACCAATATCAGTCCATATATCTCCAATAGGAGTTACAGGAGTAAGTTTCCCATCAATTTTATGTAGAAATTTTGAAGCTAATAATATTTCTTCACCATTATATATTATCTTCTTCAGATGTTGAGGAGTTTCTATTTGATGAAATAAATTATCGCTCGGGTAGCCTTTCAAAGAATCATTAACCGCAGTACGATATATATGATTAGCATTTGCGATGCAAAATGATTCAAATTCCTGAGCATTATTTACATTGATTCCTCTTTCACTTGCAGCAGCTCTTAAAGATTTCTTTGTCCATTTGGCAGGTTCCTTTGAACCATTATAGTCTATCCAACTATTATACCTACTAAAGGCTTCATCCCATGAACATGGTTCATAGATAGGATTCAGAGTATAGTTCTCACCCTTGGAGAACATTAATATACTTTCTTTAATCTTAGGTATTTTCTTTTCTTTATGCGACATTTTCATGCCACTTAAATGTGACATCTTTACCGTAATGTTAGAACAAGAGCTCCAGCTATATGACTGGGCGAGTTCCATCAAATTGAATAACTCAATATCATTAATATTAAAAGTGCACCAAGACTTATCATTCAGGATATTCCACAATAAATCTATTCTATTTTTCATCATAGTAAGCCAAGACGAATCTTTGTAATTATCCTTATAAAGGAAATCATCTTCGCCTGTGTTGTATGGAGGGTCAGTTATTACTGCATTAACCCTGTTCTTGTATTTGTTATTGATTAGTCGCAGTGCTTGGAAGTTCTCACTATTAATCAGCAATCCGTTTGTGTTCTCATCAATATTCTTCATGGTGTTGATGAGACGGTGTTTGAAATCAACGGGGAAATTGGCGGTGTCAAGGACGAGATAAGGATTCTGCTTCAAGAACTCCACCGTTAGAGGTTCGCTGTAGCCTTCAATGCCAAGCTTCTCCTTAATATCATCAATATGGAACAACTTCACCCACACCTTGCGCTGTTTCTCGCAAGAGGCTATCTCAGCATAGAAAGTTTCGGGAATTCGGTCGAGCGTGATGCAATAGTCGCTTTGCAAAACGAATTTCTTTTTCAGCCACAGACGTTTCTGGAAGTTCTCCAACTGAGCCAACATACGGATAATCTTCAAACCAACATGTTTGATAGCCTTCATTTCTGAGAGTTGGGAAGCGATTTGCTTTTCATTCAGGTCATCAATGTGAAGCACTTCGTTCTTGATGTAGAAATCAAGTTCACGGCTGAGGAATCCATATAAGTCTTTATGGATGAAGTAGTCGAGCGTATTCTTGTCTGTAAAATCCTTTAAATGCTTCTCCAACAGCGTTCGATTGGGATTATTATCAGTGGGTACTCGCAGTGTACACATCTCTTGGAAGTCCTCGGGCACCAAGTCTTTGATTTGCTCGAAGGCATCCTGCATCAGAGCATCTTGCTTCGTGTCTTTGGGCATGGGCACATAGCTGAAATAGATATTCAGTTCTCCGTTCGCTGTCTGTTCCACCACGGCATCGTTGTCGTCTTTGGGAGTGTATAGAACGAAACGACGCTCCATTCCGTCAGTCTCCTTTTCGTTGTTCTTTTCGGTAGATGCTTCCTTAAGAACAAAGTGCACACGGCGCCTTGATGTGGGGAGAAGGAAAGCGTAGTTTTGAAAGTACTCCGTTGTCTTGATGTAGTATTGGTCGTTGTTTGCCCAATAAAGCTTCACTTCCTCGCCGTTGTAGGGAATGGCGTAGGTGTTGTCCTTATAGCGGCGCTTGGAAATGAAGTCGCCACCATCGTAATAGCGGGAGAAAAAGGTAAGCAGATGAGAGAATACTTCCTCCTTCATTTCCTCAACAGCATGGGACTCTGCCACCTTCGCCTTCAACTCATGATATTCCTTCACCATCGGAATGGATTCCGAGAGCAAGTCTATGTTGTTGCCCAACCCTTTTTCTATCTCATGGATACGTTTCCAAATATCTTCGGATTTTTCTTCATTATCGCTCTTTATCAATTCGTCAACCTGCGCGAGCAAGTCATTATCAAGAAACTTCTGTATCGCTTTACGCTTTTGGTTCATGATGCGGTAGATGCCAAAATCAAGTTCGGCATGGTCCATCATGAAGATTTCCTTAAGCTTGTCCTTGAATTCATTCAAGAATTTTTCTTTCATAGTTACTCTGTCTTTAGTCGTATTATGCAAAGTTACACATTTTTCCCCACTACTGCCAGCTCTCAACGAAAAAAACTTTCCTAACAGCAGCTAAATGAGTTAGGAGTTGCTAATGCATAATTCACAATGCATAATGCATAATTAGCTTCGCCCACGTGTTCGGCGCAGCAACTCCTATCTTCTATCTCCTATCTCCTAACTCAAGAAGCTCCTATTTCTTTGCCGTATGACCAAACATATCCTTATAGCATTTTGCGAAATAGGAAGGTGAGGAGAAGCCTACCTCGTAGGCTATCTCGGCGACGGTTTTATCGGTGGTTGCCAATAGATGGTCGGCACGGCGCAGACGGGCTTCACGCAATATCTCTACGGGCGAATGACCCGTCATAGCTTTCACCTTGCGATAGAGTTGCACGCGACTGAGTCCCAACTCACCGCCCAACTGTTCAATGCTGAAATCACTGTCACCTAAATTCTGTTGAATCGCCTCGCGCAACTTATCGGTGAAGTTGCGGTCTTGATTGTTTTGGTCACTGTTGTCGGTGTCACCGCCAAAAAGATTCCTCAACTGCTGTCGGCTGTCAATCAGGTTCTTCACACGCGCCAACAGCACTTGGTCGTTGAAAGGTTTCACGATATAGCCATCCGCTCCGCAGTTGTAGGCATCTGCCCTACTCTCGTCCATATCGCGTGCCGTAAGCAACAAAACAGGGATGTGGCTCGTTGCCATATCGGCTTTCAGTTTGCGGCAGAGTTCCAATCCATCCATCACGGGCATCATCACATCGCTCAACACAAGGTCGGGCACCTCGCGGCGTGCCGTTTCAAAGCCCTCCTTGCCGTCGGCTGCACAACTCACGTAGTAGTATTTACTCAGCCATGAAGTGAGATAGGTTCGGATATCGGCATTGTCGTCCACCACAAGGATATGCTTGCGAGGCTCCTTCTCCTCAGAAGACGTCAGCGCGTCGGCGGTTTCCTTGAGCGAGAGAGCCTCCTCCGACTTGGTCTGCTGATGCTGCTCCTCGACCTTATTCTCGTCGGCCACTTCCCCTGCATTGGGCTGCTCCACAGGGAAGTCCACAGTAAACCGCGCTCCCTTCGGCTCTCTGTTGGAGGCGACCACTGAACCGTGGAGCATCTGCGTGAAAGCCTTCACCAATGCCAAGCCCACGCCCGTGCCGTTGGTGTAGGGTGTCTCCACTTGGAAGAACCGCTCGAAAATGCTTTTCAACTTGTCCTCAGGAATACCAATGCCCGAATCCTCCACTATAATGTTGAAACGCTCATTCTCCTGCTGGACACGCATCCATATCTCACCACCTTCAGGAGTATATTTCACGGAATTGCTAAGTAGGTTATAGCAGATACGCTCCAACTTATAGGCATCGCTCATCACGAACAGATGGGCGGGCGTCTCAACGTGGAGCGTGATATTCTTCTTTTTCGTGGCTGGCTCAAACATCTCTGCCCACTGTTTGAGGGATGGTACAAGGTCGAAGTGGGCCAAGTGAAGTTGCATCTTTCCATCCTGCACCTTACGGAAATCCAATATCTCATTGACGAGCCGCAGTAAGATGTCTGTATTGCGCTGCACCACGCTCAACAGTGACCGCTGACCATCGGAAAGTGTCGGGTCTGCGGAAAGCTGTTCCACGGGAGCCGTGATGAGCGTCAGCGGCGTGCGGAGCTCATGGCTCACATTGGTGAAGAACTTCAGTTTGGCATTGGCAGCCTCCTCTGCCATGTGACGCCGCATGACGACTCCACGATAGACCATGAAAAGCACCATGAGGAGCAACGACAGGATAATGATGACCAAGATGAGGAACACCTTCTGATAGTTGTATTTCGTCAAGAATTGGTCCACCTGTGAATGGAGCTGTCGCAGATGTTCGGTCTGTTTGCTCATCTCGTCAGCCTGCATGAGCATCACCTCCGCATTGTTGGGTGTCACGATAGCTGCCTCCAACATATTCTCCTTCTGATAAGGTCTGCCTTCAAGAATGTTCATGCAGAGTTGCAACAGCTTGTCGCCACGCGTGGGATAGATATACGACGCATCGAGCTTGCCATCCTTAACCGCCCGAATGCCTCCCTGCGGAGTGGAAAGTGCATCAATGCCGACGAACTTCGTTTTGCTACTGGGTCGCTGTTGGCGCATCACCTTGCGTGCACCCAAAGCCATGCGGTCGTTCTGTCCGAACACACAGTCGAAATCCTCGTTCTTCGCAAGCATTCCACGCATGACGCGCTCACCACTTGCCTCAGTCCAGTCGCCCGGCTGACTGTCGACAAGCCGCATATTAGGATATTGGCTCAGTGCATCCACCAAGCCGCGATGACGGTCGATAGCGGGGGAAGAGTTATTCAAGCCACGAATCTCAGCGACCCTTCCCTTACCACCACACAAACCTGCGATATATTTACCCATCGTCAAGCCAATCTCGTAGTTGTCGGCACCCATAAAGGCAGTATAATGCGCCGACTCACTCTTACGGTCGAAGAGCACAACGGGGATTCCCTTCTTATAGGCTCGTTCAATGGTAGGAGTAACACTGTTGAGTTGGTTGGGGGAAATCACGAGCAAATCTACACCTTGATTGATGAAACTGTCAATCTGTTGCTGTTGCAACTTGTCGTTATCACGTGCCGTGGCAAACTCCAGTTGCACGTTGTCATAGATATAGGCAGTGGTAATCAGTTCCTCTTTCAGCTTCTCCCGCCATATATCCTCACTGCATTGAGACACAGCGATGGTGAATTTGGGTTGCTTCCTACTACAACTTGTTGTAAGCAGAATGATGGAGAATAGAAGAAAGACATAACTTCCTAATAGGTTCACACGGTTGTGCATGATGATTTGTTCGTTTTAAGATATTGCAAAAATAAATAAAAAATTTCAGTTTCCAATCATTCATATGAAAAAACAATCACTATTTATAATTCATAATTCACAATTCACGAAGATAATTCATAATTCATAATTGCCGTGAGAACAATGAACAACAATCATAGTTCTCGCGATGCACGGAGGTCTCGCGCTCCGCGCGGGACGACTACCGACAACACTAATAAAAACTATCGGCAATCAGTTTCTCAAAGTGTTTCCGCAACGCACGGAGGTCTCGCGCTCCGCGCGGGACGACTACCGACAACACTAATAAAAACTATCGGCAATCAATTTCTCAAAGTGGTCCCGCGACGCACGGAGGTCTCGCGCTCCGCGCGGGACGACTACCGACAACACTAATAAAAACTATCGGAATCAGTTTCTCAAAGTGGTCCCGCAATGCACGGAGGTCTCGCGCGGGACGTCTACCATCAAGGCTAATATTTTCGGGCTATATTCGACTCTCGTCCCGCGCGGAGCGACGGGACCTCCATGAGAAGCGACTCCGCGCGGGACGACTGCCGTCAAGGCTAATATTTTCGGGCTATATTCGACTCCCGTCCCGCGCGGAGCGACGGGACCTCCATGAGACGCGACTCCGCGACAGATGATGTTCCCGCGCGGAGTGCGAGAACTACGGATTCGCGGAAAATTCGATGTGAAGCAAAATAATAAACGGCAGCGCGCTCAATCTTTATAGATTTTCCTCACTCCCTTGCGATTCTTCACTATCGGTATTGTTTCCGTTCTGCATGCTCTTGAGCCACTGCGACGGTGACATGCCTGTAGTCTTCTTGAATTTACGTGCTAAGTTGGAAGGCTCGTCGAAGCCGCACTTTGCCGCGGTTGCAGCCACACTGTTGCCTTGAGCCAATAGTGCCATGGCACGCTTGATACGTATCTCGTCAATGAAAGCCAAAGGAGTTTGACCCGTAACAGCCTGCAACCGTCGCTGGAGCTGACGGGCACTCATGCAAAGTCGGTCGGCAAGGGCATTGACATTGGCGTTGCCTTCAGTGATGAGTTGTTCCACATTCTTCTTCGCGCTCTCGTAGAAGTTGCGGTCTGGCAGATTCCAGTCCACATTCTCAATCTTATCCTCTTTGATAGCCACGGCATATTTCTCACGCAGCAGCCTCCGCTGCTTCAGCAATGTCTCCACCCTCACGCGCAGAACATCTCGGTTGAAAGGCTTCGTCAAGTATTCGTCGGCTCCCATCTTGAGTCCCTTGATGCGGTCCTCGTCAGTGATTTTTGCCGATATGAGAATAACGGGGATATGGCTCAGCAGGTCTGAGCTGCGGATAGCCTTGCAGAGTTCAAAGCCATCCATTCCCGGCATCATGATGTCGCTGATAATGAGGTCGGGAACCAGTTTCGTTGCCTTCTCCAAACCTTCAATGCCGTTGGATGCCAATACCGTTTGATATTCATCCTTGAGCAGACTGCCTGTATAAGCTGCCACGTCAGAGGAATCTTCCACCACGAGCACTACCGGACGCTTATCGTCGGGATTCGACTTCGACTGATTCTGCCAACTGGAATCCATCAATTCACTCACTTCCACGGGACCCGACGTGCTTTCTGCAAGCGGTTCCACCTCTTCCTCACCGCATTTGAGCGGCATCGTGACGGTAAACTCCGTTCCCTTGCCAGGCTCGCTCTCCACGCTGATAGTTCCATTCATTGCCTCCACGCACGACTTGACAAGTGCCAATCCCACTCCCGTGCTAATGGAGTTGGCATCCTCATTTGCCTGATAGAAGGGGTCAAAGGCGCGGGCGCACTCTTCCGGCGTCATGCCAATGCCATGGTCCTTCACGCAGATTTGCACATGTTCTTCATCTACCTTCTGGGTTGAGACGACGATGGATGTATTCTCATTGGAATATTTGATGGAATTGGAGACAAGGTTCACAATGATTCGTTTCATGCTCGTCGGCACAAAGTCAACCGTAAGTTGTTCTTCCTTGGGATGATAATCGAGCGTGATATGCTTGTTGAGCGCCAACTGAGTGAAACTTTCCAAAATCACTCGAGTGAAACTCACCAAGTCGCCGCGCTTCCACTTCTCATGACCGGGAGCCATCGACTTCATCTTGGCTATATCCATGAGGTTGTTGATAAGACTCAACAGTGCTTTCTCCTCACGCAGAATCACAGTCACGTGGTGGCTCAGTGTCTTCTGCTCGTTTTCATCTATATTGTCGTTGATGGCTTGGGCTGCCATCTGAATGATGGTGAGGGGCGTGCGGAACTCGTGGGTGATATTGGTGAAGAATTGGTCTTTCAGTTTGTTCTGCTCCTCCGAGATACGCATCTTTCGGCGGCGCTGCTTGCTCTTATACCACACAACAGCCAACACGAGAAGCAATACCAGAACAACCCCCATACCCACTCCAACGATGACGATTTGACGGTGGTGCTCTTGCTTGTTCTGCTCCTCCAATTTCTGGTTCTTATAGAACACACTGTACTGGCTGAGTTTCAGCTCACGTGTTTGCCGGTCGATGGAGTCTTTCAACTCGTAGGCAATTATCAGATGGTCCATTGCCTCTCTGGGGAAATCTTTTTTGTAGGCATAGAAGAGTTCCAATTGTGCCTTCTCCTCCTGTCGGATGCTGCCCACCGACTGGAAATATCTTAGGCATTTTTCTATATCACTGGCAGCAAGGTTGTCGAGGTCTTTCTGCAGCAGGGCGCGTCCACGCTCTAACAGCAGTTTGTTGTAGACCATCTTGTCACCGCGCTTATTTGCCTCCTTCATTCCCCTCTCAATATAGTTGAAAGCCTCATTAGGCTGATGATTGTTCACCTTAAGATGAGAGATACTATAGTAGATGTCTTGGGCACGGTTGATATTGGGATTCTCCGTCACAATCTTATATGCCATGCCGATATATTTGTTGGCTTCCTCAGATTTTCCAAGGTTATAACACACCTCGGCAGTAGTGCCGTAGAAACGCGCCAAGGCAAAGAGGTCCGTCACCTTCTGACTTAGCGCCATGCCCTCCTGTATATACGGAATAGCATCTTTGGGATAGCCATTGTCGTTGTAGAGGGTCGCCATATTGTTGAGCACGAGGATAATTCGGCTGGGATTGGATTTTCGCATCTCTAATTGTAGGCTCTTGTGTCCATACTCGAGCGCTTTGGGCAAGTCGTTGATGCTATACATAAGGTAACTCAACATGGAATAGACGGCAAATTTCTGGCGTTCGTTGTTGCCGTTCTCAACCAAAGACAGTACTTTAGAGAAATATTCGTAAGAAATAGTGAATTCTCCCGAGTTAACTAAATAGATGGCCGTCTGAAGCCAAACCTCGGCACGAATGGAGTCGAGAGGAAGCTTTGAGACGTCGATAGAAACAACATGACCACGCGGGGTATTCTTCTCTTTGTATTTTTTCAGCACATAGGGAGCTATAATCCGTTGCTGTTCAGCATCGGATTTGTCAAATTGCCGAGTCAATTGCAATAACGACTCAGAATATGCTGTCATCTCTAAAGGTAAGGCTAAAAATAAAGCAATCAAACAAACCTTGAGACCGAGATAGCTCAAATAAAATTTCCTCATCGGTAATGATATGATTTTTTAATGTAATGATATGATTTTTTAATGTGCTACAAAAATAATATAAATTTTGCTAACTAACAAATTCACAGCCGATTTTCGCAAGGTTTGTTACTTTTTTGTTATAATTCATAATATGCAAAAACAATTTCATAATGTGCAATCCACGATGATAATTCATAATTCACAATTGCGTTAGGAACAATGAACCGCTATTTAATTCATAATTCACAATTCATAATTCATAATTGTGTTAGGAACTATGAACCGCATCGTAGTTCTCGCGCTCCGCGCGGGAACAATATCCATCGTAAAGCCGCAACTCATGGAGGTCCCGTCGCTCCGCGCGGGACGACTGCCACATTGTGCTTTAGTTTTAATGCGCCTGCGTATTAAAGCTAATTAGCGGATTATATTGTGAAACCGTAGTTCTCGCGCTCCGCGCGGGAACAATATCCGAATTGATGATATCAACGTCCGAACGTGTACGGTTAAAGAAACCTTCTTCACAGTTAATATGGAGTTTTCCTTGGAGTTATAGTAACTTTCCGCGCAGTTTATTTGGAGTTTTCCTTGAAAATCATTAATTTTGCACCCACTAAAGGCAACCCATCAATAGTTTGCCATTAACTTATTTGGACTTGTAGCTCAGTTGGTTAGAGCAACAGACTCATAATCTGGAGGTCCCAGGTTCAAGCCCTGGCTGGTCCACAATGAAAAATTAATGAGTTACGACAGCGTAACTCCTTTTTCGTATCCTTTGAGGAAATTCAAAAATAAAAACCTCCAGCCTTTTATCGCTTTGAATTGCACGTTATTTCGTTAAATTGAAATTGAATTTCACAAAAGGATTCCAAAAACGAGAATTCGCCGCTTCCAAAACAAAATGCTTGGTGGTGACTAACAATTGTAACCGGTGCTCAAATCAAGGCGATGATATTAAACAACTACAATTAACATACAGATACAAGAATCAATGACGAGAAGACTTCTTTGCGCTCATTTATAGAAGAATTTTAATGGGCTTAAATTGAAGGAATAGACCGAAATGTTTGCTTAATATTTCTAAAATATCTAACTTTGTAAGTGATTTTAAACAAACAACTCCATGAGAAGTTTAATTATCCTTTGTGTGATGCTGCTCTCTGTGTCACTAAATTTGCGAGCTCAAAGCACGCATGTCATTGAGCCTTCCAATTTGGAAGTGAGGTATTACGCTTCCTACGAAGGTGAGAACAAGAAGACACCAGGATTGATGGGAAGCAACCTGTATGTCTTCCGATGCGGCAAGACTACGAGCCAGTATTTCTGCTACGAGAATTTACGACATGACTCTTTGACTCAAGTGCCGGGTGGCACGAAGATTCTTTATGACGAACTCATGACTTGGACTTCCAATCCCACTGACTATAGCAAATGGCCGACCAGCACACCGGGCAAAAGTGATTTTCTCTACACTGACCTTGGAAGCGGGAAAACGACAATCTATTGCAGTCTAATGGGTGACCATTATCGCGTGACGGACAACCCCACAATGGACTGGAAGATTATCGAGGACAGCACGAGAAATATTCTTGGCTACGAATGCCAACTTGCAGAGACCGATTTCCGTGGCCGCCATTGGAAGGCGTGGTTCACATTAGATATCCCATTGTCCTACGGTCCTTGGAAATTCCGCGGACTGCCGGGAATGATACTTCAAGCAGAATGTCCCGGCTTCCTGAACATTGAAGGCTACAAAATCGCCACTAAAGGCCTTACCCCTATAACCTTCTATAATTATTTTAATTTCAAGTTCTCTGACATTGACAGAGTGAAGTTCCTAAAGGCACACACCCCGGACAAATATCCTAAAGGAACTTTGATAACACCCTCAATGGAGTTGGAATGATGAAAAGAACAATCATCTTTTTCTTCATCTCTTTTTTTGTGTCCTTCCGGCTGCAAGCCCAGATTGCTGTGACCGGCCATGTCGTTGACGACGAGGGCCAGTCCTTGCCGTCTGTCATCATCAAGCGGCTTGACACCGGTCACAAGATGCGGGGATATGCGAGGAGCGGTGGCGACGGCGCTTTTTCCATCAAGGCTGAAGCAGGTGACACGCTGGAGTTCAGCTTGCTGGGCTTTGAGAACGTGAAAGTGGCCGTGAAGGAAGCCATGAAACCCTTTACCGTGAAGATGAGAAGCTCGTCCATCGAGTTGAAGGAGGTGACGGTGAAATCGGACAAGGTTCACGAGCGTGGCGACACGGTCAGCTACATTGTCGGCGCCTACGCCAACGGCAACGACCGAAGCATCGGCGATGTCATCGCAAAGATGCCCGGCTTTGATGTGGACAAGAAGACGGGACAGATTTCCTACGAGGGAAGGCCGATAAGCAAGTTCTACATCGAGGGTCTGGACATGCTCGGCGGCAAGTACGGAACGGCGACCAACACGCTGCCGCAGAGCGAGGTGGGCTCGGTGCAGGTGATGCGCCGCCATCAGCCCATCCGAGTGCTCGAGGACTTCACGTTCACCGATGACGCAGCCGTGAACATCAAGATGAAGAACAGTGCAAAGTCGCATTGGGTGATGACCTTCAAGGCTGGTGGAGGCTATGGCGACCACCATGAAGGCTACGACAAGGCATTGTGGAAGTTTGAAGGCTTCGGTTTGCGGCTGAAGTCAGATTTCCAGACTATGTTGACTTACAAGACCAACAACACCGGCGAGGATGTCAGCCGAGAGTCAACCAATCTTTTCAGCTTCGCCGAACTGACACGCTTGCAGCCAAAGGACTTCATCGTGCTCTCAGCGCCCTCGGCAAGAGTGTCGGCAAACCGGAGCCTCATGAACCGCAGCCATGCTGTTACTGCTAACGCCATGAAACGGGTGAACGAGGATTCACAGTGGAACCTCCAACTCGTCTACAACAACGAGCGCGACAAGGCGTGGGGCGGTAGGCGTACAGAGTATGTCCGCACCAACGGCAACCTCATCATCGACAACGACAAAGCCTGGCATGAGACGGAAAACGACCTCTACGCCCTGCTGAAATATGAGCATAATTCCAAACAGAGCTATCTGCGCAATTCCTTGTCAGGTGACTTCAAGTGGCTGAGCCAGCATCTCGATGAGACTGGCCTAACCAATCATTTCCAGAAGTCCAGACTTCCCGTCTATGATTTCCGTGACGACCTTTACGTCATCCGCCGTTTCGGCAACAAACTCATCTCTTTCTATTCCAACAACAACATTCAAAGCCGGCCGCAGCATCTCTACGTTGACACGCTGGCTCATTCCGCGGCCGCCAATGTCCGGCAGGATGTTGTACAGCATTTTTATTCCACTGACACCTACGCCTCCGGCGGATGGAAGCTCGGGAAGCTGAGTCTCAGCATGAAGTTGGGCGTCAATGGCGTGCTGCGTCACATCAATGCCAATGCTTCCGGATTAAGTCTGGAACAGACGGATTCACTAAGCGACAAGAGCCACTTCGGCTACGTCCGCCTTTACGCGACCCCGCATCTGGAATGGGCTACAAGTGATTTGAGATTCAGCCTTGATGTTCCGTTCTCCAACACCTATTATAAATACAGCGAGGATGACGGCACGGACCGGTTTGACGTCTCTCCTTCCCTGCACCTCCGGTGGTACGTCACGTCGCATCTGTCAATGAGCGTCCGTGGAAGCTATGACGTTGAGCCGATAGACTTCAACCGCTTCTATGGCTCGCTCATCATGCAGGACTATCTCTATCTCAACCGCGGCTACCGTGGCTACGACTCCCGGACGAGCAAGTCCTTGACCTATTCCTTCACCTATCGCAACAGTCTCCAGGGCACTCATCTCATGGGCAGCGTCACCCGGTCCTTTGACACCGACCCTTACACGACATCTCGTGAGTTCGTGGGCGACTACATCATCCTGGGAACAGAACCGATGGAAACAAAGTCAGACAGTTGGAATGCCACCTTGATGTTCCAGCAAGGTCTGTCGTTCCTGAGTGGCAAGTTCACCTTGCGCGGTCTCTACACGCACAGCAACTCTAAGATGTTGCAGGACGGAGCGCTCTATCCTTCAAAGTACAACATGCTCAGCACCACCGCCTCGCTCTATCTCTCACCTTATAAGGACATGTCGCTGAACTACTCTGTGAGATATGGCTACAACGACATGCGTCCCTCTTCCGGCAGCAGGACCTCATTCAACAGCTGGCAGCATGAAGGCAGCATCATCGTTCCCGTCGGCAAATTCCGGCTCCAGCTCAAGGGCGAATACAGTCACAATCAGATTGCGACGGACCAATATAAGGACGCGTTCTTTGCCGATGTCGTCTGCGGCTATCGCTTCAAGCACTTCGACCTTGACGTGAACCTTAACAACCTGCTCAACAAGAAGACCTACTCCTACGCTTTCGTCAGCGACCTCATGACTGCCAGTTCCACTACCTATCTCCGCGGCAGGGAATGTCTCCTGACATTGACATATAGGCCATAAAGTTATGAAAATAGAGTAGATGTGAGGATTTCTCCCCCAGCATCTCTCATTGCACCGCACATACGGGTCTCGTACACGGCGCTAAATAAATATAGAAGTTTGCAAACTATGATACTGAGCATAAGAGTCGACCAAGCAAGGTTGACTCTTTCTCTTATCAGTCGTTTCCACATCTCTACGGTCTCGCTATCTTGATGGTGATGAAGGAAAGGGGTTAGCTTTATAATGGGTAGTTGCCATTGAAACACTTGTTGCTAACCCTCTTATCCCTACAAAAGTATGGAATTTACCCTATTAGCATAATAAAATTCCTTTATTGACATGTGTTCAACGAATCTGTATCTGCACCTCCATGAAGGCTGACACGTGTTAGCCTTAAGTCTGTCACGTGTTAGCCTTAAGTCTGTCACGTGTTAGCCTTAAGTCTAACACGTGACAGCCATCAACACTATAAAGAAACGACATCAAAGACTAGCACAATTAGAAACTCATTTTTTGAGTTTTGGAAAACGTTCTTTCGCATTTTATTGATAATTTTGCAGCCGTTAGACCATTTAACGCTTTACGACTATGGCAAAATATAACCGCTCCAGCAGACGGACTTCCTTTCTCTGCTCTCTCATCTGCATCGTCATGTTCGCTCCCATGATGTTGGCTGCCAGTACTATAAAGGACAACGAGGTCAACCCTGCTTCCTGTCGAAAGCAACTTACAGACACCCTCAAGCAAGCTATCTGGCAGATGCCCGGTCAAGTTGGCGTGGCTGTAATCATCAACGGCAAAGACACGGTGGCGGTCAATAACGAGGACCTCTACCCGATGATGAGTGTTTTCAAGCTGCATCAAGCTGTAGCCTTATGCAAGGACTTTGACCGCAGGGGACTTTCTCTCGACTCCATGATGACGATAAGAAGAGACCAACTCGACACAGCAACTTGGAGTCCCATGCTGAAGGAGTACACAGGACAAGAGTTTAGTCTATCAGTGAGACAACTGCTGCGGTACTCGCTCATTCTAAGCGACAATAACGCAAGCAACTACCTTTTCGAGCACTTGACAGGCACATCCACGACCGACAGCCTCATCGCAACAGTCATTCCCCGCAACAGTTTCCACATAGCCTATACCGAGTCACAAATGGCAATCAATCACGAAAGAGCCTATCGCAACAACACGACTCCGCTCGGAGCAGCCACGCTCATGGATAGGCTGTTCTCCGACAGTCTGATGAGCCACGCGAAACAAGCGTTCATCCAGAACACCTTAAAGGAGTGCGCCACAGGCAAAGACCGGCTGTCCGCTCCCCTACTCCGGATGGAAGGAGCCTCCATCGCCCACAAGACGGGAACCGGCTACACCACAGCGAGTGGCTTGCTCATGGCGGCGAACGACGTGGGCTATGTTCATCTGCCCAATGGCGTGAACTACTCGATTGCTGTCTTTGTGAAGGATTTCAACGGTTCCGAGCAGGAAGCCTCAAAAGCAATTGCGCATCTCTCCGCCATTGTATGCTCAGCTCTGAGTAGGCTCTAACAAAAACAACCATTAATGTGTTTTCCTAACCAAAATTGTTTTGCATCACAATGCCAATGGTAGTCTTTGTCACTTCATTACCACTATAAAAGAATTAATAGCCCATGCCTTTGTCGCATGGGCTTATTTGTTATCTACATTCTGGAAATAAGTCTGCAATTATGGTCGACGCAACGCCAGAGTCAAGTAATCAATCTTCTACTGCCAGTTTCTTGTAAACCGATGGCGGCACACCAATGACTTTCTTAAAAACATTGATGAAATTGTTGATGGAACTATAACCTACGCTCTTGGCAATAGCTTCGATTGTGTACTGATTATACGCTGGGTCAGAGAGACGTTTACTTGCAATCTCTATCCGGTACTCATTCAGCATTGATTTGAAATTCTTGCCGAACTCCTCATTTATCACTGTTGACACGTATTTTGCATTAGAGCCAATTATCGTAGCCAACTTGTTTAGGCTGAAATCCGGCTTACAAATTATTTCTGGGTCCTTAAACACTTGAAGTATGTCTTTCGACAATTTAGCCTTTTGCTCTTCGCTTAGGACGAAATTGCTCTTGAGCTGTTTGTTCTCTTCCTCAAGTTTCATGTTCTCTTCTTTTTGTTCAATCAGCTCATGATTTTTCTTGACAAGCAAACGATATGTCTTACGCAGTTTGGAGTTATAGTATAAACCTAAAAGCATAAAGGCGATGATGACCACAACGACTACCATCAGCCATGAGATATAGCCTTTTAGATTACCTATACGGCTCTCAACCACGTTATTCTCGTAATCCCTCAACTTAGCCTGTGAATTAAAGAAACGCTGAGGATTCAAAGAGCCTGTAAGCAACTGCTGGTTGAGATTGAGGTATAGGGACGAACTGTCAGCACCATTCCGCTTTTTATATAAATCCGTCAGAGCCACACAGCTCCGGCTTACCTCATCGACCGCGTGGTCTTTCTGTCCCAGTTCATACCCCATCTTATAATAGACGATTGCCGAATCTGACTGGTGAAGTTGAGAGAACACGTATCCTAAATCATTTGCAGCCGTCGCACCCATTCCAGCCATCAGATGAGCTTCAGACGTAATCCGCAAAGCTTTTTTCAGTAATTGAAGCGCGATGGAATAATTGCCAGTTAAGGAAGCTATAAGTCCCTGATTGTAATTGGAATAATAATCAGCGATTTTCTTATCGTCAACAGGATGTGTTTTCACTAAATTCATATAGTACCTTGCCGACTTCAAGTCACCTAATCTGCAATAACAGACAGTAAGATAGACATAGCACAGGGCTTTTGTGTTGACGTTCTTATTGCTGCATTTCTCAATGGCCTTTTGGTAATACTCAATCGCACGCCGATAGTCACGGAATATCACATATATATTGGCAATGCCATAAGAATAGAGGCACATGGCATCATGGTCGCCTGCCTTTTCTGCCACCTGTATTCCGAGAGTATAGACCTCAATAGCTTCGGCATATTTCCCTTCAAGATAATAATTATTTCCACACCATAGGAGAGACCTGCTGATGTAGCTGTCCGTGCGTCCCTGCTGATACAACTTAAACAAATAGGCATAATCAGGCTTTGCCTCTGGCGCCCTGCCATAAGCATAGGCGCTATAGCCTTGATTCTTGCCTCCGATTTCTTGTTTACAGTAAGCCGGTAGAAACAACAGCAATATGAGAAACAGGGATATACTCCTTTTCATAAAGTTTGACTAAGTAATATTGCAAATATAATTTTTTAGTCCTAATTGTGCAAATAATCGTCCCATTTTCTTGAAAAAGGAAATATAAACACGCATAATTTCGTCCAATAACCTTAAAAAATCGTAATTTTGTCTCATCTGTTTCATCTAAACCATTTTATTATGAAGAAAAATTCTCATCTTTTTCTACTGTTCTTCATGGTGATGTTGACATTTGGGCTATTCCCAACAAGGAACTTGGCACAAGAAGCGACACAGCCAAAAGGCAAAGTTACGCGCGTTGAGGGACCTCTGCAGGCTTTGCTCAGACAGTCCGCATTAAGACAGCGTAATCACCATGCTGGTTTTCTTAAACCTATTGAGAGTTATGGGAACATTCCCGGCCTTACAGGCACAGGTGCTTCCTTTAAACCTCTATCTATTGGCAATGCTTCTCAAACAACTACGAGAAGAATCATGCGTACCCCTGATGGTACTGAACTCTGGGGAATGCTCATCAACAGGACGTCATGGAGTGATTTGGACAGCTATGACCGTCCGTATGGTGTCTATTCTTTTTCTACTCACTACGACAGTCTGAAGACCCTATATACAGACAACTACTACATGGAGTTTAACGGTGGTGCCGTATTCTATAATGATGTGCTCCACGGAACCAACTACTATGAGTATGATGGAACGCTGTATTATGTTTATTGCTACGAGTATAATACTGAAACTTGGGAGCAGAATGGTTATGGTAATTATTCAGACACAGACTTCTCTATAATATCTTATGCCACAGCATGGGACCCCACTTCAGGAAAGGTATACGCCTTCAACCGTGACCAAGATGGGACTTCAGTTGATTTTTCCACGCTCGATTATTCTACGCCCACAGCAACCAAGATAGCCTCAACCGAGCGCACCTACGTCGCCTTAGCCATCAACAATCAGGGAGAAGCATTCGCTATAGGACTTGATGGTAATCTTTATCGTATAGATAAATCCGATGGCACCTCTACCCTTGTAGGTTCAACAGGCGTGACTCCTGCTGAAGTTTTGCAAAGTGCTGTCTTCGACCAGAAGTCGGGAACTCTCTATTGGGCAGCCATCAATTCCGACAAGACTTCTTCGTTGTATACAATCGACACCACAACCGGCACGGCAACAAAAGTATTTGACTTCACTGACGGAGAGGAATTTGTTGCCATCTATGTCCCAACCGTTGCCGACCCCAACTCACCTTCTCCTGCCACCAATCTTACTGCGAACTTCAGCAATGGAGAACTTAGTGGTACAATAGAATTTGACATTCCTACCACAAATATCGGAGGCAACACTCTAACCGGTGATGTGAATTATGTTGTTATTGCCGATGAAACCGACACACTTGCAAATGGAGTGAGTGAGGCAGGACAACATGTGAGTGCTGCCGTAACGATGAAGCAGGCCGGCAAGCATACTATTTCTGTTATCCTTAGCAACGATGCAGGTGCAAGTAAGGCTACAAAGTTAGAAACGGAATGGATAGGTAATGATCAGCCGTATGTCGTAGAAGATGTCACCTTCACTTTGGATACTCTAACGGGAGAAGCCAAACTGACTTGGCCTGCAGTGACCAAAGGCTGGAACGGAGGTTATGTGAATCCAGACAGTATCAGCTATACCATCACGGATTTCTATACGGAAGAGGTAATTGTAGAAAACTATCAGGACACTTCCTATACCTTCACTCTACAAAAGGAGGAATACAGACCTTACCGCTATACCGTACAATCTTACTATGGAGATGTGGCATCTGAGTGGGGAGTCAGCTGTGACCCCGTCAAATGGGGTACCCCGCTGAGCGCACCTTATTCCAACACTTTCGATAGTTACAAGAACTTTGATATCCTTGATATTATAGATGCAAACAATGACCGTTGCTATTTCAAGTTCAGTGGTCAGGGCTTAGTTCTTCAAAGCCCATACTCATACAATAGTAGTAGCTTTGATGATTGGGCCGTCTTGCCACCGTTGAGTTTGGAGTCTGGACGCCTCTACTATCTCTCTTTTGATGCCTCCAACAGTGCTTTTTCTGATTATGGAGAGAAAAATTCTGTCCAAGTGGAAGCTGGCGTTGGTGCAGACCTCAACGTAGGAACGTATTCTATCTTCATGCCTTCTACAGACATCAATCCGGATGAGTCAAAACAGGTACAGGGTATCTTGAAAGTTGACAATAGCGGTGTTTATCGCATGGGCATACATGCTATCTGCAGTAATATTGAAGAAGGAAACACGGTATTGTTAAACATCAGCAATTTGAATCTCACGGCAGGTCCTATGCTCTCCGCACCGGATTCTGTTACCAATATTCAGTTGAAGGCCGACCCGACTGGTTTGCAAAGTGTTGATATCACTTTTACGACTCCCACTAAGGATTTGAATGGAACTCAGTTGACCTCACTGACAAAGGTGGAAGTTTATCGTGGAGACTCACTGATTCATACTTTTGATGCCCCCGCTACAGGCAGTCAACTTTCATTAACCGATGAAAATATGGGCAACGGAAGTGTCAGTTATACCTTCCTTGCATACAATAACAACGGAGAGGGCATGCCCAACAGTGCCTCTGTAATGGTGGGTATGGATTATCCCGCCGCACCGATCAATGTTGCTATCAGCGATAATCTTGATGGTTCCGCTGTTATGACATGGGATGCCCCGACGATAGGGAAAAATGGCAGGGTTATCGACCCCGAAGCTCTTACTTATAATATTTATGGCGCAGATGAGACCAAAGTGGCTGAGGGTCTCACCGACCGCTCATACGAATTCAGTGGACTGCCAACTGACGGAGAGCAATATGTAACAGGACTCTATGTAGCTGCTCAGAACGAAATAGGCGAAGGCGACAAGGCGCTTGGCGTTGTGTTTGCCGGTAAAGCCTATACCCTTCCTTTCCATGAGAGCTTCCCCGAAGGAAATCCTACCTACTCTACATGGATTGGCAAGACCGCACAAACTTTCAACCTCTTCACATCTATGGCACAAGATGGAGACCAAGGCTGTATGGCATTCGTTCAAAATTCTCAAGGTGAGCCTGGTATCATCTGCTCTGGAAAAATATCTCTGCAAGGAGTGGAGAAGCCTAAGCTTTCCTTCTATTATTGGGCTGTTCCACATGCCAAATGTGAGATTCAAGTCCTCATTGCAAGAAACGGCATAGAAAATCCTGATACCGTCGGGACTTTCAGCTTGCGCAATGGAGACCAAGGATGGCAGAAGGCCATGATTGACCTCACCCCATATCAAAGTGAGAATGGGTATATAACCTTACAGTTCTTAGGACGCAGTTGGGATGCTTCTGTTCCGCCCATCATCGATAACATCACTATCGACGCGGCACGCGACAATGATTTGGCAGTCAGTCTCAACTCTCCATCAAGAGCAAATGTGGGTGCCAATACCCAATTCCAAGTGAAAGTCAGCAACGAAGGCAACAATGATGCCGAAAATGCGCTCTTGAGCCTATCTATCAACGACAGCATTGTTTCTCAACAGCAAGTCTCCGTACCCGCTGCTACCATCACATATACTAACATGAGCTATGTCATCTCAGCCAATCTGAAGGATAAGCTCACTGCAAAAGTCAGCTTGGAATGGACTGATGATGAATTTACTGACAACAACGAATCTGCCGTTGATTCAGTGAAGATTATCCGTCAAGACCTTCCTGTAGTAACGCTCGAGGGACAACTTGATGAGAATGGGAAGCCCAATCTTACTTGGACAGCACCAGCAGATACTGGCTACATTCACCATGAGAGCTTTGAGAACTACGACCCCTTCAGCATTACCAATGTTGGTTATTGGACGCTCCATGATGAAGACTCCACTGCTGTTAATGGCATTGGCGGTTCTTATTATGAGCACATGTTTGAGCCTTGCGCCTATATGGTATTCAACCCAGAACTGGCTTATTTAGACATCAGTGCTGTTCCTCAGTTTGCTCCTCATACCGGTGACCAGTATATGGCAGCATTCACTTGTGGAAGTTTGGCTGACAATTACGATTGGCTCATCTCACCAGAACTTTCCGGACAGGCACAGACTATCACATTCTATTGCCGTTCAGTAAGCGAAGAAAATGGATTGGAGAGCTACAGTGTCTACTATAGTACAACGGGTACTGATATCGACGACTTCATTCCTATCATAGAAGATGATGAGGCTTCTGCAGACCAGTGGGACGAAGTGAATGTCGAATTGCCTCAGAGTGCAAAATATTTTGCTATTGTATGCACATCAAGCAACCAATTCCTATTCATGGTCGATGATATCACGTATGAAGGCAAACCTATATCGGCTACTGGTTACAATATATACCGCGATGGAAATCTCATCGCCACGGTAGATGCCTCTACACTTAGTTATACTGACGAGGATGTTAATGCTGAAAGTGGAAGCCATGTATATAATGTGACTATGCTGGCAGAACAAGGTGAAAGCGATTATTCAAATGATGTAACGCTCACAGCAGATGCAATTGCTATTCGCTCAATCACGACAGATGGTGTGAAAGAACGCTATAATGTGGCAGGTCAGCGCATTTCTGGCTCACAGATGGGCATCCAGATTGTACGAACCAAAGATGGAAAGACTCATAAAGTAATAAAGAAGTAAATTTCTCAACTCTCATTTTAGAGGGCAACAGTGGATGAAAATCATCTCATTATGTCATTGCCCTCTAAAATTTTTTGTAAACAACAAATTAGGCTGAATCTCCAAGTGTGGGGTTCAGCCTAAATTTTATGTTTTCGCTTAATAGTTTACTGACAGGAATAATTTTAAATCTCGCTCATCCCCGTCATTCTGAGAGCACGCCATGGTATAGGTCTTCTACGGGGAATACCAAGTCCCAGTTTTTACCCCATACGACATTGCCCATCTCAATCTTAAACTGCTTTAACTTCTTCTCGTCCAGATAGCGGTTATATTGCGGATGCGGGTGTTTTCGGATGAACTCGCCAACATTCACCGTCCTGCTGCTACCATCAGAGAACTGCAGTTCAACGCTCAGTGGCTTCAAATATTTTGCTGAAGAAATTGTTATATTCATAGCTTCTTGTTTTTGCATAGATACGCAAAACAATAATAAAGCCCAAAAGAAACCTCAACTTTTATGGCTATAACAGGAGAATAGATAGAATAACAGAAAAATCGCCAAGTTGCTATAAACAAGCGACTTAGCGATTTTCTCTGTGCGCTCCAGGATGGAACTAATGATATTGTTATTGGTTGTTAACCCATCTACGAGCGGGGCTTCTATAAGAAGCGCAAACTATTGAAGGAAGTATTGGAAGATAAAACCAATAGACGCAGCTATGCCAGAAGCGAATACTTTGTGATAGAGGACGAGTGGCTGCCCAGATTCAATGAAGCAATAGATTGAAGAAATCTGCTTTTACAAAGGGATTATATCAACGACTCGTCGAATGAAAGTTCTTCTGCCCTTAAAAATACAAACATGCTGCCCTCTGATAATCAACACTTTAAGATAGCATAAGTATATTTTAAGCATTTTCTGCCCTTTGAATTTTGTATTTTCTGCCCTTTTTGTTTTCGTTTACAACGAATAATAAATGTTGATTGCAAAACCGATATGGATTAAAAGAAGAACCCAAATAGAGTTGAACGATTCGCTATGGAACGAGCCCAAACCCTGCAAGAGTGTCTTAATGGTGGTTGTCGCATTTTTTTAGACAACTACCTTTTCAATTTGGATTTGATAACGCATTTTCGGATTTATTGCTGCTCATTTCCTTTCCATATTGACTTTTCTTGAAACTTTAGATATTTAACTTGTCAATTTAAGATCCTCTTTTTTGATTCAAAGTAGCAAATTTCTGGAACCAAACCAGCTAAATCTATGTTTTTTTTTTTGCACATTTAGACGATTTGGTTCCAAGGCGCACCTCCATCATGTTATAAAAAGACCTTCAAGAACGGCCATTAAAGCGCTGATTATCATTAAGGAATCATTACAGACGTCAAAAAGCGAAAAATAAGTTGGCACTAAATTTCCGTTGAATTTAGTGCCTTTTCTTTTGACGACTTTTGCAGCGTCATGAAAATCATGACTGCCTGCGAAGAATTCAAAGGGCATCGTTAATAATCAAAAGAATTAAAAAATGAATTACAACATTAACAAGTACTCACCAGAGGTGCTTGAAGAAATTGGAAACATCTTCCTCAAGGCAGCTTCGGAGAAATCTATATCGGCATCTTTTATTCATAAGCCAGTCGCCATCAATGTAAATTCTGAGGAATACAAAGAATTACTCAGCAAGCCTCTATGGCAGCTTACGGGAGAACAGTATAAGACTCTCACCGAAGGAATCATGCTGAATGTCTTTAATTCCCTTCAGGGCCAGCCTCCTTCGCACCAGCTTATTTATGGCATCGATGGATTGGCCAAGTTCTTAGGCACCAGCAAGTCCACAGCTCAACGTATCAAGAAAAGCGGTATCATCAATGAGGCAATTGCACAGCGAGGCCGTACTATCGTTATCGACGGTGACAAAGCCATTGAGTTGTTGAAGACAAGAAGTAAGCATGAGTACGAGAAATAATTGCGGTTATGGAGAGACAATATTTTGCATTCTTTGAATCCTATTTCGACGCAATCGAGGAATTGCTGGAAAACAATCAGGGGAAAGGGTTGCTGTGTATCGGTAACTGCGGCCGAGGGAAGACCATGATGTGCTATCGCGTCATCCCGATTCTCCTGTATCATTTCACGCACAAGATAGTGAACTGCTACGATGCGGTTGACATTAATGCGAAGATTGATACGATGAAGTCCAAGGCTATTGTCTGTGTCGATGACATCGGAACGGAGAGCGACTATATAGTATATGGCGTCAGACGACAGCCATTCGCCGAATTGGTAGATTCTACCGAGAAGCGGGGTAGCTTATTATTGTTAACCACCAATCTTACGACTGATGAACTTGAAGTAAAATATGGCATACGAGTTCTTGACCGACTCAAGCGACTCACTAAAGTTATCCACTTTGTCGGGAACAGTCTTAGATAGAGATGATTCACAGATTATAATAAACGTAATTTTTTATTAGCAAAACAATGAGTAGAATTAACGAATTATTGACAAGAGAGGCCTTCAGCAGCAATTGCTCCTGCATTGACCTCATGAGCTCACTCGGTCTGGGATGCTACGAGCAGCGCGGATGCTTACGCCACTATATGCTGACCAACCGAAAGACGGGTGAGGTGTTTGACTTCACCGTCAACACGGCAAGGAACGAGTGGATTTCAAGACGTGACGGGAAGCAGGGGCAGGCCGCCGACCTTCTGGATTACATCAACGGCTGGGAAACGGACAAGTCAAGAACCTACGGGAACGATGTGCGACAACGGCGGATACTACGTCTATGACGGGTTCACTTACAGACCGCTCGACAAGAGGGGCATCTCCACCGTGGGGCGGCACGTGCAGTTCCAAGTCTGCAACGTCTTTGACAACTGGCTGGACTATCTCGCCTTCCAGGAGCGCAGGCACCAAACCGGGCAGTACCTTCTCGCCAACGACTATTTCCTCATACTCAACGGCAAGTCCAATCTGGAGGAGGCCATGAGGTTCCTCAGACTCAATCCGGATTTTATGGAAGTGCGCAGTTTCATGCCCGACACCGAGGAGGGCAGGTTTCTCACGGCAAGAGTCAAGGAGGCCACCAAGGGAACGGCGGTCGATTGTTCAAGCTACTATGCCAAGAGCGTGACATTGCTCTCCTACATCCATCCGAAACTGCCCAAGTGGTATCTCGACATCATCGAGGAGCAGGAATGCCAGAAGCGTGAGGAAGAGCAGGTACGCAAGGCCATGGAAAGTAAGAAAATTTCCGAACGGAAGGCTAAGGTCAAGCTGACCCCGAAAGGCGAGGAGCAGGAAATTATCCTGAATCCGAGGCGTGGTGGCTTTAAGTTATAAAGTGATGAATCGGTGGATGCCCGCATCTCACGTCTTTGGGAAATTCAACCCACATCGCAAGATGTCGTTTCGCCCGACGGTTCGGCTTCGCCACAGCCAACCGAAACGACCCTTGTAAGGGGAAACCCCTTAACCCGAGATGGCTCCGCCATAACCGAAAAATTTACAGCAGGCAATATGAACGTAAAAGTTAGAATGTCAGCAAATATTACCTCCGCGCTCGTGTACGGAAGAAACCCGGACAAGGGAGGTGAGTATATCCTTTACAACTGCCTCGACCCGACCTTGAGCCCGGAGGAGCAGGCGGAGGATTGGAAGGCAATGTCACGCGGCTACAAGAACAAGGTCTGCCAGATTATCATCTCCTTCAGTGACAAGGACACCGAGAGGATAAGGCAGATGCGGGGTGCCGCGAGAATCAACTATGAGAGGCAGTTGCTCCTTGCCTTCTTCAAGAACTTGGCCGAGAGAGGCAACGATGTCACTAAGGCTCCTTTCGGCGTGTTCCACCACGGCAACACGGACAATGAGCACTTCCATGTCTATGTCCTCATGACGGACTTGGAGGGAAAGCGCTGGGATAACTCCTTTATCGGCAAGAACGCGACCCGTGCAGCTGCCAAGGTGTCAATGGACTTCGGTCTAGAGGGATGCCCCAAGTCGATGACGAGGGAACTCGCCCACCAGAGGCACACGGGCAAAATCCCAAGGACACTGCAGGATGTCAAGCAGGACAGCCGGAAACGCAAGTACGACCGGACGGTTGATGCCGAGGGCCACATACACCGTGACCGCGGCAAGTCTGGGGAGAGTTCGGTCATCAGCGAGAGACTGCGCCGACAGCGCAGCATCCAAGAGGCGGATAAGCGGAAGCGGATGTACAAGTACCTCATTGAAAAGGCGGCAGTCAATGCCGACACTTCGGAGTTCCTGGTCCGCTGCAAGGCGCAGGGCATCACCATCTTCCTTGACCCGAAGCTCGGTGTCTCAATGTTCGCCGTGGATAACGGGGGAAGGAACGCCGTTATTCCCTCAAGTCCGACCTCGGTGTCGATGCCAAACTGTTGGCAGGCATCAATACTCAGTTGCTCCAGACTGGATATGTGAGGGAGACTGACCGAAAGAAGGCGGAACTCATAGCGCGGACCACCAAGAAGAAGGAAGTCGCCAAGAGCGGGAAGTCGGCTTCACATGCCGCCCGTATCGGAAATCCTGTGGCATCTGGCGCGGGAAAGGCTACGAGATTGCTCAACAAGAGCGGTGGCAGCTCGGATGAGAACCGTGAGAACGAGGTTGGCGGATCTGGTGACTCGGAGGATGAGGAGGAGTGGAAACGCAGGAACGGATACTCCATGTAACGTAGTAATCAACCAATCAAACATTCAGACAATATGGCACAGAACATGAAACCGTCATCACTGGTCAAGGCGGTCGAGGCCAGAAAGACGAAAACAACAAGACCGATCAAACTTGACATCAGACTCTCACCGGAGGAGATGCAATCCCTAGACAGCAAGGCCAAGAGGATAGGCGCGACACGGAGCGAGTATGTCCGTGCGGCCATCAACCGCAGCCGGATTGTTGACCGCTCGCCCGAGACCGTGAAGTTCCGGATAGCAGTCATCCACTGGTGTGGACTGTTGAATCAGTACTTGAAGATACTCAACACGAGCGGGCCTGATCCTGCCGTGCAGGCCAAGGTGGAGAAACTGATAGACTGGCTCCAAGGTCAGAAGGAGCATTACAAGATGCTGTGATGCTGGCATTTCGGAGTGATGCCACTTTGGAGTGCTGGCTCTCAGCAACACTTGGAAATTAATTATTCACATAAAAGAGCATTTATTATGGAAAAGAACTTAAAAGACACATTGGATATGTCGGCGGGCATGGGCGGCATGGACGTCAGTCTAAGCGATATGTCCGGTGTGGGAAAGCCGGAGGCAAAGTCCTCCGAGGCCAAGGGCGGCAAGACAAAGACCGACCTTGAGGAGATGAACGCTGACGAGCGCAAGGCCATCAGCGAGGAACAGAGGGAGTCCTTCTTGGACGCTTCAAGGAGAATGTGTGAGATTGGCGAGGGGATGCAGACCTTGCTCATCAATCCGGACGGAACCCCCATTGACCTCTCGGACAAGAAAGGGAGGACAGAGCTCATCTCAGCTTTGAAGTACTTCAAGAAGGCAATGGAAACGTTTATTGAGGACTTATTGGAGGCTATTCCGAAGTCGGTTGTCGCCCGCCTCTGTGACGAGGACAGAAAGCGCGTGGACTTCCTCCGGAAGTTCCAAAGGAACATCTACATCGGTATCGGTGCAATGATTGCCCTTGTGGCGCTCCTCTTTTTCATGGACGGAAAGGTCTATGAGAAGGCAAACTCCCGACTGGAAGAAGCCAATGGCCTCATAGAACGAACCGAGGACGTTGCCACATTCGGCAACTGGATGCGCAAGGCCAATCCCAAGACGTGGGAGGCTTACCAGACGGACAAGGAACTCAGAAAGGAGGTGTACGAGAAGTTCGGGGTAAAGTCTAAGGAAGAATAGAATTTTCAATATAATATTTCAATTGGGTAGGAGATAAATGCTATTCAGAAAAGGCATTTGCCTCCTACTTTCACATTTACCGACTTCCCACACCATAGTGCGTGCCGTTCGTCACATAGCGGTTTCGCGCTTTTACACCTTGTGGTGTGTGGTAAGTTGTTTTCAGCTATTCATCCGAGTTCGACACTTCTATCCAATTGTCGGATTTCGTCATATCGTGGCGGAGAGTGAACTCCTTGCGGACATCTGTAATAAATCACTCTTCCAGTAGCAGTCATTTACTTTGCACTGGGCGATTCAGTCCTTCCCTATAGGTACACGTACCTTGCTTGGATACAATGACCTCTGCGGACTTTTCATGGCAAGCGTTACGTCATGGAATTAGCAAAGAAACTATTATCCACGTCCGTGAGAGACCTCCTCAGATAAGAACGACAACTTTCCATCTTATCCCCACATCATTTACACTTGTACGTACCGAAATAGCTTCTGGACTTTGTGCTGTTTGGAACATTTACAACATGATTTTACTCTGTATGAAATTACTGTTCATCAGAGAATATTTTTGCCGCCGGCTTTTTTCAGATTCCGCGTCGCCACGGACACCCTTGCTTTGGGCTATAGCTTTCCCGCTATCAGGGTAATATAGGGATTTGCAGCCGTTAGCTGATGCTCATGCTGAGCGTACCATAACAAAGCCCGAACTTGTAAAAGTTCGGGCTTTAGGTTGTCTTTCTATAACTTCTTCAGTATTCTTTGGGCTTTCCAAGCATATCCTTTTAAAGTGATGGAAGTCCTGTAAGATATATCTCGACTAGATGTTCCAAGTTCCAGTTCATAACGACCTGGTTCGATTTCC
>JBMNUV010000033.1:0-30313 GCA_050946455.1 Prevotella sp.
AATAGGCTCTTAATTCGTCCTAAAGCTCTATTTGTCACTTCTTTGCCCATTCCATATGGAAAGATGTTCCGTCTCAGTCTGCTGAGATGTTGCTGAGATATTGCTGGGATGTTTTACCATCTGTTCATGTACGTAAGAGCTTTTATTTCAACGTGTTAGATGCTTTGCTGAGATTGCTGAGATGTTTTTTCAATTAAAAAACTCAAAGGAAGCACCGTCATGGGAAAACTTTTGGAAGCCATCCCTTTCTATGATGGGTCAGGACAAAATGACTCTCTATTTCGGATACACCATTTTTCCTCAAAATGTTTCCGGACAGTAATAATGTTGAAACGTCAAATCCCCGTAATCCAAAGAAAAAGGAACCAAATGACGGGAACAAGAAGCGATGGGAGGAAATTGAGTACCTTACAATCCTTTAGATGCAGAAGGTTGAGACCGCTGGCAGTAATCATCAGTCCACCAACAATGAGCAGTTCAGCCATTAGTGCATCACTGATTGCCGAACTGCTGATGGTAGCGACAAGATAGAACATGCCCTGCCAAAGAAAAAGGACGGGAGCTGAGAGGAGCATACCGATGCCATAGGTGGATGCAAAGATTGTGGAGGAAACAAAATCAAGCGTGGCATTCGTGTAAAGGAATGTGTTGTCACCCTTTAGAGCCGAAATGATTGGACCAAGCATGGAAAGAGGTCCAATACAAAAGAG
Organism: Prevotella sp.; assembly: GCA_050946455.1. Classification (GTDB taxonomy): domain Bacteria; phylum Bacteroidota; class Bacteroidia; order Bacteroidales; family Bacteroidaceae; genus Prevotella. The sequence goes on from JBMNUV010000033.1 coordinate 711, forward strand.
CAAGATAGCCGTAGAAAGACCATCTGCAAGAGAACCTCCACTACCCGATGTTGAATGACGGTCAACCAAACGATGGAAACGACCGTCAATATCAAGCGCACTGCCGATGACTCCACCCAAGGCTAAGGCGACAATAAACAAAACGGGATACTGGCTTTTGGAGGCGTTGCTGATGGAAGCGTTCAAGCCAATCATGATACTGGCAAGCCCCAAGCCAGTATAGAGCGTCTCTTTATACTTCTCCTTAATTCCGCGATGTAGGACTGTGCCGGCAATGGTTCCAACGATAATGGCACATGTGTTGACGATAGTTCCCAACATAATTCACAATTCTAAATAAACGAATAACCTTAAAAAAAACAGTCAGAATTCAGCAAGTTGAAAACGAAAGAAACCGGGAAGAAAACTCCACCCGGTTTCTGATTTTGATTTGAAAACTGTTGAGAATTAAGCCTCTGCGGGAGCCTCAGTAGCCTCACCCTCTGCTGCGGGCTGCTCTTCTGCGGCCTTTGCGGCCTCAGCTTCAGCCTTTGCAGCAGCCTCGGCAGCCTTCTTGTCGGCTACCTTCTTAGCTACGGCCTCGTTAATCTTCTTCTCTGCCTCAAGCTCCTTAGCAGCTGCATCTTTGCGTGCCTTAGTAGCAGCATCCTTAACAGCATTTAGCTTCTGGTCTTTTCCAGCCTTCCAAGCATCGAACTTCTTCTGCAATGTCTCAGCATCGAAAGCGCCCTTCTTAACACCTCCACGGAGATGCTTCATCAGGTAAACGCCTTCGCCCTTGAGAATGTTGCGAACAGTGTCGGTGGGCTGTGCGCCGGTCTCTACCCAGTAGAGAGCACGGTCGAAATTCAAATCTACGGTAGCAGGATTGGTGTTGGGATTGAATGTACCAATCTTCTCGATAAACTTACCATCACGTGGTGCTCTCACGTCGGCAATCACGATGCTGTAAAAAGCATAACCTTTACGACCGCCGCGTTGCAATCTGATTTTTGTTGCCATTTAATTAATTTGTTAATTTGGTTTGAATTTTATGCCAAGAACTCGTCTTAGCGGGTGCAAAGTTACAAAAACTAAACGAAAAAGCCTCTTCACCCGAAAAATAAGTGAAGAGGCTTTGGTGAATTTAACATTTATTACCAGCTAAGCGAGGCTGAACAATGAATCATGCTCAAAGGCATTATCAATGTGCCTGACCACCAACGATATCAAGAAGTTCATTGGTGATTGCCTGCTGGCGACTCTTGTTGAATTGCAAGTTGAGATCACGCAGCAACTCATCGGCATTGTCGGTTGCTGTCTGCATGGCAACCATACGCGCAGCATGCTCCGAGGCATTGCTGTCGAGCAGAGCGGTATAGACCATGAGATGCAGCAACTTGGGGATAAGTGAACTGAGAACGGTCCTCAAGTCGGGTTCTACAATGAAATCGTCGTTGATGACATGACCCTCCACTTCACGTCCACTAACATTCTGACCTTTCTTACGCAGATATTCCTGAGCCTTAGCAGTGACATAGTTGGAACTCAAGTCGCGGTCGTTGAGTGCTCCAAGTTCTGAATAAATGTCAATGGGCATCAGGTTGCGGCGAAGCAAAATCTGCGAGCCTGCACTCTTGAAATGATGAAATATCAGTTCCACCTTATCAATCTCGCCCTTGGCATATTTGTCCATAAGCTCAGAGGCAATCTTTGTACAACCCTCGGCTTTTGGCTTGTCTGCCAATTCAAGGAAGGGTCCTTCAAATGGAATGCCCAGTTTCTTTACCTTCTCGGCCACCTTGCGGCCTACAGGATAAACGACAATGTCGTTGACGCCTTGTGAATGATATTCGTCGATTGCCTGCAACATCTTTTTGATGACGTTGCTGTTGAAACCTCCGCACAGAGAACTGTTAGACGAGAAAACCACCAAGGCAACACGATGCAGAGTAGGACGTTCCACATTGTAGATAGTCCGGACTTCAGGCACGCTGATGAGGAAGCTCTTGAGGATGTGCTCAAGCATATTCTCATAAGGCAGCATGTTCTGAATGGCTGTCTGCGCATGATGCAACTTGGAAGAAGCCACCATCTTCATGGCACTCGTAATCTTACGGGTGCTATTGACACTGGCAATTCTCGTTTTAATTTCCTTTAGTGAAGGCATAGGCTATCAAGCTTTAAACTGTCCGGCAACATTAGCCATTACATCAGTGATGACCTTTGTAGCGTTGTCGTCAATCTTACCGGCTGCAAGGGTATCAATGACATCCTGATGATTAGTGCGCATCTGCTCAAGGAACTGGTCTTGGCACTTGCGAACCTGATTGACAGGTACCTCATGCATCAATCCATGAACACCGCAGTAGATAATTGCCACCTGTTCACCCACAGGCATAGGACTATACTGGGGCTGGATGAGCAACTGGTTATTTTTACGACCACGGTCAAGGGTCATAGCTGTCACAGGGTCCATATCACTCGAGAACTTGGAGAAAGCCTCCAGCTCACGATACTGCGCCATATCAATCTTCAGCGTACCTGCAACCTTCTTCATACTCTTGATTTGAGCTGAACCACCCACACGTGATACGGAAATACCCACGTTGATGGCAGGACGGAAACCTTGGTTGAAGAGGTCGGTCTCAAGATAAATCTGACCATCGGTGATGGAAATCACGTTTGTAGGAATGTAGGCTGAAACATCACCTGCCTGAGTCTCAATGATAGGCAGTGCAGTGAGAGAACCTCCACCCTTCACGTGTCCCTTCATGCATGCTGGCAGGTCGTTCATCTGCTCTGCAACCTCCTGCTGGTCGTTGATACGTGCAGCACGCTCAAGCAAACGAGAGTGGAGATAGAACACATCACCGGGATATGCCTCACGACCAGAGGGACGACGCAGAATCAACGAAACCTCACGGTAGGCAACAGCCTGCTTGGAAAGGTCGTCATAAACTACGAGAGCCGACAAGCCACGGTCACGGAAATACTCGCCGATGGCTGCGCCTGCAAACGGTGCATAATACTGCATGGCTGCTGGGTCGGCAGCAGTTGCACTCACCACGATAGTATAGGGCATGGCACCATGCTCCTTCAGAGTTTGAACGAGTGCTGCTACGGTCGAAGCCTTCTGGCCGATTGCCACATAAATGCAATAAACAGGTTGACCCTGCTCATAGAAATTTTTCTGGTTGATAATGGTATCAACAGCGATGGCTGTCTTTCCTGTCTGTCGGTCGCCAATGATAAGCTCACGCTGTCCACGGCCAATAGGAATCATGGAGTCGACAGCCTTGAGTCCTGTCTGCAGAGGCTCCTTCACCGGTTGACGGTAGATAACACCGGGAGCCTTGCGGTCCAGCGGCATCTCGAAGGCATCCGTCAAGTCGATATCTCCCTTACCGTCGATAGCCTGTCCCAGAGGATTGACTACACGACCGAGGAAGTTGTCGTTGACACGGATAGAAGCGATTCTGTGCGTACGCTTCACCTTCTGTCCTTCCTTAATACCAGCTGTAGGACCGAGGAGCACGCAACCGACATTGTCCTCCTCAAGGTTCATCACAATGGCCATAGTGCCATTCTCGAACTCAAGAAGTTCAGATGCCTCCACATTGCGCAGTCCGTAGACACGAGCCACGCCGTCGGCAACGGTGAGCACGGTGCCCACCTCGTCGAATTGCTCGGCTTGGTTAATGCCTTCGAGTTCCTTCAAAAGGACCTCAGACACTTCGCTTGGTTTAATTTTATCTGACATGTTTGATATTTTAATTTAATGATGTAAGAGACCACAGTGCGCGTCTCTACTTTTTCAATTGTGAGAGTACTGTCTGGAGCTTGTGCTTAACGCTGGCATCCAGTCGATAGGTATCATACTCCAAGATGAATCCGCCAATAAGGGATGAATCCACCTCAGTATTGAACTCTACAGAGCCTTTAGTCTTGCTCTCCACCATCTTGCGCATCTTGTCCTCTGTTTGGGCAGAGACGGGAACAGCGGTGATGAGCTTTCCGCGGATGATATTCTTTTCCTTCCGATAAAGCGTGATATACGAAGCAGCCATGAACTGCAGGGTGCTCTCCCGGTCATCTTCAAGAACGAGTTGCAGGAAACGCTTCACCAAGGGGGTGACATCCTTTCCGCAAGCAACCTCCAGAATATGCCGCTTCTGTTCCTTCTGCAGCATGGGATTGTCGACAGTTTGGCGCAACTCTGGAACCTGCAGATAACTATTGTAGAGATTCTGCATATCCACATACACCTTGTCTTCAATCTTCTGCAGCAGGGCACTCTTTAGGAGAGCGCGAGCATATCGAACCGATATTACACCTAAGTCCATAAGCGTTGTTATTTAGCTTTGTTTTCAGTTTGAACCTCATCCAGCAATTTGTCGATGAGTTCCATCTGCTTGTCGTCGGTAGAAAGCTTCTGACGGACTATCTTCTCAGCGATTTTCACGCTGAGTTCAGCCACCTGAGCGCGGATATCGCGAATGGCGTTCTGCTTCTCCATTTCAATCTCAGCCTTAGCCTCTGAGATGATGCGGTCAGCTTCCGCCTTTGCCTTATCCTGAGCTTTCGCAACGATTGCCTCGCGAGTGTCTGTAGCCTCTTTCACAATAGCGGCCTGTTTCTCGCGAGCTTCCTGCAGAATGGATTCACCTTCCTTCTGAATATTCTCAAGCTTCTCCGATGCCTCGTGGGCTTTCCTCAGACTTTCGTCGATATACTCCTTGCGCTCACGCACCATCTTTGTGATGGCTGGGAATCCCCACTTCCAGAGTATAAGGAGAACAATGAGGAAGACGAGGGTCATCCAAAAGAGAAGACCTGTGCTCGGCATTAATAAATCCATACGCAGCGATGTTTAATCACTTAAATGATGCTGGAATGGATTATTTACCCATGCAAAGGAAGGCAACCACAACGGCGAACAAGGCAACACCTTCAATCAGGGCTGCTGCCACAATCATGTTGGTGAAAAGCTTGTTCATCACTTCCGGCTGACGAGCCATAGCGTCCATGGCGTTACCACCGATGCGGCCAATGCCGATACCTGCGCCAATTGCTGCCAAACCTGCGCCAATTGCTGCGCCCAAAGCTGCGATACTTCCTACTAACATTAAAGAAATCATAATTGTTAAGTTTTAATTGTTTGTTATTTTATTAATTGTTATTTCTATTACTCACCTTTTGCTCTGGCTAAACCGATGAACGTTGCCGAAAGCATGGTGAAAACCATGGCTTGGATGAAACAAACCAATAATTCAAGACACATCATGAATACACTCATAAGTACACTGACGCAAGACATGCCTACCAGCATGCCGATGCCATCAGACACCACGAGGAAGATGATGCAAGTGAGTGCCAATGCGATAGCATGACCTGCCATCATATTGGCGAAGAGACGAATCATCAAGGCGAAAGGCTTAGTGAAGATACCTATAAACTCGATGAAAGGAATCAAAGGTACTGGCACTTTGAGCCAAGTGGGCACGTCCGGCCAGAAAATATCCTTCCAATAATGCTTGGTACCACTGAACTGAGTTATCAGGAAGGTACACAGAGCCAAGAAGAATGTCACTGTGATATTGCCCGTAACATTACCTCCACCGGGAGGGAATGGTACAACGCCCATGATGTTGCAAGTGAAGATAAAGAAGAAACAAGTAAGCAGATAAGGAGAATACTTTTCGTAACCCTCTCCTACTCCTGGCTTGACAATGTTGTCTTCCACATAGGTGATGAGCATCTCCATGAAGCCGACGAATCCTCCCGGAGCCGAGTCGCTTGCCTTATGCCGGCGAGCCCAACGGGCTGGGATGAGGATGCAAATCAGCAACAAGATGGCATCGATAAACAGCACCGCAACAGTCTTTGTTATAGAGATGTCGAACGGTACGACTTCTTTGCCACCGGCTTGAAGCTCCACAATTTTGCCTGCATGGTCGCCAGCGGTCGCGATAGCCAAGTTGAATGGCCCCTGTCGATAGCCTTTGGCATCTGCTTCTTCAGCAAACTTAGAAGAGCAGAACACATGCCAACCCGTAGAACTCTTCACAATGATGGGCAGCTGGATAACGATAGACTTGTCGCCGATGTCGGTAACATGCCATTCGTAGGAGTCCTTGATGTGACCCAACACGATAGCGCTTGGGTCAATCTCACCAGACTCCTCCTCTGCCGCACTCATAGGGAGCGCGAGAAGCATGAGCAAAGCCATGCAGAGCAGATGTTTCAAATATTTCATTATCATCTAATGTTTTAACGTTAGCGTGATGACCATCATTGCCGCATACAAGGTCATAACCAGTATGACGAACTGACGGCTCGACGCCATGTTATCGGAAACCAATACGTAGATGAGTACCAACGTGGCAGTGAGGATAAAGCGGATAGTAGCGAGCACCAAGTAAAACCTTGGCAACAGACTTATATCATGCTTTTTCACAATGTCGTAGCCCTTCAACCATACAACACCCAACAGGATGAAATACAAGGTAGTAAGGAATATGGTTAAACCACTTATTTGCAACATTGCTACACCTCATCAGCACGATTAGACCTCCACGCAAAGACACACCTCGTTCTTCTTCACTTCGACAAAGCCACCATTGACAGGCAATGTGTTGCTTCCCTCTTTTGAAGTATAGGTTACATTGCCGGTGACAAGCGAGGAGATGATAGGTGCGTGGTCGTTGAGAATCTCAAATTCGCCAAGCATGCCCGGCACTTTCACACTCTCAACTTCTCCATCGAACACCACTTTCTCCGGACTGACTATACGAAGTTTCAACATGATAATCTAATTTAAAGATTACGATAAGAACGAATTAAGCCTTACCAGCCTCCTTAGCAGCCTCTTGAGTGGCCTCCATCAGTTTCTTTGCCTTAGCCTTGGCATCCTCTATAGTACCTACATTAAGGAATGCCTGCTCTGGCAGGTCGTCCACCTCACCGTCAAGAATAGCATTAAAGCCCTTGATGGTATCTTCAATGGAAACCATTACACCGGGAACACCAGTAAACTGCTCTGCTACAGTGAACGGCTGAGAGAGGAAGCGCTGAACACGACGTGCGCGGTTCACGGTCAACTTATCCTCATCGCTCAACTCATCCATACCGAGGATGGCAATGATATCCTGCAACTCGTTGTAGCGCTGCAGAATCTGCTTTACACGCTGAGCGCAGTCATAGTGCTCTTTACCGACAATCAATGGGTCAAGAATACGAGAAGTAGAACCCAGCGGGTCCACTGCGGGATAGATACCCAATGTGGCAATCTTACGTGAAAGCTCTGTCGTTGCATCCAAATGGGTGAAGGTTGTAGCAGGAGCAGGGTCGGTCAAGTCATCGGCAGGCACATACACAGCCTGTACAGAAGTGATTGAACCACGTTTTGTAGAAGTGATTCGCTCCTGCATGGCACCCATCTCGGAAGCCAGCGTTGGCTGATAGCCCACAGCTGAAGGCATACGGCCCAACAGAGCAGACACCTCAGAACCAGCCTGCGTGAAGCGGAAGATATTGTCGATGAAGAACATGATATCTGCAGGCTCGCCATTCTTGCCTCCGTGGTCACGGAACTCCTCGGCAACAGTCAGACCGGAAAGAGCAACTGATGCACGTGCGCCAGGCGGTTCATTCATCTGACCATAGACGAGGGTGGCCTGACTCTTTGAGAGTTCTTCGGGGTCAACCAGCGACAAGTCCCACTTGCCTTCGTCCATTGCCTTACGGAATTTCTCACCGTAGCGAATCACACCAGAGTCCAGCATATCGCGAATCAGGTCGTTACCTTCACGCGTACGCTCACCTACACCAGCGAAAACAGAATAACCGTCGTGGCCTTTGGCGATATTGTTGATAAGCTCCATGATAAGCACCGTCTTACCTACACCGGCACCACCAAAGAGTCCAATCTTACCACCTTTCATGTAAGGCTCCAACAAGTCAATCACTTTGATACCCGTAGCTAGCATCTCCTTATGAGTGGAGAGCTCGTCAAATTTAGGAGCAGGACGGTGAATGGGATAAGAACCCTCCATGCTGAGCGGTTTCATGCCGTCGATGGGCTGGCCGATGACATTCATCATTCGACCCTTGATTTGCTCACCGGATGGCATCTTGATAGGGCCACCAGTTTGGACTACCTCCAAACCACGCTGCAGACCGTCGGTATTATCCATAGCCACACAGCGAACTGTGTCCTCACCAATATGCTGCTCAACCTCCATGATTAGACTACGACCGTCAGGTCTCTCAACCCGCAGGGCATCGTAAATCTTTGGGAGCACCTTCTCAGGATCCTCGCCCTTTGTATCGAAGTAAACGTCGATAACAGGACCGATAATCTGGGAGATGCGTCCGTTAATCTGTGACATAAGCAATTAATTATTAGTGTTATAAAAGATATATGTTTTTATATACTCAATTCATCAAGAACTTGGATGAGTTTTCTGTCGAAGGGCTTGTCTTGTCGAATAGCTTCCGACAGAGGAACATAAACCACTTCATTGTTGCGCACGCCGACCATAATGTTGCGCTGTCCCTGTTTGATTGCCTCAATTGCGCCTACGCCTGTACGACTGGCAAGGATACGGTCACGGGCTGAAGGACGTCCACCGCGCTGGAGGTGACCAAGGATAGAAACTCGCACATCATACTGCGGGAATTCCTTGCGCACGCGGTCTGCATAGTAGAGGGCGCCGCACTTCGGACTTTCTGACACAATCACGATACAACTACGCTTGGATTTACGAATACCACGCTCCATAAATTGTGCCAACTGGTCAACGTCGGTTGAATCCTCGGGAATAATGGCAGCCTCGGCACCACTGGCAATAGCCGAGTTCTGTGCCAAGAAACCAGCATCACGTCCCATCACCTCAACAAAGAAGATACGTTCATGACTCTGGGCAGTATCGCGAATACGGTCCACGCATTCCACAATAGTATTAAGCGTAGTATCGTAGCCGATAGTATTATCGGTTCCATAAAGGTCGTTGTCGATGGTTCCGGGCAAACCGATGCAGCAAAGGTCATACTTCTCTGCAAAGTCACGTGCTCCTGTGAGAGAGCCGTTTCCACCAATAACAATAAGGGCATCGATATTATGGTCCTTCATATTCTGATAAGCCTTTTCACGGCCTTCTTCTGTCATGAATTCCTTAGAGCGGGCTGTTTTCAGGATAGTTCCTCCCGTTCCAATGATTCCACTAACATTCTCCGTGGTAAAATCACTAATCTCTCCATTGATAAGACCATCATATCCACGATAGATAGCCTTGATTTTAAAGCCATTGTAAATACCTGCACGCGTTACAGCGCGAACTGCCGCATTCATTCCTGGTGCATCACCACCAGATGTCAAAATGCCTATGGTCTGAATTTTTCCCATAATACAATCTCCTTTCTATACTAACGTGTTATAAAAATTTGAATCAAAATTAATGCCAAGCCACCAGCCAATCCGCCAATGAGAGTTTTCCATCCAACATTGCGGAAAAACCAGCCCACTCTGACATGCTCCGATTTCATCAGGGCTATGCCACTGACAGAACCACAACAGAGCAAATTGCCTCCTACCATGACACAATAGACGATGAAAGTCCAATAGCCATCATTGATAGCTGTGGCAGGGTGCATTTGGAAAAAGCTCATTGCTGTGGCGAAATTTTCGAGCACTGTGCTGAAAACACCAGCAACCAATCCAACGAGCCAATAGTTGGTTGTTTGAGCCGTAATTTTCAGCCAAAGCCAATCCAAAGCTCCCGTTTCTTTCACTACGCCCAAGGCGAGCATGATTCCCATCACATAAAGCATCATCTGAATCACGCCATACTGCAGCATCCTTGGCACCCGCCGTTGAAGCTGAATGTCGGAATTCATCAGCTTATGATTGAAAATCTCATTCACCACCCACAGCACCGACAACACGCACAGCGCACCGAGGAATGGGCTTAACTTGGTGATGTCGTGGAATGTCGGAATAAACCAAAGACCGCCAATACCAACAATGAGCATCATCAGACGCTGTGGTACGGTCAGTCTTGTATCATCGCCTCTGTAGGGCATGGAAATCCATTCCGTTTCTATTCGTTCGGGTAGCATCCGCCCAATCCACCATGTGGGAATGAGCCAAGCCAAAAGGCAAGGCAGGATAAGCACCGTGGAGAAAGCAGTAGCTGAAACCAAACCATTATTCCACAACACCAATCCGGTTGGAGCGCCTATCACGGTCAACGCTCCTCCGCAGTTGGCTGCCAAGAGAATAGCTGAACCCAGCACAAGTCTCTGGCTGTGATTGGAGACTATTTTGCGCATGATGACCAACATCATCACGGTAGTAGTAAGATTGTCCAAATTGGCGGAGAGGACAAAGGTAACACTACTAAGAATCCACAATAGACGACGACTGGAACGTGTTTTCATCAACTGCGAGATAAAATCGAAGCAGCCGTTGTTGTAGAGTATCTCCACTATCGTCATCGTTGCCAAGAGAAATAGCACGACTTCAGCCGCACGACCCACATATTTTAGGAATATGTGGCTGGCGATATATTCCTTCACAGCCGTACTGGTTGTGACAGCACCATTAAGGAAATTTGTATATTCCAAAGGATGCTGACTCATGACGTAGTCAGTGCCATAACAAATATAAAGAACCCAGCCCACGGTACCGGCAAAAATGGCAACGGCGGCTTTGTTTACATTTGTAAGGGTTTCTGTTGCTATGAGAATAAAACCCAATATTACTATGACAACAATGATGAGCGTCATTTGACAGCAAAGTTACGAATTTTCAATCAGTAGACAAGACTTTTTGATGTTTTTTTTCAGTTACAGAGAATAACTTATTATAGAAGTTCCTATTTCAACCGTTATTTTCACAGTAAATTATAACATTTTGTCAATTTTTACCTTTTCAGGAGACTTCTGAGAAAGAAATATAATTCCTCCTCAACACGGAACAGCCGCCATGAGCATCTAAAGGGGCAATAGCCGAATTTTAACTTATTGCGGGGTTTCAAACTATGGGTGTCTATAGACTGCCAAGCCTCTCTTATTTTAGCTAAGCCTTCTCTTCGGTCTTTCTCGCAAAATTCTTTACGGTGTTTGTAATAGAACATATACACATCCACGACATTCAACCAACGGACATTTTCATAAAAAGCAACAACATCTTCCGATGCGTTGTTCTCTTTCAAGAGCCGTCGCATACTCATATTAGCTTGTAGATAGTCAAAACGATGAATGTCAATCGTATGAGTAACAGACTTGGAATGTTGCCTATAATAATAGATTCCATCGCATTCTCGCACTTCCCGTGCTGCGAGATAGTGTAATCTCGTAGTATTGTCATCACTATACCACCGCGAAGAATCATCGTAAGGATATCTTCGATGAATATCAGCCTTTACGACATAAACGCCATGTATAGTCCAGTCTAAACTCAATCTAAATGCTTCTTCGCCACTGAGAACCTCAAAGCGCTTTTGAGGATACTTCCATATATTACGTGTTCCTTTTGAATCCTTCACGTAAACCAATTGGAAAAGTACCACATCCGTGAGGGGGGTGTGCTCGAAGCAGTCTACGACTTTCTCCAATGCGTCTGGGGAGAGCCAGTCGTCGCTATCAAGAAAAGCCACATACTGACCTTTAGCCATAGCCAATGCCTGATTTCTTGCATACGCCTGACCGTGATTCTGCTGTAACTGCATTAATTTAATACGGGAGTCACGTTGGGCATATTCCTTCAATATCCCAACCGACCTATCCTCCGAGGCATCATCAACGCATATCGCTTCCCAATCGGTCATCGTCTGGGCGATGAGCGAATTGAGGCATTCGGATAGATAATCCTTGGCATTATATACTGCAATCAGAACTGATACTTTGGTCATCTCTTGAGTATTTTTTCCTTCAAGTATTCTACTATGCGGGTTTTAGTCTTTAATATCTGAACCGTGATTCCCAAACTCAACAAGAACAGCAAACCGCCGCCCAACCAATAGAGCCAACCTTCTGTTTGGAATGTCAGCGCAAAAGCCAAACAGCCCACGGGAATCTGTAAAAGCATATAACGAAGAATGTTTCCTGAGAGGCGGAATTGATAGCGCCAGCCCATATAAACAAATAGCATGAAAAAATCAAATATTGCCGCCATCACGATTGCAATACCCGTGCCTGTAAGTCCCCATGAATCAAAACAGACCACGACCAATACCAAGAGAGCCACGTCGTACAGAGCCTCCATAAGCAGATACGATTTGGAGTCTCCCTTTGCCAATGGGATATAAGCCACGGGAAGTTTGACAGCGCGGAGATACATGGCAAGTATCATGATTTGTATCATTTTCATGGCGGGCATGAATCTGCCACTATATAATAAAGGTAGCAAAATAGGCTGGGCTATGATAAAAGCCACCAACAACGGCGCAACAATCAAGAGAGATACCTCCATCTGTTCATTCACAGCCTTATTGAGCTGTGGTCCTGTCCCTTTAATGGAAGAAAGACGGGGAAAATAATCGGTTTCCATTGCCGAAAACACCAATCCTGCATAAGTCATCGTCATCATATAGCCGGCATTGTAAAGGCCCACCATATCGAGTGAACTTGATGTATTCAAATAAGAACGGATAAGGAACTCTGCACCACTGCCAAAAATTCCCGCCAAAACGAACGCGAATCCCAACTTAATCATTCCCAAACCATCACCGAGCAGTCTGCGAGAGAAAGAATAGCGAGGTGGATATAAACGATAGGAATAGTGAACGGTAAAGAGCATCTGCAACAAGGCTATCACGACCAATGAAGGTATGATACCAGCCTGTCCAAAGAAATAGTAGATAGGCACACTCGTAATAAGCGCTCCAACTACGTTCATTACCGATATTTCGGCTAATGATTTTAACTTCCGCGTGCCTTTTAGAATCGCCATCTCGCCACCCGTAATAGCCATCAAGCCTACTACCGGAGACAACAGAATATAGTGCAGGGTGTGGTCACCCCAAGTAAACGTCCACTTGTTCAATAGCGGACCTAATACCGCACACAACAACATACCCAACAAGGCGGTGAGCAAACTCCAAGAACGGATAACGAGTATGGAATGCCGCATCTGCGTGGAGTTCTGAGCATCATAGTGTGACGATATATCCTTGACCGCGCTCATGCCGATTCCAAAATTGGAAGAATCGGATATCAGCTTAATGGTAGAGGTGAAAAGGGACATCAAACCCATACCATTTGGACCAAGAATCATGGCAACCAACTTATTTCTGACAATACCAACCAAAACACTCAACCCTTGCACACCGCCGAAGATACCAGTGTACTTTAGGATATGAGAATAGTTGTTGTTATTGTTGTCGTGCCGATTTTTCATCAGTTATTTTAACGAATAAAAACCTCTTTTATTGTTATTTACTCTTCGAATACCAGAAAATATTACGATGTAATCAATATTTATCGTCCAAGCTCTCAATCTTAATGTGAATGGGCAATAAAAAACCCCTCAACATAGAGTTGAGAGGTTTCGCGGTGCGTACGAGACTCGGACTCGTGACCTCCTGCGTGACAGGCAGGCATTCTAACCAACTGAACTAACGCACCAATGCAAAAGAAGCGGTACGTACGAGACTCGGACTCGTGACCTCCTGCGTGACAGGCAGGCATTCTAACCAACTGAACTAACGTACCCTTTGGCTTTATTCCTTTTTTGCGAGTGCAAAGGTACTATTTATTTCTTATTCCTCCAAAAATTATCACTTCTTTTTTTCTAAAATTTTTTGAAAGATGATTGCATCATGATAGCCCTTTCCATCAAAGAGCCATTCTTTTAACTCTCCATGACTCTCAAAACCAATACGATGGAACAATCTCAAGGAGCCGTCGTTGTCCGCACTGACAATAGCATAAACTTGATGCAGGTGTATCACGCTGGTTCCATAATCCAGCAGTTCTGCTAGTGCAGCATGGGCATACCCTTTTCCCCGATGAAGTTTATCTACTACGATACCTATCTCCGCACGAAGATGGCGGGGATCAAAATTCATCAGGTCTGCTATTCCGACAGTCTCGCCCTCAGAAGTATCAATCATCAGACGCAACTGGCGGTCTGTATAGATGTCGGTGGGACAGTTTGCCACATATTCATGCAGGGCATAACGCGAATAGGGCATGTTGGTCTCCCCCACTCCCCACAGACGCTTGTCGTTCTCTATCTTGTAAAGGTAGTCCAAATCTTCAGGCTCAATGGCACGGAGCCGGACCAGTGGCAATGATTCTGTTATCATTTATAAATACCTCTAATGGTTATCACGGTTGTTGTTTTCTTGGAATAGGTTCCCATCAGTACATCCGACTTTGGCTGAGTAGAGAAGATGCGGAAAATAGAGGCAAAACTGTATGAGTCTGTATCGTAGACCACACATAAGTTGTCCTTGACTTCAACAGTTTTTGACAGATGTCCATCGGGAAGGGTTTGCTCTGTGCCGACGATGAACTTTGCATCCAATCCGTTGTCCCTCACGATTCGGCGGCAATCCTGCAAACTGCTCTCACTGCCGATGAACAAGAAGGAATAAGGTCTTGGTGGACGGTCGAAGAATCCAAGACTCCGTTTGGCACGGTGAAACATCATTGACGAGAGAGCCATGAATGCCTTGCCCAAGATAGCCAGTTTGATGGGAATGCTCACCAAAAGTGACAGTCCGCTATAATGCTTGCGGAAAAATATGAGCATAGCCTCATAGAAGACATGCACATATCGGAATGATGACTTTTGAGTGCTCTCGCCTTTATAGTGAAGGATGCGAGCCGGAACATACCAGTTCTCATAGCCTCCTTTAAGCAGACGGTAACTCAGGTCTATATCCTCACCATACATGAAGAAGTCCTCATCAAGCAATCCAATCTTGTCGAGGGCTTCATGACGCAGCATGAAGAACGCTCCACTTACAACCTCTATCTGTCCCGGCTTGTCCCAAGGCATGCCACTCATGTAGTAATGCCCCAACTTGGGATGATTGGGAAAACGCGAACAGAGACCCGTCATCTTGTAGAAAGCTGTGAGTGGACTGGGAAGTCCTCGGCGCGACTCCATGGCATCGCTGCCATCACAATGCATCATTTTCACTCCACAGCCTCCTGCTTTTGGATGCTGGTCCATAAAATCCACCACGGCGCGCAAGGTATCTTCAGCCACAATCGTGTCAGGATTGAGAAGAAGGACGTATTGCCCCGTTGCCTTACGGATAGCAATGTTGTTGGCGCGGGCAAAACCAAGGTTCTGCGACTGTGCCACGACATGAACATCCGGAAAACGCTGGCGTATCAGGTCAACGGAGTCATCACTTGAATGATTGTCCACCACCCAAACTTCGGTTTCGATTCCACGCGCCGCCCTATTGAGTGAAGCAATGCACTGCTCCAGATAGTAACGGACATTATAGCTTACTATGACGACTGAGAGTTTCAAGACGGGTCCTCATTGGGTTGATGCTCCTTCAATTCCTGTTGGTAACGGGCTTTTGAAGGAAAGATGAAGAACAAACTTAAGAATAGTATGATGCCCATATAGCCGAATGCGACATTCATGAAGGCATAATAGAGAAGGGTGTTGACAAACATCGGAATGATAAGCAGATACATCCTTAAGAGGCTGTAATTGTACAATGCTTTCTCCCCACCCTGCTGCAAACGGCGTGAGACGCGCTTCCACTTGAACATCCATAAGGCAAAAGGAATGACTCCAATTGTCAGAATCTCCATGATAAACGCCAAGACAAACTCCCGACTCTTCTCGGTAGCCCAATAACCAACGGGCAAAACGTCAGTCTCAAATACAACGACAACCAGAAGCGTCAGTGCAAGCCAACTCCAATAATGGATTTGCAGCTGATGTTGAATTTGCTTCATCTCGATTATTTATTAAAAGGTATTCTATTTACGATGGAACGTCCAAGGGTCACCTCATCGGTATATTGCAGCTCATCGCCAACACTGATGCCGCGGGCTATCTGTGTGAGTTTAATGGGAAAAGCAGCCAACTTACGTGAGATATAGAAATTGGTAGTATCGCCCTCCATGGTAGAGCCCAAAGCCAATATCACTTCTTTCACATTGCCTTCCTTTACCCGCTCAACAAGTGATTCAAGTTCCAAGTCTCCAGGACCGATACCATCCATTGGCGATATCACTCCGCCAAGGACATGATAGAGTCCATGAAACTGCATGGTATTCTCAATCGCCATAACGTCTTGAACGTTCTCCACCACGCAAATCGTAGTGTTGTCTCGGTTCTTGTCTGAGCAGATGGGGCAAATTTCCTCATCGCTGATGTTATGGCAGACCTTGCAATATCTCACGTGATGGCGAAGGTCACTCACGGCATTGGTCATCGCGTCTACATCTTCAACAGGTTGCCTGAGTAGATGGAGCATCAGCCGCAGAGCTGTCTTCCGTCCCACTCCGGGCAACTTGCTGAATTCGGTCACCGCCTTTTCAAGCAGTGCCGATGGATAGGGTTGAGTAATCACCTGTTAATCGTCAAACAGGTAAATACCCAATCCCAACTTAAAACCAACTGTCGAATAGTCGGAATCGTTGAAACTGTGGTCGTAATATACGGCAGGTTCAATGGTCACAGAGCGATTGATAAAGAAAGCATAACCTATCTCTGCTCCCGGCATTACATCGTTGTAATTGTGGTCATCGTGGATGTATTTGCAGTTCACCCCCAAATAAAGGCCATTCTGAACAATGTAGTAACGGATGCCGGCACCTGCCATTATTCTGTCTGACTTGTCTTCCTTGCCATAATGCTCATAACCAGCCTGTGCCAGCAGCATCCAATCGTCGGTGAATAAGAAGCCTGCCTTTGCCTCTACACCCAAATTGAATCCATGTCTACTGTTCCAATGTGTATCAAGTCCAGTGAGAGAAGCTCCCAAATAACCTTTTCCTTCTTGGAATTGGGCACTTGCACTTAGTGTGATAAACACTGATGCTAATAATAAAATGAGCTTTTTCATATTCATTTATAAATTTGATTGTTTATATTTTCTGTTCCAAACTCCAAACCAAACAATGGCAAGAAGCAATACGATTCCTCCTCCGATGTAACTCACCGTATGGTCCAAACCTGCTGCCATGGGGCTGACGAAGAGGAAGGTTGAGCAAACAGTGGTCATGAACAATGCCGGAATAAGAGTAATCCAATAATTCTTCTGTTGACGGACAAGATATACCGTGACTGTCCACAGGGTGAACACAGCCAATGTCTGGTTGCTCCAACCGAACCACTGCCAAAGTTTATTGAATCCATCCTTATCCTCCATTTGCCATACAAGCAAGCCCAATGCCACGAGGAATAGTGGAATTGCTATCAGCAGTCGTTTAGTGACGGATTTCTGTTCCACATGCATAGCGTCTGCGATAATCAGTCGAGCTGAACGGAAGGCTGTATCACCACTCGTGATAGGAGCTGCCACTACACCAAATACAGAGAGAATGCCACCGAAGAGGCCAAGCCAACCCGTACAAACATCCTCCACCACATTGGGTGCTGTAAAATATTGGACGAGCGTTTTGCCATCGGCTCCGTTGACCTGACTGAGGAAGGCATTCACCGTCTGTGCGTCGACAACCTCGCGCCAACCACCATAATAGAAGAAATAGCTGGAAACTGTAGCCCAAATCAAAGCAACTACACCTTCGGTAATCATTGCACCGTAAAAGACGGGACGACCCAACTTTTCATTAGGAATACAACGTGCCATCAACGGACTCTGCGTTCCATGGAAACCAGATATGGCTCCACAGGCAATCGTCAGGAACAAGCAGGGGAACAAGGGATTCTTAGCCATATAGCTGTCGGCTCCCAAGAGACTGGCGGGTTGATTGAGATTACTCTGTCCCAAATCGCTCCATATCTCGGGGATGGCTGGCATCTTGATAAAAAGCGCAATCATCAAAGCCAAAGCCATGAAAAGTAAAGCAAAGGCGAAGAGAGGATAGAAACGACCTATTATCTTATCGATGGGCAATAAGGTTGCCAAGATATAATAAACGAAAATAATGATGACCCAGATGAGGGCAGTACCCCAATAGTCCTTCAATATTAAGGCTGGGCTGTAAACAAACACGACTCCCACCATCAACAGCAGAACAACCGAGAATACCATCATCAATTTCTTGGCGCCACCGCCCAAGTAGATGCCCACCAATTCCGGCAGGTTGGCACCACCATGACGAACACTGAGCATTCCGCAGAAGAAGTCGTGCACTGCACCAGCGAAGATACAACCAAAAACTATCCACAGATAAGCCGAGGGACCATACCAAGCCCCCATAATAGCACCGAAGATAGGTCCGGTTCCGGCAATATTAAGAAATTGAATCATGAACACCTTCCAAGAAGGCATCACGATGTAATCCACTCCATCGGCCATGCTCACTGCTGGAGTTGGTCGGTTACCATCTGGTCCGAAAATCCGCTCAACGAAACGGCCATAGATCAGATATCCTACTATCAGAGCCACAAGACTCAATATAAAAGATATCATTTGCTATTAGTTGTTTTAATATTTTCAAGCATTATTCGCTTCAATAAAGTTATTGCAAAGGTAAAGCAAAATCCTCAACCTGCAAAGAAAATTTATTTCTTTCTTCGTTTCAACTTCAACGATGGGATGCGGATTTTCTCTCCTGCTTTGAATTCTGTCCTACCCCCATTCACAGCCTCAACGTAGCATTCCATACCGGGACCCAAATACAATTTACTGATGCTATAGAGTGTCTGCCCGCTCTTCACTGTAACGGTTTTGTCAATTCCTACGATGTTGTAGGCGCCTGTGCGGACTCGCACATTATCCACATAGTCCTTAAAGGTCTCCTCCTTCTGAGGCGTGGCTTTTGCCTTCTGCTTTGTAACAGGTGCAGGTGTCTTTGTCGTAGGCTTCTGGCTTGTCGTAGGCTTCTGGCTTATAACAGGCTTTTTCTCTTTTGGCATCACCACTTTCGCTGTATCAACGTTCTTGGCAGCGTTCGTATCTGGCTTAGCCGTCGGAGGAACAACGATGCCTTTCTTGACTGTCACAGGCAAGGTTTTCTCCTCTACACGATTAAAGCCACGCCACTGAACCACACTGAAAGCAATCAATGCAATCACCAATGCCCCTACAACACACACGAGTATAGTAAGAGTCTTCACCTTTCGGTTGCTCTTCTCCAACTCTTCCATGAGTTGGTTTTCCATCTCATAGTGATGTCGCGAGGAGGAAGGCTCCTCAGTAGGGGCTGACGAAAGGTTCTCCGCCTGAGCAGATGGAGTTTCTGCAGCATCTTCCTGACTTTCAGACTGCTCTTCTTGTTGAGCCTGCCTCCCATCGTCAGGTTCTTCTGTTGGTGGCGTCGGTATCTCCTTCTCCTCTTGAGATGGCTTCTCCTCTACTGGCTCTTGAAGGGGTTCTTCTGCTGGTGGAGCCGGTATTTCCATCTCTTCTTGAGTCGGCTTTTCTGTTACAGACTCCGCTTCCGCTGGCTCTTCAGCAGTGGTTTCCTTACTTTCATTCGAACTCTGTTCCTCTTGAACGGGTTGGGCTTCTTCGTGAGAAGATTCCTCCTCTGACGTTATTTCTTCTTCGTCACTTGTAGGAAGAGTCTGATGCCCCTCTTCCGGTTTTTCTGTTTCTGGCATAGACATTTCATCATCCTTTATAACTGGTTGTTCTTCAACAGTGGGTTGCTCCACTGCTGTTGGAGTTTCTTCCGACTCTTCCCTTTCAGCTATCGAGCTATTTTCAGCGGTTTCATCGGGTTTTTCCTGTGCATCTTGTTGTTTTTCATCAGTTGGAACGACATTCTTTGGCTCTCCAAGCACTTCATTCATAGCAGCTATGCTGTCTGCTGCAAACTTCTTATCAACAGAGTCAAAATCAACGTTGTCATTCACCGTAACGGTCTCAAACTGCGAGAATGGACGGTTGACCAAATCGCGCATAGTTGCGTCAGGGATGAAAGAAATCTTATCGCGACCTTCGATGACAATTCTCTCACCCGTATTCACGTCCACGCTCTCCCGTGGCGCCACGGATGTAACCTTGAAGGTTCCCAATCCCTTTACTTTCACAGTCTTATCTCGCCGAAGACCGTCCATGAGCACCGTAAAGAATGTTCTGATGAAACTCTCTGCGGATTTCTCATCCAATAGATGCTTTTCGGCTAACTGATGCGCCAATGATGATATATTGCTCATAGCTTACTCCTTTTTCTTCAGTTGTTCCTTAATCGACGAAACAGGCTTGAAGCCCAACACAAGTTTTGGAGGAACGAGCATCCTCTTTCCCGTAGAAGGATTCACTAGCACGCGCTCCATACGTTTCTTCACCTCAAAGCTTCCAAAGCCAGAGATGGAAACATTCTCACCCTTCTCAAAATCAGCCGACATTGCCTCTATCAGACTCTTCACCAACCGTTGAGTATCCTCACGGGTGTAGCCTGACTGTTCGGACAATTCACTGATTAACTCTTTATTATTCATTCGATTAACTATTAATTTTTTTCAATTTGCCTGAAGAAAGCCCCCAAAGATGACACGGAGAGCTAATGAGACGGATTAACTACTTCGCCGTACAAATCAAACTCCTCGCTGCCTGTAATCTTCACATCATAAAAGCAGCCTATACGCAAACGGCGCCTCTCTGCAGGGATGAGTACCTCTGGGTCAACTTCTGGAGAACAGAACTCCGTGCGTCCTACATAATAGTCTCCCTCTTTGCGGTCGATAATGGTTTTCATCACCTTACCCACCTTCTGTGCTTCAAGTTCCTCACTGATTCGCTGTTGAACTCGCATCAGTTTGTCAAGCCGCTGTTGCTTTACATCTTCTGGAACATCATCCTTGTAATGTTGTTGGCTGTAGGTTCCTTCTTCTTCAGAATAGGCAAAGGCACCCATTCTTTCAAAACGGGCTTCCTTGACAAAGTCCACAAGCTCTTTGAAATCTTCATCCGTCTCACCGGGAAATCCCACCATCAAAGTAGTTCTGATAGTGATGCCCGGTACGCGTCTTCTGATTTCCTTCAACAAATCGAGCGTCTCTTGACGTGTAACATTGCGGTGCATACGCGACAGCATGTGGTCCGAGATGTGCTGCAAGGCAATATCTAAATATTTGCAGATATTGTCGTGGCGGTTCATCACATCAAGCAGTTCCAATGGGAATTGATTGGGATATGCATAATGCAGACGAATCCACTCTACGCCTTTCACCTCTGCGATACTTTCTATCAAATCGGCAATATGGCGCTTTCCATCAATGTCCACGCCGTAATAGGTCAGTTCCTGTTCAATTACTTGAAATTCTTTCACTCCCTGACTCACCAAATCACGGACTTCTTGCAGGATTTCTTCTTTAGGTCTGCTGCGATGGGGACCTGTAATAAGCGGAATAGCACAGTAGGCACAATGGCGGTCGCATCCTTCAGCAATCTTCAGATAGGCATAATGGCGGGGTGTTGTCAAGTGACGTTTGCCATCACAGGAGGCAACCTCCATCTTGCCCAAGTCTTCCAAGAGTTGCTTATAATTGAATTTGCCGTAGAACTTATCAACTTCCGGAATTTCTTTCTCCAGTTCTTTTCCATACCGCTGCGACAGACATCCCATCACATAGAGTCGGTTGATACGTCCCTCTCTTTTAGCTTGAGCAAACTCAAGTATCGTATTGATACTCTCCTCTTTAGCCGCTTCGATGAAGCCACAAGTATTGATGACAGCAATTTCGCCTTGTGGACGTTTGGCATCATGAACACAATGAAAGCCATTAGCCTCAAACTGACGCATCAGCAACTCGGAGTCAACCAAGTTCTTAGAGCAGCCCATTGTGACGAAATCTATCTCATTTTTCTTCATTACTCTTGAATCGGTCTATCCATTCGCAACGACAGCTGGAGTTTACAATCCAACCATACAGAGGCGAAGGATATATTAAACTTTTATTTAAATAGAGAGTCTACAAATTCCTTTCTATTAAACAGTTGAAGGTCTTCCATCTGTTCACCAAGCCCGATGTATTTCACAGGAACTTTCAGTTGGTCGCTGATTCCAATCACCACACCACCTTTGGCGGTTCCATCCAGCTTGGTGATAGCCAAAGACGTGATATTGGTAACGGCTGCAAACTGCTTAGCCTGTTCGAAAGCGTTCTGTCCTGTACTTCCGTCAAGCACTAACAGCACTTCGTCGGGAGCTTGAGGGAGCACCTTCTTCATCACATCCTTGATTTTCTTCAACTCATTCATCAGACCTACCTTGTTGTGCAGACGACCGGCGGTATCTATCAGAACCACATCAGCACCCTGTGCCTTGGCGCTTTGTAGGGTATCAAAGGCGACAGAAGCGGGGTCTGAGCCCATTTGTTGCTTGACCACAGGCACCCCAACACGGTCGCCCCATATCTGAATCTGCTCTATGGCTGCTGCGCGGAACGTGTCGGCAGCGCCGAGGACAACTTTCTTGCCCGCCTGCTTGAATTGCCAAGCCAACTTGCCGATTGTCGTAGTCTTGCCCACTCCATTTACGCCCACGACCAAGATAACATAAGGCTTATGGTCGGCTGGCAAATCCCAATTTTCCAAATCCTGAGTATTGTTCTCCGTCAGCAGAGCTGCAATTTCTTCTCTAAGGATGCCATTGAGTTCATTCGTGGAGACATACTTATCGCGAGAGACACGGTCTTCTATTCGATGAATGATTTTCAATGTAGTATCCACGCCCACGTCAGAAGTAATAAGCACTTCTTCGAGGTTGTCCAACACATCGTCATCAACTTTACTCTTACCCGCAACGGCTCTGGCAAGTTTGTCGAATAAGCTTTGCTTGGTCTTATCCAGTCCTTGGTCAAGAGTTTCCTTCTTTTTCTTGTTGAATAATCCGAATATTCCCATTGGTTTACTATTTTTTTGCAAAGATAAGCAATTTTTTGTCATATCATCTATATTTAGCGATGAAATCGGGGAAAATCTCACTTTTTTAATGCTATTTTTGTCTTTAACTCTATTCCATATTTCTTATTAGACCAATCTTCCACACTCAATCTATTCCTTAAAACTACTGCTTTATATTTTTTCATGAATCATCTAACAAATCTGTTTAAAAATCTATATTTTGTAATTGATTCTTATTTCTTGCTTTTTTTATCCTTTATTATTTGGCGTTCATTCGAAGAAAAGATAATTTTGCTATAGCAGTTTGGACTGCATGGTCAAGTTTTCAAAAGGGTTTACCAAAAGAGAATGCGACCATAAAAAATGGAAGGAGTTCATCAGAATTTTAATCGACAGATTGAGAAGCTATGAAGATGGTAAATGAATCTGAATTTTGTTCTGATGCTCGCCTCCAGGCGAAACACTTCAAGGCATTGACAGCTGTTGAACCTGAGGAATTAAAGGATTGTATCAGAGACAAAATGGGTGCTTGCTACAGCCGAGACGGGAAACGGCTGTTGACCTTTGACAATGAAATCGCCACACACTACGACATTCGTCAAGGGGTTGAGGTGATTTGTAGCTTTGCTTTTGCCGGAAATAAGTCTCTCCAGTCAATTTCCATTCCTGAGAGTGTAACGCTTGTCGGAAGCTCCGCCTTTGAACAGAGTAACCTTCACTCTATCACTCTCCCCGACAGTATTCTCTCCATCGGCAATTCCGCTTTTTGTTCTTGCCACAACCTTACAAGTTGTTCTCTGCCGACAAGCCTTCGCTATCTTGGCGCTGCTTCCTTTGCCAACTGCAGCAAACTGCACCAACTCGTTTTGCCACAAAGGCTCTTATTCATTGCTGGTAATCCAATAGCGGCAACACCCATTGAAGACTTAGTGTGCCTTTCACCCAATTTTCTTGTTTCGGGCCAATGGCTTCTCTCTGCCAATGGTCAACGTCTCATTGCCTATCTCGGTTCTGAACAAGAGGTAACTATTCCCCATTGTGTATCGTGTATTGGTGATTCTGCATTAGCGTTCAGCAGAATTACTTCTCTGAAAATAGATTCCACCGTCACAACCATTGAGCCCAACGCATTCGGCAACTGCATGCACCTTACTCAGGTCAAATTGCCCGATGGTCTTGAGCAGATTTCCGACCTTACATTTGCTCATTGCCATCTTCTTGAGACTATCAATATACCGGCTACCATCAAACAAATTGGTGCTCATGCTTTTGAGGATTGCCGTTCTCTCACTGAGATGATTCTTCCCGACAGTATTTCCTCAATTGGAGACTTGGCTTTGAGCTTCTGCCCTGAGTTGAAGAACTTGATTTTAGGTTCAGGCATTGATTCCGTGGGTGTTCATCCCCTGCTTGGCTGCAACTTGGAACAATTAGAAAATCATAGCCCATCCTTGCGCTATCACAATCAAGCGCTCTACTCTGCCGACCTCTCACGACTTATTGGCCTTTGTTCGGAAAAGAACTATTATAGGATTCCGCGCGGAGTGCAGACGATTGACACTTTGGCTTTCGCCTATCGGCATCTGCTCTCAACGGTTGCGCTATCCGACAGCGTTGAGCAGATAGGTACCGCCGCCTTCGCATGCTGTCCCCGACTGACTTCATTCAAAGCAGGAGCCAACCTAAATGTGATTGGGCAACAGGCTTTCTTCAACTGCTGGTCCCTGCAAAATGTGGATTTGCTTTCTTGTCCTGATGTCATCGGGGCAGATGCCTTCGCATCCATCAGCCTCTTCATTGGTCAGGACAATCCAGCCATCACTTCCCTGCCCGACCTTAACTTCTCCGTTCCACGCGGCTACAAGTCTCGTCTTGCCAAACTCATGCCCGATTATAGAGCGCGTATCTCTGTCAGATAAATATTTCTACAGCAACCAAAATGTTTTTCCAAAGGATAGGCACAAGTAAATCTTATCTATCCGCCCCTATCTGACTACGCTGCTAATTAAAATTTGGGGCTATTCGCGCGGCAGTTTATATGAATTAAGAGCCTAGTTCCCAATCATCCATCTTTTCCTATCTACTTTCTATTCTTCAGTGAAATCTGATATCTATCGTATTCCCATCAGATTCTCATAGTCTCTAGGGGTAAATCAACCATGAAATTGCTACAAGTTGTTGAAGGCTGTCACGTACTAACCATAAGTCTAACACGTGATAGCCATAAGTCTAACACGTGGTAGCCATTAGTCTAACACGTGGTAGCCATTAGTCTAACACGTGGTAGCCATTAGTCTAACACGTGTCAGACATCATAAATAGCCACACAGTATAGTATAATCATGTGCATGAAAGAGAATAAATATCTGATTGATATATCACTAATAGATAGTGCAACACCTATATAAATAGGTTGGATATAGAGGATTAAGGATGATTGGCATAAGCATGTGGCAGCCCCCTTCATCATGCTGTCAGCGTGACAAATCCATGATGAGTGAGACAAAGTTGTTCGAATGCCCATCAGCAACCGCCATTCTTTTGTGAATCAAAAGTTAATATGCCAATGGAAAGTGTTAAAATGGAATAAAGATGAATGACAAATTGACAGATTAACAAAATTTGCGCTTATATTTGCAGCCGAATTACAAAATTCCTATCAATGGAATAAACAAGTTGAATTAAACAACACAGAAATATGATTAGTATGAAGAAATTTTCAAATCTATTGATGACCGGCGCTGTTGCATTATCGCTGGTATTCTCTACTGCTTCATTTATCAAGGTGCAGGCTTCGACTAACAACTCTAACAAAGTAGAGGCTGTTCCCGGACAGCCTGTAGATTTAACCTATGCTGCCGAAAAAGCCATTCCAGCCGTTGTACACATCCGCTATGTACAGAATTCAAAGACAAAAACCGTAAAAGTCCAATCTGATCCTTTCGAGGATTTCTTCAACGACCCGTTCGGCTTCTTTGGCAATCCTAACGGAAATGGCGGTACTCAGGAAAGAAAAATACAAACCCCGAAGCGCGAAGCAACAGGTTCGGGTGTCATCATTTCATCCGATGGCTATATCGTTACGAATAACCATGTTGTAGATGGTGCTGACGAACTCACTGTTACTCTGAACGACAACCGCGAGTTCTCCGCTCGAATTGTCGGTACAGATAAGACAACTGACTTGGCTCTGATTAAGATTAATGCCAAGAATCTCCCCACACTGCCTATCGGCGACAGCGAGAAGTTGAAAGTGGGCGAATGGGTGATTGCAGTTGGCAACCCCTTCAACCTGAACTCAACCGTTACAGCAGGTATCGTTTCAGCAAAAGCCCGTTCACTTTATGCCAACGGCGTGGAGAGTTTCATTCAGACCGATGCTGCCATCAACCCCGGTAACTCTGGCGGTGCACTTGTGAACGCTCAAGGCGAGTTGGTAGGCATCAACGCAATGCTTTATTCACAGACAGGTTCCTACAGCGGCTACGGCTTTGCTATTCCTACCGCCATCATGAATAAAGTAGTGGATGACCTGAAGAAATATGGTAGTGTTCAGCGTGCTGTTCTCAACATCCAAGGTGGTGATGTTCTCAACTACATCAATGCTCAGAAGGAAGAAGGTAAAGAAGTAGATTTGGGCACCAACGAAGGTGTTTATGTGGAGAAGGTAGAAGACGGTGGTGCTGGAGCTGAAGCCGGATTGGTGAAAGGTGATGTCATTACTATGGTGGATGGCAAAAAAATCACAAAGATGGCTGAGCTGCAAGAGATTCTCGCAGGCAAGCGTCCCGGTGACAAGGTTTCTATCACTTATCTGCACAATAAGGGCAAGCACACCAAGACTGTAACGCTGAAGAATGCTCAAGGCAATACAGAGATTGTCAAACCAGCTGACTTGGATGTCTTAGGAGGCAACTTCCGTGAGATTACAGATGCACAGAAGAAGCAACTTGGCATCACATACGGTGTAGAGGTTGTGAAGGTGAGCAAGGGTGCATTGCAGAACGCAGGTGTTGCCCGTGGCTTCATCATCCAGAAGATTAACGACTCTCCTGTTAGGACCATTGACGAGTTGCAGAAGTTAGTTAAGAGCGCATCCGTAAGCAAAGACCCAGTGCTCTATGTTCAGGGTGTATGGCCTTCTGGCAAGAAAGCATACTTCGCAATTCCTTTGGAAGACTAAGCAACAAATAAGAGTTTCGCAAGTGAATAGAATCACTCTGCGAGTTAGAAATACTCCGCATGTCATCTGAAAAAAGATGAATGTGCAGAAAGAGAAAATAAAATTGCCGTAGCTCGACGAGTTACGGCAATTTTTCGTTCAATAATGTTTGAGCCTTTGTCAGTTTCAATCCACGCACCCCACGCGGGGTGCGACGTCAGGGAGTTGTTTCCCTTTCGTTTACACCGCGTTTCAATCCACGCACCCCACGCGGGGTGCGACATTAATATTATCAGTTATGATAGATTATTGTATGTTTCAATCCACGCACCCCACGCGGGGTGCGACAGAAAAAGAAACTGGAAGAGAAGGAACAAAAAGGTTTCAATCCACGCACCCCACGCGGGGTGCGACAAGCAGATTCTTTTTTGGATTCCTCTGTTTCAAAGTTTCAATCCACGCACCCCACGCGGGGTGCGACATCGCAAACATCACTGTTGGTTTGTTTCCAACAAAGTTTCAATCCACGCACCCCACGCGAGGTGCGACTGCTAATTGCTGGGATGTTTCCGAAGATTGGAAGTTTCAATCCACGCACCCCACGCGAGGTGCGACTTGGAGAAGTTGAAAGCTGATAATATCAATAGAAGTTTCAATCCACGCACCCCACGCGAGGTGCGACTGGGGGGCTGATTGAGGCTACTTGTTAGCCCCTAGTTTCAATCCACGCACCCCACGCGAGGTGCGACTTCTTATTAATATTGATAAAATGCAAAAGTCCCATGTTTCAATCCACGCACCCCCACGCGAGGTGCGACTATTAAGATTTTTTGTATCTTTGCGGTATAATATGTTTCAATCCACGCACCCCACGCGAGGTGCGACTTATTCATCTCGTTCAATCACGGGCACGCTGGTGTTTCAATCCACGCACCCCACGCGAGGTGCGACTGGGCGGGTACGCTTGCATCAGTGAAAAATTCAAGTTTCAATCCACGCACCCCACGCGAGGTGCGACTTGGTCGCAAGCCGCATAGCACTGCATGATGTTGTTTCAATCCACGCACCCCACGCGAGGTGCGACTGCAATGTAAGATTGATACTACATTCTTTGTTAGTTTCAATCCACGCACCCCACGCGAGGTGCGACAATCTCCGACCTCAGGAGATTCGGGAGAAGTATGTTTCAATCCACGCACCCCACGCGAGGTGCGACTTTTGAGTGTTTACCGCCTGAGACAATCAGGCGGTTTCAATCCACGCACCCCACGCGAGGTGCGACCTCGTCCATGCTGAGAACTTCAATGCAGCCGTGTTTCAATCCACGCACCCCACGCGAGGTGCGACCGAAGACCGTCCGCAATCCTCGATTTGCTAATCAGTTTCAATCCACGCACCCCACGCGAGGTGCGACTTCTTTCAGAAGCGTGCGAAGTTCCCTAACTTCGTTTCAATCCACGCACCCCACGCGAGGTGCGACGGATAGACTTCTGCGGGTGGGCTGTTAACCGTACGTTTCAATCCACGCACCCCACGCGAGGTGCGACTTGCATGCTCGGTGGATAAATTACCCACAGAAAGGTTTCAATCCACGCACCCCACGCGAGGTGCGACATGCCACAACGTGTTATTGCCGGTGTTGAACCACGTTTCAATCCACGCACCCCACGCGAGGTGCGACTATTTGTCGAGGATGGCACGTGAATGGTTGTTCGTTTCAATCCACGCACCCCACGCGAGGTGCGACGAGGCAGCGCAGATGTCCGAGAAATTCGGTGAAGTTTCAATCCACGCACCCCACGCGAGGTGCGACGTGGACACGATTGTCGTTCGGCAAGGATTCCGGGTTTCAATCCACGCACCCCACGCGAGGTGCGACTAAGGAACGACCGGCAAGTTTCCAGGCGGGGAGTTTCAATCCACGCACCCCACGCGAGGTGCGACAACAGGGTTATCCCTCAGAGGTCACTTACCTGAAGTTTCAATCCACGCACCCCACGCGAGGTGCGACTGAGAGATGGGGAAAGAGTCATCCGACAATAATGTTTCAATCCACGCACCCCACGCGAGGTGCGACTCAGGAGGACGGCAAGGCTTACGCAATCACTAGTTTCAATCCACGCACCCCACGCGAGGTGCGACAACGGCAGGCTCGCTCTCAACGCCTACTGGCAGGTTTCAATCCACGCACCCCACGCGAGGTGCGACAAGATAGAGGCAAGGTTAAAATCAATTATGAACGTTTCAATCCACGCACCCCACGCGAGGTGCGACACGTGGTCTTTGTCGGTTTCCATGATGTCAATATCAGTTTCAATCCACGCACCCCACGCGAGGTGCGACTCCCCTACGTTGACACATTATTTCCACAACTGATGTTTCAATCCACGCACCCCACGCGAGGTGCGACGTCGAGGACTTGTCGCGCTCCTCAGCACTCGCCGTTTCAATCCACGCACCCCACGCGAGGTGCGACTCAGTGACAATAGTGA
>JBMNUV010000034.1:0-30154 GCA_050946455.1 Prevotella sp.
CCTCCATGTGTTGCGGCTCCATTACGGATATTGTTCCCGCGCGAAGCGCGAGAACTACGGGCAATAAAAAAAGGCCCACAGAGTGGACCATCATTATGAAAAGGAAAGTAGGGACAATCGGGCTCGATTTTTGATTTGTTTTAGACCAATTCAAAACACCAACAAAAAAAGGCCCACAGAGTGGACCATCATTATGAAAAGGAAAGTAGGGACAATCGGGCTCGAACCGATGACCTCTGCAATGTGACTGCAGCGCTCTAAACCAACTGGGCTATGCCCCTATTCAATATTTCGAACGCAAAAGTACAAAGAATTTTTCAACTGGCAAAGAGATTACCTAACTTTTTTTATTTAGAGAGAAGGATGAAGAAATCAAGATTCCTTCATTCCTCCTGCTCATAACCAGCGGCAAGACCACCCTCAGCGGTTTCCTTATAGAGTGACGGCAGGTCGTGACCCGTCTTTTTCATCACCTCCACTACCCTATCGAAACTCACGCGGTGTTGACCGTCTGAGAAAGTCGAATAGATGTTGCTGTCCAAAGCGCGTGCTGCTGCGAAAGCGTTGCGTTCGATGCACGGTATTTGGACGAGGCCACACACAGGGTCGCAAGTCATACCTAAGTGGTGCTCCAAACCCATCTCAGCAGCATACTCCACCTGCGCAGGACCGCCACCGAAGAGTTGACAAGCTGCCGCCGAAGCCATAGCGCAAGCCACGCCAACCTCACCTTGACATCCCACCTCGGCCCCAGAGATACTGGCATTGTGTTTCACCACATTGCCCACCAATCCTGCCGTTGCCATAGCATGGAGAATCTTGCGGTCAGAGAACTTATGACCACGTGAAAGATGATAGAGCACAGCCGGCATCACACCGCACGAACCGCAAGTGGGTGCGGTCACAATGACTCCGCCCGATGCGTTTTCCTCGCTCACAGCCAACGCATAGGCAAAAACCAAGCCACGTGTCTGCAAGTTCTGCTTATAGCCGGATGCCTTGACATAGTAGATGGGTGCTTTGCGGTGAAGGTTCAAGGGACCGGGCAGACGTCCCTCACTGTTGATGCCGCGCTCCACGCTCTCCTGCATTGCCTCCCAGTCTTTCTGCAAGTCGTCCCAAATGGAGGGACCCTCGCACTTGTCGACATATTCCCAATAGTTGGAACCCGTTTTCTCACACCAGTGCATGATGTCGGTCATATTGTTGAGGTCGTACACCTCTTTTGTATCAAACATATCGCCTTCCGCCTTGCCTTCGCTCAGCGCGCCACCGCCAATGCTATAGACCGTCCACTCACCGATTTTGGAGCCCGCCTCGTCGAAAGCCTCAAACTTCATTCCATTGGGATGGAAACTGAGAAACACCTCCGGCTTCCACACGATATGACAGGGAGCCACCGTCTGCAGCTCGTCCATGATAGCCACATCGGTCAAGTGGCCCTTGCCGGTTGCGGCAAGACTGCCATAGAGCGTTACCTCAAAGCGGGATGCATAAGGATAACGAGCCTTAAAGATTTTGGATGCACGCTGTGGACCCATTGTATGACTACTGCTGGGGCCACGGCCAATACGATAAAGTTCTCTCAAAGATTTCATAACATAAATATTTTTACCTGCTAAAATTTTGAGCTGTAACCATGAGGATGTTTTCCTGAATGTCAATTATCCGTTGGAGTCCGGCAGATAATGCCCTCGCAGGCTCCCGACTCCCGATTATCAACTCTCAACCTTGCAAAAGTATTATTCTTCCTTTCGGAGATATTCTTTCATGGAGCTTCCCAGCCGCCCTTCTTGATACATTCGTCTGACAGCACGCTTGCGAATCTGGCGCACACGCTCACGCTTCAGTCCCATTATCTCTCCAATCTCAGCAAACGTGAGGTTGGGACGACCTATGCCGTAGAAGTATTCCACCACTTCACGCTCACGACTGGGCAACACGTCAAGCGCACGCTGCAAGTCGTTTTGCATAATCTCGCGCGTCACTCGCTCATCTGCCTGAGGTGAATTGGGATTAGCCAACACATGAAGCAAACTAAGCTCAGGACTTCCGCCCACAGGAGCATCCACCGACAGCGCCTTGCGACGTTTGTCAGACGAGGGAGTCTTCTCCTTGCGCGGCACCTTGAAGATGCCATTCTGAGCATCCAAAGCCTTCTCAATGGATGCACGGATGATGGGCGCAGCATAAGTGACGAAACGCTTGCCGCGACTCGCGTCGAAGTTGGACACAGCCTGAACGAGACCTACATTGCCTTCAGCCACCAAGTCGTCAAGGGGAAGTCCGCGGCCTTTATATTGTTTGGCAATCGCCACCACAAACCGCAGATTGGCACTTACCAACTTATTGGCAGCATCCTGATTACCCTGAAGAGCGAGCCGACTCAGTCGCGACTCTTCTTCTTGGCTCAATAAGTGTTCCTTGCCTATTTCTGCAAAATACCGTTGCAGCAGTTGTTCGTCATTATTCATATTCAAGTTTACTTATATAATTCAACTATCTCTTGTAGTGGAGTCATAGGAGATAGAAGTTGTGTCGCCGAACACGAAAGCGAAGCTAATTATGCATTATGAACGAGAGCGGAACTAATTATGCATTATGAATTATGCATTAGTTTAGGTTCCTGCTAGTCTTCAGCACTGTTGTCTTTGACTTCTTTTACTCCTTTGACTTCTTTTTACTCCTTTGAAGTAAGCAAGTTGCAAACTTGCGAAACTTCGTTTATGATAACACACTGCGAAATTACGGATTTCCTTGGAATATACCAAAAAAACAGAAGAATTTTATCATACTTGATTTCTGATAGTCGGAAGAATCTTTTGGCGCTTACGCCGCTATTTATTATTTTTGCAGCCGAAACCAACAAGATTTCCAATGAAATACCTCCTTTTATCCGACATCCACGGCTCACTGCCGGCACTCGAGAAAGCCTTGGCATTCGAGCGCGAGCAGCAGTGCGACATGATACTTCTCTTGGGCGACATACTCAACTATGGTCCCCGCAACGGTGTGCCTGAGGGACTGGACGCCCGTAGCATCGCCGACCGACTAAACGCATTGGCTGACCGTATCGTGGCGGTACGGGGAAACTGCGACTCTGAAGTGGACCAAATGCTACTCCACTTCCCCATCATGCAGACCTACACGCTACTCGTTGACGAAGGCAAGAAGATTTTGCTCACCCACGGTCACGTATATAGCGACAGCCAATTGCCACCGGGAGAGTTTGACGCGGTCATCTGCGGTCACACGCACCTTTGGCATCTGGAGCGAAACGGCTCGACCGTGGGCTGCAACACGGGTTCCATTACTTTTCCAAAAGGCGGAAATCCGCCCACGTTGGGAACATTGGAGCACGGCGTTATCAGTCTCTACACGCTTGACGGACAGCTGCTGAAGCAACTTCAACTTTAGGCGTCATCGGCAGAAGTAATGCCTTCTCCCATCGCCAAGTCCTCATAGGCTTGGTTCATCTCGTTGATAAGCGTCTCGTAGTTTGCGGCATCAACAGTGGCACGGCGGAACACGCCGTCTAATCCCAATGTCTCGGCGTCTGCCCATACGTCGAAAGGCTCGTCGTGGAGCAAGGCGCCCATTCCCTCTGCCATCATGCGCAATACCGATGGCTGATGGAGTGAGGTCTTGCCCGTGGCGGCAGCCTTAATGCCCAGCGCGTAGGCGTGCATCGTGGCTCGCACGACGGCACGGATGCTGTGGTCGGCGTCAAGCATATCCACGGCATCGACTTCTGTGATATTCAACCGACTCTGTCTGATATGGTCTGCCACACTCTGCATTCTCCCTTCAAGCAGACTGTACATCTGGCGTTTATATTCCTCCACAATGTGGTCAAAGAGCGGTTTGGAGCCAGCCGCATAGCGCAGCAGCATCTTCTTCGGGGTGTCATTAGTGAACTTGCGGCGCTGCATATCCTCAACTGCTTGCTCATAACTGTCGAAATTGATAGCGATGAGCAGAGGAAACATCACGTGGAAGAAGTATTCATTGATATGCTCGAAGTGGGCAACCACGAGTTGTTTCATTAACTGCGGTGTCAGCTTCTCGCCGTTTTTCTCCTTACGGCTGTCAACGACCCCCGTGAAGAAGCCTTCAAAGAATCCACGGACCATCGCAGATGTAACTTGTTGTTTTACTATATTCCTAGCCATAATAATACATTGATTAAGCGCCAGCCAATTATGAATTATGCAATATTTCTAAAGAATCCCCTCACAATGGGAATGGCGAGCAGGAATGAGCATACATCGCTCACTGCCTGACACATCTCCACGCCCAACAATCCGAACAACTGCGGCAAGATGAGGATGAGCGGGATGAAGAAGAGTCCGCTTCGAGCGGCAGCCAACAGATTGGCGCGGAGAGGTTGGCGACAGGTCTGCAGAAGCATATTGCTGATGACGATTCCTGCGCCGAGAGGCCATGCAAAGAGTTGCAGACGCAAGGCATCAATGCCGATTTCTATCACGGCGGGGTCGTCGCGGAACATGCGGATGACATCAGTGCTGAACAAGAAGCCGAGTACCGATGCCACAACGAGGAACCAAAAACTGATTTTCGTCGCGAACCAATAGCCGCGCTTCATGCGGTCGTAGAGCTTGGCACCGTAGCAGAAGCCACAAAACGGCTGGAAACCTTGTCCCGTTCCAATGACTACCGCCAAGATAAACATGGAAATTCTATTGACGATAGTCATGGCTGCTATGGCGGCATCGTCATAATGACCGGCGGCAACATTGAGCATCAACGTGGAGAACGCGGTCAATCCCTGACGGTTGAGCGACGGACTTCCGCCGTAGAAGATTTCTCTGAGCAGTGAACGGCTGGTAGTGAACTGCTTCAGACGGATAGGAATATTGCCGGGCTGCCCACTCATATAGAGCAGCACCGAGAAGCCGCAAATCTGTCCAATCACTGTGGCAAGGGCGGCTCCAGCCACTCCCATATCAAAGACGAAGATAAAAAGCGGGTCAAGCACTACGTTGAGGACTGCACCTGTGACGATGCCGAACATGGATTTGGAGGCGTTGCCTTGAAAGCGCATCTGATTGTTCAGCGTCAGACTGCTCGTGATAAACGGCACGCCAAAGAGCGAGATACTCAGATAGCGTTCCGTATAAGGAAGAATGGTGGGGGTGGAACCGAGCAATATCGACAAGGGACGCAGGAAGATGAGTCCCAACACCATAAACACCGCACCGCAGAGAAACGAATAGACAAAACCAGTGGTCGCCATGCGTGAGGCATTGTCGTGGCGACGGGCACCGAGTTCAGCCGAGATATAGTTGCCCGAACCATGACCAAAGAAGAAGCCCATTGCCTGAAAGAAAAACATCAACGTGAACACAACACCCACGGCAGCCGTTGACTCCGTGTTGAGTTTGCCCACGAAGAACGTATCGGCGATGTTGTAGAGATTGGTCACGAGCATAGACACAATCGTCGGCAACGCCATGGTGAGTATCACGCGGTGAATGGGTCCGGTTGTGAGGAATGTATAATTG
Source organism: Prevotella sp. (assembly GCA_050946455.1). Lineage (GTDB taxonomy): Bacteria > Bacteroidota > Bacteroidia > Bacteroidales > Bacteroidaceae > Prevotella. The sequence goes on from JBMNUV010000034.1 coordinate 5,526, forward strand.
TCCCGTTGTTTATGCAACTTTCTATACCTTATTATATATATGGGCTACAAAGTTAGATGTTTTTTCGCAATCCATCAAAAACAATGAAGAAAAAAACGGAGAATCAACTTCTCACGGAGGTCCCGTGCTCCGCGCGGGACCTCCATGCTTCGCGGGACCTCCGTGAGTTGCGGCTCAACGATGCCTATATCAAGGTAAGCATTTGTAAATTTCATTAATTCCAACAGGAAAGAATATATGAGGATTGTATGACAGCCTGCGCGAATAAATTCATTTTTGTTGAAATTTTAAAGAATTATTTGGCTTGTATAATTATTTTTAATATATTTGCAGACGAGAGTTGAGAAAAGCGATTTCCTCAAGAAATCGTCATTTATAACTAACCAAACAATGTGTTTTATGAAAAAGTTTACTTTATTTCTGTTCGCAACGTTTCTTGCGACATCTACCTATGGTCAACGAGTCCTTTCTACACAACAGCCCTCGGTAGCACCCGGTCAGAATCCTATGAAGGAAGTGCGCGCGAATGCGCCTAAGAGTCTCAGCATCATGCGCGAGAAGCTCAACACCCAGCGCGTGGCTCCACGCAAGGATTTCAATCCTACCGTAACGACTGTCATCACAGAGGCTCCCGATGGCGAAAAGCACGAGAACACCTTCCGCAGTGGAAACTACTACTATGCGTTTTATGGATATGTGTTCTCTGGAAGTAACGAGACTGCTGTCGGCAACTATGTTGTTACCGACGATGCCATCTACCTCAAAGACCTCTTCTCCGGTATCGCTACCAATTCTTACTTGAAACTGGACAAGACGGGAGACAACACTTATGTCGCCCACTTGCCCCAAGCTATCTACGAGCAGGAAAGCAATGGCACAACCACTCAGTATTATGCTACAAAACTGGTACTCAATGCAGATGGCTCAGCCTTTGTTCCTGACACATTGGATGACGGCACGATTGACCAAGATGTTGAATTTGTCCTTGACAACGACACTCTCAAGTCTGTAGGGCTTGACGAGAGTAGCATCATTGGTTTTACCGACAACACTTATGGATGGTATGGGTATGGCGAATTCGATATCGCCTTGTTTGACAACCCCTATACGGTAACGGATATTCCTGAAGGTACCACTGTCGAGAAATGGGTCCTCAACGAGTCGCAGTTAGCCAACATTGCCATTGTGGAAGACGAATTCTACATTCAAGACCCGATTATGGGCGACTCTGGACACTGGTTCAAAGGTACCATTGAGGGTAACAAGGTTACTTTCTCCGGCATGCAGTATCTCGGCGTCAACCCCAACTACAATATGCATGCTATCTTCACTCCCGGCACTTGGGAAGAAGTCATGAGAGAGGACAGTTCTACAGCCATCAACTATGCCCTTGCCGATGAAATTGTGATGAACTATGACAAGGATGCCAAGAAGCTCTCTGCTGAAGATGCATCTGGCGCATTCATCATCAACGCCGCATTGTCCAGAGTTTATTTCTTGGAGAGCTACACAGACCCGTTGCTGTACTACTACGAGGAAGTTGCTGCAACACCTGCCACTCCAGTGATTACTTTTGTTTCTGAATTTTACACCGACTACGGTTTCGGATACATGGAGTTCACACTTCCGCCAACCGATACGGAAGGCAAGTTCATCGACACAAACAAGATGTACTACAATCTCTACTTCGATAATAGTGAGGAACCCGAGGTATTTACTACTGACACTTATCAGAAGTTGACTGAAGACATGACCAATATTCCTTATTCTTTCACAGATAATTGGGAAATCTTAGCTGATGGAAGTTCACACACCATCACCTTCTACGTGGCTGAGTATGACAACATCGGTGTAAGCCAGTCTTACACAGGCGGCGGTGAAACTCGTCGTTCTGAAATATATTGGGCAAAGAATCCAGCCGGAATTCAGGGTGTAACCGTTAATGGCAAGACCGTGAAGAGCGTCAACTACTACGACCTCTCAGGCCGCAAGATTGCTGAACCCGCACAGGGTCTCTACATCATGGAGATTCAGTATGCAGACGGAAGCAAGAAGAGCATAAAGCGCTTGGCTAAGTAATAAGATGTAAATCCATATATCGCGCAAAAGCCTTATAATAACTGCACCCGGCGGAAGCAATTTCCGTCGGGTATTTTTTTAATATTTTAGTTTCCGCCTCATAGTTCTCGCGATGCATGGAGGTCCCGCGAAGCACGGAGGTCCCGCGCTCCGCGCGGGACGACTGCCGCTATTGTTCAGAAATTATTCTGCGGCAGCCACGACAACGATAAAAAATTCGTGGAATTCGCGGAATTCGTTGGCAATATTTTGGGTGCGATGCGGCGCTCGTCCCGCGAAGCACGGAGGTCCCGCGCTCCGCGCGGGAAGACTGCCGTTATTGTTCAGAAATTATTCTACGGCAGCCACGACAACGATAAAAAATTCGTGGATTTCACGGAATTCGTTGGCAATATTTTGGGTGCGATGCGGCGCTCGTCCCGCGAAGCACGGAGGTCTCGCGCTCCGCGCGGGACGACTGCCGTTATTGTTCAGAAATTATTCTACGGCAGCCACGACAACGATAAACAATTCGTGTAATTCGCGGAATTCGTTGGCAATATTTTGGGTGCGATGCGGCGCTCGTCCCGCGCGGAGCGACGGGACCTCCATGAGTTGTGGCTCCGCGAGTACGCGAAAAAATTCGTGGAATTCGTTGGCAGTACTTTGGGTGCGATACGTCACTCGTCCCGCGCGGAGCGACGGGACCTCCGTGCTTCGCGGGACCTCCGTGGGTTGCGGCTCTGCGACGCCTATTGTTCCCGCTCGGCTGCGCGTGAATTACGCTGCGGTTGATTATTGCGGTGCGACAACAACTTCTTATATATAGCTTCGCTATATATGTATTCACTTCAAAATCTATTTATTCTCGATTGTGCGACAATTGTCGACAAACTGGTTAACAATTGCCGACAAACTCGTTGACAATTGTCGACAAACGTGTCGACAATTGTCGCCCAATCCAAAGCTGCCGCAGAAGCATCTAAATAGCCAGCCACGTCCTTTAAAAATTGCGTTCTTCTATGTTCTCAGACAAGGAAAAACGACAGCTCTTAAAGACAGACTAACATCAACGCGAGAAGTTACAGCGAAGAAACCACAACCCGTAAAAATAATACAGACAGTAACACGAATGCCTTCAACCGTACAAGGTAGCATTTGTAAGTTTCAATTACCTATAGATGTAAGCAAAAATACACATTATATAGCATTTTGACAGGCATAAATACTTTTTTACTAAATTTTTTAAAGAATTATTTGGTTCGAATAGAAAAAAATAATATATTTGCAAAAAGAGAGTAGAAAAACACGAATCTCTTAGAGAGAATTCGTAATGTTTCATTTAAAAATGTTGATTATGAAAAAGTTTACTTTACTTTTATTCGCAACATTTGTTGCAACCACCTGTTTTGGTCAACGAGTCCTTTCTACCCAGCAGTCCTCTATCGCACCTGGTCAGAATCCTATGAATGAAGTGCGCGCTAATGCGCCGAAGAGCCTCAACATGATGCGCGAGAAGTTCAACACCCAGCGCGTGGCTCCACGCAAGGATTTCACTCCCACTGTAACGACTGTCATCACAGAGGCACCTGATGGCGAAAACCACGAGAATACGTTCCGCCGTGGAACCTACTACTACTCGTATTGGGGATATCTCTTCACTGGCCTTAACGAGGCTGGCGTCGGCAACTATGTAGTCACCGATGATGCCCTCTACCTCAAAGACCCCTTCGGCGGAATCACTACCAATAGTTACCTGAAACTGGACAAGACAGAAGACAACCAATATGTTGCCCACCTGCCGCAGGCTATCTACAGCGAGGAATACAATGGCACTACGTACACTTATTATGCTTCTAAGCTGGTACTCAATTCCGATACTACAGGCTATGTTCCCGATACGTTGGATGACGGAACGATAGACCAAGATATCGAATTCGTCATTGACAACGATACCCTCAAGTCTGTAGGCCTTGATTTCAGTTGCATTATCGGTCTTACTGATGATGCCTATCAATGGTATAATTTTGGCGACTACGACATCGCCCTGTTTGACAACCCCTACACGGTAACAACCTTGCCAGACGGAGCTACAGTTGAGAAATGGGTACTCAACGAGTCTCAGTTAGCCAACACGGCTATCGTAGATAACGAATTCTACATCCAAGACCCGGTTATGGGTGACTCAGGCAACTGGTTCAAGGGTACCATTGACGGAACCAAGGTTACATTCTCCGGCATGCAGTATTTGGGCATCAACCCCAACTACAATGTCCATTCATTCTTCTTCCCCGCCACTTGGGAGGAAATCACGCAAGATGAACAAACATACACCTCCTATTCACTTGCCGACGATATTGTGATGACCTATGACGAGGATGCCAAGAAACTCTCTGCTGAAGATGCATCTGGCGCATTCATCATCAATGCCGCACTATCAAGAGTTTATTACATAGCAGGCTATACTGACCCGTTGCTATACTACTTCAATGAAGTTCCCGCAACACCTAAAGCCCCTGAGATTACTAATCTTAGTGAATACAACACAGACTACGGCTATGCATACATGCAGTTCGAGCTTCCATCAACCGACATTGATGGCAACTTCATCGACCCGAGCAAGATTTACTACAATCTCTACTATGATGACAGTGAGGAACCCGAGACGTTTACAACCGATACGTATGAGAGATTGACTGAGGACATGACCAATGTTCCTTACACGTTCACAGATAATTGGGACTTCTACGCTGACGGAACCACGCACACTATCTACTTATACGTGGCTGAGTATGACAACATCGGCGTAAGCCAGACTTACACAGGCGGTGGCGAGTCTCATCGTTCCAGCATTACATGGGCTAAGAATCCTGCTAATGTTCAGGGTGTAACCGTCGATAACAAGACCGTGAAGAGCGTCAAGTACTATGACCTCTCTGGCCGTCAGGTTTCTGCACATGCACAGGGTCTCTACATCAAGGAGATTCAGTACACTGACGGAAGCAAGAAGAGCATCAAGAGCTTGGCTAAGTAAGATTGAGATGTGAAGCTAATATAACACATTAAGTTTCATAAACAAAAAACAGCACCCGGCGAAAGCAATTTTCGTCGGGTGTTTTTTTGTGTTGAGCCTCGTAGTTCCCGCTTCGTAGTTCTCGCGCTCCGCGCGGGAACAACTACTGCTTTTGCCCAAAGATGAATGTCCCGCGATGCACGGAGGTCCCGCGCTCCGCGCGGGACGACTGCCGCTTTTGTTCGGAAATTATTCTGCGGAGCCACAACGACGCGAAAAAATCGCGGAATTCGCGGAATTCGTTGGCGGCAGATTGGGCGCGATGCGCCGCTCGTCCCGCGCGGAGCGCGGGACCTCCATGTGTTGCGACTCCACGATACACAAAAAAAATTCGGGAATTCGTTGGCGGCAGATTGAGTGCGATGCGCCGCTCGTCCCGCGCGGAGCGCGGGACCTCCATGTGTTGCGGCTACAAGCGGCGGAACTATGCCGAATATTAGCAGGCTCCTATCCCTTCTTGGGAGCTACCTTAAAGTCCCCACGCTTCAACCCATCAATAAATTCGGAGAGTTTTGCCATCTCCTCGGGTATCTGTATGTTCTGAGGGCAATGGGGCAGACAGTGACCGCAGCCAATACAATGGTCGGGCTGGCGCTCACGCGGCACCACACGGTCCAAGCCGATAAGGTATTCGCGGCGGTAGCGACGATAGTCCTTGCTTCCCGTATCGTGGGGCAACGTGCCCTCGTTGATACACTTATTATAATGCACGAAGATAGTCGGGATGTCCACTCCCCAAGGACAGGGCATGCAGTATTTGCAGTCGTTGCAGGGAATGGTTTTCAAGTTGAAAATCTCCTTGGCAATGCTGTAGAGCAGTTTCTCCTCGTCGGCAGTCAGCGGCTTCAACGGACAGAAGCTGATGAGGTTGTCCTTGAGGTGTTCCATATAGGTCATTCCGCTCAGCACGGTCAGCACTCCCTTGTGCGTACCAGCATAGCGAAAAGCCCACGAAGCCACACTGCGTTGTGGCTCACGCTGTTTCAGTCTCCCCACGAGATACTGCGGGATATTGGAAAGTCGACCGCCCAACAGCGGTTCCATGATGACGGCAGGGATGCCGCGCTTCTGCAATTCACCATACAGCACACGCGCATCGGTGTTGAAGTCGTTGATTTCGTTGGCATAGTCCCAGTCAAGATAGTTCAGCTCTATCTGCACAAAATCCCAATGATATTTGTCGTGGTGGTCCATGAGCCATTTAAATGCCTCATAGTCACCGTGGAACGAGAAGCCAAGATTGCGGATGCGTCCCGCCTTGCGCTCCCCCACGAGATAGTCGATGATTCCGTTGTCAATATAACGGCTCTTGAACTGTTCGAATCCACCCATGCCCACGCCGTGAAGCAGATAGTAGTCGATGTAGTTAGTCTGAAGCGCTTTCAACGAGTTATGATACATCTCGATGGAAGCCTCGCGGCTCCAAGTCTCTTCCGAGAAGTTGCTCAACTTGGTGGCGATGAAGTAGCTCTTGCGGGGATGACGTTTCAGCGCGATTCCCGTGGCGGTTTCCGACTGTCCTTGGCTATAGGCGGGTGACGTGTCGAAATAGTTCACGCCATGCTCAAGAGCGTAGTCCACCAATTTGTTAATCATCTTCTGGTCGAGCGGTTTGTCGCTGTTACGTTGAGCGTCTCCGCCCACGTTAGGGAGTCGCATCATGCCATAGCCGAGGAGCGACACACGGTCCTTGGTCGTAGGATTGATGCGGTAAGTCATCTTGCCTTTCGGCGGTTCCACTTGTTTACTATATTCATCCTCAGCGCCATTCTCTTTTTTGGTAGTGCAACCGGTGAGAGCAGCCGCCGTCACCACCGTTCCGGCAGTGAGGGTCTTGAGGAAACTTCTTCTATTGATATTCTTGCTCATCTTTCTTCTTATTTTCAGGAATGTTAGTTGAAACTTTTAGGTGCGCAGCAATTATGCATTATGCATTGTGCATTATGCATTAAATTTTTCTGTGCACCTCGTGTCCTTCCACATGGATAGCCGAGAAGGGTCTTGCCGGACACACATACTCACAGGCTCCACAGCCGATGCAGCGCGACTCGTTGACGGCTGGCACCATGGGCGAAGTAGCATCGTTCTCGTCGAGCGGCACCATTTCGATGGCTCCCGACGGACAGTGGCGGGCACAGTTGCCACAGTTCACCTTATCGGTCACTGCCACGCAGTTGTGCATCACCCATACGGCATGTCCGAGTTGGATACTCGACTTCTCTGCCCTTGAGATAGGTTGAATGGCTCCCGTCGGACAGACGGTTGAGCAGCGATGGCACTCGGGACGGCAAAATCCACGCTCGTAGCTCATCGTGGGCTGCATCAGATGTTCCAAGTCTGCCGAGGGGCGCAACACGCCGTTGGGACATTCGGCGACGCAAAGCTGACAGGCGGTGCAATGCTGGGCGAAGTGTTCCGCACTCCAAGAACCCGGAGGCGTGATGGGCGTATGACGTTTGGGCGCCACCTTCTTCTCGATGACTGCCAGTCCGCCATCCACCTTCTTGTCCTTCTGTGCCATTGCGGCAGCAGTAGTTGCCATCGCAGCGGCTAAGAGAAACGACCGACGACCATTGTCGGCGGGAGCAGAGGTCTCGGACTTTTCTACAGGCTCGGAGTCCTTGGTGTTTACAGCACTCTCAACCGGCTTGATACTCTTGGCAGGTTTCTTATGGCAATAGCTCAGCGCATCGAAGTTGCATTGGTCCATGCAGTCGCCGCAAACCACGCAACGCGAATAGTCCACCGTGTGAGTTTTGAAGTCGATGCAGGCAGCCTTGCAGTTGCGGGAGCATTTGCCGCACTTCCTACACGCATCCTCGTCGAAATGAATCTTCAGCCATGAAAAACGGGAGAAGAAGCTCAGCAGGGTTCCCACAGGACAAATGGTATTGCACCATGTACGCCCGTTGCGCCATGCCAATACAGCTATTATAATAAAAGTGACGAGTGCGATGATAAAAGTAGGTAGGGAGCGCATCCAGAGGTCTTCATGATAGAAGGCATAGCTGTTCATGCTTTCCGAAATGGAAGCGAGGATGTTGTTGCCGAATATCCAGACGGGCTGGAACAGGTTCTGAGCGATACGTCCGAATGCGGAATAGGGCGCAATGAGGATTGCCAACTGCGACAGTCCTGCCACAAAGAGCACAACAAACACTACGAACATACCATAGCGTAGCCACCGCTTCTCCTTGCTGTAGCTATAGGGATTGCGGCGACGGATGCGACCCAAACGGGCGATGACATCCTGCAGTAAGCCTAACGGACAGATGATGGAACAGTAGACGCGTCCAAAAAAGAGTGTCAATATGAGCAGCGCCACCACCACAACGACGTTCAACGCCAGTATGGCAGGCAGCAACTGGAGCTTGGCAAGACCGCCAAACCAGTGACGTGCCGTTCCCGTAAAATCGAGAAAGAGCAACGTGATGCCAATGAGGAACACCATGGCAATGGCGGTACGTGTCTGCCTCAGATGGAAGATAAGGCTCACGAAGATGAGAACGAACAAAATTCCACCCAAGATACCACCCACTACAGGAGAGGCATGGAATACTGGCAATGTGAGAAATAGAATCAAAGCCACAGCCAGCACCAAGGGAATAAGATACGGTTTTAATTTCTGTGTCATATTTCGTTGTTTTGTATATCAGTTGATTTTTCCACTTTGCCCACTATCAGCACGCTCGCCTCATAGAGCAGCCAGATGGGCAGCGAGACGATGAAGAGCGTAAGGGCATCCGACGTAGGCGTGATGACTGCCGCCAATATCACTATCGCCACAATGGCGTAGCGGCGGTAATGACGCATCCACTCGGCACGGAGCAGTCCGAACACGGCAAGCAGCCAACTCAGCACGGGTATCTCAAAGACGATTCCGAACAAGAGACTCATCATCAGCAACGTGTCCATGTAGCTCTGCAGCGAGAGCATGTTGCCCACTTCAGCACTCACGGAGTAGGTGGCGAGGAAGCGCAGAGTCAAAGGGAATACGATGAAATAGTTCACCAACAATCCCACGATGAACATCAGGTAACCCGCCACCACAAGTCTTGTGGCATAGCGGCGCTCGCGGGCATAGAGTCCCGGTGCTATGAAGCGGTAGAGCACATAAAGCAGATAGGGCGAAGCCGCCACCACGCCAAAGAGGAGCGCGGTCTTCACGTGGATGAGAAACTGCTCGGTGATGCCGATGTTGACGAGTTTGATATCAAAGGGATGAACACCGATAATACGGTAGCTGACAAAGTCGGAATTTTTAGGCGCAAGTACGATGTCGAACATCTGCTCCTTCAGACAGAATGCCACGACAGAGCAAACGAACCACACCAAGAGCATACGAATCAAATCCAACCGCAGCACGTCGAGGTGGTCCCAGAAAGTCATGTCCTGCTCATCCGCCATTGTCTACTTTTCGTCTTTCTTATCATCCTTTTTCTCCTCCGAAGGTTTCCCTTCGTCATCGTTTCCATTCATTCCCTCCTTGAAATTCTTCACCCCTTTGCCAAGGCCTTTCATCAATTCGGGAATTTTCTTTCCGCCGAAAAGCAGAAGAATGATGAGAGCGATGATTAGGATTTCTTGTGTACCAATCATATCAATTTTGTTGTGTGATAATCTTTATGTTAGTAGAATTATAACTACAGTTGCAAAATTAACGATAAATTTTCAATTATAGTTTTCTTTTTGCAAATTTTACCGACCATAAAAAAGCGTTAAATGGGAGAAGGCTGAAAAACGTTGGGAAGATGCGGAGTATGGAGGTATTGGTGAACAATCAGTTGTCAACGATTTCTCCGAATTTATCGAATATTAGAATCGTTGCCACGGATGCGCAGCCGTAGTTCTCGCGCTCCGCGCGGGAACAAGAAACGAATTACAAGGAACGTTGCGTTTTATTGCTGGGTTTGGACACTGTTCCCGCGCGGAGCGCGAGAACTACAATGCGGGAACAAGATGCAAAAGAAAAGAATAATGGAAAAAGGAGTTATAGGGATATTGCCTAAGTATCTATAAGCTTAGGACTTTCCCTATAACTCCTCTTTAATTTCTAATCCTATTCGTGAGAGTTGAGGTGATTACCTTGTATCCCACAAATCTTCGTCTTCTTCTGATTCCGTAGAATTGGGGCCTACATAAGCATCTTCGAAAGACATGCTCTTGGCATTTCCCTCATCATTCTGAGAACCAGCTAAAATAGTGTCAAGTTCGATACCAGCGCAACTTTCTGTAGTAGGCTGAATATATTTCTTTTTCATTTTCCATCACTTAACAATTATTTTATGACCATTCACGATGTAAACACCGGAACCAACATAAACATCCTTGGTGGCTCCAGCTTCCATAGATACAGTGTTGACTAAAGCGCCACTGAGGCTATAGATTCTTACCTCTTGAGCACGCTTTGCCAAAATGCGCATCATGCCCTTACCGGGAATCACTGCCAAGTCTGCTTCCTTTGCTACAACAGGATCGATGCCTGTAGTCTCGTCATCGCCGAAGACCACCCTGAAGGAACTAATCTTGGCTGCGGTGGAAGCATCAGCTTGGATGAATGCACGGAAAGGATACATCTTTGCCAAACCATCTGAAAGATTGGCTGCAGAGTAGTACTTGTCATCGCTGAAGTAGTAAACATCCGCGATTTTCACTCCCTTAAACGTACCTTGCATGGTGAAAGTGTACGTACTGTTATCAATCGTGGAAGAAGAGGTTGCGCCATCAATAGGAGCAGCGTCATTGGCAGGAGTAGCCACGATAGTAGCATTCTTTTCCTCTACGGCAAATATTTTGTCTGTAAAGTCGTCATTGCCAGAAATCGTAATATGGTAAGGCGTGTTCGCCGTAGTCTTGGCATCGGTGAGAGTGGTAAACTTACCAGTATATGTAGTTCCAATCTCATCGTCGTCAGCTTTTACTTCTGTCATGAAATCGCTTTCTTGTATCTTGTCCCAAGTCAAGGTTCCATTGTCGGTGTCTCCTGATGTTCCATTAGTAAGTGCTACACTAAACGGAAGTATCAACGTACCATCGTGATAAATTGTACTGTTGTTCGAGTTCTTGGCACGCACATACTTAGCAGCGTGGTCTGCATCCACTTCAATATTGAATGGCGAGTAGAACGGATACTTGTCGGTGAGGACGATGTCATTCGCGGAGAGATAAGTGTTGTCGGCGGATGATATACGAGACACAACGTTGTCAACCCCTGAGGAGCTGCCGACAGGCAAGAAAATCAGCGCATTCTCTGCAAGTTCGTTTCGGAAGCTTTCCCACGAAACGTCCTCCTCATCAGCATAAACACCATAAAGGTTAGAACCCATGTCCACGTAGAGCAACTGGCTCTTGTCGGTCATACCTTCAGCAGCATTGTTGGTTATATCTGTCGCAATTTGGCTACTAATCGATTCAATGGAGCATACATTAGTAGTGGTGGTTTCATCGGCATCTTCCACGGATACCGTTGCGCCATAGAAGTCACCCGTCTGTTTGCTACCATAGTAGGCATCATCATAAATCTTGGTATAGGCAATCGTGGGCGTGATGTCCTTTGCCTGCAAGTGGATGGTGGTGGCATAATAAGCCACGGCACGGTGGTTCTTGCCCGTCCAGTAGGGAGCAATCAGATACTTGGGGTTGTCGGCTACGAACAGGTAGAGCGTCTTAGAAGTAGCTGTATTATCCGATGGCGCGATAATGGTGAAGTCTGCGAAATCGCCCGCAGTTCCACTCATCGTACCGGCAGTTGTGGTTGAGGTGTAAATGCTTTCATAGAACTTATATTCTTGATAGTAAGCCGTACCGGAAGTCAGCGCCGCGATAGAGTCGGCATTGTTGAAACGATACTGCTCGGTACCAGCCTTAGAGACAGAAATTTTGTCGGAAGCCTCATCTTTAAGCTCCACGGATGGGTCTGTATAGATGTGCTCATCCGTACTACCACTATTGTTAGTATAATGGGTTGACTGTACGAAGTAATAGCGCGAATGCCCCGTAGTGCCATTATCATAGCTATCATCGCCCTTCTCGCTATAGAGATTCTTGGCATAAAACTTGAATGTCTTGCCAGTCATAGTAGAAGGCACATAGAAATAAATGTCCTCGTCTCCGAAGCTAAAGTTGTTGGCTTCGTAGCTCTGACGGGCAATCAGGGTGGAGGATTCAGAGTCCTGACATTCAATCTCTACAGAGTTGACGTAGGGATTCAACGGCTGCAAGTACATATCGAAAGATAAGTTCGTAGGAACTTCTGTTTGGAACTCGATAGCGTCGTTGTTAAGATTAAGAGTACTCAAATCAATAGTACCGCAGAGACTATCAATTGGTGCAGTCATGCTTGGTTCCACAGAACTAGCAGATTCAGTGTTGGCAGTTGTGCTATATATCTTCATTTGTTTACCTGCCAACTTTGAATAGTCACCAATGTTTTCTATCTCAACATAGGCAAAGGTAAAACCATCTTCGTAATCTGCAATGCCATAGGTGTGACCCAATAGTGATGTGCTCTTACGTACGTAGCCAGAACTACTCCAAATAGATGAAGAAGGATTCGTTGGAGGATTGTAATACAACACATAACTACCATCAGTTAATACTTTAAAAGAAAAAAGTCCGCCATCTGCTTTATCAGAATAGACCTGAAGGTTGTTGCCGGGAGAGCCTACACCCAGATACATTCTATTAGAATTAGAATTCTCTGTATAGATGCGACCTTCTTCGTCCATTTCCCAAATATATTGAGGAGTATTTTCGGTCGTTGTCCCGTTGTTGTCCTTAACATAATTAGCTGTGTTTACAGTATTATTTATGTACATATTACCAAACACTCTAATGGCGAAAGGATACCTATAATTTATTTTTCCATTTGTGAAGCGATAATACACGGGAACTGTAGAAGTAGTGGTCTCCGTAGAGGTAGAACTTGTTCTCGTATAAGATGCTTGGTCTGGAACTTCCAAGTAGTAGCGTTGACCATAACCAGTACTGTTGATATGGTAATAGTATCCATCATAAGGAGTGGAGATAGAAGTAATGGTTTTGCTACCGTTAGACGTATTCAGTGTATTATCAGAAACGACACCATCCTCATAGAGCATCACATTTGCCTTATAAGTACCGAAATTGCTGTCATAATCATATCTCATGCGAGTATCACCATCAGCTATTGTGATAGCACCGACATCTTCCTTTCCAGTATCAAATTCCGACTCCACATAGCTAACGCCTGTAGTGCTTTCAGCACTCGGGCTGATAGTTACCTTTACATTGTCGGTCTCAGTCGTGAACCACAACTCAATAGACTTAATACGAATAGTGGCTGCAGCTGTATTGCTTTGTGTAAACTGACTCTTGTCAATCATAAGCCTAAAGAAGAGTACATTACCCCAGCCTTCGCTATCACTTGCCTTCGACTCCAATACCTGAGTCGTGGAATTTGCACTTGTGTTGTCTAATGTCACATACTGAGTGTAGTCATTGAAGTTATTGTCTGCATCAGATTCAGACTTGAATGCAGGGATACGCCCAAAATAAACATAATCGCTCTTATGAACATATTTGCCTATACTATTCCATAATTCAGTTGGTACATTACTTTCATTGATATAGTTGTCCACCTCGATTCTGTAACCTGTGAAGCTATAGCCATGAGGCAAGTAGATGTTCATGTAAGCAGGAACTTTATGGGGATAAGTTTCCCCTTTTTCGAATGATGAGCACATTGCCAACATCGGCTCATCGTCAGTTGTTTCGAAAAGGAGGTTACTATGAACTTGGAAAAGCGTATCCGAACCAGCCACGAAACTATCGAGATTAGCATTTGTGTATGCATAGCCAGTTGTAGTCATTACTAATGGCAACTGTTTATGCTTCCACATGGAGTAGCAATCTGTAAAGGTCTCTCTGTAATTATCAGATGTAGAACTCAACAAGCTACCGCTATTGGCATCAACAAGGACATTCTGGGCTTGCGTTGGCAAACCGAATGCAGACAAAAGCAAAAAGGACGCTGCTACTATTCTTCGCAGGAAAGCGCCCTGTGTATTATAACAACTCACCATGAATTAGAAACAATTGATTTCTTCTATTATCCGTTCTGTCTATGGGCAACAAGATTTCGGGCTAAATTCGTTCTTGATTATCTACAGTGCTTGATAGAACTCACACTCTTTTTCCACTGAAGATTGCTTACTTAAATATCATGTAAAAGCTTCACTAACTTTGAGAAGAGTCTTACCCTTTGAATAGCTTTGATAACGAGCTATCATCATGAAGTCCACCGACTTATATACTACTTTGCGGATGCAAAGATACAAATTATAAATCAAAAAGAATAATTTATCCTCAAATTTTTAAGTCGCTTAATAATTGTAGTGGGCGGAATAGCCAAAATCTAAGTCAAAGTCACAAAAAATACCCGCGATGAAAGTAACAAATATATATTGCCGGATATCGTCCCAAAGAATTAGTATTGTCGGTAGTTATCCGCGATGCATGGAGGTCCCGCGCTCCGCGCGGGACGAGCAACGAATCTGTATTGCCGTAAGTCAGAAAAAGAATAATTTGTGTTGTCGGCAATTGACCCGCGATGCATGGAGGTCCCGCGCTCCGCGCGGGACGAGCATAGCGAATCTGTATTGCAGAAAATCAAAATAAAAATTGTGTTGTCGCCAGTCGTCCCGCGATGCATGGAGGTCCCGCGCTCCGCGCGGGACGAGAGACGAATCTGTATTGCTGGATGTTGATGAGAAAGAAATGTTTTGTCGGTAGTCGTGAATTGCGGGAACAACAGCCGTAGTATGCAGTTCGTTGCAGGTTTGGCAGTCGTCCCGCGCGGAGCGACGGGACCTCCATGCATCGCGGGACGAGCGCCGTATGATGTAATTCGTTGCCGGTAGTTGACAAGCGGGACCTCCGTGAGCCGCGGAAAAGCCGTAGGCAAATAGAATCCCGCAAAAAAATTCCCCGCTGCTCCCTTCTACGGAAACAAGCGGGGAATAGTAAGATAAAGAACTATAGGGTTATTATCCCAGACGCTTCTCAAGACGCTCGCGGATAGCAGCGATGAACTCCTTGCTGTTCACCTGACGGGCATTGACGCCTTCCATCAGATTGACAAGGTCCTTCGTTGCGATTCCGTCGTTGAGCGTGTCGAAACAAGCTCCTTCCAACTGGTCACCAAAGTTCATGAGGGCTTTGATGCCGTCCTTCTCACCACGCTTGCGCAGGGCACCTGACCATGCAAAGATGGTAGCGATGGGGTTGGTGGAGGTTTCCTCTCCCTTCAGATACTTATAGTAGTGGCGAGTCACGGTGCCGTGAGCTGCCTCATACTCATAGTTGCCGTCGGGGCTGACGAGCACACTGGTCATCATGGCAAGTGAACCGAAAGCGGTGGAAATCATATCGCTCATCACATCGCCGTCGTAGTTCTTGCATGCCCAGATGAAGCCACCCTTACTGCGGATAACGCGTGCTACAGCATCATCAATCAGAGTATAGAAATACTCCAGACCGCGCTTCTCAAACTCTTCTTTGTACTCCTGATAAACCTCTTCGAAAACAATGCGGAACTGTGCGTCGTACTTCTTGGAGATAGTATCCTTGGTGGAGAACCAAAGACTCTCGTTGGAGTCGAGGGCAAACTTGAAGCAGCTGTGAGCGAAGGAACGGATGGACTTGTCAAGATTGTGCATACCCTGAATCACGCCGGGACCCTTGAACTCGTGGATGACAACTTCCTCGTGCTTGCCGCTCTGACCGTCGAATACTAATTTGGCAGTACCCGGCTCGTCAACTCTCATCTCCACGCCCTTGTAAACGTCGCCGTAAGCATGACGGGCAATGGTGATGGGCTTCTCCCAGTTCTTCACTGCGGGATGGATGGACGGGATGGTGATAGGCGTGCGGAACACGGTGCCGTCGAGAATGGAACGGATGGTGCCGTTGGGGCTTTTCCACATCTCGTGCAACTTATATTCGTCCATGCGCTTGAGGTTGGGAGTGATGGTGGCGCACTTCACGCCCACACCATACTTCTTGGTTGCCTCAGCGGCCTGAACGGTAATCTGGTCCTTCGTCTCGTCGCGGTGCATCAGACCGAGGTCGTAGTATTCAGTCTTCAAGTCAACGAACGGAAGAATCAGCTCGTCCTTAATCATTTTCCAGAGTATTCTGGTCATCTCGTCACCATCCATCTCAACGATGGGGGTTGTCATTTTGATTTTCTCCATAGTGTCTTTAATGATTAGTTGATGGTTTATTTCTTGTTAGCATAATAGTTCATCAGGCAGCCGGCAAGCAGCACCTCGCGCTCTGTCTTTCCGAGATTGGTGAAATAGAGGTGGATAGGCTTCACACCGTCCTTGGTAATCACCTGAGCGTCGATTTCTTCCTTGCCTTCCTCAATTGCCTTGCGGATGCCGGGCACGTAGACCATATCTCCTGCCACGTAGTCAAAAGGTGTGTCGGGAGCGATGGTGAACGGAACGATACCCCAGTTGATACAGTTGCTGCGATAACGCTTGGTAGCATACTCGTAGCAGATGTTGGCGTCACCACCGAGCACTTTCTGGCAGGAAGCTGCCTGCTCACGGGCTGAGCCATCGCCGGGCTTGTTGGCGAAGACGCAAGAGCCGAATGACGTATCCTTGTCGCTGGCGCCCACCTTCTTCAGAGCGTCGAGCACGTGCTGAGGAGTCTTGCCGTCGCGGCGCTCGTGGTCCTCCTTCTGGATGCGCTTGGCGATGCCTACATATTCAGGCACGCGGCGAGAGAGGGCAAACTCAGAGAGCTTGAGCGGGTTGGAACGATAGCTGGAAGTCTCACCCGAAGGTATCAACTCATCGGTCGTGGTCACGGGGTCATGGATGACAGCGGCGAGTTCCAACAGCATGTTGTCCATCATCGGGAACATGTGAGGCCAATCCTTGATATTGGGACCATAGCGAAGCTCGTAGTTGGGGTCTGCCTTGCCGAAGCCGTTGAACACGCGGTGCTCATAGATGCGGCCGTCGAACTTGTAGGGACCGTAGTTGTCTTCGTAGTCCACGTCGGTAGCGGCTGTGAGGCGACCACCGTTTGCTGCCGTGGCGGCGATGGAACGGGCATCCATCAGAGCCACCCATGAAATCTGACCCTGACCGGGCTTTGAACCCTCGCGGTTGGGGAAGTTGCGGGTGGTGTGGCGGATACTGAAGCAGTCGTTGCCGGGAACATCGCCTGCGCCGAAGCAAGGTCCGCAGAAAGCGGGCTTCAGCACGACTCCAGCCTCGGTGAGCGTCTGAGCGATGCCACTACGCTGGATAGCCAATGATACAGGAGCTGACTGAGGATAAGCCGACATGGTAAAATAGTCGTTGCCGATGCTCTGGTTGTTCAGGATAGCTGCTGCCTCACTGAGGTTGTCGTAGGTACCGCCGGAGCAACCTGCGATGATTCCTTGGTCGGCATAGAAACCGCCATCGTGAATCTTACTCATTAGGTCGATGGTAACCTTATCGCCATATTTCTTGCGACCCTCTGCCTCAACCTTCTGCAGAATCTCACGCGGATTCTCCAAGAACTCATGAATCGTGTAAGCGTTGGAAGGATGGAACGGCAGGGCAATCATGCTCTCCTGCGAACTGAGGTCGATGCGAATCATGGCATCGTAGTAAGCCACCTTGCCGGGACGAAGTTCCTTATAGTCTTGTGGACGGTTGTGAAGCTCATAGTAGTGCTTCACCTCGTCGTCGGTAATCCAAATAGAACTGAGGCACGTGGTCTCTGTAGTCATGATGTCGATACCGTTGCGGAAGTCGATGGGCAGATTCTTCACACCGGGGCCTGCAAACTCAAGCACCTTGTTCTTAACGAAGCCGCTCTCGAACGTGGCTTTCACCAGTGAGATAGCAACATCGTGAGGACCGATGCCCTTCTTGGGTTTGCCTTCGAGCCATACCAACACGACCTGCGGCGGGTTGATGTCCCATGTATTGCGAAGCAACTGCTTCACAAGCTCGCCACCGCCTTCACCGACACCCATATTGCCGAGTGAGCCGTAGCGGGTGTGGCTGTCGGAACCAAGAATCATATTGCCGCACTTAGCCATTGCCTCACGGGCATACTGATGGATAACGGCAAGGTTGGCAGGCACGTAGATACCTCCATACTTCTTGGCAGCAGAAAGGCCGAAGATGTGGTCGTCCTCGTTGATGGTTCCGCCAACAGCGCAAAGCGAGTTGTGGCAGTTGGTCATAGCGTAGGGCAACGGGAATTCCTTCAAGCCACTGGCGCGTGCCGTCTGGATAATGCCCACATAGGTAATGTCATGAGACATCATGGCATCAAACCTAATGTGCATCTTGTTGTCTGAGGATTTACCGACCTCGTGAGCGCGCAGAATAGAATAAGCAATCGTCTGCTCACGTGCTTCGTCGGGAGAAGGAAGTCCTTCCTTCTGAGGTACAATCTGCTGACCGTCCAGCAGATAAACTCCATGATTAATAAGTTCCACCATAATAGATTTAAATTTAAGGATATTAACTGTTTTGCAGACAGTCTCACCGCGGCTTTTAGGCGCTTGGCGGGGAACGCTGTCTAAGGTTGGATTCTGTTGAGGTCTCAACCCGTGCTACTGCCGTGGCAGCACAGAGTCGAGAAAGAGAGTAAGGGAGAGCATATCGGCACTGCCTCCGGGCGAAATCCATTGGCGCGTGAACTGCTCATCCATGAGGCGGAGGCCACGTGGTGTGAAATGACTGAGCAGTTCGGCTGCCTGTCGCTTCACCTCTTTGGCTGTTTCCACATCTGTGCGGTAGATGACGTTGGTGTCATCAAGCATGGAAATGATTTTCAGCAAGGTTTTGTGGTCGCGCCACGGGTCGTCATGATGTTCCCGCAGATAGGGCAGCCAAGTCTCGAACAAGTCCGAGTAGCCACTCATTGCCACCGAACGTGCGCCCCGTGCCGATGTGTTTCGGCATACATAGCCACCGTGGGTGCGCTGGGCGGGCGGCATGTGACTGGCGAGGGTACTGATGACGTCGCGAAGTTCCTGCTCGTTGATATGGTCCACGCCCCTGTTCTTGGCAAGATAAGCCGAGGCGGCGATGGCGAGTCCCATGCTAAAAAGGGCGCCGCGATGGGTATTGACCCCATGAGTTGCCTTGAGCATTTCGCGTTCTGCCTCACGTCCCATCTGGCGCAGCGACTCCATGTTGGGCATCTTGTCGGTCCAGCTCATCTCGGCAAAGCGAGTGAAGAACGGATGCAGCGCTCGGATGCTGTTCCCCATGAGCGTATAGTCCATATCTTTATGGGCACCGCTGTTGTCTCGGTCTACAAGTCCGGGCTTGGGTGTCGTGTCGAGTTCTTCCTGCAGAGCACTCGTGGCAAGGTGGGAGATGAGGTAGGGAACCGTAGTTTCCACCACCAGTGCGGAGGCCTCGCTGAGTGAATGGCGTTGCAGCGCGGCCCTCACACGGGATGCGCTCACCACCGAGCCTTCATACCCCACTCGCTCGATAACTTTCAACTGGATGCCTTTGGGCGGCAGCAACTTTTCCATCAACTCATTGTAGCGGTTGGTGAGTGGGTCAGTAGGCTCACTTCCGACAAAACGTATGCTCACATTGAGCGCCGGCGCTATGTAATGAGTGAAGATGTCAAGGTCTACTTGTATCTGACTGTCGGTGACATCGCTGAGACTCTTGATGAAATAGGAAGGAAAAGTGGAAGACGACACGGTGTAGGCGCTGCCTTTGCATACGGTGACGTTTTTCAAGTCTTGTGTGCCCAACTCTATCATCTTCTTGCGCTCTACATAGGAGAACAGCGAGCGTTCTTCCTTGACGGGAATGACGAAGAGATGGTCCACTTGACTGGCGGCAGTCTCAATGAGATAGCGGTGACCCTTGGTGAAGGGGTTGGCGTTGATGACGATGACCCCGCACCTGCCTTCCACGCGCAATGACCGTAGATAGTTGCAATAGCGCGTGAGGGGTTCCTTGTTGCTCTCCATGAACACAGCCTTGTCGCTGCGTCCGATGAGTTCGAACGCCATGCTGTGGAAGATGTCGAGATTTTCCGGTTTTGTTATGACCTTCACCGTTGGATAACCGCGCCGTCCCACCATCATCATTAGATGGGAGACCAGTCGATTGGTAAGATGCTCGTCGCGGCAGTCGGGCCTTACAGCCACGCAACGGATTGTATCATTGAGCAGTCCTCCGGCGGCAAGGATGTCGTCACCGCCCATCGGTGTTATCACTGCGTAATAGTCCATGTTGTCCACCCGCAGGTCACTGCAACCGAGAAATTCTTCTACCTTTTTGCGTGCAGGGGCATAAGAGAGGGGCACTTCGTGTATCTCAAAGTCGCTGTACATAGTCGCTAATCATTTCCTTTATCTTGGCATGCAATTCCTCTTGCGTATGGGTGTGCATCCTCATGCAGAGGCGCGCCTCATTGCCGCAAATCAGACACTTGCGGGGCTCCAGCCCCAATTGCTTCCGCGATATGGGAACACCGCCGGGTCCGATGACGTCCACGTCAAAGAGGCGTCCCAAGGGATGGGTCTCCTCTATCTCGCAGCAACGCCGCTTCACGTCCTCCGGCGACAACTTCACCATGCTGTAGGCTTCAAAACCCGTGGGAAGGTCTTTCTCCTCCCAAAGTCGCATGTCGTCGTCGAAAGATTCGTGAATTGCCTTCGTGGCGGCTTTGGCAACGACGAGGGAATTGGCATTTCGCTTCACTTTGCCGGGCATGACCACAGTGAGACATATCAGTGTCAACTTGGGATAGTGAGCCATGAGTTCTTTCTCATGACTCCATCGACGGTCACGACTGTCGAGCAATTCTGTCAGCGAAATCTCCAATTCCTTCATCTGTTGCGCTATTCATTAATAATTAATTGATATGTGCTGAATGCTAATCAACGATGTTCTTTATCACATCCTGTACCTGTCCGTGACGGTTGAGAACAACGCCGACCACCTTGTCGCCGAAGGGCAATGGAGCGGGCGTGCCGATGACACGGAGAGCACGGTCGCGCAGTTCCTCGAGCGTGACGAGCTTGAGGCCGGCTGCCTCCAACTTCTTGGCAAGGTCGGGACGCTGTGGGTTGACAGCAACGCCATACTCGGTCACGACTACGTCTACGTTCTCACCCGGAGTGATAAGCGTAGTCACGTGGTCAACGATACAAGGTATGCGGCCGCGCAGCAACGGGCAAACGATGATGCTCAGTGCTGAGTCGGCGGCTGTGTCGGGGTGACCACCAATGGCACCGCGGATAATACCGTCACTACCCACAAGCACATTGACATTGAAGTTGACATCCACCTCAAGAGCCGAGAGAATGACGATGTCGAGATAGTGGGTAGCTGCACCCTGCTCCTCGGCACTTGCATACTCATTGGCGGCAACCTCTTTGTGCATCGGGTCGTTCTTGAGTGACTCGGCGGCAACCTTGTCAAACGACTGCACATCAACGAGGCGGTCGATGAGTCCTTCCTCGTGCATCTTCACCATGTGGGCGGTAATACCACCGAGGGCGAAGGATGCCTTGATGTTGTTGTCAATCATATACTGACGGATGTATTTCACCACAGCGAGGGAAGCACCACCGGAACCAGTCTGGATAGAGAAGCCGTTCTTCATGTAGCCGCTGTTGATGACCACCTGTGCGGCTGTCTGAGCCAACAGGATGTCGCGTGGATTCTTCGTGTCGCGGATGGCACCAGAGGCAATCTGTGAGGAGTCGCCGACTGAATCAACCACCACTACGTAGTCTACATCGCGCTCCGAAATGGAGTTGTGCAGGTTAGGATAGCTCACGAGGTCATCGGTGAGCACCACCACCTTGTCAGCATAGCGGGAATCGGGCAGTGCATAACCCAAAGAGCCACAAATAGACTTGGCGTTGGGAGAACTGCTGTAGCCGCAGGCGTTGCCGAGAGCATCGCACGATGAGGCACCGAGGAAAGCTACGTCAATATGAAGTTTACCGTTGACGATTTCCTGTCCACGAGTACCGTGAGAGCGGAATACGACAGGCTCTTTCATCAGTCCGTGGGAGATGGCTTTGCCCAACTCACCACGCATACCACTGGTGGAGATACCCGTGACAACGCCATTCTTGATATGGTCAATCAGCGGTGTGTCGGCATCCGTCAGACTGGAAGCTGCAATCTTGATGTCCTTAAATCCCATTTCGGCAATCTTCTCCATCACCAAGGGAAGCACTTTGTCGCCCTTGCGGAAATGATGGTGGAACGAAATGGTCATGCCGTCTTTAAGGCCCACTTTGCGGATTGCCTCCTCAAGGGTGACGACTTTGGAACTCTCTTTCTGATATTCTGTTCGGGGAGTGGCGACTTTCTTATCGTTGCGGTCGCTCACGTGCATATTCAAATGTTCTGCCACTTCTTTGATGAGGGCATGGCGGTCTTCTGTTGTTTTCATGCTAAATCCTCCTTCTTTATTACGTGGGATGCTAATGCAAGGTCGATAACACGCTGTGCGCGGAGCACTACGGGACGGTCAACCATCTTACCGTTGACGGCAATCACGCCGCTGCCTTTCTTTTCGGCTTCCTTGATGGCTGCCACCACGCGCATTGCCTTATCGATATCTTTTTGTTTGGGGATGAACACTTCATTGACCACCGGAATTTGTCGGGGGTTGATGATAGACTTGCCGTCGAAGCCAAGCTGTTTGATAAGCTCCACTTCCTTACGGAATGTCTCCATATCGTTGAGATTGGAATAAACTGTGTCGAGAGCGTCGATTCCGGCGGCTCTTGCAGCTACCACGATGGTCTGACGAGCCAATAGAAGCTCGATGCCTTCGGGGGAACGCTGTGTCTTCAGGTTGGCGCAGTAGTCCTCAGCACCAAGGGCGATACCCATCATTCGTTTAGAAGCGGTGGCGATAGCGTAAGCGTTGACCACACCGAGGGCGCTTTCAATAGCAGCCATAATCTTGGTGCGACCCAAGCAGCCAATCTCCTTCTCCACCTTTTCAATCTCTACTTCCACTTCCTTCACCTCTTCAGCAGTTTCGGTCTTGGGCATACGAATCACGTCGACGCCGGCTTTCACCACGGCCTCGATGTCTTTCTTGCCGTAAGGAGTGTTGAGGGGATTGATTCTCACAACCATCTCTGTGTCGCCATAATCAATGGTTTTTAGCGCATTGTAGACGAGCAAACGTGCAGTGTCTTTCTCTGCCATCGTCACGGAGTCCTCCAAGTCGAGCATAATCGAGTCGGGTCCGTAGATGAAGGCGTCTGCCATCATGCCGGGATTATTTCCGGGCACGAACATCATCGTTCTTCTTAATCTTTGCATAGGTCAATTGCAGATTAATAATTTGTTGTTTTAGTTTTGGTTTAGAGGACGGCTTTTCATCCTCAGTCGGGCTAACTCAGTCTTTCCAGACATCATGTCCGGTTGCTCTGACAGCTGCTGCTGTCACGCGGGCTCTGATGGTGCAGTCGAGGGCACCTTTGTCAGTGGCTTTCACGTGGGCTTTGTCTATACCACGCTCGTGAAGCGTCTCGGTAATGACTTTCTTAATCTGAGCGCCAAACTGATAGGCAACCGTACTGTCGAGTTCTATCTCCAGCGCGTCGTTCTCAGATGGCGCTATCTGAATCAGAATGTCGCCAGACTCAAGTGTGCCTGCAAAAGAATCCTTCAGTTCCATAGCATAAATTTTTTAGTTAGTATAAGTATATATAAACAAAAAAGGCGAAAGCTAAGCATGTCATACAGATGTGCTTCAGCACCTTCTGTCATCGACGCTTACGCTCCCGCGAGTAGTTGACGGTGATATTAAAAGATGTTCATCAACTTGGTGAATCACTCCACACAAGCTGGTTATTTAAATTTCCAACTGCAAATAAACACACTTTTTCGGAAAGTTCCAAACATTTTCCTAATTATTTTTATTTTTTAACAAAACACATGGAACACGTAAATTCCGTTACAGAGTGAACATAAAAAATTGAAATTACTATCAAAATGGAATAGCTACATTAAGCCATTTATCCGGTTATTCATATAAATATTTAGAAATCAGCACATTAAATATTTATGATTAAGATGTTAGAAAGTTTGAAATTTATTTCATGCATATTTCAGCAAATCTAGTCGAAGTAGGTCCCGCGACGCATGGAGGTCTCGCGCTCCGCGCGGGACAACTACCGCATTTAACCGACGCTTATTGTTCCGCCCTCGCAGTTCTCGCCGCGATGCATGGATATTTCGCCGCGATGCATGGAGGTCCCGTCGCTCCGCGCGGGACGACTGCCGCATTTAACCGACGCTTATTGTTCCGCCCTCGCAGTTCTCGCCGCGATGCATGGATATTTCGCCGCGATGCATGGAGGAGGGTGTGTCAAAAGTCGAGTTTTGCCTGAAAAAAAAGGAATCAGGCGGCTTTCAGGTTTTGATCTGAAAGCTGTCTGATTTTCCTGGCCGATGTCTCCCCTGACCTGAAAAACGGA
>JBMNUV010000035.1:0-27039 GCA_050946455.1 Prevotella sp.
GAATATGCCGGTAAAGGATAAAACGATAGGGAGTTGTTGCTATTAATTGTGTTGTCGTCAGTCGTCCCGCGCGGAGCGCGGGACCTCCGTGCATCGCGGAACAATAAGGTCGGGTAAATGCGGTAGGCGTCCCGCGCGGAGCGCGGGACCTCCATGCGTCGCGGAACAATAAGGTCGGGTAAATGCGGTAGTCGTCCCGCGCGGAGCGCGGGACCTCCATGCATCGCGGAACAATAAGGTCGGTAAATGCGTCAGTCGTCCCGCGCGGAGCGCGAGACCTCCGTGCATCGCGGAACAATAAGGTCGGTAAATGCGTCAGTCGTCCCGCGCGGAGCGCGAGACCTCCGTGCATCGCGGGATAACTACGTCGCGGGATAACTACTTGCGCGGAGCCTCCATGCGAAGCGGAATCTTTCTATGCAAAGTGCTCCTCGCCTTTTCGACGGCAAGCCCAGATTTCAAGGGCGTTGATGGTGTTTTGCCACACGATATAGCAGCCGGGACCCACCGTTGAGAGTGGATTAAGATAGGCTGCGGCAATCCAGATGGCAAAGGCGGTGTTCTTCTGTCCCAATGCTTGACCCGCCTCGTTTGTGGCATTGAAATGACGGCCTATGAAGCGGCCGCAACCGAACTGGAAGAAACAGAGCAGAAGAGACAATAAGGCGATGAGCAGGAGGAAGCCCACCGATGTATCGGCATGGCAGATGTTCATCACCGTAGTTCCTGTTACGACGGTGAGCGAGATGCCCCAAAGGTAATAGCTCAAGTCCTTCACTCCCACGATGAAACGGTGAAAGCGATGGAAATAGTGTTTCACGATATAAGCCAATGCCATTGGGATAAGCAGCACGGTACTCACGTCGGCAAGAATCTTCAGCAGCGCCTCCACAAAGGAACGGTTGCCCGACGGCTCTAACAAAGGAAAGCAGACGGGAATGAGGATTGCCGTAAGGAAATTGCTGAGGAAGGTATAGGTGGTCATGTGCTCCAAACTACCACCGAGTTTCGCGGTGACGACGGCTGCTGCAGCAGCGCAGGGACCGATGATGCATGCCAACAGCGATTCCACGAGGATGAGTCCTTCACCTTGCAAGTGGAACAATAGGGTCAGTCCCACTACGATGAACACAAAGACCGCCTGTTGCAGCAGCACCCACCAATGCCACTTCACGGGCAACAGTTTGTGGAAGTCTATCTTGCAGAAGGTGACAAAGAGAATGCCGAACATGAACGTAGGCATCACGGTGGGGTTGTAAGGAGCGTACCAATTGGCAATGGGCGCCAATTCCGGTACGTTGGCAAAAACAAGATATACCACCGCGCCTGTCAGCATAGCCACTGGCAGTGTCCAATTCTTTATCACCCTAACTATGGAATTCATGCTGCAAAATTACGCTAAATAGCTGGAAAGGCAAAATATAACCCATGAATTTTTCCGCATACTCCCGAAGTGAGCAGAACACGGACACAAGAAATCACGCAATTCCAAGCGCAGTCCTGCGGAAGTCATGCCTCGACCAATAATGAGCCATTATTGTTGCGGCTCTTCAGCCACGACCACAGGTCCGCGCACCTTATCTTTAAGCGAGAGTCCTTTCTTGATTTCTATGTTGATGCCGTCGCTGAGTCCTGTAGTCACTTGTCGGCGCTGATAAGTTTTATTCTCGCCCGTACCTTTTATTATATATACGTAAGTCTTACCGCCTTCAAACTCGATGGCGCTCTCTGGAACGGTCAGTGCGTGTTTCGCCTCAGCCAACACAATCTCGGCATTGGCGCTGTAGCCACTGCGGATATTGCTTCCGCCGGTGGGCACCTTCACGGCAGCCTTGATTTCAAACTGGTTGGTACCGTTGCTCTCGGTTGCCTTTGGCGAGATATATTCCAAGTAGGCGTTGAAGTGAAGGTCTTGCAGTGCGCCGATGGTAATCTTCATGGGCATTCCCGTGACAAGCTGTCCCACGTCGGTCTCGTCGATGTTGCCGCGGAATATCAAGTCATTCATGTTGGCAATAGTGGCGATGGTCGTACCGTCGTTGAAGGTGTTGGAATTGATGACCGTGTTGCCCACCTTCACCGGAATGTCGAGAATCAAACCACTGATAGTGGAGCGGATGAGGGTGGACGATAAGTTGGCGTTGCCCTTGTTGACACCGTCACGAACCACCTCGAGGTTATCTTGTGCGGCCCTCACCTCTTCCTTGGCATCGAGCCATGCCTTGCGCTTCTGGTCGTATTCGTCTCCCGACACCAAACCTTTGTCGTAGAGGGTCTTCATGCGCTCATAGTCAACGCGGGCTTGGTTCACAGCAATACCGGCGGAGCGCACGCGCGCCTGTGCCGACGAGAGCTGTCCCATGTCGGGAATCACCTTCACGCGGGCGATTACCTCACCCTCCTGCACCATCTGCCCCGCCTCTTTCTCCAGATGGGTGATGATGCCGCTGATTTGCGGTTTGATGTTCACCTCATCGCGCGGTTCTATCTTTCCCGTAACGATAGTGGTCTTTTTCAAGTCAAGGTATTTGGGAGTGAACTCGTTATATACCGTTGGTTGCGGACGCGATTGCAGCCAAAGGAAAACGAAAGTGCCGATGAATATCAAGGCAACGATACCGGCGATAATGAACTTAATATATTTCTTCATAACTGATTGAATTTTCTTGTTTTCGGACTGGTCGGACTATCAGCCTTTTCAGTCTTCCGCTCACTCGTCCCTCATGGCATCCACAGGCTTGATGCTCATGGCGCGCAGAGCCGGAGCCAAACCTGCAAAGATACCAAGCACGCTGAGCAGTGCCACGGCTCCGAGGGCTGTCCAGAAGCCGATTTGATAGTGGGCGGTGACAATGCCGTTGCTGGTATTGGCAAGCTGCAGCATTTGCAGGATGAACACGGCAAAGAGGATGCCGCTCATGCCTGCCACGGTGGTGAGCAGAATACTCTCCGAGATGATTTGTCCCAATATGTTGCGCGGCGTGGCACCGATGGCACGTCGGATTCCAATCTCCGTCGTTCGCTCTCTCACCGTCACCATCATAATGTTGCTCACGCCGATGGCTCCTGCCAAGAGCGTTCCGATGCCCACGAGCCACACGAGGAAGTTGACCCCTCTGAACAGACTGTCCACCATACCGAACATGACTTCCGTGTTGAACACCATCACGCCCTGCTCATCGGTCGGGTCCACATCGTGGGCACGTGCGATGACCTCGCGTATTTGCTGACTGATACTGCTCATCTTCACGCCGGGTTGGGCTGTCATGGCTATCAAGGCGACGGCATCGCCCATGTTGTAGGCTTGTTGCATGAGCGAGAGAGGCAGATAAACGGTTTCCTCGGCTCTGCTTCCGATGTTCATGTTGCCCGCGCTCGCATCTACCCCCACTATCTGATAATAAGTGGAGTCGAGTCGCACCATCTGCCCGCAGGGGTTGCCTCCGCCGGGGAAGAGCGTGCTGTAGATTTTCTTGCCCAGCACGCATACCTTGCGCCGCTGTATCTGGTCCATGGCGTTGATATACCTTCCGTAGAGGAGTTGCGGCTCTTCCACCTTGGCATAGTCATCGCGTACTCCCTTCACACCGCATGGAGCCTCTTTGTCGCCAAAGACAGCGCTCGTGCCACCTTGGAACGTGATGGGCGTCACCACGTCCAGTTCCGGCACGTTCTCCTGCAGGCGTTCCACATCCTTGGTCGTCATGTTCCAAACGCGCCCTTTGCGGAATCCGTGGTAGGGCTTGGTGGTATTCTGTGCCCAAACCATGGCGGAGTTGGTGGCGAAGCCTTCAAAGTTGTTCGACAGCATCTCCTGCAGACCGGCACCACCGCCCATGAGTCCCACGAGCATGAAGATTCCCCAGAACACGCCGAAACCCGTCAGGAACGTGCGTCCCTTGTTCCGTGTCAGTGTGTCGAGGATTTCCTTGTATGTGTCGAGGTCGATTCGCATGGTGTTCCTTGTTAAGTCCCTTCTATTCCGCCCTCAGTGCCTCAATGGGTCGTATGTGGGCGGCGCGGCGGGCTGGGATGAGTCCCGCTATCGTACCCGCCACCACCATGACGATGAGTGCCTCAAAGCATACGTCGAAACCCACCGTGGGGTTGAGGAACATAGTGGCTTGGAACAGTCCCGTGTCGATTTGCTGGTGGCCTGCGGTCACATTCATATATTCGTTGGCAGCGATGCCAGCCACCATTCCCACGAAGCCGAACACGGTCGTGATGATGACGCTTTCCACGATGATGAGTCGCAGAATGCTGGAGGGTTTGGCACCAATCGCCTTGCGGATGCCGAACTCACGGGTGCGCTCCTTCACCGAAATGAGCATGATGTTGCTTACTCCCACGATTCCTGAGAGCAGGGTGAAGAGTCCGATAATCCAAAGGGCGGTTCGGATGATGCCCATACCGGTATTCATCTGCAAGTTCTGCGTGAATCGGTTCCAAATCCACACGGCGTTGTCATCGTCGGGGGCGGCATCGTGCAGCGCATTGAGCGTGGTCTTATATCGTTTCTCAAAATCTTCATTGGCTTTCATCGAGTTCAGTCCGTGAAACGTAAACATGATGTTGCCCACTTTATCGCCGCTGTTGTAAAGGGCGCGGAAGGTAGTGAACGGGATATAGACATTGTTGCTCATCATGCTCTCGTCGCTCTTATATACACCCGCAACGCGGAATGACAGTCCACTGATTTTGATGCTCTGACCTAATATTTCTGTCGTTTGGTTGTCGGAAAGCTCTTTTGCCGTCTTGTCGCTCACGATTACCACCTTGCGGCAATCCTCCATGTCGAGTTGGTTAATGAAACGTCCCAAGAGAATATCGCGCTTATTGATTTTTGCCGCGTTGGGATAAACACCATTCAACTGAATACTCACATAGTTTTGTCCCAAGGTGGCTGTAAGAGCACTGTCACTTTGTTGTTCTGCGCCCACCTCGTCCACGTTCTTGGTGAATGAGCGCGCGGTAGTGCTCAAGTCGTTGTCATCGAGTTCTATCACACGTCCTTCCTGCAGACCCTTGTAGCCTTTTGAAGTCTGACCGCCGAAGACCATCATGGAGTTGGAGAGGAAACGGTCGGAGTTTCTCGTCACGGCATTGATAAGTCCATTGCCCGAACCTAACAGAAAGATGAGCATAAAGATTCCCCATGCCACGGCGAAACCCGTGAGCGCGGTGCGCAGCTTGTTGCGGCGCGTGGTTGCCCATATTTCTGTGATGATGTCTCTCATTTCATAATGCCGTTGATGCCGAACGGACTGGCTTTATGTTCGAGGTTCTCCTCAATCTTGCCAATCACGCCGTCTTTGATGTGTATGATTTTATTGGTCTCGTTTGCCACACCACTTTCGTGTGTCACCACGATAATCGTCTTGTGTTGTTCTTGGTTGAGTTGTTTCAGCAACTCCATCACTTCCATGGAAGTCTTGGAGTCCAAGGCACCCGTAGGCTCGTCGGCGAGGATGAGTCGAGGCTGCGTGATAAGGGCGCGGGCGATGGCGACGCGCTGTTTTTGTCCACCGCTCATCTCGTTGGGATAATGCTCTGCCCAAGGCGCGAGGTCGAGCCGTTCCAGATATTCCATGGCGAGTTGGCGGCGTTTCTTACGTCCCACTCCTTGATAGAACAGAGGCAACTCCACGTTTTCCACGGCTGTCTTGAAGCCGATGAGGTTGAAACTCTGAAAGATAAAGCCGATGAGCCGATTGCGGTATTCTGCCGCACGTGTCTCCGAAAGGTCTTTGATGAGTTTCCCGTCGATGCGGTATTCTCCGCTGTCGTAGTTGTCGAGGATGCCCATGATATTGAGAAGCGTTGACTTACCGGAACCTGAAGCGCCCATAATAGACACAAACTCCCCCTCCTCAACCCTCAAGTTGATACCTTTCAGCACGTGGAGAGGCTGAGCGCCGAAATAAGTCTTATTAATATCTTTCAGTTCTATCATAACGTATGAGTTAGGAGCAGTATGAGTTAGTTTGAGTTATGAGCAGCTTGAGTTAGTTTGAGTTATGAGCAGCTTGAGTTAGGAGATAGGAGTTGCTGCGCCTCCAACACACCTACTATGCTCTTTCCAATAGTTAGCATTGAAATTATGCATTATGCATTATGCATTGCTGCTACTGCAGCCTAAAGTTGATGGGCAGTACGAACCGCATCTTCACCTTACGTCCATACTCAATGGCTGGTTCCCATTTGGGCATGATGCTGACCACGCGCTTGCCCTCCTAGGCAAAGGCGGCACTCTCCTTGATAACGCGCTGACGCTCTTCGGGTCCCAACTTGCCTAACAGCGCTTTGGGGGTTGGCTTGAGGTCGTTACTCTTCAGTTCGATGTTGGAGATGTTGCCCAAAGTATCGACTCTGAACCCTATTATCGTTTTGGCTTCAATGCCATATTTCTCAGGTACTTGGGGATATTTGAGATTCTCCTTCAGAAAAGAGATAAGTCCCTGTAGGCCACCACTATACTGAGGCATTACAAACGCCTTGTCAGCGTTGCGGTCTATCTTCGACTTGTCAATCTCGGCGAGTGCCTTCTCTAATTTTTCCACCATCACAGTGCCGAGCACCACCTTCCCTTGCGGGTCGATGAGATACATCGTGGGAATCCATTTTATATGAAACAGCCGTGCGCTCTCCGTGTCGTGGAACTTCTTGATGTCTGACGTGCAGAGGCCACTAAGCATAAACGTAGTGTCTTTCTTGTTGGTCGTCTCCGAGTTCCAGTCTTTGTCGTAGGAGATATGAACGAATTCCACTTCGTCCTTGTTGTTGTATTTCCTATTCAGTTCTTTCACCTTGGGCAGGTCTTTGCGGCAGTCGGGGCACCAGCGCGCCCAGAAGTGCAGCACTACGTAGCGACCTTTCAAATCACTCAACCGCAGGTTGATAGTAGAATCCACCACCATGTCGGGAACTTCCGTTCCGGGTTTCAACAGGTCGGTGGCATATTTAGCATCCAAATCTTGATTGTCGGTTTGCGCATTTGCTGAAAATGTCAGCAAAAGCGTAAGGAGAAGTAATAATGTCTTTTTCATATAATATAATGTTGTATGGGTAAATATAATCGATTTATTATTTTGCAAAGATAATAAATCTCTATGCTCCATGCAAATTTTTGATATTACTTTTGTAAGACCAATTTCGCACAGGGTCGTTCAATCGCACGGGAAGCCACCATTTTGGTGCTTCTTTTCGGTTGAATGTGAATTAATAGAGCGGGAGTTTGGGGAAATCATGGGCTATTGTCGGTACTAAATTCGCCTATAGTCACTTCAATAATTGGCTATTCTCGATTGAGCGACAATTGTCGACAAACTCGTTGACAATTGCCGACAAACTGGTTAACAATTGCCGACATGCGTGTCGACAATTGTCGCTCAATCCCAACGAGCCAAATCGGTTGGTATTATAACGATTTTGGCGCATTGTTTATTGCCTTATTATGATGAAAATTGAACCGGTTCAATTAATTCATAATTCACAATTCATAATTCATAATTAGCTGCGCCCTTTAATAATGCATAATGCATAATTAGCTGCGCCCTTTAATAATGCATAATTCATAATGCATAATGCATAATTAGCTGCGCCGCCATGTTCTGCGATATATCGTGTACAGCGCAGTATCTCCTATCTCCAAATTCCTAACTGGAGAAATCTCCAAACTCCTTTGTCTTCCCCTTTCTCCTTGGCCGCAATCCCCTGTTCAATGGCTTCAACTACTCATCAAATACAAATAAAAATAGCTTTTTCTTTCCCGAAACGTTGTGTTTTCAACGAAAAACATTAACTTTGTGAAAAATTATCGTTCAATGAGAGTACTGATTGTCAATACCAGCGAGCGGACGGGCGGAGCTGCGCTTGCGGCCCACCGGCTCATGGACGCGCTCAACAACAGTGGCGTCAAGGCAAAGATGCTCGTGCGCGACAAGGAAACCGACAACATCACGGTGTCAGCCTTGCCTCATCCCGTGCTCCAGCAGTTTCACTTCCTTTGGGAGCGCTGGTGCCTTTTCTTCCATCTGCATTTCAAACGCAGGCACCTCTTCGATATTGACATTGCCAACAGCGGTGCCGACATCACCGATACGCCCGAGTTCAAGGAAGCAGATGTCATTCATCTCCACTGGATTAACCAAGGAATGCTCTCTTTGAAAACCATCGCTAAGATTCTTCAAAGCGGAAAGCCCGTGGTTTGGACCATGCACGACATGTGGGAACTCACTGGTATCTGCCATCATGCCTTAGGATGTACACATTATATAGAAGAATGCGGTCATTGTCTTTATCTTCCTGGGGACAGTAAGAATGACCTTTCATCCAAAGTGTTTAAGAAAAAGTTGAAAATTCTCTCACAGGCAAAATCGCAAGTTCGATTCGTTGCTGTAAGTACTTGGTTGAAGGGCTTAGCAGACCAAAGTCCGCTTACGGGGAGGTTCCCTGTTGAGGTAATTCCCAACGTTATCATGCTCAAGCGTTTCCATCTGCTGGACAAACGGGATTGCCTTTCATTACTCCATATAAAGGCACCCTACGTGGTGACCTTTGGTGCCTATAAGATAGACGCACCCATCAAGGGATTTGACTATTTAATTGATGCTCTCAACATTCTGTTGAAGAGTGGCAAATATACCAAGCACGATATCCACTTGATTGTTTTCGGTGGCATGTATAAAGAAAATCGTCTGAAAGACATCCCTGTAGAATACTCTTACATGGGTTATGTGCAGGAAGACAGTCTTTCACAAATCTACTCTGCAGCCGACGCCGTAGTGTCGTCATCGCTTTACGAGACCTTCGGACAGACTCTTGTTGAAGCCATGGCATGCGGTTGTCTGCCTGTGTCGTTCGATAACAGCGGTCAGACCGACATCATCGACCACTTGAAAAACGGCTATCTGGCAAAGTACAAATCGGCGGAGAGCATTGCCAAAGGACTTGATTGGGCTTTCCATGCGGGCATAGACAGAAAGCAAATTCGTCTACATGCTGTGCAAAAGTTCTCCAGCCAAAATATTGTATCCAAATATATCAAACTCTACAACAGCTTGACCAATATTGAAGCATGATTAAGTTCTCTATCATCACCTGCACCTACAACGCGGAACACTACTTGCAGCGGACGCTCGAAAGTGTGCTGCGACAGACCTATCCCGAAGTGGAGCACATCATTCAGGATGGATGCTCCAAGGATGAGACGGTGCAGATGGCAAAGGAATACAAGGAAATAAGCGACCAGGAAAGTTCGGCTCACGACGTGGTGTTCGTCTCAGAGCATGACGGCGGACTCTACGATGCCATGAACCGTGCCATGCAACGTGCCACGGGCGACTATTTAGTGTTTCTGAACGCTGGCGACAAATTGCCGGGCAGCGACACGCTGGAACTTCTCGCTGCCACTATCGGCAAGGAGCAACCGCTTCCCGGTGTGCTGTATGGCGATACCAACATCGTCGATGATGAGGGACGTTTCCTCCATAAGCGCAAGCTTGCTCCGCCCGAACGACTCACGTGGAGGTCGTTTCGCAAGGGAATGCTGGTCTGTCACCAGTCGTTCTATGTCCTGACTTCCATCGCCAAGGAGACTCCTTACGACCTGCGCTACAAGTTGAGCGCCGACGTAGACTGGTGTATCCGGGTGATGAAGAAATCACAGGAAAGCGGACGCAAGTTGCTCAATGCTCGGATGGTGCTATGCGACTATTTGGAGGGTGGCATGTCTATCAAGAATCACCGAGCCTCGTTGCACGAGCGTTTCACCGTGATGCGCCGCCACTATGGGCTATTTACTACTCTTCTCATGCACTTCTACTTCATCTTCCGCAACCTCAATAAAAAGGAAAGGAAGACTTGAAGAGTTAGGAGCCATTTTGAGTTAGGAGTTAGGAGATAGGAGTTTTTTTGAGTTAGGAGATAGGAGTTAGGAGATAGGAGTTTTCTCCAGTTAGGAGTTAGGAGATAAGAGCCTCTTTGAGTTAGGAGTTAGGAGTTAGGAGATAGGAGTTAAAGGGTGCAACATTGTAGGGTTGCGGAATCCTTCTATAGTATTGTCTTACTTCTCTGACTTTTCTGACTTTTCTGACCTCTCTGACTTGTCTGACTCCTCTGACTACTTTAACTCCTTTGACTCCTCTGACTCCACCATATAAGTGAATGATATAATAACTAAAAATATGAACCCTACTCATTTATTTCTTTCTTTCGCTACTGCAGTTCTGTTCTGTCTCTCGCCTCTCCATTTGGCGGCACAGGACGACAACAGCTATGTCCACGAACAATCAGACGGCTACGAGTGGCCCACTGACAAAGAAGTATTGAAGAAACTCGACTATTGGCAGGACCAGAAATTCGGAGTCCTGCTCCACTGGGGACTCTATTCCGTGCCGGGCATTGTAGAATCGTGGCAAATCTGCTCCGAAGATTGGATAACGCGTCCTGCGGAGTTCACCTATGAGGGCTACAAACAATGGTATTGGGGATTAATCAACGTGTTCAATCCCACCAAGTTCAACCCCGACCAGTGGGCACAGGCAATGAAGGATGCGGGGATGCGCTATATGATTTTCACCACCAAGCACCACGACGGCTTCTGTCTGTTTGACAGTAAATACACCGATTTCAGTATCGCCCACGGTCCCTTTGCCGACAATCCCAAGGCAGACGCGGCACGCTATGTATTTCAGGCGTTTCGCGATAAGGGCTTTATGACGGGTTGCTATTTTTCCAAGCCCGACTGGCATTGCAAATGGTTCTGGAATCCTTACTACGCCACGCCCAACCGTATGCAGAACTACAAGCGTGAGCAGCACCCCGATTGGTGGCGCAAGTATCAGCAGTTTACGGAGAACCAGCTTGACGAACTGATGACCCGCTATGGTCAGTTCGATATCCTCTGGCTCGACGGCGGTTGGATTGCGGGCGACGAGGTGGGACTCGACTCTGTGTTGCTGCGGGCACGCAGTGGCTTGCAGAAAGGAATGATTTGTGTAGACCGCACCATTCAAGGGCGCAACGAGAACTATCAGACACCCGAACAGAGCATTCCCGACCATCAAATCAATCACCCGTGGGAGAGCTGTATCACCTTTACCCACTCGTGGGGCTGGCTGGAACATCCCGACTACAAATCCACTAACAAGGTACTGTCGCTTCTCACTGAAGTGGTGGCGAAGGGCGGTTGCATGGTGCTCGGCGTTGGACCGTCGCCCGAAGGACTGATTCCCGAAGATGAGGTGGCACGGCTCAAGGAGATTGGCGATTGGCTCCGCGTGAACGGGGAGGCAATCTACAGTACCCGCACGACGAAGAACTACCATCAGGGCAACGTCTGGTTCACAGCCAACAAGAACCACCGCACGCTCTATGCCATCTACGCGCTTCCCGACGGCGAGCAGTTGCCCACGGAAATCTCATGGACCGGCAATGTGCCTAAAGGCGACGTGACACTTCTTGACGGCAACCGTCAGGTGTCCTGCAAGGTGGAAGGCAACAAAGTAACGATACAGTTGCCGCAGGGACTCCCCGAGCGTCCTGTGGCTCTCAAATTCAATATCAAATGAGGAAGGTTCTGCTCATAGTCTTTTCGTTCATCCTCTCTTTCGGAGCTTATGCCCAGCAGCCCGCCTACCGCGATGCGCAACTGAGCATTGACGAACGTGTTGCCGACCTTCTGCAACGCATGACGCTGGAGGAGAAGGTGGGGCAGTTGCGCTGCACAATGGCGTGGAACTATTGTGAGCGTGTGGAAGATGACGTTCGGCTTACTTCGCTTTTCGAGAAGGAAGTGATGCAGGAAGGAGTGGGCAACCTCTGGGCAACCTTCCGCGCCGACCCTTGGACCCAGCGGTCACTTCTCAATGGTCTGCCGCCCCGTTTGCAGGCGCGCGCAGCCAATATGATGCAGCGTGCCGCCTTGGAGCGTTCACGTTTGGGCATTCCCCTTTTCTTTGCCGAGGAGGCTCCCCACGGTCACATGGCTATCGGAGCCACCGTGTTTCCTACGGGTTTGGGCTTAGCCGCCACATGGGATGCGCCACTTCTGCACGAGGTGGGACTCGCCATAGGCAGACAAGTGAGACTCTGTGGGGCGCAAATCAGTTATGGTCCGGTGATGGACCTCTCGCGTGACCCACGGTGGTCTCGCGTGGAGGAGTCGTTTGGCGAAGACCCAGTGCTGACAGCCACGTTGGCGGGTGCTGAGGCTCAAGGCATCAGTCGTCACGCCATCGCCACGCTGAAGCATTTCGTGGGTTATGGCGTGACGCAGGGAGGACAGAACGGCGGTCCCGGATTCATCGGTGAGCGCGACCTGCTGCAGAACTTCTTGCCGCCTTTCAAACAGGTGATAGACTCCGGTGCGCAGTCGGTGATGACTTCCTATAACACACTCGACGGAGTGCCCACCACCATAAACCGTCAACTGCTCACTGATATCCTGCGCAACAGTTGGCAATTTCGTGGACTTGTGGTGAGCGACCTCTACAGCATCAACGTCGTTTACAATCAGCATCATGTGGCATCGTCGCTCAAGGAAGCAGCAGTGATGGCGCTCCAAGCAGGGGTGGACATCGACTTGGGTGGATTGGCTTACGCCACGTTGCCGGAAGCAGTTAGAGAAGGGCTTGTCGCTGAGGCTGCCGTCGATTCTGCCTGTGCCCGCGTGCTGCGGTGGAAGTTAAAGATGGGCTTGTTCGACCAACCCTATGTGGATGAGGAACAGGCTGAGGCTCAAACCAACACAGCCGCAGACTCGGCTTTGGCGCGACGTGCGGCACAGGAGTGCATCACGCTCTTGGAGAACCGCAATCACACTTTGCCGCTGTCGAAGAAAATCCACGTGGCGGTCATCGGTCCCAATGCCGACAACGTCTATAATATGTTAGGTGACTACACGGCACCGCAGCCCGAAGGACGGGTGAAGACCATTTTGGATGGAATCCTTGAGAAACTGCCCAAGCGACATGTGACTTACGTCAAGGGTTGTTCCGTGCGTGACTCCTCCGATGCCCATATCATGAGGGCTGTCGCCGCTGCCCGCCATAGTGATGCCGTCATTGTTTGTGTGGGCGGAAGCAGTGCCCGCGACTTCAAAACCAACTATAAGGCAACGGGGGCAGCCGAGACGGATGCTAAAACCGTGAGTGACATGGACAGTGGTGAGGGTTTTGACCGTTCCACGCTTTCGCTGCTCGGTCGGCAACAGCAGTTGCTCACCGCGTTGAAAGCCACCCGCAAGCCGCTCATCGTGGTGTATATCGAAGGTCGTCCGCTCGACAAGAGTTGGGCGGCATCCAATGCCGACGCTTTGCTGACAGCCTACTATCCCGGACAGGAGGGCGGTTCAGCCATTGCCGATGTGCTCTTTGGCGACTATAACCCCTCTGGGCGATTGCCTATCTCCGTACCGAGAAGCGTAGGACAGTTGCCCGTGTATTACAATCACTTGCCGCCCGAACCCCACGACTATGTGGAGCAGTCGGCACAGCCCCTCTATCCCTTTGGTTACGGACTCAGCTATACCAAGTTCCAATATTCCCATCTCAACATTCAAGCCTACAGTCAAGACAGCGTAGTGGTAGATTTCGATGTCACCAACGTGGGACAGCGCGACGGCAGTGAGGTCGTGCAACTCTACGTTCACGATTCCGTAGCCAGTGTGGCGCAACCCGTGATGCAGCTCCGCCGTTTCGCGCGCGTACCTATATCTAAAGGTCACACCGCCCACATCCGTTTTGTCCTTCATGCAGACGACCTGAGCATCATCAATCAGGAGAAACGCCGTGTCGTCGAGCCCGGTTGGTTCAACGTGATGGTTGGCGGCTCCAGCAGAGACATAAGACTATCTGGAAAATTCATAATTCATAATTCATAATTCATAATTTTTTTCGCTGACTATTACGAGAAGTTTGGTAAGTGTAGTAGGTATAGTAGGTTCAGTAGGTGGGCGCAGCAACTCCCAACTATTAATGCATAATTCATAATGCATAATGCATAATTAGCTGCGCGCTAAATATTGGAAGAAGTTTTGTAGGTTTGGTAAGTTTAGTAGGTATAGTAGGTTCAGTAGGTGGGCGCAGCAACTCCCAACTATTAATGCATAATTCATAATGCATAATGCATAATTAGCTGCGCGCTAAATATTGGAAGAAGTTTTGTAGGTATGGTAAGTTTAGTAGGTATAGTAGGTTCAGTAGGTGGGCGCAGCAACTCCTATCTCCTATCTCCTAACTCCTAACTGGAGAAAACTCCTATCTCCTAACTCCTAACTCATTATTTAATAGTAATTTGGGTAAAAAAAACTAAACGGAGTTGGTATTAACGGTAAAAACATGTAAATTTGCAAAGGTAATTATTATTTAAGAAAAGGTATGAAACAGAAAATGATAAAATCTATGCTTGTAGCGATGACCCTTTTGTTTGCTCTCAACGTCAACGCTCAGACGCAGAGTGCACAGGAATTCATCAACCACTATAAGCAATTCGTCGATACAGCTTGGGCGAATCAGAATCCGTCCGATGACCTTATTGAGTATAATGATTCGGTGTTTGAAGAACTCACCTACCAATACCATTATATATATAAGGAGAAGATGAATGCCGACCAAGTGGAGGATTACACCGAGTACCGTACCCGCTACCTGCGTCAGCGCGCCAGCCGTAAGGTGACACGCAACGCCGATGAGGTTTCAGACTCAGTGGATGAGACGGGCGGCAAGGTGAAGAAAGGTGCCAGTAAGGTGGGAGCAAAGGTCAATGGCTTCTTCCGTGGACTGTTCTCGGGAAAGAAGTAAACATAAGTTTCCCCATCTTTAATCACGCATAACCATAGCGGGTCACACAAATTTGTGTCACACAAGTTTGTGTGACTCGTTTTTTATTTGTATCTTTGCGGTATAACAGGCTGTTGCGGCAGTAGAGGTTCTGCCGCTAAAGGCTCAACAATTCAAGGGATATGGAGAAGAGAAGTTTTGTTTTCGGTGTTCCGGTCGTTGACTACAACTTTACGGGACGAGAGGAGGAGATACGTCGATTGTTGGCGGATTTCCACAATGGCATCAACGTGATTCTGATGTCGCCGCGCCGATTGGGCAAGACCTCATTGGTGAAGCACACGTTGGCTCAGGTCAATCGTGAGGAGATTCTCGTCGTGTTTGTCGATATCTTCGGCTGCAAGAGCGAGTATGAGGTTTACAACAAATTAGCGGCAGCCGTCTTGCAGCAGACATCATCGAAGCAGATGCAATGGCTCGAGGAGGCAAAGGAGTTTATCTACCGCCTGACACCGAAGATTTCCATATCGCCCGACCCGCTGTCGGAAGTGAGCGTATCGCTGGGCATCACTCCCAAGACGCATACCCCCGAGGAGGTGCTGTCGCTGCCACAGAAGATTGCCGAGAAAAAAGGAAAACGCGTGCTGGTGTGCATTGATGAGTTCCAGCAGATAGGCGAATTGCCATCCAGCACTCAGATACAGGCACGTATGCGCACCGTGTGGCAACATCAGACAGGCGTGTCCTACTGTCTCTTCGGAAGTAAGCATCACCTCATGGCAAACATCTTCTTGGGCAAGAGTATGCCTTTCTATCAGTTTGGCGATTTGATTAATCTGAAGAAGATTCCGGTGGCTGACTGGCAACAATATATCTGCACTCATTTTGCCGATGGACGCCGCACGGTTACGATGGAGCAGTCGCGACGAATAGCGGAGTTGGTGGATTGCTATTCAGCCTATGTGCAGCAGTTGTCTTGGATTATCTATTCCCATTCGAGAGAGGGCGACACCATCAGCGATACCCAAATAGACCAAGGCTTCCGCGAATTGCTCGAAGTCAATGATGTGCTTTTCCTGCAGGCTGTAGAGCCGTTGTCGGAATATCAGATGAATTTCCTGCGTGCCATCGTCTCAGGCGTGCACGATAAATTCACGCTGTCAGAGACGCGAAATCAGTATCATTTGGGCAGTTATTCCAACATTCCCCGCTTGAAACTCGCTTTGGGGAATGCCGACTTGATAGAGACGAGGCCGGAAGGTGTGTTCATCACCGACCCCGTATTTGCCAAATGGTTTGAATGGAAAATGATGTAGGATAGGGGAGAACTACGATGCGGCAGCCATCTCAGGTTGTACAGCCTCCGGCTCCGGCTCCGGTTCGCGCACACCCATACGAGCCTCGACCACGTTAACCACATAGTCGCCCAACTTCTCGCACTCCTGTATCAAGTCCATGAACATCGTGCCGATGCCATAG
The DNA here is from genome assembly GCA_050946455.1 of Prevotella sp. Classification (GTDB taxonomy): domain Bacteria; phylum Bacteroidota; class Bacteroidia; order Bacteroidales; family Bacteroidaceae; genus Prevotella. The sequence goes on from JBMNUV010000035.1 coordinate 16,263, forward strand.
TCGTATTCATGATTATTCACAGCGTTGATGTTCTCCGTCTTGAGTTGGTTGCGGTAGTTGTTGATTTCGTTCTCGATATTGAACGAGCGGTTGACGTCGCCCTTTTCGCGGGGATTGCTGAAGAGCGTGTTCATCTGCGTCAGAGCATCGTCGGTGAGTTCAAACATCTGGTGAATCTCCTCATACTGGCGCTCGGTGAAGTCCTCTTTGCCCTTATGCTTGCGGTTGATGGTGCGTGCCATGTTGTAATTGCTGTCGCCAATACTTTCTATCTCAGAAATCTCACGCAGCATGGCACGAATCTTTGCCTTGGTATCGTCGCTCAAATGGGCATCGCTCACTTGATTAAGGTAGCGAGCAATCTCAATTTCCATCTTATCGCTGATACCCTCGTATTTCTCTATTCGCGCGAAAATCTTAGCGAATTTCTGTTCGTCCTTCTCCTGCAGGAGGTCGCGCACCATGCCGAACATGCGCTGGATGCGCTCGCCAAAACTCTGAATCTCCTTCTGAGCCTCAAGCACGGAAAGCTCCGGCGTCTTCATGATACCCGTCTGGATGAAACGCAGACGGAACTCGTCGTCCTCGGCATTGGGTTTGGGTTTGATGAGATAGCAAACCACCTTCTCAAGCTGAGGGATGAACCAGATAAGGATACCCGTGTTGATGACGTTGAAGCAAGTGTGGAAAGCTGCCAGTACGATAGGAAGAATCTTTGCCTTATAAGCAACCGAATAGCCTTCGCCCGAAGGATTGTAGCCCACGAGGGAGCATACGAAATTGACGAACGGATAGAACAGACAGAGCACCCAAATCACACCGAATACATTGAAAAGCATGTGTGCCAGGGCAGCCCGGCGAGCCTGTGTGTTGGCTCCTAAAGCAGCGAGGTTGGCTGTGGCGGTGGTTCCGATATTCTCGCCCAATACGAGGGCGATACCTAAATAGATAGGAAGCACGCCAGTGGAACAAAGCAAAATAGTGATTGCCATCACTGCGGCAGAACTTTGTACAATACAGGTGATGACCGTTCCGATAATGACGAAAGCAATGATGGACCAGTGACTATGAACGTCGAAAGATGAGAAAAATGCCATAGCCTCAGGATTGTGCTCAAGGTCAAGTTCCTTTCCGGCTCCACTTAGTAAAACCAATGCGAAAAATAGAAACGCGATACCGAAAAGAAAGTCGCCGATGTAGCGTCTGCTCTTGCTGTATATGAGGATGATGCCAATGAAGAACGCAGGGAAAACCACGATGGTAAGGTCTACGTTGTAGCCCAGCGACATCACCCATGCTGTGAGGGTAGTACCAATGTTGGCACCCATGATAACTGATATGGCTTGTGCCAAGGTCAACAGACCAGCATTCACGAAACTCACCGTCATCACAGTGGTTGCCGAAGACGACTGCACCGCGCAGGTGATGAACGTTCCCGTGAGCATACCGGTGAAACGGTTTGTCGTCATGGCGGCCAAGATGTGCCGCAGTTGAGAGCCTGCCATCTTCTGCAGTGCTTCGCTCATGATTTTCATGCCGTAAATCAACAGAGCGAGAGAACCCAGAATTTTGCAAAAGATAAGCAGATAAGCGCTTGTTGTCATATATATGTATCCGATGTTACAATTCAGTTGCAAATTTACGAAAAAAAAAGAAGAAATGGCTATTGTGGGAGTGTTTTTTGATGGTCGGACAAAATCTTTTTGAAAAACAGGACGGAGCATTTCGATTTTCAAGTATGGAGGTGTTCCTCACAATATAACCTCGATTTTGATGAAGCCGTTAGCTGTTATTCTTGAGAAATCTCTTCTACATATTATATATAATGTGAAGTTTCGCAAGTTTGCAACTTGCTTACTTAAAGGAGTTAAAAGAAGTCAAAGGAGTTATAGGAGTTAAGACATTAGTGCTGAAGGATATCAGAATCCTTCAATAGTAATGTCTTAACTCCTTTGACTCCTCCTAACTCCTTTGACTTCTCTTAACTCCTTTGACTCCACCTAACTCCTTTGACTCCACCATACATTTCATTGTCACAGTGATTGGCAATTGTAGGCAAACTCGAATAATCGTCTTTCAGATAAATCCTTCAATGGTATAATGATACAAAATAATCCTCTTTCATTCAATTAAGTATGTAAAACACACTTTTAATTATGATGATGAAATTCTCGATAAACAAATAATAACAGACTGTTATTTTCTTTGAAAATCAAAAAATGTCAGTGTAAGTTGTTTCCGCCCACAATAATCAACATCGTTTAAAATGGGACTCAGAAAAAAGAAAATCACTGAAAAGTGGCGTTTTTTATTAAAATTTTGTGCAATTTGCACAAAAATCCTTGATATAAATCAAGAAAACTGTTAAAAGTAGTATAAAATACACGCTAAAGTTTGGATGATTATGAAATATTCCCTACCTTTGCAGTGTCAAAAGATTAATAGATTGTTTAGGTTAGTAGTAATAGATTTAGGTTTTTAGTTATTAGGTTTTAAGGTAGATTAAAAGATTGTTTAACGAATTTAAAGGTAACGAGGAGGTCGTGAGATTTCCGATTACTAAGAAAGGATTTTAGTTAAACATAGGCTTTACACTGCTGCTCGCGATGAGTTGCAGTGTTTTTTTTATTATTCTGTCGTTGCTATCTCATAAATTTTGTCTATATTTGCAACAAACTAAAACAACAAAGATTATGAAGATATTCGCAATCGGCATGAACTACGCCGCACACAATAAAGCAATGAATGAGACGTTATTACGAGAAGACCCTCCCGTGATTTTCACGAAGGCAGACTCGTCACTCATCAGTAACCACAAGCCCTTCTTCATTCCCGACAACATGGGACGGATTGATTACGAGGGGGAAGTCGTGGTGCGTATCTGCCGATTGGGCAAGTCTATCCCCGAGCGCTTCGCTCACCGCTACTATGATGCCGTCACGATGGGCATTGACTTCACCGCTCGCGACATGCAGCGGAGAATGAAGGAGAAGGGACTGCCTTGGGACATCGCGAAAGGTTTCGACGGTTCCGCCGCCATTGGCGAATGGATTCCCAAAGAGAAGTTCCTCGACGTGCAGCGACTGCGCTTCCATCTCGACATTAACGGCAAGACCGTACAGCAAGGATGTACAGCCGACATGATATTCACTATTGATTACATTATCAGCTACATCAGTCAGTTTTTCACTTTGAAGACGGGCGACCTCCTCTTTACCGGCACCCCCACAGGCATGGGTCCCGTTAGCATCGACGACCATTTGGAGGGTTGGCTGGAAGAGCGCAAGGTGCTCGACTTCCGATGCAAGTAAACGCTTATGAAAAGAATATTATTCCTTCTTATCCTGCTCGTCACTGTTAGTGCAGTCCACGCGCAGCGCTTCTTCAATCTTACGAGCGATGAGGTGCGCGTAGACTCCACAATGCCCTCGTTTGGCTACAGCATACCACTGAGCGGTGACTATCAGGATTCAGTCTATACCGCGACGATACTCTATCCCGAGTTCATCGATATGACCTCCACCGACATCGCCAATTATCGCAGAATGTCGCAGGACTCACTGCCGGAGTTGCCTGTTGTGGACAGCTATGTGGCTGTATCGCAAAAGCAGGCTTCGTTCAACGTGGCATTCTGTCCGTTGGTCTATCGAGATGGACGTTATCAGATTCTCGTCAGCTTCATGTTGCGCATTGACAGTTGGCCCGTGAAGAGCAGCGTGCGCCGCAGTTCCGTCTTCCGCTCAAGTTCTGTTGACCGCTATGCCGCTCACAGCGTTTTGGCATCGGGTAACTGGGCAAAAATCCGTGTTCCCTCAAGCGGCTTCTACCAGCTCACTGATGCCGTCATCCAGCAGGCTGGTTTCACTGATATAAATAAGGTACACATCTACGGCTATGGAGGCAACTTGCAAAACGAGACGCTCAATGGAGACGAACTCTACAATTTGGATGACTTGAAAGAAGTGGAGCAATGCATTGTGGGTGGGCGCCACGTTTTCTACGCCAAAGGCCCCGTGAGCTGGAGCAGTAACACCACTACACAGCGTACCCGCAATCCCTATTCCGACTATGGCTATTATTTCATCACACAGAACGATAGTGCCCAGCTCACCGTGGATTCCGCTACATTCATGAGCAGCCACTATCCCACAGCCGATGATTACCATTCGCTCTACGAAGTGGATGGGTTCGCTTGGTACACCGGTGGTCGCAACCTCTTTGACACCGATGCATTGTCGCAAGGAGAGACCAAGACCATCGTGCTGACCAACTCCAATGCCAAGGGAGAGGAAGGCAAACTCTACGTGCGCGTCACGTCGGGTACAGCTTCCGCCACCGAAGTAACTTACAATGGAGAGACGCTGGGTACGCTCACCATCAGGTCTATGGGAACCTACGACCACGGTAAGGAGACGCACAATGAATTCAGCGTGACAACCAACGCCACCGACACCTTGAAGTTGACGGTGACAGAAGGCGGTCCCGTGAGGCTGGACTATGCGGCTCTGACGTGGGAAACGCCTAAACCATCTGTGAGCATTGCCAGCGCATCGCTCCCTGTACCCGAATACGTATATAATATTGTCAACCAAGACCACCACGCCGACTCACAGGTGGATATGGTCATTATCATTCCCACGTCTCAGAAACTCCTGTCGCAGGCACAGCGGCTCAAGACTTTCCATGAGCAGAACGATGGAATCAGCGTGCGCATCGTTCCCGCTGACGAGCTTTTCAACGAGTTCTCCAGTGGCACACCCGATGCCAATGCCTACCGCCGTTATCTGAAAATGCTCTACGACCGTGCAACGAGTGCCGATGATGCACCCAAATATCTTCTGCTCTTCGGCGACTGCCTATGGGACAACCGTATGATTTCCGCTGCTGCCAGTACGCTTTCGCCCGATGATTACTTGCTCTGTTGGGAGAGTGAGAACTCATTCAGTGAGATTTATTGCTATGTGGACGATGGCTTCTTCTGTTTGCTTGACGATGGCGAGGGCTTGAACCCCGCTACGAAGGACAAGCTCGATGTAGCAGTTGGACGTTTCCCCGTCACTACGGAGGAAGAGGCTACTATCATGGTGGACAAAACCATTGCATACGCCCAGAACCGCAACGGTGGCGATTGGGCAAACGTATTGATGTTCCTTGGAGATGACGGCAACAACAACCTTCACATGCGTGATGTCAATGCCGCCGCAGAGGACATCGCCTCGCTCCATCCAGGCTATGAAATCAAGAAGGTGATGTGGGATGCTTATCCGCGCGTTTCCACTTCTACCGGCTACCGCTATCCCGGTGCCTCCGAAGCCATTAAGAAGCAACAAGCGGCTGGTGCCCTCATTTTCGACTATGCGGGTCACGGTATCGAATACCAAATCTCACACGAGGCAGTGCTGACCCTCTCCGACTTCCGCGAGTTCACCAACGAGAATCTGCCGCTTTGGATTACCGCTTCGTGCGATATCATGCCCTTTGATGGAACAGCCGCAACCATTGGTGAGGCTGCCGTGCTCAACGCCAACGGTGGCGCAGTGGCTTTCTATGGCACTACGAGAACGGTGTATGCCGATGCCAACAAGCGACTCAACATGGCGTTCTTGCGCCGTGTGCTGAGCATAGATACAGTCTCGGGCAAGCCCACGACAATGGGAGAGGCACAGCGTCTCGCCAAGAACGATATGATAATCAACAGCGACGGCGACCGCACTATCAACAAACTGCAGTATTCACTGCTTGGCGACCCTGCGCTGCCGCTCAATTTGCCTACTTATACTGCAACGATTGACTCTATCGACGGAACAGCCGTGGCAAACGCTACTACGCTACCTCAGCTTAAAGCCGGTGCAACGGTGCGCGTGGCTGGTCACGTGGAGGATGCGAATGACTTCAACGGCACCGTGTCGCTTACCGTGCGCGACAACCGTGAGCTCATCACTTGTCTCCAGCAGGAATATACGGCTCAGACGGCATTCCAATACTACGACCGTCCCAAGACGCTTTTCAACGGAACGGACAGCATCCGTGGAGGCAAGTTCTCTATGACGTTTACCGTGCCCAAGGATATCAACTACAGCAATGAGACGGGTCAGATGATTGTCTATGCTATCAGCTCAAGCCGCATTGCCCACGGTTCCTGCGAGAGCTTCACGGTAGGCGGAACCGCTGCCAACGCTAATGATACCATTGGTCCCGACGTGTATTGCTACCTCAACACACCCGAGTTTGTAGATGGCGGAGACGTGAATACCACGCCTTACTTCGTTGCCAATATCTCTGATTCAAGCGGCATCAACACCACGGGTACGGGTATTGGTCACGACCTGCAACTCATCATCGACGGTGATGCGACGATGACTTACACCTTGAATGAGAATTTCACATACGATTTCGGTTCTCATACTACTGGCTCTACCTGGTACAGCATTCCCGAGTTGGAGCCTGGTGCTCACTGGTTGCAGTTCCGCGCTTGGGACCAGTTGAATAATTCTACCACCAAGCGGCTCAACTTTAATGTGGTGAAAGGCTTACAGCCGTCGGAGATTACTGTGAGCACTACCGACAACCCCGCGACGACCGAAACGACGTTTATCGTGGGCCATAACCTCATTGGTTCTGCAGGTTACGTCAAGTTGGAAGTGTTCGACGCTTCGGGACGCCTGCTCTGGCGTCATTCAGAGGACACGTCGACCACTCCGACCCTCTATACCTATACGTGGGATCTGCGTACCGACACTGGTGCCCGTCTGCAAACTGGTGTCTATCTCTACCGTGTCAGCGTGAGCGTTGATGGTAGTGTGGAGAAATCGAAAACCAAGAAACTCATCGTTATCGGCAATAATTAAGCAGTTTCTCCGTTTTTCTTTCACGAAACCAATCATTTAGAGAGAATGAACAAAACCATCAAAATAGCAATTCTCATGTTTTTCCTCTCGTTCTTTGTGCTCAGAGTAAGTGCACAGAACGAGAAGGAAGACATGTTTAATCCCGTGAACACGGCTGTAACGTCGCAGACTATCGCCCCTGATGCTCGTGCAGGCTCTATGGGTGATGTGGGTGCAGCCACCGACCCTGATGTCAACTCTCAGTATTGGAATCCCGCCAAGTATCCTTTCAATATCAGCCGTGCGGGAGTCTCCATCAACTATACACCTTGGTTGCGCCAGTTGGTCAACGATATTGACTTGGCTCAGTTGGTTGGCTACTATCGCATTGGTGACTATAGTGCTGTGTCGGCATCGCTTCGCTATTTCTCGCTTGGTGAGGTACAGCTTTCCGAGAGTGACAACGCTATGACCATCAACCCTTATGAGATGTCTATCGATGTGGCATACTCTCTGATGCTGAGCGAGAAGTTCTCATTGGCTGCTGCAGTGCGCTGGATTTATTCAGACCTTACCTATGACTACACCGACGATACGTCCCCCGCTTCAGCTTTCGCAGCTGATATTGCTTGCTACTATCAGAATTATTTCAACATGGGCGACCGCGAATGCCAGTTGGGATTGGGTTTGAACATCAGCAACATCGGTTCTAAAATCACTTTTGGCGGAAGCGACCGTAGTGAGTTTATCCCTACCAATCTGCGTTTGGGTGCCTCGCTCATGATTCCTATCGACGAATACAACCGTATTTCCATTGCGGCTGATGCCAATAAGCTCCTTGTTCCCACCTATCCGCAACAGGAGGAAGGCGAGTCGAGTGCCGACTACGATGCACGTGTGGAGAAGGACTACTACGACGTGTCGAGTATCTCGGGTATCTTCAAGAGTTTCTCCGATGCTCCGGGTGGATTCTCTGAGGAGTTGAAGGAGATTCAGTGGAGTGTTGGTGCCGAATATGTATACAACGACAAGTTCGCCATTCGCGCCGGATATCACCATGAAAGTGAATCGAAGGGTAACCGTAAGTACTTCACAGTCGGTGCCGGATTCAGAATGAGCGTGTTCGCGTTGGATGCCGGCTACGTGATTGCAACAGCCAAGAGTAACCCGCTCGACCAAACCCTTCGCTTCTCGCTGAGCTTTGATATGGACGGAATCAAGGATTTGTTCCGTAGAAGATAATCAGACTATTCAGACTGGTCGGAACAATCGGACTAATCAGACTAATCCGACCAGTCCGAAAAATCCGAAAAGCCATACTCTCTCATCATCCATCATTATGCAACAACCAGTTTTCCGTGTGGGCATGGGCTATGATGTCCACAAACTTGTTGAAGGTCGCCCGCTCATTTTGGGCGGTATTCAGATTCCCCACACACGGGGACTGTTGGGACACAGCGATGCCGATGTGCTCATTCATGCCATCTGTGACGCTCTGTTGGGTGCCGCCAATATGCGCGACATCGGTTATCACTTTCCCGACACTTCCGACTCAACATTGAATATGGACAGCAAGGAAATCCTGCGCCAGTGCATCTCGTTGATAGCCCAGAAAGGTTATCGCGTGGGCAACATCGACGCAACGGTCTGTGCGGAGCGTCCGAAAATCAATCCTCACGTAGCCGAGATGAAGGCTTGCCTCGCCAAGGTGATGGGCTGTGAGGAAGACCAAATCAGCATCAAAGCCACGACTACCGAGCATTTAGGCTTCACGGGTCGCGAGGAGGGCATCAGCGCCTATGCCGTGTGTCTTCTTTACAGAGAGTAATAAAGTAGAAACTAGGAGTTTGTAGGCGTTTGCCCAAATCCTAAGTTTCTTTCTTTATTGCCCTTTTTTTGTTTGTTTTAGCAGTTTTCCCCAAATTGTCTTCGTTCTTTTGCGCTTGTCTGATATTTTTTTGCTAACTTTACCCGACCATTCCAGACAAAGATTGGTCCGGAAAACAGATAAAGCTATTGAATATGAATTCAAAAGAAGTACAGATACGTTGCAAGAACAACGGTCAGACGCTGTCGGTGCCCATCGGCAGCACACTCTCAGACGTATTCAGGGCGAGTGGAATAGAAATGAAATTCGGTCCCATCAGCGCCAAAGTTAATAATAAGGTAGAGGGAATGCACTACCGCGTCTACCATAACAAAGACGTGGAGTTCCTCGACTTGCATTCAGCATCGGGTATGCGCAACTACACCCGCACGCTGTTCTTTATTCTTTGTAAGGCAGTACACGACCTTTATCCCCACTCTGAGGTTGTCATTGATATTCCTGTGTCCAATGGCTATTACGTAGACCTCGATTTGGGTCATGCCGTAACCTTGGAGGATGTTGACGGCATTCGCCGGCGCATGCAGGAAATCATTGATGCCCACATCCCCATCACGCGCCATGAGGTGCCCACCGAGGAGGCTATCAAGATGTTCAAGGAAAAAGGCGATGAAGCGAAGGTGAAACTTCTCAGCAGCTACGGACAGCTTTACACCACCTATTATCAGATTGACGACTATGTGGATTATTACTACGGTTCACTGCTCACCAATACGAAGAAAATCTATCTCTTCGGCGTGGAGAAATACTTTGACGGAATGCTGTTGCGCATCCCAGACTTGAAAAATCCTGCCGTGCTGCCCGAGATGACGCATCAAGACAAGATGTTTGAGATTTTCAAGGAGCATCACCGCTGGCAGAGTATCATGGGCGTGCGCACCGTAGGCGATTTCAACCAAGTGGTGGAGCATGGTCACGCCACTGACCTCATCAACATCAGTGAGGCACTGCAGGAAAAGAAGATTGCACGCATTGCCGACGAGATTGCCAACCGTAAGAGCGTGAAGCTCGTTCTGCTGGCAGGACCGTCAAGTTCAGGAAAGACAACCACCTGCAAGAGGCTCTCCATCCAGTTGATGACCAACGGAATCAAACCGTTGCAAATCTCGCTTGACGACTATTTCGTGGACCGCGAGCAGACCCCGAAGGATGAGAATGGAGAACTTGACTATGAGAGTATCTACGCCCTCAACCTCAAGCTCATCAACGAGCAGTTCAACGCCCTCTTCCGTGGTGAGGAAGTAGAGTTGCCCAAGTATAATTTCCAAACGGGTCGCAGTGAGATGAGCGGCAAGAAGTTGAAGATGGACGAGACTAATGTGCTTGTGGTGGAAGGTATTCACGCTCTCAATCCAGAACTTACCGCCCAGATTCCCGACAACCAGAAATTCCGTGTCTATGCTTCGGCATTAACCACCATATTGCTCGATGACCACAACTATATTCCCACCACCGACAACCGATTGTTGCGCCGCATCATCCGCGATTACAAATACCGCGGAGTGAACGCCCAAGAGACTATACACCGTTGGCCTTCTGTGCGCAAGGGTGAGAACAAATGGATATTCCCCTTCCAAGAGAATGCCGATGCTGTGTTCAACAGTGCCATGCTCTTCGAGTTGGCGGTCATCAAGCAACAGGCTGAACCGCTGTTGGAGCAGGTGCCGGAAAACTGTGAGGAGTATTCTGAGGCTTACCGTCTGCGCAAGTTTCTGAAGTATATCCGACCCATTCCCAACCGCGACATCCCGCCCACGAGTCTTCTCCGTGAATTCTTAGGAGGAAGCTCCTTCAAATATTAGACCTTACGAGAAGGTAGAAATAACTAAGTCGTATCTATTTAGAATACGCAAAACGGACATCCGAGCCATGATAGTTTGGATGTCCGTTTCTTTATGGGCGTAAGTCTGTTGTTGGGCAAACTCTTTCTCTTTATTATTTGTAAGCGTCTCCGCAATTGCGTATTGTAGCTAAAAATATAAGTGCGTATCTTTGCATCGGAACTAAAAAGATGAAAGATATGTATGATACAGCAAATGAACGTTATCAGAAAACACTGAAGGTC